>NZ_JARESN010000006.1:0-361816 GCF_046054045.1 Paraburkholderia sp. RL17-368-BIF-A
CAGCGCGAGGCCTGCTTTATGGCCGTCGCGCGCCCAGTCGACCGTGAAACCCGCCTGACGCAGACCCGCTTCGACCCCGCAGCCGATCAGATCGTCGTCTTCAACCAGTAGTACACGCATGGGACTGAAATTCCGTTGAGTGTTGTGATCGTGATTGCAATGCACCGCGGAAAGCGGCGATGAAGCCCGCAGTTTAACCGCGCTGTTCATGGCGGGTTCTACTGCGGTCTGCTTAAGGTTTCCTTCAGCTTGAATCGCTACTATCGCCCATCAACAGCTTACTGTCTTGTGAGTGACAGGAGCGTGCGGCGTCGCGTCGAGTTGCGAGTTTGGCTCGACGCGGTTCCAGTACATCGATGGAAGGCATGGCGACCGCGGTGGCGGTTTTATCGGCTGCGATGAGCGGCTCCGGATGCAGGCGCCGGTTCGCCACAAGAAGCCGTGCATGCTTTTTCATCGCGCTACGAGACAAAGCCATGAAGCCAGTCACTGCCGATATGTTGCGCGCGCACCTAATGGTCGCTTCGCTCACGGCTGTCGCCGCCGACCTGCTCGCGTGCGTGACGGTCTTTGTGGATCCCGGCGCCGAGCATCTGTTTGTCTCAGCGGCTTTCCGGCTTTCTTCTATCGCGGTGATGGCCGGCGGCGTCATGGTCGCGCGCCAGTTCGGGCAAGCCGCGTTCCGGGCCGCCGTCGCAGACCACCATGCGAGCGTTGCATCTGCCTGCACGAGGCCGGTCGATCTCGCATCGGACTGCCCGCGGCTGTGGCTTGTCGTGCTGCATCTGCGTCTCACGGGGAAGCCATTTGTCCTGAGCGAACGTTGACGGAGCGCGGCAATGGCATCCCATGCATTACCGGTATCCGAATGGCTTCTGCTTGCCGGCTGCGTCGGCGCGTCGCTGTATGCTGTGGTGGCTGCGCTCGCGCTGCCGTTCTTTGCGCTGCGCGGCAGTACCGCCTATCGCTTTGGCTTTCTCGATCACGCCGCTCGTGCTATCGACCCGGCGAGCCTCGTGCACGGTGCAACGCTTGATGCGCTCGGCTCGCGTTCGATCCATCCGTTCGCGCCGGTCGGCGTGAGCGTGCTCAAGCCCTTGTGCGGTGCCGAGCCGCGCCTGTATGAAAACCTGCGAAGCTTCTGCGAGCAGCGCCTCGCGCATTTCCAGCTGGTGTTCGGCGTGGGTTCTGCCGACGATGCCGCGATTGGCGTGGTGCGCCGTTTGCAAGCCGCGTATCCGATGCTCGACATCGAACTCGTGATCGACGCGCGCGTGCATGGCAGCAATCTGAAAGTGAGTAATCTGATCAATATGGCCGAGCGCGCGCGGCATGACGTGATCGTGATTGCCGATAGCGATATTGCCGTCGAAGCCGATTACCTCTGCGCCGTCGCCACGCCGCTGGCCGATCCATCTGTCGGTGTCGTCACCTGTCTGTATGTCGCGCACGGCGTGAGCGGTTTCTGGTCGCGGGTAGGCGCGCTCTTCGTCAACGAATGGTTCGGCCCGTCGGTGCGCGTCGCGCATATGGTCCGATCGCGCCGCTTCGGTTTCGGCGCCACGCTTGCTTTGCGGCGCGAGACACTCGACCGCATCGGTGGCTTCGGGCGCCTGAAGAACTGTCTCGCGGACGATTACTGGCTCGCCGAACACGTGCGCGCCCTCGGTTTGCGAACCGTGCTGTCGCGAATGATGGTCGCCACCGACGTCACCGAAACAACGTTCACCGCGCTCTGGCAACGCGAGACGCGCTGGTTGCGCACAATACGTTCGGTGAATCCGCTCGGCTTTGCCTTCCTCTTCATGACGTTTGCTACGCCGTGGCTCGTTCTCGGCGTCGGGCTCACGGCTTGCCTTGTTGCAAGTCAGCAAGGTGCCCTGCATGGCTGGCCGGCGTATTTGACCGCGGTCAATATGGCCGCGGGCCTGGCCGCGCGCGTCGTGCTGCACGCGCGTGCAGTGCGCCAGCAACAGGCATTGCATCGCGGGTTGAGGGACGGGGCAGGGGACGCGTTGTCGGCCGCTTTATCGGACACATTGTCGGACGCATTCGGCCTGGCTTTCTGGCGCGATCTGCCGCTCGTACCATTGCGCGATAGCTTGCTGCTCGTGCAGTGGATCGCCAGCGCCTTCGGCTCACATGTCATGTGGCGAGGCGTCAGAGTGCCGGTTGGAACTTCGCGTTCCGCGTCGCGCGGCGGGCAGTTGCCGTTGATGGATACCATCGAGGCGTCCGATGGCCGCTAAGCCGCGCGCACTTATCGTGACTGCCGACGACTTCGGCCTGCATCCGCGAGTGAACGCAGCCGTCGAGCAGGCTCATGTCAGCGGTGTGCTGACGGCCGCGAGCCTGATGGTCGGTGCACCCGCCTCGAGCGACGCAATCGCGCGCGCCCGCGCGATGCCGAATTTGCGCGTGGGCCTGCATCTCGTACTCGCCGACGGCGACCCCGTCATGCCGCGCGCCGGCATCGCTTCATTGCTCGACGAACATGGGCGCTTCGGCAGCAACATGGTGCGCGACGGGATACGCTTTTTCTTCCTGCCGCACGTGCGCAAACAGCTTGCCCGAGAAATTCGCGCGCAGTTCGAGGCGTTCGCCGACAGCGGGCTCACGCTCGATCATGTCAACACGCACAAGCACTTTCATCTGCATCCGACGGTGCTCGATTTGATCCTCGAAATTGGGCGCGAGTTCGGCATGAAGGCGATGCGCCTGCCGTTCGAAGTCAATGCGCCATTGTGGTTGCGCCCCTGGATCGCGAGGGTGAGGGCGCGACTCGACGCCGCCGGAATTCTCCATAACGATTATGTTGTCGGCGTGGCCGACAGCGGGCAAATGGATGAGCGTGCGTGGCTCGCGGCGCTTGCTGCTTTACCGGACGGCGTGGGCGAGATCTATTGCCATCCTGCGGTTGCAGGGGAGAGCGCATTGACTCGCGGTATGCGCGCGTATCGTCATGCGGATGAATTGAAGGCGTTGCTCTCGACGGACGTCGCTCTCGCGATTCGACGCCTTGGCGCGAAGACCGGCGGGTTTGCCGACGTGTTGAGCGGCCTCCAGGCAAACTGAAATCCGCTTCCCACTTACCATCGAGCAAATGCTTAGGGGCGGAGTCGAGGTGCTGATGCTCGTCAATGGCAATGATCGCTTCCATCGACGAACGGATGATCGCCATCATGTGCGCTTCGTTCAGACCGGACTGCGCGAGCGCGGCATTGGCTTCACTGTAGGCGGAACAGGGTTCCCGACGCGCGCGCAAGTATGAATGCGCTCGCCTCGCGACAAGCAACGCGGCGGCGATACAGATGAACTGCACGGGATCGAACCAGCTCAACCGCTCGTGCGATACCGCCGTGCGCGACGTGGGCGCCTGACCGCTGACGGACATTTGCGCCTCGTCGAATGATTGCAGACAAGAATTGGTTGCGCTGCAAGACGCCACCGCCGTGGCCCCGCCGCAGGCAGCTGCTTTGCTTTGGGGGTCTGGCCCACCCTCCAGTGAACGCTGGGCCCCCGCGCGCAAGCCCTGATAGTTGCGCTCATTGTCCGCGAAACGCCGGATTCATGCCCGGGCCAGCGTCGCTGGAACCCGCGCTCGCGGATGCCTGCAGCTCAATGTGACATGAGTACCGGCGTGGTCATCGACTGAAGCAGGGTGCGCGTGACGCCGCCGAGGATGCGTTCCTGCGCGCGCGCGTGACCATAGGCGCCCATCACCAGAAGGTCGATGTGGCGGTCGGCCAGTGTGTTGAGCAGCGTCGTGCCGGTGTGGGCGTTGGATATGCCGGGTATGGCGGCGAAGCCGGCCTCGATGCCGTGCCGCTGGAGCCAGGCGGCTACGTCGATGCCGGCCGGCTCACGATGGTGCGCATCTCGCTCCATCGTCACGACCGTCACGAAGCTGGCGCGACGGATCAGCGGCAAGGCATCCATCGCGGCGCGCGCGCTTTCGCGGCCGCCGTCCCACGCGATCATCACGCTGTCCATACGGGAGTGCACGGCGCCCGCATACGGCAGGACGATTGCAGGCCGTCCGGAGCCGATGATCACATCGTCCAGAAAATGGCGCGCGACGAACGCATTGCGATCGTCGGGATCGTCCTGGCCGAGGATCAGCAGGTCGGCATGACGCGCGTGCATGATGGCCGTGGGCGTCGGGGCGCCGTCCGGCGCGCGCCACTCGGCGCTGACCCCGGCGCGAGCGGCGGCCGCAACGAAGCGCGCATGTGCGTTTGTCTTGTTGGCACTACGTTGCGCCTCGCGGCTGCTCGACCAGATGTCCTCGCCGTCCATCAACAGAGGGTCCGCCGGCGCCTCGCAAACCGCGTATACGCAGATGAGGTGGGCGTCGTGGCGTGCGGCGGTTTCCAGCGCATAGTCCAGTCTTGCCGCGCTGCGCGCGCTGTCGTCCAGGTGCACGAGCAGGGTTTTGCAGTTCATGACGGCTCCTTGATCGGTTCGCCCGGGCCTTGGACGACGCTAGTGGAGGAGGATGCACACTGAGAGGAAATCAGCAGTACGGGGCAGGTGGCAATGCGCAAAAAGCGCTCGGCGACGCTACCGAGCATCAGCCGCTGTACCCCGTGCCGGCCATGCGTGCCCATCACGACGACGTCCGCGCCGAACTCCTGTGCGGCGGCCAGGATGCGATGCGCAATATCGTCACCGGCCAGTTCGGTTTCGACAAGGCGTGCTGGTCCCTTGACGCCGGATGCGGCCATCAGCGCAGTCGCGTCGGCGAGCACGCGCTTGCCCTCCTCGACGAGCGCGTTGCGCACATACGAGGGATCGTAGCCGGGCACGTCGTAGATCAGCAGCGGCACGTCCACGACGAAAAGCGGCTGCAGTCTCGCGTCGGACTCGCGCGCCAGATTAAGGGCAGCGGCGAGCGCCCGCGCCGAAGTTTCGCTGCCGTCGACGGCAACGAGGATTTTTTTATACATGGCGACACTCCTGAAAAGACAAGAAGCCGGCGCTCAATGCGACATCAGCACCGGCACGGTCATCGACCTGAGAATCGTGCGCGTCGCGCCGCCCATCACCAGTTCGCGCCAGCGCGCATGACCGTATCCGCCCATTACCAGCAGGTCGGCTCCTGCGTCGGCTACCTGCGAGAGCAGCACCTCGCCGACCGAGCCATCGGCTCCTGTTTCGATGTCGACCACATCGACATGCACACCATGGCGCGCGATCACGGTGGCGATGTCCGCGCCGGGAATGCGAAGGCTTCCGCCGTCTCGCATGCCGTTGACGGTGAGTATCGTGGTGCTTTTTGCCGCGCGCATGAACGGCAACGCGTCATGCACGGCGCGCGTGGCTTCGCGGCTGCCGTCCCACGCCACCAGAACTCGGCTGCCCGTCGTCGGCTTATTGCGGGCATATGGCACGAGCAGCACCGGACGACCGCTCGACAGAATCAGGTTCTCGGGGAACAGGTCGCCGACATAGGATTCGGCGTCGCCTGGATTATCCTGACCGGCGACGATGAGATCCGCGCAGCGGCCAAGTCGCGGCACGGCAAAGCTCGCGGACTCGTCGACGGCGATCCATTCGCCTTCGACTTCCGCACGCCGCAGTTCCGCATGGAATAGCCGCTGGAGCGCCGCGCTCCGTTCCGCGCGTCGCTCTTCATGCTCGCGGTAGTACTCGGCCGTACCGGCCATCACGTACAACGACCGCGGGTCGGGCGAGAAGACCGCGAATACACCGGTCAGATGCGCGCCGAACCGTTTAGCGAGAGACAGTGCGGTTTCTAGCCGCGGATGGGCGGTTGGGCTCGTGTCGAGATGTACAACGATAGTCTTGTAGCTCATGGCGGGCGCTCCGGGAGAATGAGTAACGACGCTGGGACAGGTGAGCTTGAGTCTAGGAATGATCGCGCGCGCCTCGTTGATGCAGATCAACGGCGCCACAGGTGCCGTGCGTCGCGCGTGGGTTGACTTAGGTCATGAGCAGGTCTGCGCCGGCCTCTATCCTCGGGACATGCATGGCGCACGAGTGCGCGCCATTGCGCTTTCCATCAAAGGAGCGAGTCATGTCCGAGCCACGCGTTCTCGTCGTTTTTTTCTCGCGTACCGGTACCACCCGCAGGCTTGCTGGCGCGCTCGCAGGCATGTTGTCCGCTGACATCGAGGAAATCTGCGACTTCAGCGAGCGTCGCGGAGCGTTGGGGTATCTGCGCTGTGTTATCGACTCATGGCGGAAGCGGCCGGCCGAAATCGTCCCGGCGGGGCTCGATCCGTCACAGTACGACCTTGTGCTCGTGGGTACGCCAGTCTGGGCGGGCGCGGTGTCGGCACCGGTGCGCGCGTACCTGCTGCAAAACCGCTCGAGGTTCCGCCATGTCGGATTCTTTTGCACCTTCGGGGGCCTTGGCGCAGGCACGGCTTTCGACGAAATGCGCGCGCTCGCAGGCAAGGCGCCCGTCGCGCAATGCAAGGTGCGCGCTGCGCAGGTGCCGCGGGGCGTGGGGACCACAGCGCTCGAATCATTCGCGGGCGTACTGGAACGTCACCTCGCGCACTACGTGGCGCTGGAATGGAGTTGCTGATTGGTTTGCGCCGCGCCGGCTTGTCTAGCGCGGCAGCAACATCATCAGCGCCGCCGCGCCCATCACCGCTGCCGCGACCCAGCCCAGCGCGATAAGCGGCCGGCTCGCGATGAAATCGCCCATCACCGCACGTCTCGTGACCAGCAGCAGAATCACAACCATCAGCGGTACGGCCACTACGCCGTTGATCACAGCACTAACGAGCAGCGCTTTCATCGGACTGATCGATGAAAACTCGATTGCGAGCGAGACCAGCACGCTCACGGCGATGATGCCGTAAAAGCCTCGCGCGTCGCGCAGCTTGCGCTCGAGCCCCTCTGGCCACCCGAGCGCCTCAGTCAACGCATAGGCGCCCGAACCGGCAAGCACTGGCACGCCGATAAATCCCACGCCGAGTATGCCGAGCGAGAAGAGCAGATAGGCGAAGTCGCCCGCAAGCGGCCGCAATGCGCTCGCGGCCTGGGCGGCCGTGGCGATGTCTGTGACGCCAGCGGCATGCAGCGTGACAGCGGTGGCGAGCATGATGAACCAGGCCGTGACGTTCGAATAGAGCATGCCGCTCCAGGTGTCCCAACTGATACGCCGCAGTTCCGCACGCGCCTCGCGCGCGTCGTCCACGAGCGGCGCGCCGTTCGGATGGGCGCGCATGTCCTCGACTTCTTCCGACGCCTGCCAGAAGAACAGGTACGGGCTGATCGTCGTACCGAAGACGGCGACCACCATCGCCGCGGCATCCGCATTCACATCGAAGCGCGGCCAGAGGGTGCGCAGCCCCACCTCGCGCCACGGCACCTGAACGACGAACAGCACCGCTGCGTAGGCAAGCAGCGAAACCGTCAGCCATTTCAAGAAAATCACGTAGCGATGATAGGGCACGAAGATCTGCAACAGCAGTGTCGCCAATGCAAAGCACACGGTCATCACGTGACGGTCGATGCCACTGACGAGTTGCGCGACTTCGCCCATCGCGGCGACATCGGCGGCGATGTTGAGTGTGTTGGCCACGAGCAATAGCAGCACCACGCCATAAAGCACGACGGGCGGAAAAGCCTCCTTGATGTTGGCGGCGAGGCCCTTGCCGGTCACTCGGCCCAGGTTCGCGCACATCGACTGGACGGCCGCCATCAGCGGAAACGCAAGCGGCATGGTCCATAGCATGTTCAGCCCGAATTGCGCGCCGGCCTGCGAATAGGTGGCGATGCCGCTGGGGTCGTCGTCGGCGACACCGGTGATGAGGCCGGGCCCGACGCGCGCGAGCGGATGCTCCTTGAGCCGCGCCAATACCGTGCGCTGACGTTTCAGCGGTGTTGCGTCGAGCTCCACGGCGTTCCCCTCGAGCAGGCGTTTGCTTCGTTGCGCGTCATGTCGGAGCCACGCGCTGTACAAACATCGGTCCGTTAGTGGCTGCGTAAAGCGGAAGCCGCGCCGTACACCACGCGCGGATCGTGCTGACCTTTATACACAGCCGGAGCGGTCCGATCCAGACCAAGCAGTGTGTAGACAGCGGTCTGAGCGGAGCGAACCGAATATTCGACGGTGAACACGACGTCGTTCGGCAACTCGCAAAACTGTCCGACGAATGCAAGATTCGCCCAGCCCTCGGGCACGACCTGCGGCCGGTCGCCGTGCTTGCGGGGCAGGAACTGGCTCGTGATGAACGGCATCAGGCACGGAATGCAGATCGCGTCGTCGACGATGCGCCGAGCCTGCGCCTCGATGTGCAAATGGCCGAGAAGCTCTGTCACGATCTCGCGGCCCGTGCATTCGGCCATCGGTTTGGCGACGAAATTGCCCGGCCGGTCGACGAAAAGCCCATAACCCCAGAACACTTGCACGTCCTTCGGCTGACCCATGAAATGCGGCTGATGCGGCAGCACGATCGACATGAGCCAGCCCGATTGCGGGAACGTAATCAGGCCGCCTTCGCCCGGCACATTGCCGGTCAGATCGCGGATCAGGCGGAATAACGCAGGATCGTGCAGTGTCGCGGTAAACGAAAGCCACCGCGATTCGTCGACGTGATCGGCGAATACCGAAGGATGACCGAACTCGCCGCGTCCGGCCGCGATGGTTTTCCAGAGCGCCCAAGCGCCGCTGCTGTCGTGCTGATTGAACGCCGCAGCGCGATTCGTGGCGCCGAGGCTCGACCCTGCGGTCATCGAGCCGAGCGTGACGATGACCTTGTCGTTTTCGCCGACCGGAATTTCCGCGCGGCCGTTACCGTGTTCACAGACGATGCCGGCGACGCGGTTCAGTTCGCCACTTTCGTCACACCGCAGATCCAGCACTCGCGTGCCGGTGCGGAATTCCACGCCGTGTTCGTCCAGCCATTTGCGCAGCGGCCGCACCATGGAGTCGTACTGGTTGTAGACCGTGCGCATGATGCCGTGCAACTGGTTGAAGCCCGGCGTCATATGCGCGAAGCGCAGCAGATAGCGGCGGAACTCGGCAGCGCTGTGCCAGGGCTGAAAGGCGAACGTCGTGCACCACATGATCCAGAAGTTCGTCTCGAAGAAATCGCGCTCGAAATGGTCCGAGATGCGACTGTCACCGAGCAGTGCTTCCGGTTCGAGCGCAAGACGGCCAAGCGTCAGCAGGTGTGTCTCGGCGAGCCCGTACACAGGTGCGTCCTCACGTTTGCCGTCGCGCACGAGCCGCGCTTTGGACGACGTGCGAAGCGTCTCGTTCCAGTCGAAGATTTCCTTCGTCACGCTGCTGCGGCCGTCGAGCGTAGGAATCGAGTCGAACAGATCATAGGTGCACAGGTACTTGCTTTCCAGCATGCGGCCGCCGCGCACGACGTAACCATCCTGTGGCGTACCCGCGCCGTCGAGACTGCCGCCGGCCTTGCCGAGGGCTTCCAGAATCGTGATGTGGCAGCCGGGCACATCGGCGTCGCGGATCAGAAAGGCAGCGGCCGCGAGCGACGCAATGCCGCCGCCGACAAGATAGAAATGGCCGCGGCCAGTCGCTTCGTCGCGAGCCTGATGTGTCAGCGCACCCACATCGGCATGGTCGGATTGGTTCATTTGATGGTCCCGCAAGATAATGGCCGTGAACGTATACACCATACCCGCGAAGTGCGGAGGCGCGTTGCGCTGGGTCAACGTGGCGCACGGTGGCTCGGCCTTCCGAACTCGTTGACGCAGGTCAATCGTCAGATAGCGATACGCGCTCATGATCCTCTCATCGACTTGCTGGCCCACGTGGCTTTTGCTGCCGCAACGGTCGACGGAAAGTGCAGTTTGCGCGGAGGCGGTATGGGAATCGATATGCAGATCGTCTACCTCGGATTTGCGGGGTCCGCGCAAATCGAGTCTGAGGCGGCCGCCCAGTTGGTGCGTCTCGAGCGGTTCGGCGGATGCATCTCCGGATGCCATCTGGCACTGGAAGCCATACGCGAGCGTGCCCCGCACGACGTAGCGGGCGCGCGCGGCGACATGCCTGAGAACCTTCGAGACGAACGCCTGTTCGACGCGCGCCTCGACCTCGTGCTGCGCACCGGAGAACTCGTTCCCATCGAACACCGGCAAAGCTCCGATCCCGATGAAGCGGTGCAGGCAGCCTTCGACGCGGCGCAGCGGTTTCTCGAGCGCCATGTCGCGCGCGCCTGATTTGCAACGTCATTTTCAACATCATCAAGCATTTTCAGGAGGCAGATATGTACGCGAATATTGTGGTTGCGCTCGACGGCAGCGATGCAGCGAAGCGCGCGCTCAGCGAAGCGATTCAGCTGGCGAAGCTCTCGCGCGGCAAGCTGACCGCCGTCTACGTGCTGGATCAGTCGGCGGCGTTCACCTACGCAGGAGCCTGCGATCCGAGCCTTCTGACCGACGCCGCGCGGCAGGTCGGCATCACGCTGCTGCATGGCGCGCTGGCCCAGATGCGCGAGCTGAACGTCGTGGGCGACACCGAGATCGTGGAGACCCAGGGCATTGCCGAGGACATCGCCGGCGCGTTGCTGCGCTGCGCACAGAGGCGCGGCGCGGACCTTGTCGTGATGGGCACGCACGGACGGCGCGGATTCCGGCGCATGGTGATCGGCAGTGTTGCGGAGCGTTTCCTTCGCTATGCGACATGCCCCGTTCTGCTGGTTCGCGAGCCCGCCGACGCGAAGCCCGAGGCGCCGCTTTGACGCGATCTGGCCGCTAATCTCCTCGACTATTGGAGTCATCTCGTGAAAGCACTGGTTTATCACGGCGCCGGGCAAAAATCGCTCGACGAGCGGCCGATGCCGGAACTCGCGTCCCCCACCGACGCCATCGTCAAGGTCACGCGCACGACGATCTGCGGCACCGACCTGCATATCCTGAAGGGCGACGTCCCCACCTGCGAGCCCGGCCGCATTCTCGGCCATGAAGGAGTGGGAATCGTCTATCAGGTTGGCGCTGCCGTCAGCACGCTGAAAGAGGGCGATCCTGTGCTTATCTCGTGCATTTCGTCGTGTGGGAAGTGTGACTACTGCCGGCGCGGAATGTACTCGCACTGCGCGACGGGCGGGTGGATTCTTGGCAACCGGATCGACGGCACGCAAGCGGAATATGTGCGCATTCCTCACGCGGAAACAAGCCTGTACCGCATTCCCCAAGGCGCGCACGAGGACGCGCTAGTGATGCTTTCCGACATCCTGCCGACCGGCTTTGAATGCGGTGTTCTGAACGGCAAGGTTGAACCGGGAAGCACCGTGGCGATCGTCGGCGCGGGGCCGATCGGGCTCGCGTCGCTGCTTACCGCGCAGTTCTATTCGCCTGCGCAGATAGTGATGATCGACCGCGACCCTTACCGTCTGGAGGTGGCGTCGCGCTTCGGGGCGACAGCGTGCATCGATAGCGGCGTCGACGATCCGGTGGCAAAGCTCATGAAGCTCACCGCCGGAACGGGCGCGGATTGCGTGATCGAGGCCGTGGGTGTGCCCGAAACTTTCGAGCTATGCCAGGCGCTGGTGGCGCCTGGCGGCGTCATCGCCAACGTGGGCGTGCATGGCGTGAAGGCGGATCTGCATCTGGAATCGCTGTGGGATCGCAACATCTCCATCACGACGCGTCTCGTCGATACGATCAGCACGCCGATGCTGTTAAAGACCGTGCGCGCCGGCCGGCTCGACCCCGAGAGCCTGATCACACATCGCTTCAAGCTCGACGATGTATTGAAAGCCTACGAGACGTTCGGCGATGCGGCTCGATCGCATGCATTGAAGGTCATCATAGAAACGGCTTAAGGAGTCGTGCAAAGGAGGCAGGGTGCCCAACAGGCAAAAGGCATTTCCAGGATGAACGCATATCCGGCAGCCGCCATTCCGGTGGCGGGTTCGTTTCCCGGGCTCATGCAGGGTCTGCACGGCGAACCGTCGCCGCTGCTGCGGCTAGCGCTCGAGCGCGCTCCTGTGCGCATGGCGGTGGTGCATCCGTGTGACAGTCCGAGCCTTGCCGCGCTGAGCGCGGCCTGGAGGGCCGGCCTCATAGAGCCGGTGATCGTGGGGCCGCGTGAGCGTATCGAGGCGTTGGCGACGGCGGCACGCATCGATCTCGCCGGCATTGAAATCGACGATGTACCGCACAGTCATGCGGCCGCGGCGCGTGCCGTGGAACTCGCGGCTCGTGGCCACGTGCAGGCGCTGATGAAAGGCAGCCTGCATACCGACGAGCTGATGTCCGCCGTCGTCCGGCCGGAATCCGGCTTGCGCACAGACAAGCGGATATCGCATTGTTTCCTGATGCATCTGCCGTCGTATGAGCATCCGTTCATGATCACGGACGCTGCGGTCAACGTGGCTCCCGACCTGGAACAGAAGCGCGGCATCGTTCAGAACGCCATCGACCTTGCGCACGCGCTCGGCCTTGCGCTTCCACGAGTCGCGATCCTCGGCGCCGTTGAAACCGTTAATCCCCAGATGCGCTCCACGCTCGATGCGGCAGCCCTGTCGAAAATGGCCGACCGCGGACAGTTGAGCGGCGCGCTCGTCGACGGGCCGCTCGGCTTCGACAACGCCATTTCAGTCAGGGCGGCACGGTTAAAGGGAATCGCGTCGCCCGTGGCCGGGCGCGCCGATATTCTGGTGGTCCCCGATCTCGAGGTCGGCAACATGCTCGTCAAACAACTGGAATTCCTGAGCGGAGCAGCCAGTGCCGGCATCGTCCTCGGCGCGAAGGTGCCCATCGTATTGACGAGCCGCGCCGACAGCGTATCGGCGCGCATTGCCTCGTGCGCGCTGGCGGTGCTGCTTGCTCAGCAGGATGGCAGTGCAAACTGTGCGCGTTCCGCCTGAGCGAGGGCAAGCATTGTGTGAAACGTTTCTGGCGCGCGGGACAGCGTCGAGGCCTAGCCCGCGTTTTGCAAATCGGTTGCATCGAAGTGGCCGACGCTTTGCGCAAGGACGGGTACGCTGTCGCGCGACAGGCGCATTTCGGCACCGAGGGTGCTGCGGTTCAGCCAGCTTCTCGCCGCCACCGCCAATCCAGCAGCGGCACAAAACAGATAGACGTTCTGCACGATGGCGCCTGCGCTTGCATAGGCAAACGGCTCGCGTTGGGACGGCGCGATGTCCTGCATGCGGGCAAGGTCGGCGACATACACCAGCTCGACGGGCGCCTCGCCGACGAAATCCTGATAGCCGGTCAACGCGCGCAGATCGGCTGCGATCACGAGGTCGAGGCAATGCTGCAGCGGATCGTAGCGATACATGCCGCGCGCGAGCGCCACATAGACGTGGATTTCGTGGAGTGCGAGAACGGAAGGCGCGGTGCGTCTGTCGTTTCCTTCAGGATCTTTTCGGTTCACGCCGTTGGCGGCCCACAGCATCTGCCCGAGCGTTGCGTCGTCGAGCCCGGTTTCGGCGAAGCGTCGCGTCGTGCGCCGTTTCGAGAAGGCGTCCATGATGGGCATGCCGCCGCTCAGCGCGGGCTGTGGCAGCGCGATGCGCGGTGCCGCCTCGCCATGCACGGGGCGTGCCTCCGTCGCGTTGGGTGTTGTGGTGCCGAGTCTGAAATAGTGCTTCATGGCAAGCCTCGTCGGACAGGCGTTTAACCTTCAGGACACGACGTCGGCGAGCGGCCGTCGCGGTGAATGGACCGCAGGGCGTTTAGCGCGGCCGACGCGCAACACGAGCTGCGGTACAGCGTCCATTCCCAGCAGGGCGCGCAACTGCTCGCGCAGGGCGCTCACTTCGATGGGCTGATTCAGATAAGACGCCGTGACGCCAGCATTGGCCGCGACCAGCAACAGCCGCTCAAGCGCCTGGCCGGCTGCGAGCCACGCTGGCATGTCGTCCGTCGACGTCGCGAGGCAGACGAGAAGCGGCGACCCTTCAGCGAGTGCATGGTGCGCGGCGGCAAGCCCGCCACCCAGATCGAACGTGCGGACGACCGAGGCAAGGAGCGGCGCGGCGAGATCGAGCAGCGCGGTCATGCCTGCCGACAGCGCGGGCATGCCGTCTTCCCGGCGTCGCGGGTGAATCCAGGTGGCCAGCTCGCGACGGAAACGCGGGTCGTCGAACTGGATGCGGTCGGCCGCGGCGACGAGTTCGGCAACTTTCTCCCGCACCGGCGCGCTCGAGATGCAGACGGCATCCGCACCCTCGGCGTCCGCGGCGTCGACGACTTCTTGAAGGACGCCCGAGGGAAGCGGCTCATCCCTGAAGAGTTCACGAGTGGTCACGCGCTGACGGATCGCCGGGAATAGCGAGGTGAGCGCCGCGTCGCAATGACCTTCGCGGACGACCTGCACGTGTGCCAGCACGTCCGGATCGAGGCGCGAAGGAAACAGCGTGATGGCGTATGCGAGCCCGAAGTGACTGAGCGCGACGCGCAGGTTGAAGAGCGCTGCGCCGCAACTGATGATCAACTCCCGATCGAACGGATCGACCACCGGCAACGCCCGTAACCGGTCGGCGCAGAGCGTCACGCTGTCGCCATCGACGATGAAATGCCACGGCTGCGTGTTGTGACTGGACGGCGCCAGCACTGCGTAGCGTAGCGCGAATCGCAGCTTTTCGTGGGTGCCCGCGGTGCTGTCCAGTTCACGTTTGTCGACCGACCAGGTGGCCGTCTGCGGCAATGCGCTCATGTCGTGGTCTCCTTTACGAACTCATGTCCTCACTGTGTCAGGGGACGCTGTAGGCGGGTTGATCTGGATCAGCCGGCATGCAGTGGCCGACGCCGGCGCGCGAGTTTACGGCCAGCTCGTCGGCGGTTCCCGGCAATTCGACCGTTTCGAGGTAGATCGGCACTTCGCAGCGCCAGTGATAAGTCTCTTCGATGTGACGTCGCATCGCGTCGGCGGCCGCCGGCTCGCCGTGGGTGACGAAGGTGCGCTGCGGCGGCTCGGGTATCGAACGCAGCCAGGAAAGCAACTCGGCATAATCGGCGTGGGCCGATAACGACGAGAGGTTCGCCACCGATGCGCGTACCCGCACATACTCGCCGTGAATCTTTATCTCATGCGCGCCGGCAGCGAGCGTCGCGCCGCGCGTGCCGGCCGCCTGATAGCCGACCAGCGCAATCGTGTTGCGGTAATCGGGAGCGAACGCCTTCAGGTGATGTACCACCCGTCCACCAGTCGCCATACCGCTGCCCGCAATGACTACCATCGGGCCATGCCGCCCCAGAATCGCCTTTGATTCGTCGACGGTTCGCACCATCTGCGCAGCGTGGCTTATTGCGTGAGCCTCGGTCGAGCTCACGCGGTGTTCGCCCACGTGACGCCCGTAAAGCTGCGTGACGCTCGTCGCCATGGGGCTATCGAGAAACACCGGCACGTTTGCCATCCTGCCGGCCGCTTTCAGTTGCGCAATGTAGTGAAGAATCGATTGCGCCCGTCCAACTGCGAAACAGGGAATCACGACAATGCCGCCGCGCCGGAACGTGCTCGTAAAGACTTCCGCAAGCTCGGCGGCAGGATCGGTCTTCTCGTGAAGCCGGTCGCCGTAGGTTGACTCGACCACCAGATAGTCCGCGTGCGCAAGCGGCATGGGCGCGCGCATGATCGGGTCGTCCGGCCGGCCGATGTCGCCCGAAAAAGCAATGACCTTGCCCTCGACGCAGAGCACGACGCTGGCCGCGCCGAGGATGTGGCCAGCGGGCAACAACCGGAAGCATGCGTGCTCATTCAGTCGTTTCGGGACGTCGAAGTCACGCGGTTCGAGCAGTTCGAGCGCATGTTCGGCGTCTTCAACGGTGTAAAGGGGCAGCGCGGGACGATGTTTCGACCGACCGTGCCGGTTCACGTAGGCAGCTTCTTCTTCCTGCAGTCGTGCGCTGTCGCGCAACATGATCTCGCAAAGATCGCGAGTGCCGCGAGTGCAGTAGACGGGTCCGCGATAGCCCATGCGAGTCAGTACCGGCAGGTAGCCGCAGTGATCCAGATGAGCATGGGTGAGGATCACCGCGTCGAGAGTGCCGATGTCGACAGGCAACGGGTTCCAGTTGCGCAGGCGCAGATTTTTAGTGCCTTGAAACAGACCGCAGTCAATCAGGATCCGCAGCCCCGCGCCTTCCAGCAGGTACCTGGAACCAGTGACGGTTTCTGCCGCACCGAGAAAGGTCAGTTTCATTTTTCATACCTCGCAGTCGAGCGATAGCCGCGCGTAGCCAACAATCGTATTCAGCCCACCGGCGCTCCCGCGCATGTATCGCTCAGTGCTTGCGCAAAACGTCGAAACGCCTGCAACGAGCCGGCAACGCTTTGATATTTCTGTCGGCCAATCTGACCGTCGAGCGTGACGAGCATGCCGGCGTTGCGGGCAAGCGTGAGAATCCGGCCGATGTCCTCGCCGCTGTCTGCGGCGTCTTGCAACGGGTTGTCGGTCGGCGTGTTGCCGGCATGCGGGGCGGTGTTTGACATGGTGGTCTCCTGGTGAAGATTGCTGTTGTGGTGAGTTCAGTAAAGGCGATGGGACGGGCCAGATAAATCAGATCTCGCTGACACCGCAGTCAGTTTTCATGCGCTGGTGTCAGCGGTTCCCTACAACGGTGCGCGTAACGGATGTCAGGGAATCTTCCGGCTCGCGGGTACGGCACGCCGACGACAGACGATGATCCAGGTCAAATCCGCAGGGGCGTCCTCGCCATACTTTTAGGGCGAGCGAGTGGTTTGCGCGGTACGTCGTACCGGAGACCGATGACGGGGGGTAGATATGAATAATGTATGGGTGCCGGTTACAGGGCTGCTGATCATCATGTTGGTGGGCTGCAGTACGCAAGGGTTCACTGCGGCATACCGCGACACCGAAATCGCGCTTGGAAACGCGCGCGAGTCGGCGCGCGTCGATTGCCCGACCCAGGCCGACTGTGAACGCTTGTGGCGACGCACCGAAATATATGTGACGCAACACTCTGCGACGCCGGTCCGCCGCTCCGATGACTCGAAGATCGAAACGGCCGAGCCGCATACGTTCGGCGCCGTCTATGTATGGGCAACCCGAACGACCGGCGGCAAGGGCACCTCGACCATTCAGATCAGAGGCATGTGCCGCGGCATGTATCGCGCGGACGGCGCACCGGGCATGCTGTATAAAACCTGCGCTGAACAGATTCGCGCGGTCGAAACAGGCTTTCGCGCGTTCATCGGCGCTTCGTCATGACCTTGACGTGAACTTGCACAGCGTCAGTCAATCGGGCGGGGTCGCAGCCAACCGAATCGCACTGAGCGGTATGCGCGCGGCGATCCTGAAGCCCGTGCCAGGCGCGCTGTCGATCGTGAGCGTGCCACCCAGTTGACGCACACGCTCACGCATCCCCAGCAGACCAAGGGAGCCGCGTGCGGAAGCTTCTTCCACGAGGGCTCCGCGGCCATTGTCCTCGATGTTTAGACTCCAGCCATGAACGTCGTTCGACATGTCGATGGTCACTTCGCTTGCCTGCGCATGTCGCGCCACGTTGGTTAGTGATTCCTGCACGATGCGATAGATCGTGGCCGACGCAAACGGCGTCATGGCCGAATCGTCGACGGCGAGGCGCAGCGTGACTTTCACATGAAAGCGCTGGGCGAAATCGTCGGCCAGCCATTCGAGGGCGGCGCCAAGGCCGAGGTCATCGAGCATCGGTGGGCGGAGATTGGCGGCGATACGTCTGAGCGAGGCCAACATGTTGTCGATCTGCCGTTGCAGTGCATTCGTTGCACCGGGCACCGTTTGAACTGCGCCGGGCATTATCTGTTGCTCCAGCGCGGCGACGCCCATTTTGAGCGCGGTAAGCTGCTGGCCGAGGTCGTCATGCAGTTCACGCGCAATGCGCCTTTGCTCGTCCTCGCGGGCAGCCTGCATTTGCGTGGAAAGCTCGTTTGCGTGCTCCAGTTCCGCGAGGCGCTAGTTCGCTCATGTCGCGTGTGATTTTCGCGAAACCGACCAGCGCGCCAGAAGAATCGTATACGGCCGTGATTGTGACGTCCGCCCAGAATCGGGAGCCGTCGCGGCGCACCCGCCACCCGCGGTCTTCAGCACGGCCCTGGGCGGTAGCGAGCGCGAGTTCACGTCCCGGTTTGCCGGCGGCAACGTCTTCGGGGGTATAGAAGATCGAGAAGTGCCGTCCGATTATCTCTTCGGGTGTGTAGCCTTTGATCTTTTGTGCGCCGCTATTCCAGCTCGCCACGTGCCCTGCGTCGTCGAGCATGAAAATCGCATAGTCCTGGACGGCGTCGATCAACAACTGATAGCGGTCCTCGACCGGTACGTCCGAATCATTGGCCGCATTGAAGCCGAACTTTCCACTGTTCCGGTCGAGAATCACTGGTCCTCCCTCCGATAAACGCGGCGAATGGCGAACGTCACCGAACCGTAGGTGATGTGCTGCATAAGGCGGAACAGTCAGTTTACGCCGATTGCTCCATTTGTTCCCGCCTATCGCCAGCTCCTTTCCCGCGGGTTAGCGGCGTCGCGCCTGCAGCGGGGTTCAGATCCGGTGCGAGCGGCGTCGTGATTGATGCATATCAACCGGCTGCCGGCGACCGCGCCTACATTGGAACCAGCGTTGCCGCGCACGCGTTCGCTACAGTTTGTCGCCGAATCCGCGCCCGGCGCTTCATCAAGTCAGGAGGTTGACCATGGCACCACAACGAGGGAAACATCATGCCGGCTAAGCGTGTTGCTTTTGTTACTGGCGGCATGGGCGGGCTGGGTGCCGCCATCAGCCGGCGTCTTGAGGATGCAGGCATGGTCGTCGCTATGTCGCATTCGGAACGAAACGACCACGTCGCCACCTGGCTTACGCGTGAACGAGAGGCGGGCCGTCACTTCGTAGCCTACGAGGCCGACGTGTCCAGCTTCGACTCGTGCGCGCGCTGCGCCGAGCGGGTGCTCGCGGATTTTGGCACGGTGGACGTTCTCGTGAATAACGCAGGTATCACCCGCGATTCGAGCTTTGCGAAGATGACGAAGGAAGATTGGGACAAGGTGCTGCGCACCGATCTCGACTCTATGTTCAACATGACCAAGCCGCTGCTCGGCGGAATGATCAACCAGAAGTTCGGGCGAATCGTAAACGTCAGTTCGGTGAACGGCGCGCGGGGCGCGTTCGGTCAAACCAATTACGCGGCGGCGAAGGCGGGCATTCACGGCTTCACGATGTCGCTCGCACTGGAGACGGCGCGCCACGGCGTTACCGTCAACACGGTGTCGCCCGGCTACCTCGCCACCGCGATGACCGCAGCCGTGCCCACCGATGTGATGGAAACAAAAATCTTGCCGCAAATCCCAATGGGCCGTCTCGGCCAACCGGACGAAGTCGCGGCGCTGGTGGCATTTATCTGTTCGGACGACGCGGGGTTCGTTACGGGTGCCGATTTCGCGATCAACGGCGGCATGCACATGCGATGAATCGTCCATCGGCTTCCCAGGACTTTCGCCGAATACGGCGGTCTTTCCCGGCGAACGCGCTGCCGTGACCTTGCCATGCGGCTCGCTTGACGCACGTCAATCGGTGTCCCATAGCAGAGCCTAAAGTCCTTTATACAGCGTGCCCAATACTGCAGCCGGAGCTAAGCGAATGCGGTGTACCGGACACATTGCAACGCGCCGTCGCTGCCCGCACCTTGGGTGTACGCGATACGCGCAGTCCGACCTTTTGTCGTTATGTCATTCACCAGGCCAGGAGCACGACGATGAGCAACTTGACACGATTTGATCCATTTCCGCTGGAACCCATGTCGGAACTCTTTCAGGGGCTGTTTCGCCCGATGCGCGCCGCGGGCGGCGAGCCGCTTGCCGATATGAAGGTCGACGTGACCGAGAGCGACAGCGGATACACCGTGAAGGCAGAATTGCCCGGAGTCGACAAGAAAGATATCGACGTGAAGATCGATGGCAACCTCGTCTCGATCAGCGCAAAAGTCGAACGCAATCAGGAAATGAAAGAGGGCGAACGGGTGATTCGCCGCGAGCGATACGCGGGCGCAGTCAGCCGTGCTTTTTCGCTTGCAAGCGAAGTCGACGAAGGTTCCGCTGCGGCGGAATACAAGGATGGCGTGCTCTCGCTCACGCTGCCGAAGAAGGCGCCGTCCGAGCGCAAGCGTGTGCAGGTCAATTGAAGTAAATCAACCGGCCCCGATGTCGCAGTGCTCGCCGCAGCATTGCGCGCGCGGCGACAAGTGCGGCGTTACATCAACAAGGAGCTTGCAATGAAGTCGGACTTCGAATTGAAACGCCAGGTCGAGGAGGAATTGGCCTGGGATCCGGCAGTCGAGATCACGGACATCGGCGTCGAAGTACACGAGCGCGTCGTGACGCTGTCGGGTCATCCAGCCAGTTATGCGGCAAAACTCGCGGCCGAAAAAGCCGCGCAGCGTGTAGCCGGCGTAAAAGCCGTGGTCGTCGAGATGAATATTCGCTTGCCGCACTCGGACGTGCGGACGGACGAGGAGATTGCCAACGCCGTTCGCTCGATGATGCGCTGGACGGTCGGCCTGAGCGAAGAGGCGGTCAAGGTACAGGTCGAGAAAGGCTGGGTGACGCTACGCGGCGAGGTAGACCGGGCGTTCCAGAGTCATGTCGCCACTCGCACCATTTCGCACATGCGCGGCGTGACGGGCGTTTCAAACCTCATCCGCATCGGCGGCAAGGCCGCCGCGCAGGATATCGGCGAGCAGATCGGCAAGGCGTTGCAGCGTCACGCCGAGCGCGAGGCGAAGCACATCGAAGTCAGGGTGCACGAGGGGACGGTGACGCTGACGGGCAAGGTCGATTCGGCAGGCGAGCGCTCCGCCGTGCGCGGTGCTGCTTGGGCGGCGCCGGGCGTGCATGCAGTCGTCGACAACCTGACGGTGGCATAGGCATCATCCGTCTGCTTAAGCACAGGGCCGGTGCGGCTCAAATGCGCTGGCTCGCCTGACTCACAGAATTCCGGGCAACGAGGAGCGATTCATGACGATTTCGGGCAAGGTGGGCGACGGCGACTGGTCAGTTGCCGCAACCACACATCGCACGCCGGGCGGATACGACTGCTCGATTCAGCTTAGTCACCACACGCCGCGAGGCGTGTTCAGACACGAGTTCATGCACAGCAGCATCTTTCCGACGGAGCGCGAAGCGATACTCGCGGGCCTGAGCGAGGGAATGGACTGGGTCCGGCTCAAGATCTCGAATACGCTTTCCGTCCCCGCTGGCGGTTGACTGGCCCGGCCGCAGTGAGGTTCACCGCGGCCGCCCGTCAGGTTCAGTTTCGCACTCGGCCAGGCGCCGTTCAGTCAAACTTCAGCACGATTCGCCCATCTACCTGGCCGCTCCTCAGCGCTGTAAAAACATGATTGATGTTTTCCAGCCGGTCGAGGTGAATCCGCGCGCGGACGTGACCTTGCACGGCGAAGTCGAGCGATTCCTGCAAGTCGCTACGGGTGCCGACAATCGAGCCACGCACGGTGATGCCGTTGAGTACCGTGGAAAAGATCGGCAGGGGAAAATCGCCCGGTGGCAATCCGTTCAGCGCCACAGTGCCGCCACGGCGCACCATGCCGAGCGCCTGTGCAAAAGCGCTGCGTGAGACGGCGGTCACGAGCACGCCGTGCGTCCCGCCAATTTCCTTCTGGATTGCCGCGGCAGGGTCGCATTCGAGCGCGTTGAACGCTAGCTCCGCGCCGAGCTCCCGTGCGAGAGCCAGCTTGTCGTCTGCGATGTCGACGGCCGCCACGCGCAAACCCATCGCAATCGCATACTGAACCGCAACATGGCCGAGTCCTCCGATTCCGGAAATGGTGATCCATTGGCCGGGCCGCGTGTCGGTCATGCGAATGCCTTTGTACACCGTGACGCCGGCACATAGGATGGGCGCGATGTCTTCGAATGCGACGGACGCGGGCAGATGCCCGACGTAGTTCGGATCGGCCAGCACATACTCGGCGTAAGCGCCGTTGACGGAGTAGCCCGTGTTCTGTTGCTCGTGGCACAGCGTTTCCCATCCGCCGAGGCAATGCTCGCAGTGTCCGCACGCGGTGTAGAGCCATGGCACGCCGACGCGATCGCCTTCTTTCACATGCGTGACACCATCGCCGACGGCGGCGACATACCCGACGCCTTCGTGGCCAGGAATGAAAGGCAGTGCCGGTTTGACCGGCCAGTCGCCGTCGGCGGCGTGCAAGTCCGTGTGGCAGACGCCCGAGGCCTTTACATTGACGAGAATCTGTCCGCGCCCGGGCTTCGGTATGGCGATTTCTTCGATGCGCAGCGGCGCGCCGAATTCATGTACGACAGCGGCTTTCATCAATTGAGCCATGAACTTTCTCCTCACGATGGTGATGTGCCGACCAGTATCGGCTTCATGCCCCCGACGAAATTGACCTGGGTCATTCAACTGGAAGAGGCGCCGCTGCACGCGAGCCTCGCCCGGATGATCCACGTCAAACGGAGGGGCGCCGTGCAGGCCTACTCTGAAATGACACGAGGGCTCATCGCGTCCGCCGACTCAGAGACGCGTCGCCTCGGCCCTCAATTCAACGACTCTATTTTCAGGAGGCTCACCATGCGCGCATCCGATGTCATGACCACCAGCGTCATTTCGGTCACTCCCGACATGACTATCCGTCAGGTCGCTAAGTTATTTTCCGACAACGGCATCAGCGGCGCGCCGGTGCTGGATACGGACGGCCGCATCGCCGGCCTGATCAGCGAAGTCGAACTGCTTCGCCGCAGCGAGATCGGAACGGACGAGCACAAACGCGCGTCGTGGCTCGATTTCTGGTCCGCGAGTCACGAGGCGCGCGATTACGTCAAGACCCATGCGGCCAAGGTGAGCGACGTGATGACAACTGATGTGGTGACCGTGCGGCCCGACACGCCGCTCGGCGAAGTTGCGGGCATTCTCGAGGCACGGCACATCAAACGCGTGCCCGTGACGGAAGCCGGACGGGTGATCGGTATCGTTAGTCGTGCCAATCTCGTGCAGGCGCTCGCGAGCTTGCCGGATGAACCCGTGTCGGACGCCAGGCTCTCGGACGCCGAAATCCGCACCGTCCTGATGGGCGAGCTGGCGGGGCGCAAATGGGGCTTTGCCGGTCGTAACATGGTGGTGACAGACGGCGTCGTGCATCTATGGGGCGTCTTCCAGTCGGCGGAGGCGGTGGATGCCGTTCGCGTGGCGGCGCAAAAAGTGCCCGGTGTCAAACGTGTGGAAGATCATACCGAGCCGTATCAGATGATGCCTGGCATCTAGCAGGCGGGAGCCAGCCCGCTGCGGGCGGCGTGCAGGCTCGGGGGCGTCGTGGAGAAGGGTGCTGTGCCTCCGGCCCGTCAGGCGGCGGCGCCGCTGTCCACGCCATAGCCGAGGTCGCGCGAAGAAAGGCGGCCTTGCAGGTTCCCGGCTGGTCCGCCCCCCGGACGGAACTCACCGCGTGACCTGAGTGCCCGCTGTTCCGGCTGCCATGGCCTCGATGTGTTCGAGCGAGCCGATTACCGCACGTTTTCCCATCCGGGTGACAAAATCGCACGCGGCATCGACCTTGGGGCCCATCGAACCCGCGGGAAATTCGAAAGTCCGTAGCTCGGCGACCGTGACGTTGCGCAGCGCGCGCTCGCGCGGTGTATGCCAATCGGCGTAGACGGTCTCCACGTCTGTTGCGATCAACAGCACATCGGCATCCAGCTGGGCGGCCAGTAACGCGCTGCACAGGTCCTTGTCGATTACCGCTTCGACTCCGCTTCTGGTCCGTCCGTCTTCGGCAAGGGTTACCGGGATGCCGCCGCCGCCGGCTGCAATGACGATGACATCGTGTTCGAGAAGCCACTGCACCGGCTTCAATGCTTCGATATGTTTGGGTTTAGGCGAAGCCACCACGCGTCTGAAGCCGTCGCCGTCCGCGGCGATGCGCCAGCCGTTGCGCTGTGCCAGCACTTGCGCTTGCGCCTGCGTATAGACGGGCCCGATCGGCTTGGTCGGATGAGCAAACGCGGCGTCGTGAGCATCCACTTCGACGCGCGTCAGCAGCGTGGCGACCTGCCGTGCAGCAGGTAATGCATTCGCCAGTTCCTGCTCGAGCAGATAGCCGATCATGCCTTCCGACTCGGCATCGAGCACGTCGAGCGGCGCTACGTCCTGCGCACCGCCTGCGGCTGCCTGCATCGCAAGCAGTCCGACCTGGGGACCGTTGCCGTGGGCGACGACCAGCTGGTTGTGATCCGCGAGCTTTGCGATCTGCGTTGCTGCGCGGCGAATATTGGCGATTTGATGCGCCATGGTCATCGGTTCGCCGCGGTGAAGCAGCGCGTTGCCGCCCAGCGCTATCAGAATGCGCATGTGTGTCCCTTATGCGAGGGTTGCCACGAGCACGGCCTTGATGGTGTGCATGCGGTTTTCGGCTTGCGAAAATACAATCGATGCGTTCGACTCGAACACTTCGTCGCTGACCTCCAGTTCGGACAGGCCAAAGCGCTCGTGAATCGTGCGTCCTGTTTCCGTCTCCAGGTTGTGATACGCCGGCAGGCAATGCATGAAGCGTGTGCGCGCCTTGCCCGTTGCCTTCATCAGCCTGGCGTTGACCTGGTAGGGCAGCAGCAGATCGATGCGCGGACCCCACGCTTCGACCGGCTCGCCCATCGACACCCAAACGTCGGTATAGATGAAATCGACGCCGCTCACCGCCTCATACGGGTCGTCCGTGATCGTCACGTTGGCGCCGGTCCGCTCGGCCAGGTGCCGCATCTGCTGCACCAGTTCGTCGTGTGGCCATAGGTCGCGTGGCGCTGCGATGCGCACGTCCATGCCCATCTGCACGCCGCCGATCAGCAGAGAATTGCCCATGTTGAAGCGCGCATCGCCGAGGTAGCAGAACGACAGCTCGTGAAGCGGCTTTTCTCCGAACTCCTGCATGGTAAGCAGATCGGCGAGCACCTGGGTCGGGTGGAATTCGTCGGTGAGCCCGTTCCACACCGGTACATGAGAATAGGTCGCGAGATCTTCCACCACGCTTTGATGAAAGCCGCGGTATTCGATGCCGTCGTAAAGGCGCCCAAGCACGCGTGCGGTGTCCTTGAGCGATTCCTTGCGGCCGAGCTGCGAACTGGACGAATCGATGTAGGTGACGTGCCCGCCCTGGTCGTGAACCGCAACCTCGAATGCGCAACGCGTGCGCGTCGAGGTCTTTTCGAAAATCAATGCCACGTTCTTGCCGTTCAGCCGTGGCACCTCGTTGCCCGCGTATTTCGCGCGCTTGAGTTCCGCGGAGAGGTCGAGCAGAAAACGGATGTCGCGTGGGGTGAAGTCCTGCATGTTCAGCAGGCTGCGATTGCGTAGATTGAATGCCATGCGCGAGTTCTCCAGAAAGTTTCGCGAAATGCGGCGTCGCGCTTTGCGTCAGATGGGGGCGCGTTCGATGGGGCAGGTCATGCAGTGGCCGCCGCCGCGCCCGCGGCCAAGTTCGGCACTTGGAATCGTGATGACTTCCACGCCCGCTTTGCGCAGCAGCGTGTTGGTGTACACATTACGGTTGTAGGCAGCGACCACGCCCGGTGCGAGCGCGATCACATTGTTGCCGTCGTCCCATTGCTCACGCTCGGACTCCCACGTGTCTCCGCCGGTGGCGACGGTGCGCAATGTCGCGAGCCCGAGCGCTTTCGACACCACTTCCAGAAACGGGGCGTTCTCGGCCCTCACGTCGAGCTGCTCAGGCAGTCGGCCAGGGCGCAGGCTCGTGCAGCGAATGCCATCGACGACTTCCGGAAATATCGTCACGAGGTCGCGATCGCAGAATGTAAATACCGTGTCGAGATGCATTGCGCCTCGCGAGTGCGGCAGTTGTGCGGCGATGACCTGCTTGACCGATTCGCGGGCGAACAGTGCGCGCGCAAGCTGTGCGACGCCTTGCGGCGAAGTCCGTTCACCCATGCCGATCAGCACGACGTCCCGCGACAGCGGCATGACGTCGCCGCCCTCCAGCGTCGCACCGCCGTGGTCGACGTCGGGACCGCCCCACCAGATGCGCGTGCCGCCGCTGAAGAGCGGGTGAAAGCGATAGATCGCCGCGCTCAGCAACGTCTCCTGGCGCCGGGCAGGCCAATACATGGAGCCGAGCACGAGGCCCTCGTTGATCCAGCAACTGCTGTCGCGCGTGAAAAGCGTGTTGGGCAACGGAGGAAGAATGAAGCCGGACGGCGGCGTGCATTGCGCGAGGAGGCCATCAGGATCGAATGGCAATTCCGCGCGCACAATTCCGCCGATCAGCCGCTCGGCAAGTTCCTCGGCTGGCATCTGATCGAGCCAGACCTTTAGTTGAGAAGCAAGCTCGGCATCGACGGTGCCGACAGCAAGCTTGCGCTCCAGTACCCAGTCGCGCGCCTCCCGTCCGTGCAGGATGTCGGCTAGCAGATCGTGCATGTCGAACACTTCTACGCCGTGCTCCTGCATCGTGCTTACAAACGCGTAGTGATCTGTCTTTGCCTGTGAGACCCAGAGCACATCGTCGAACAGCAAGTCGCGGCAATTCGCAGGCGTCAAACGCGACTGCGCAAGACCCGGGCGGCAGACCATTACCTTGCGCAACGCGCCGATTTCCGAATAAACGCCGAATGTCATTGTGGTTCTCCTTAACGTCTGCGGGTCAGAAGCCGAGCGCGCCGGTGGCCAGCAGCCATCCCGCTACAGCAGCAAGCACCAGAAGAGCCGCGAGGATTACGAATTCAAACGGCTTGAAAACGCTCGCGCCGCGCTCGCGCTTGGCCCACCCGTAGAGCAGCACGCCAGGCGCGTAGAGAAGGGCGGACAGCAGCAGATATTTCGGCCCCGCCGCATACAGCAGCCAGCAGCAATAGACGGTCGCGGCGGACCCGATCAGCATGTCGCGAGTTCGTGCGCTTTCGCCGGGCGCGTAACCGTCGCCGCGCATCGCAATGCGAGTCGCATACACCGCGGAGAACAGATAGGGAATGAGGATCATCGAGGTCGCGAGCGAGATCAGCGCCTGATAGGTCGCGTTCGAGACGAGCGTGATGATGAGGAACAGTTGCACCAGTCCGTTGGTGACCCAAAGTGCGTTGGCAGGCACGCCGTGACTGTTCGAGCGCGCCAGAAACTTCGGCATGACGCCGCCGTTCGCCGGCGTGAAAAGCGTTTCGGCAGCCAGCAGCGTCCACGCGAGCAATGCGCCGCCCACCGACACGAGCAGACCGAGACTGATCAGAACTGCGCCCCACGAGCCGACCGCCTTCTCCAGCACGCCCGCCATCGACGGGTTCTTCATCGAGGCCAGCTCACCTTGTGAAACGATGCCGAGCGAGAGCAGCGAGACCGCCATCAGCAAAAGCAGAACGACGGCGAAACCGAGCAGCGTGGCCCGTCCGATGTCTTCGCGTCGCTGTGCGCGGGCCGAGAACACGTTGGCGCCTTCGATACCGATGAACACCCACACGGTGATGAGCATGGTGCTCTTGACCTGGGTGAACACACTGCCAAGCTTTGCGTTGCCCCAGAAGTCCTGCGCGATGACGTGGCTTCGGAATGCGAGCGCCGCGAGCACGATGAACAGCAGCAGCGGAATGACCTTGGCGATCGTGGTGATCGCGTTCAGCACCGCTGCGCTGCGCACGCCGCGCAGGATCACGGCGTGCATGCTCCACAGCGCGATCGACGCGGCCAGCACGGCGGAGGGTGTGTTGCCGTCCCCGAATACAGGAAAGAAGTAGCCGAGCGTGCCGAACACAATGACCAGATAGCCGACATTGCCGATCCACGCGCTGACCCAGTAACCCCACGCCGAATTGAAGCCGACGAAATCACCGGCGCTGGCTTGCGCATACGCATAGATCCCGTTGTCGAGCTGGGGCTTGCGCGTCGCCAGCGTCTGATAGACAAACGCGAGCATCAGCATGCCTGCGCCGGTGATGAGCCAGCCGATCAGCACGGCGGCGGCGCCCGCACCCGATGCCATGTTCTGCGGCAGGGAAAACACGCCGCTGCCGATCATCGAACCGACGACGAGCGCAGTGAGCAAGCCGAGCCGCAGCGGTTTCGCCGCTGCGCTGCCAGTCCGGTCGGCCGGCCTTGAGGACGATGCCGCCAATGAATCTGCCAGGTTTTTCATCACGGACCTCGCCGTTTTTTTGGGATAAGCGGATTAGGACACCAGGAAGGGGCCCGCGGATTGATCTGGATCATTCGCGGTACAGTCGGCCGCGCCGCCGCCACGATCGCCTCTGCTCAGACCAGCACGCTCATCGCGGCGCGGCAATTTTTGAGACCGATCCATGAAACAGTTGATGAAGATCAGTTCGTCCGCATGCTCGGGTTATATCTTCTGACTGTTCACGACCGACCCGGGGTACCGCGTATGCCGACTCATGTAGCGTCACTGCCAGAGAACGTCCCGACGACGCGCGAGGGATACGTCGTCGCCGTGCGTGGCGCGATCGTCGACGTGACGTTCGGCGGCGCTGCGCTGCCTGCGCTCGGAGAGGCGCTCGTCGTCGTGCCCGACGATCTCGCGCCGGTACTCGCTGAAGTCGAGGCGCATCTGAGCGAGACGACGGTCCGCGCGCTGGCGTTGCAGACTACCGCGGGGTTGCGGCGCGGCACGAGAGTCGAGGCACCTGGGGGAGCCATCGAAGCGCCGGTCGGGGAGGCAGTGCTCGGCAGGCTGATCGACGTGACGGGCCGGGCATGCGACGGCGGCGAGGCGCTTGCGTCGCAAATCGAACGGCGGCCAATTCATCGCGCGGCGCCCCCGCTTGCATCGCAGAAGGGCACAACCGAACTCTTTTCGACCGGCATCAAGGTGATCGATCTGCTCGCACCGCTTGCGCAAGGCGGGAAGGCCGCGATGTTCGGCGGCGCCGGCGTCGGCAAGACGGTGCTGGTCATGGAGCTGATTCACGCAATGGTCGAGCGCTACGACGGAATTTCGGTCTTCGCGGGCGTCGGCGAACGCTCGCGCGAAGGACACGAGATGTTGCTCGACATGCGCACTTCGGGCGTCCTGGCGCGCACCGTGCTCGTGTACGGCCAGATGAACGAGCCGCCGGGCGCGCGCTGGCGCGTTCCCTTCACCGCATTGACGATCGCCGAATACTTCCGCGACGAACGTCGTCAAAACGTCTTGCTGCTGATGGATAACGTCTTTCGCTACGTGCAGGCAGGCGCGGAAGTCTCAGGTCTCCTTGGGCGGATGCCCTCGAGAGTGGGCTACCAGCCTACGCTCGCAAGCGAAGTCGCGCAGTTGCAGGAGCGCATCGTGTCCGTGGGTGGTGTGTCTGTCAGCGCGATAGAAACGGTGTACGTGCCCGCCGACGACTTCACCGATCCCGCCGTGACCGCGATTGCCGCGCACCTCGACAGCAACGTGGTGCTGTCGCGGGCAATGGCGGCCGAAGGCATGTATCCGGCGGTCGATCCCATCGCGTCGTCGTCGATTCTTCTCGATCCGCTCGTGGTGGGCGAGGAACACGCGGCAGTCGCCACCGAGGTGCGGCGCGTCATCGAGCATTACCGCGAATTGCAGGATGTGATCTCGCTGCTCGGCATCGAGGAGCTGGGCGCGGAAGATCGCGTACTGGTCGGCCGCGCCCGACGCCTGCAGCGTTTTCTCACCCAGCCCTTTGCGGTCACCGAGGCTTTCACGGGCGTTCCCGGCCGTTCGGTTGCGCTCGCCGACACGATTGCCGGGTGCAAGGCGATTGTTGCAGGCGAATGCGACACCTGGCAGGAAAGCTCGCTCTACATGATCGGTACGCTGGACGAAGCCCGCAGCAAGGAAAAGGCGGCGGCGCAAGCGGCCGTCTCTGTCGCAACGGAGCGATCGGCATGAGAAAGAATACATTGGAGCTCACCATCGCCACGCCGTCGCGTGTCTGGTTCGACGGCGTCGAGATTGTTTCGCTGCGCGCGGAAGATGCGAGCGGTGCATTCGGCATCCGCGCGGGACACGCGGACTTCGTGACTCAACTCGCGCCGTCGGTGGTCCGCTGGAGCGGCACGGACAACGTGGCGCGCTACTGCGCCGTGAGCGGCGGCGTCCTGTTCGTGTCGGGCGGCACGCAGGTGTCGATTGCCTGCCGTGAAGTGATTCCGGGCGACGATCTGGAAGGCCTCGCGGCCATCGTTCGACGCCGCCACGCCGACGAAGAGGAAGCGCTGCGGCGCGCGCGAGTCGACGAATTGCGACTTCATGCGCGCGCGGTGCGTCAGATCCTTCGCTACCTGCGGCCGCGCGCCGATGCAGGCAGCACCCTGTCGACCGTCGCCGGTACGTCGCCGCAATGAATGAGCCTCGCCGCGAGGAGCGGCCTTCGTCCGAAGACAGGCTTGCCGCCGCAGTCCAGGAGGCCGCGCGGCGCGCGGCGCGCGCACGCGAGGTGCCGGAACCGTCGCTTGGCAGCCGGCTCGGCCAGATCGGCATTCTTGGATGGGCAATCGTGTTGCCGACATTGCTCGGGCTAGCCTTGGGACGCTGGCTGGACCGGATCTTCGCCACCCGGGTGTTTTTCTCCGCGCCGCTGCTGATGGCGGGGGCTGCGCTCGGCTTCTGGTCCGCCTGGAAATGGATGCATCGCCAACAGGGAGAACGCCGTGATTAGTACGCCAGGCACGTTGACAATACCGCTGCCTTCATTCGCCATCCAGTTCGCGGTCGGGCTCGCGGCCGGCCTCGTGGGCGGCGCGTGGCATTTCCTGTCCTTGAAATGGAACTGGCCGTTGTTCTGCGCAGGGAAAATCGCCGCGGCACTCGGGCTGCAATCCGCGCGCCTTGCGCTGACCTGCGCGCTCCTGCTGCTGCTCGCGCGCATTGGCGCGCCCGCATTGCTTGCCGGAATGGCGGGCGTGCTCATCGCGCGCCGCATCGCCGTGCAGCACTACAGAGATTGTGGAGGCTCGTCATGATCGAATCGCCGCTCACCGTCTCGCCGCTTTTGCAGCTTGGCCCTGTCGCGATTACCGAACCGGTGCTCGCGACGTGGATGATCATGGCCGTCGTCACCATCGGTTCAGCCGCGGTAAGCCGAAGACTCTCGCTCGCGCCCGGCAAGATGCAGACTGCGCTCGAACTGCTCGTAGACACGATCGACCAGCAGATCCGCGACACCATGCAAGCGCAGCCGCGTCCGTATCGCGCGCTGATCGGTACGCTCTTCGTTTTCGTGCTGATCGCCAACTGGTGCGCGCTCGTTCCAGGCGTGACGCCTCCTACCGCGCGTCTCGAAACCGATGCCGCGCTCGCGCTGGTGGTGCTCGGCGCCACCGTCTTCCACGGCCTTCGCAGCCGGGGCGTCGCCGGCTATCTGGCGTCGTTCGCCGAACCCAGTTGGGTCATGATTCCACTGAATCTGGTGGAGCAGATCACGCGGACGTTTTCGCTCGTGGTACGCCTGTTCGGCAACGTAATGAGCGGCGTGTTCGTGATCGGCATCCTGTTGTCGCTCGCGGGTCTGCTCGTGCCGATTCCGCTGATGGCGCTCGATCTGCTGACGGGTGCCGTTCAGGCCTACATCTTTGCTGTTCTCTCGATGGTCTTCATCGGCGCCGCAATCGGCGAACCGCAACACGCCCCCGTCAAAAAGGCAAAGACTCATGAATAATCCTGTCGAAATCGTCAGCATCGTCGCGGCGGCGTTCGCCGTCTCATTCGGCGCGATCGGGCCGGCCATCGCCGAAGGCCGCGCGGTCGCCGCGGCGATGGATGCGATCGCACGTCAGCCGGATTCGGCCGGCACCGTGTCGCGTACCTTGTTCGTGGGTCTTGCGATGATCGAGACGATGGCGATCTATTGCCTCGTGATTGCGCTGTTGCTGCTGTTTGCCAACCCATTTGCCAAATAGGCGGCCGCCATGCGAATCGACTGGTGGACGCTCGCCTTGCAAACCATTAATGCACTGGTGCTGATATGGCTGCTTGCGCGCTTCCTGTTCCGCCCGGTCGCGAACATCATCGCCGAACGTCAGAACACGGCGCGGGCTTTGATCGCCGATGCCGATGCGGCAAAAGCTGCCGCGATTCATGAGCGCGACAACGCAGCTCGCGCAACCCGGCAGATCGCCGCGTCGCGCGACGACGCACTGAAGGCCGTCGCCGTGGAGGTGACGGGGCAAAAACAGGCTCTTCTGGCCGCGGCGCAAGCAGATGCCGAGGCATGGCGCGCGGCGGCGCGGGAGGAGCAGGCGGCGGCACGCGCGGCCGGAGACAAACTGGCGGCTGAACGGGCGAGCCGGCTTGCCGTCGATATCGCGACGAAGCTGCTCAAAAGACTCCCCGACAGCATGCGCGTCACAGGCTTTATCGAAGGTCTCACCACCGGAATCGGACGACTTCCGCAGCCAGCGCGCGCGGGGCTCGGAGAAAACGGCGTCGCGCCGGTCCTCGCGGCGCCGCGCGCATTGAGTCCGCAAGAACAGGAGCAGTGCCGCGCGGCGCTGGCCGCCTGCCTTCGGCGCGAGCTGCCGCTTCGCTTTGAAGTCGATCCGCAGTTGATCGCCGGCCTCGAACTGCGGTCGCCGCACGCCGTCGTACGCAACAGCTTCGGCGCCGAGCTCGCCAGGATCACGGAGGCGCTGCTCGATGACAGCCATGCTTCCCGCTGACTCATGCGACGACACCTGGCTCGCGGCGCAGCGCGCGGCGCTCGCTCGTGCGGCGCCTGGGCCTTACGCCGATACGCTCGGTCGCGTCGAGCGTATCGGCGACGGCATTGCATTCGTGTCGGGGCTCCCCGATGCCGCGCTCAATGAGCTTCTGCATTTCGACAGCGGCGCGAGCGGCTTCGTGCATACGCTCGAAGCCGACCTCATGAGCGTGGTGCTACTGGACGACGCTGCCACGGTGGAAGCCGGCGCATCTGTCGCTCGCACGGGCGCAGTGCTCGAGGTGCCGGTCGGCGAGGGCTTGCTCGGACGCGTCATCGATCCGCTAGGCCGGCCGCTCGACCGGGACGAGCCGGTGAGCGCGGCTGGCCGCATGCCCGTGGAGCGGGCCGCGCCCGCTATCGTCGATCGTGATCTGGTCAGCGAGCCTGTCGAGACCGGCGTGCTGATCGTCGACGCGCTTTTCGCCATCGGCCGCGGGCAGAGAGAGCTGATTATCGGCGATCGGGCGACTGGCAAGACCGCATTGGCGCTCGATGCGATCGTCAACCAGAAGCATTCGGACATGATTTGCGTCTATGTGGCAATCGGACAGCGTTCGTCGGCAGTGCAGCGCGTGATCGAAGCCGTACACCGCTATGGCGCGCCCGAGCGCTGCGTGTTCGTCGTTGCCGCCGCGGCGTCGGCGGCCGGATTGCAGTGGATTGCGCCGTTTGCGGGCTTCACGATTGCCGAATACTTCAGGGACCGGGGACAGCATGCGCTGATCGTCATCGACGATCTGACGAAGCACGCCGCGACGCATCGTGAGCTGGCGCTGCTGACACGCGAGCCGCCGGGCCGTGAAGCCTACCCAGGCGATGTTTTTTACGTTCATGCGCGACTGCTCGAGCGCGCGGCAAAACTGTCCGCGAGCCTCGGCGGCGGTTCCCTGACTGCGTTGCCAATCGCGGAAACCGACATGGGCAATCTGTCCGCTTATATTCCGACCAATCTAATCTCGATTACCGATGGCCAGATCGTCCTGGACGCAGCGCTCTTCGCCGCCAATCAGCGTCCGGCCGTGGACGTCGGCCTGAGCGTGAGCCGCGTCGGCGGCAAGGCGCAGCATCGAGCGTTGCGTGGCGTGTCGGGGCGATTGCGGCTCGATTACGCGCAGTTTCTCGAACTGGAGATGTTCAGCCGCTTTGGAGGGCTGACGGACGCGCACGTCGCCGACAAGATTGCTCGGGGCGAACGCATTCGGGCATTGATTGCTCAACCCCGATTCGCGCCGCTTTCCACACTCGACGAAATCGCGCTGCTCGCAGCCCTTGCGGAGGGCGTGTTCGATGCAGCGCCGCCGGCGATTGCAGCGCAAGTGCGTGCGCAGCTCGCAGCCCGGCTGCCGGGCGCAGGACTCGAATCGGCATTCGACGGCGCGTCTTTCGACACGGCAGCTCAGGCGAGGCTCGTCACGGCAGTGCGTGACATGGTGCGACGTCTCGCGGGCGAAAGCACCGCCGCTTCAACCGGAACGCCGAGCGAGCGATGAGCGGCAAGCTGGCGGGAATTGAAGCGCGCAGCGCGACGGCGCGTCAACTGGATGCGGTGATCGGCGCCATGCGTGGCATCGCGGCAGCCCGCTCGCGCGAGGCGCAACGGAGGCTGCCCGGCATACGTTCCTCGGCTGCAACCGTGGGTGCCGCGATCGGCGCGGTTCTCGGGCATCGGATGCCTCATCCGCCGCCCGAGTCACCGTCGGAGCCGCGCGCGCGGATCGTAATCGCGCTGTGCTCGGAGCAGGGATTCGTCGGCGCCTTCAATGAGCGGATTCTCGATTATTCGCAGAACTGTATCGTCCACGCGCAATCGGAGCTGATGCTGGTGGGTACGCGCGGTGAGTTGCTGGCCAAAGAACGTCGCTGTCCAGTGCTCTGGAATTCACCTGCGGCTTCTCACGCGGACGACGTCCTGTCGCTGGCGGGCCGCATCACGGATGCGCTCTATCAGCGTCTCGCGACCCGTGCGATAGATAGTGTTTCGCTCGTGCACGCGCTGCCGGGCGCTACACCCTCCGGCGAGATCGTCGAGCGCCGCTTGATCCCTTTGGATTTTTCGAGGTTTCGGGCGGTCGAGAGCAGTGTGCCGCCGCTGTTGAACCTTCCCGTCGAAGGTCTTCTTGCCGCGCTTGTCGAATCCTATGTGTTCGTCGAAATCTGTGAAGCGTTGATGCTCTCGTTCGCCGCCGAAAACGAAGCGAGGATGCGCGCGATGCTGGCCGCCCGCGCTAATGTGCAAGACACGCTCGACGAGCTGACGCAAAGCTACCGGCGCGTTCGCCAGGACGAAATCACCGACGACATCGTGGAGCTGGCGGCAGGCGCAGGACAGGCGCAGTAGTGCCGGCGACGGCCGGTGTAGCAACCGCGGATTGCAACGCCGCCCCTTTCAGCCCGGGTCGCGCCAATTGCACGGTCATGGCCGCCAGCAGAACCTGTGTCAGCCGATCCATATCAGGCCATCTTGCCGATGGTTCTGCGAAAACGCCGCAATGCCATGGCAAACAGGACCGACCCGATCGCCATCAGAATCAGGAACGGACGCCAGGCGACATCGAGGCCGGCGCCGCGGTACAGAATGGCCTGGCCAAGTTCGACAAAATGAGTGGTGGGCGCAAGCAGCATGACGTCCTGAACAATCTTCGGCATGCTTTCACGCGGGGTGATGCTGCCGGAGAGCATCTGCAACGGCAGGAGCACGAGGACCACCAGCATGCCGAACTGCGGCATGCTGCGCGCGAGAGTCGCCATGTAAATACCCATCGATGTCGTTGCGAACAGATGCAGCGCCGTGCCCAGCATGAACAGCGCGACGGAGCCTTCAATCGGCACATGCAGCGCGCCGCGCACCACGAAGGTTAGCGAGGCGGTCGCCACCAGCATGACCACGAGCCCCATCGACCAGATTTTCGCCAGCATGATTTCTGCCGGCGTGACCGGCATGACGAGCAGATGTTCGATCGTGCCGTGTTCGCGCTCGCGGATCAGCGCGGCGCCAGTGAGGATGATGGACAGCATCGTGACGTTGTTGATGATCTCCATCAGCGCGCCGAACCAGGTCTGCTCGAGGTTCGGATTAAAGCGCATATGAACGGCGAGATCGACAGACGGCGCCGCGGTGTCCCGATATCGCGTCGCGAATCCGGCAATCTCGTCGGTCACGATCTGCTGCACGTAGCTGCTGCCCGTGAATGCCTGGCTCATGCGGGTCGCGTCGACGTTGAGCTGGATCGTCGCGGGCCTTCGGGCGAGCACGTCGCGCTGGAAGTTCGGCGGAATGGTGAGCGCGAACGTGTATTCGCCGGTATCGAGTCCATGGTCGACCTGCGCGGGGGCGATCAGACGCGCAATGCCGAACTGCGGCGGAAAAAACGCCGACGCGATGCGGGCAGACAACGGCGATGCGTCTTCGTCGACGATCGCGATGGGCGCCATATGCAGGGTGTCCGGTTGCGCGGTAGCGGCGGAATAGATCGCGACGGTGAAGGTGTAGGCGATCAGCACGAGCATGGTCGGATCGCGCCACAGACTCCACAGTTCCTTGACGCCGAGGCGGTAGACGTTCGCGAGACGGCGCATGTTCAGGTTTCCTGCTTTTTGAGCAGTGCCATCGTCAAGCCGAGAACCACCGGCATGGCTGCGAGGAGCGGCCAGAATTGCGCGTGAAGGCCGGCGAAGCCCATCGCCTTGTTGATCACGCCCCGGCTGATCGTGAACATGTAGGTGGCCGGATAGATGGAACCGACAACCCGCCCGCTGCCTTCCATCGACGACAACGGATTGATCAGGCCGGAGAACTGGATGGCGGGAATGAGTGTGCCGATCATCGTCAGGAAGATGGCGGCGATCTGGCTGCGCGTGAAAGTGGACGCCAACATGCCGATGCCGGTCGCGACGATGGTGTAGATCAGCACCGCGATGAGCAGCGTCAGGAAGTTGCCCTTGACCGGCACACCAAAGGCGATCCGCGCGAGCAGCGTCATCGCCAGGAAATTGAGCACCGCCAGTAACACATAAGGCACCTGCTTGCCCAACAGAAACTCGCCGCGCGTGACTGGCGTGACATACAGATTAATAATCGAGCCGAGTTCGCGCTCGCGCACGACCGCCAGCGCCGTCAGCATGGCAGGCAGCATCAGGAGCAGCAGCGGGATGATCGCGGGCACCATCGCGGGGGCGCTCCTCACGTCGGGGTTGTAGCGAAAGCGCGTCTCGATGTCGACCTGCGGGGCCGGCGTCATGCCGAGCCGATGAATGCTCTGCTCCATCAGCCAGGATTGATGCAGTCCGAGCACGTAGCCGCGAATGGTTTCCGCGCGTTGCGGCATGGCGCCGTCGATCCACACACCGAGTTGCACTGGCGTGCCGCGTTGCAGATCACGAGCGAAATGCGGCGGGATTTCGATTGCGAGGGACAGCCGACCGCTGCGCATGCGCTTGTCCAGATCGTCGTAGTCGCCGAGCGGGGCCTGTTCTACAAAGTAGCGCGAGCCCGAGATGTTCAGCGCATAGTCGTGACTCAGTTCGGTCTGGTCTCGATCGAGGACCGCGTAGGTGAGACTTTCGACATCGAGACTCACGCCATAGCCCATCACAAGCATCAACACGAGTGAACCGAGGAGGGCAAGCGTGGCACGCACCGGATCGCGCCGCAACTCGAGCACCTCTCTCCACATATAGGTCAACGCGCGGCCCGGGCTGAACGCGCGAGGGTGAGCGTGCTCGGGCGACCTGGCCAGCGCGGGTGTGCCGGAAACCTTCCTGCTGGCCGGCGCTTCGAGCGTCACTTCGCCGCTGCTGCCTCTTTCCGTCTTTTCGGCGCCTGCTTCCACCAGGTAGCCGATGAAGGCCGCCTCGAGGGTCGCCGTACCGCGCTGCTGGACGAGTTCGCCCGGCGATGCGGTTGCGAGCACGCGGCCGGCATGCATCAGAGAGATGCGGTCGCAGCGCTCGGCCTCGTTCATGAAGTGCGTCGAAATGAAGATTGTCACCTTGTCGCGGCGAGCCAGCTGGATCATCAATTGCCAGAAATTGTCGCGCGCGACGGGATCCACGCCCGACGTCGGCTCGTCGAGAATCAGCAGCTCCGGCTTGTGCACCATGGCGACCGCGAGTGAAAGGCGTTGCCGCATGCCGAGCGGCAAGCTGTCGGGCAATGCGTCGCGTACTTCGGCAAGGCCGAAGCGGCTCACCATCTCGTCAACCCGGGCGGAAATCGCTTGCGGCGGCACGTGAAACAGCTGCGCGTGCAATATCAGATTCTGCTGAACCGTCAACTCGCCATAGAGCGAAAACGCTTGCGACATGTAGCCGACCCGGGTGCGCGTGTCGATATCGCGCGGATCGACTTCGCGTCCGAACAACCTCGCCGAGCCTTCGAGGGCGGGCAGCAGGCCGGTCAGCATCTTCATCGTGGTCGACTTGCCGCAACCGTTAGAACCGAGAAACCCGAAAATTTCGCCGCGGCGAATGCGAAAACTGACGTGGTCGACCGCGACGAAATCGCCGAAGCGCATGGTCAGGTCGCTCGCTTCGATCGCGAGCTCGCCGGCGACGCCGGCGGGCAGCGGTTCCACAACGACCGGCTGATGACCGTGCCGGCGTTCCTCGGGCAACAACGCGATGAACGCCGCGTCCAGCGTGTCGCTGTGCGTGCGCGCGAGTAGGGCGCGCGGCTCCCCGATCGCGAGAACCCGACCTGCATCCATTGCGATGAGCGAATCGAAATGCTGGGCCTCGTCCATGTATGCCGTTGCGACGATCACACTCATGCCGGGACGGCCGGCCCGGATGCGCGCGATCAAATTCCAGAATTGCGCGCGCGCCAGCGGGTCCACGCCGGTGGTCGGTTCGTCGAGAACCAGCAGGTCTGGGTCGTGGATCAGCGCGCAACAGAGCGCCAGCTTCTGTTTCATGCCGCCAGAAAGTTTGCCCGCGGGTCGCCCGAGAAACGGCTTCAGACCGGTGCTGGCGGTCAGAGAGTCGATACGCCCGCGGCGCTCGGCGGCATCGTGGCCGAACAGCCGCGCGAAGAATTGCAGGTTTTCCTCGGCGGTCAGCGTCGGGTACAGATTCTTCCCGAGACCCTGCGGCATATAGGCGATGCGCGGGCAGACGAGCGCACGATGCCGGCGCGAGCGCATGTCGCCGCCCAGCACCTCGACGACGCCTTGCTGAATCGCGCGGGCGCCGGCCGCGAGCGCCATCACGCTGGATTTGCCGACGCCGTCCGGCCCGATCAGCCCGGTCATGCGGCCGGCGGGGAAATCCAGCGTGAGGTGGTCGAGCGCAACGGTCTTCGCATAACGCAGCACGACGTTGCGCAGCCGGATGACCGGCGGGACTTCACCCGTCGTGATGCCGCTCACTGCGGCACCTTGATCGCGAGCGAAGCGGGCCACGCCGCATTCTGATCGATCCTGATCCAGGCGACGCCCGGCAGGCCCGTCTTGACGAGCTTCAGATGCTGCAGCAGCAGTTCGCGGTTGATTCGCGCCTTGACGCGGAACATCAGCTTCTGGCGCTCGTTGGCCGTTTCCACGGTCTTCGGCGTGAACTGCGCGGTGCTGGCAACGAACGACACGGTCGCGGGAATCACGTAGTTGGGCGCCGCATCGAGTATTACGCGTACTTCGCCGCCCAGCGCGACTTTGCCGACCACCGTCTCCGGCAGGAAGAATGTCATGTAGACATCGGAAAGGTCGGCGATGTTGAGGACCTTGCCACCCGCAGGCAGCACTTCGCCGGCCTCGGCGATGCGATATTGCACGCGGCCGTCGCGGGGCGCCGTTAGCTGGCTGTCGCTGATGTCGGCTTCCACTCGCGCAACCGTCGCGAGGGCAGCACGCTCGGCGGAATGCGCGGCTATCAGTTGCGCGCGTGTCGCGTCGACGGCTGCCTGGGCGGCGGTGACCTGAGCTTTGGCGGCGCGCACAGTGGCTTGCGCGCCGCGCTCGCGGGCCCGATCGTCGTCGAGTTCCTGCATGGAAGACGCACCGTCTCGCGACAGCGTTTCAGAGCGCGCCAGTTTGCGGCGCGCCGCGTCCAGCTCACTTTCGCGCTGCGAGACAATGGCTTCGGCAGCCGCCTTGTCGCTCTGCCGTTGCACGACCTGCGCTTCGATGCTGAGCGCGGTGTTGATCGCCTGCTGATGTTGCGCGCGCGCTTCGGCGAGTTGCGCGTCCAGCACGCTCACCTGCATCGTCGCGAGCGGTTGCCCCGCCTTGACGAAGTCGCCTTCGTCGACGGCAATGGTTTCGACACGGCCCGCCAGCTTGGTCGCCACATCGATTTCGGTCGCCTCGATTCGGCCGTTGCCGCTGACGAAAGCCGCAGCGGGACCCGAGTTGTGCAACATCGGCCAGGCGTAATAGCCGGCCGCAACGATCACAGCCACGAACGCAACAGCGAGTATCATTTTTTTTCGGCTGGGACTCATGGCAATTGGCCTTCCTTGAGTGTGATGCCGGCGGCCGAAGGCGTGGCAGTCTGTTGCGCATCCTGCACGCCGCCGCCAAGCGCGGCATACAGTGCGACGCGGCTCACGAGCAATGCGCGGCGCGTCTGTATCAGCTGCTGCCGCGCGTTGAGCAGATCGCGCTGCGCGTCGAGCACTTCCAGAAAGGGCGTCGCGCCACTGTCATATCTCAGCCTGGCGAGGCGCGCGCGCTCGGACTGCGCCGCCAGAGTGTCGGTTTCCGTCTGAACCTGCACGGCGAGCCACTCTCTCGCGGAGAGCGCGTCGGCTACATCACGAAAGGCATCCTGAATAGTCTTTTCGTATTGCGCGACCGCTTCGCCTTCGCGGGCCCTGGCGAGTTCGAGATTGCTGCGATTGCGCCCGGCATCGAAGATGGGCAGCGTGATGTTGGGCATGAAAATCCATGCGCCACTACCCGAGGCAAACAGGCCCCGCAGATCGGTGCTCGTCGATCCGACCGCGCCGGTGAGCGTGACGCGCGGAAAGAACGCTGCGCGCGCCGCGCCGATGTTCGCGTTGGCGGCCCGCAGCCGGTGTTCTGCCGCGACGATGTCTGGGCGCCTTTCCAGTAGCGACGAAGGCAATCCTGCGTTCAGGTCAGGGTACACGCTCGCATCGGCGAGCGGTGCCGGTGGCAACTGCGTGGGTGTGCCGACGAGAGCTGCGAGTGCGTGGACCTGAGCGGCGCGCGACTGTTCAAGCTGTGCCACCAACGCTTGCGCCTGCTGCAACAGAATTTCCGACTGCTTGAGATCCAGCTTCGAGATGGCTCCGACCTGGAAGCGGCGGCGAAAGATGCGCAGCGATTCAGAGCGGCTGGCGATTGTCTCCCGGGCAACGGCGGTGCGTTCATCCAGTTCGCGCAGCAGCAGATAACCGTCGGCTACGTTTGTGATCACGCCGAGGGTAGCCGCGCGGCGCGCGGCATCGCTCGCCAGAAATTCTTCAAGGGCTGCGTCCTTGAGGTTTCGCACGCGGCCCCAGAAGTCGAGTTCCCAATTGCTTTCGGTCAGCCCGACCTGATACGCGTCGGCGTCGAGACTTCCACCGGGCAGCAGCACGCCCGGCGCGCGCAAATGAACATAGCCGCCGCCGGCGGAAACCGTCGGCAATGTGTCGGCACGCCGGATGCCGTACGTGGCACGCGCTTGCTCGACGCGCTGCGCGGCAATGCGCAGATCACGGTTTGCGCTTAACGCCTGTTCGATCAGGACCTGCAACTGGGCGTCGGGAAAGTAGCTGCGCCAGTCGGGTGAGACCGATACCGGCGTGGCATCGCCGGGCGAGGCCGCATGGGTGGACGAATCGACGGTCCACGTATCGGGAATGGGCGGAGCGGGGCGCACATAGGACGGTGCGAGCGACATGCATCCGCCCAGGCCGAGGGCCGCGGCCAGTGCGACCGCGCAGGTGAAGTCCATGCGGCTGCCAGGCCAGCGGCGTATTGCTGGCGGCGGTGAGTGGGACGATGAAAACATGAGAGCCTGTGATGATCCGTTGGGATGCTTCCAGCAATGCAATCGCCGGTTCCGGGCACCCGATACGTCTTGCGCATTGCATTTCGTGCCCGGGCGCGAGCGATTGCTTCACGCCGGCAGCGCGAGACGTGCCCGACAGTCCGGCCCGCGGCCGGCCCACAGGTGACCTCGCAACGCTTATGCTGCAACTACTTATAACCGACGCAATGCATAGGCCAACTTGATCTGGATCATGCCGATCCGGGCGGCTTGCTTTAATCGCCAGCGCTTGCTGCGCAGACGCGGGCGATCGGTGCAGCTGGATCTCGCAGGCTACAGCGCGTTTAACGGAATCTTCAGATAGCTTTGCCCGTTTTCTTCGACGGGCGGAAACTCGCCGGCACGTATATTCACCTGGATAGACGGCAGCATCAGAACGGGCATCGCCAGTGTTGCGTCGCGCGTTTCGCGCATGCGAACGAACTGTGCTTCTGTTATGCCGTCGTGCACATGGATGTTGTGCTCGCGCTGTGCGAGCACCGTCGTTTCCCATTCGGGTTTGCGGCCATCGGGTGGGTAATCGTGGCACATGAAAAGCCGGGTGTCGCCCGGCAGGGCCAGCAGCTTTCGAATCGAGTCATACAGCGCGCGCGCATTGCCGCCGGGGAAGTCGCAACGCGCGGTGCCGACGTCCGGCATGAAAAGCGTATCGCCCACGAAGACCGCATCGCCGATCTGGTAGGCCGTGTCCGCAGGCGTGTGGCCGGGAACGTACAGCGCCTTCGCTGCCAGAGCGCCGATGGAAAACTCCTCGCCTTCGCGAAACAGATGGTCGAACTGGGAACCGTCAACCCGGAATCCGCGCTCCAGGTTGAACAGCGTTTTAAAGACGCTCTGAACAGAGCGAATATGTTGTCCGATCGCAATGGCGCCGCCAAGCTCGTGCCGCAGATATTGCGCTGCGGAGAGGTGGTCAGCATGCGCATGCGTTTCCAGAATCCACTGCACTTGCAGGCCATGTTGACGAACGAATTCGACGACCCTGTGGGCATCTGTCGTTGAGGTGCGCCCTGCTTTGGGATCGTAGTTCAGGACGGGGTCAATGACTGCACATTCCGGGTGACCAGACCTGAAAACAACATATGTGACTGTGCCGGTGACCGACTCGAAAAACGGTTGAACGGTGGGCTGCATCCTTACCTCCTCAGATACAGATCATTCTATACGCAAACAATATATTAAACAATATAATGTAACGCCGCAAATTATTGGGCGACGATATGAGGAAGAAGGCGGCGCCGATCCAACTTTCGGTGATGCAGGCCTCGGCACAGAAAGCTTGTGCGGTACTGAAGCTGCTGGCAAATCCCGACCGGTTACTGCTGATGTGCCAACTATCGCACGGCGAGTCGCGTTTGAGCGACCTCGAAGAGCAGTTGGGAATACATCAGCCCACGGTCTTGCAGCAACTCGGCGTGCTTCGCGATAACGTGCTCGTCGAGACGCGCCGCGAAGTGAAAAATATCTTCTATTCCCGAGCGAGCACGGCGACGATCGCGGTCATGAACGTGCCGTACGAGCAGTTTTGCGCGCACTGAGCAGAAGGAGACGTCATGTGGATCGATACAACGAGTGTTACACCCGGCCTGTCACTGACTGGCGGTCTGCTGACCGGCGCTGCGGCTGCGGTGCTTGTTTTGTTCAACGGACGTATAGCAGGCATCAGCGGCATTCTCGGTGGCCCGCTGGGCGCCCCGCAAAAAGATGCGGGATGGCATGTTGCTTTTCTTGCAGGGCTGATTGTGGCACCGGTGCTGGCAGGCCTGCTCGGAAACCCGACAGCGCCTGACATAGCGGCTGGGTGGACCGAATACTCGTCGCCGGTTTTCTGGTTGGCATCGGCACGCGTTACGCTAGTGGCTGCACGAGCGGCCACGGTGTCTGTGGCATTTCGCGGAGCTCTTGTCGCGACGGCTACATTCATGGCAAGCGGTTTTTTGACCGTGTTCGTATCCAGACATTTGGTGGGAGGCTGGGACATGGCTTTGCTCGCTGTTTTGCTTTCCGGCCTTTTGTTTGGGGTCGGCCTGATTGTGTCCGGCATGGCAAATCCGGCGAAGGTGCTGGCGTTCGTCGACCTGGCAGGATCATGGCACCCGTCACTTGCGTTTGTCATGGCCGGAGCGATAGCAGTCGGATCGATCGCTTTCCTGTTTGGAAAACGCCGCGAGAAATCCCTGCTGAGTCTGCCCATGCCGATTCCAGCCAGCACTGTCGTGACGTTGAGACTTGTACTCGGCAGCGCGGTGTTCGGTGTTGGCCGGGGGCTCGCAGGATTTTGCGCGGGGCCCGCACTGGTCGCCCTGGGCGCTGGTTTTCCGAAGGCGTGGGGTTTTGTGGCCGCGATGCTCTGCGGGATGACGGTCTTCGAACTCCTCGAACGCCGCTGAACTATGTCCGAGCGCCCCCCAAACGTAGCGCATTTCCGATTACGGACACCGAACTCAATGCCATCGCCGCGCTCGCGATAACTGGGCTTAGGAGAATGCCCAGCCACGGGTACAGAACGCCCGCCGCGACGGGAATTCCGATCACGTAGTAGGCGAACGCAAAGAAGAGGTTCTGCCGGATGTTCTTCATTGTCGCGATGCTTAAGGCCCTGGCCCGCGCGATGCCGCGCAGGTCACCCTTAACGAGTACCACGTGTGCGCTGTTCATTGCCACATCGGTACCGGTGCCCGTTGCAATTCCGACGTTAGCTTGAGCGAGAGCGGGCGCATCGTTGGCTGTTCATGATCTTTGCCCGAACGGTTGGTTGCATACCATTTACTCTATCGACGCGCATGCGGACCGGATTGACCTCGCTTAAAGAACATACGTCGCCGCTGGGAGGCATGTCTGTCTGAAGGTTGATACGGGGTCGTTGCACCGCGCGACGGTGCTTGGCCGCTCCGCGGAGGTCAGAAAGCATGCGCTTTCGACCCGGCGCGGCCCATCATCTTGGCAAGGCAGATTCTGGTAAACGGGGGGAGTGTGATTCCGGAACGAACTTGACCTCGGTCAATTGCCGCCGACCGGCCAGGCGTAGGCTGAAATTGCCCTCGCGGGCAGATTGGAGGCCGCACGTGCGTGGGGACGGGCGGCCAGAAAAATCACAACGAACCAGACTGACGACGGGAACACTCCAATGCGCGCAATGTTGACGTGGTTAATAGCGGTGGTCGCGCTGGGAATTTCCGGCTGCGGCTACAACGCCATCCAGACTCAGGACGAACAGGTGAAGGCGAGCTGGTCCGAGGTATTGAACCAGTATCAGCGTCGCGCCGATCTGATCCCCAACCTCGTGAATACAGTCAAAGGCTATGCGAGCCAGGAAAAGGAAGTGCTGACACGTGTGACGGAAGCCCGCGCGAGAGTGGGGTCGGTTCAGGCAAGCCCGGAGCTTATCAACGACCCGCAAGCGTTCGCGAAATTCGCAGCGGCGCAGGCCCAGTTGACGAGTTCGCTATCGAGAGTGCTGGTCGTGTCCGAGAATTATCCGCAATTGAAGTCCGACGCAAATTTCCGCGATCTCCAGGCGCAACTCGAAGGGACCGAGAACCGGATTACTGTTGCGAGAAACCGTTATATCGAGGCGGTGCAGGACTACAACGTCGTAGTGCGTTCGTTTCCGTCCAACCTGACGGCGAGTGTCTTCGGCTATAAGGAGAAGCCCAACTTTTCAGTGTCGAATGAAGCCGAGATCGCCCGGCCTCCGCCGGTCAATTTCGACGCGGCCCCGGCGCAAGCGAGTGGAGTGACCAATTGAACATCCTGAAGACAGTGAGGATCGTGCTGCTCGCGCTCATTCCGTTCTGGTCGTCTGCCGCGAGCGCAGAGGTTGGAATCCCTGCTTTGACGGCGCGCGTCACCGACGAGACGGCGACGCTCACTGCCGAGCAGCGCGCGTCGCTCGAGCAGACACTGCAGGCCTTCGAGGCGAAGAAAGGAAGCCAGATTTCCGTGCTTATCGTGCCAACGACACGGCCCGAAACGATAGAGCAGTATTCCATGCGTGTTGTCGAGCAGTGGAAGCTCGGACGCAAGCGGGTCGACGACGGCGCGCTCCTCATCGTCGCAAAAGATGACCGTGCGCTTCGCGTCGAGGTCGGCTATGGCCTCGAAGGCGCACTCAACGACGCTACTAGCAGCCGCATCATCAACGAGGTGATTGTCCCAAGATTCAAGCGCGGAGATTTTTACGGAGGCGTGTCGGCCGGCGTCAGCAGCATCATGAATGTCATCAGCGGCGAGCCATTGCCGGCGCCGGATGGACAGACTGGCGGCAATTCCGGAAGCATCAGGGGCTATCTCCCCGTACTTTTCGTACTGACTTTGGTGGCGGGGGGCGTGCTCCGTGCCCTGCTGGGCCGCATGGCGGCCTCAGTTGTGACAGGCGGCGCCATCGCAGTTGTCGCCTGGCTGCTGTCGGGTGCCGTCTCTATCGCATTGTTCGCTGGCGCCATCGCGCTCCTGTTCACATTATTCGGTAGCGGGCTGGGTGCGTTCGTCGGAGGACGAGCTATTGGTGGCCCAGGCGGAGAGTCCAGTCGCACAACCTTTCGGGGCGGCGGTGGTGGCTTTGGTGGTGGTGGCGCGTCGGGCAGGTGGTAGACATGGAAATCAAACGGATAGCGAGGCACTTGCTCATGACGCGCTGGACTGTGAGCGCTGCCTTTCCGCCCCGCACGCTGCATGCCATTGAGAAAGCAATTCGGGCAAGTCATCGAGACCATATAGGGCAGGTTCGATTTGCGGTCGAAGGAGCGCTTCAGAACGATGCGCTGCTGAGCAACACATCAGCAAGAGAACGGGCGATCGACGTCTTTTCGCAGCTTCGGGTGTGGGACACCGAGCACAACAATGGCGTACTCATCTATCTGCTGCTTGCTGATCGTGACGTGGAGATCGTTGCCGACCGAGGGATGCATGCCCGGGTGCGCGCCGCCGAGTGGGAAACCATCTGCCAGAGCATGGAGGTGAATTTCAGGCTCGGCAGGTATGAGGTTGGCGTGCTTGAAGGCGTCGAGCAGGTGAGCGAACTGCTCAAAAGACACTTCCCTGCCCAGCAGGAGTGGCAAAGTGAACTGTCGAGCAAGCCTGCGGTGCTCTGAGCGACCGACGACGGTTTGCGGACGCGGACCGCAACTTGCGCAAGACGGATAAGGCAATTGCATTCTGACAATCAACCGCATCAATCGGAGTATGCATCCCGACTTCGGATTCCATCTTCAATAGGCAGCCGTCAGGCCGAGGAAACTGAAAATTGATGCTAGATTTCGGTCGATCACGTCCTGTGGCGCTAGCGTTGGACGTGGCAGGCTCGACGCTGGCGAGCGACTAGGTGTAGGTAAAACGAGAACACTTGAAAGATCGGAGAGCGCCTCCTAGCCTTAAAGCGGCTTGGGGGTTGTCCGCTGACAGCCCGAGGAGGGCCCATGCGTCAGTCGCTTCTTGGACCGCTGTTACTGACAGTGGCAATTGCCAGCTACGGTGGCAGTGACGCGACCTCGCGCACTGGGCCCCGCGAGAGTAACGACGATCGTGCACTGACGCTTTATGACAGCCGGGGTGCGCGGGTCGGACAGATTGCCTCCTACGGATTTGTGGATGGCGTCGTTCTGGCTATCAACGGCGCAAGAGTGTTTGTTCCGGTGGAACGCGTGCGAACCTCCGCTGTTCCTGACGACTTCTCCGGTTTGTCCGTTCGGTACTCAGCTTCGCAGTTGGTATGGGGCAGCGCTTCTGGCCTGTACTTTGCAGAGTCGAACTGTGCGGGTGCAAGCTACATATCCGTTTACGATGGGCTTTACAACTTTTATGCGCCTACCAGGCCTTCGATTCCAGTCCGGTCGGGCTCGATCGTCACCCTGTACGTTACGTCGGATGGCGCATCTGCGAGCGTCTCGGTCGCTTCTTTCTTCTCGACGTTGTTCAACCGCTGTGAGTCCTTCCAGCCACAGTCAATAGACGCGTGGAAGTCAGAAAGTACGTTCGATCTGACGGGCCATCATCCCGAGCCGCTGGACGCGCATTTCTGAAAGAGGACGATCATGGTCATCCTGGGCTCGGTCAAGCGCATCGTTGCATTCGTCAGCTTGCTTTTGCTGGCGGCTGGCTCTTACGGAGAAAACGGCCGCGAGCCCGGCAGGCGCGAGAACGAGGCTCTAGGGGTGGCCGGCGTGTTCGACGCAAACGGCGCCTTTGTCGGATCGGCGCAGGCTTTGGACGCGAATTTTGGCGTCGTTATTGAAATCAATGGCGCTGCCGTCTTTGTCGGAATCCAACGTTTGTCGGCAGACACTTTTGCCAACGCTTCTGCCACCCAGTTCCGCTGGAAGGCCATCGACTGCACGGTTAGCGCCAACTGCAGTGACCCTTTGCTCGTCAATTGCGGCGGGGCGTTATGTCCGGCGAGGCCATCAATGGCAGTCAGACGCGGGTCCGGTGTCGCGGTGTACGTCGCCAGTCCCAGTAACTCCATTGCCGGCAACATCTTTAACCCCGAATGGGCGATCGAGGCTATCTATGACCTCACCTTGCACCATCCCGAGCCGCTTACGGTCAGATGGAGAGGGGGCGTTGAGCCACGGCAATGACCCGCGTTGGAGGAATCTATGCGTCAACAGATACTGGCGTTGCTCTTCACCTACGCAGCGACGCTGTCCTATGGCGACGACGGCCATCGGGGTAACGATTCATTACCCGACAGAGGGCTGCGGCACTTTCAGGTAGTCGATGCGCTGGGTCATCGCGTAGGGCGGCTAACAACGCTGGGCGGGACCGACGGCGTACTGCTCGACAGCGGTGGAGTGCCGATCTTCGCGGCGATCGAGCGCAAGAACGACAGCAACGGAACGTCTGCAACTGATTTCCAATGGTCCGCGCCTTCGGTCCTCTCATACCCGACTGCGGGATGTAGCGGTCCGCCCTCGGTTCGCTATGACGCCACCACCTACCGCCAACAGGCAGCGCGACCGACGATGGCCGTCAGAACCGGGCAGGACGTGACGGTTTATATCGCTGCAGCAGGCTACTCGTCTGTATTGAGGAACGTCTCGGCCTCTTCTGCGGCTCACGGTTGCGAGAGTCTTGCTGGCGCGCCCCGAAGCACGTGTGGCGACGGGTGCGTCTGGCCGCCGTCCCACGCGTACGCCTTGCCGTATGCCTCGCAGGCATGGCCGCTTGCAGGAATCTATGAACTGACACAGCGTTTTCCGGAACCACTGCGAATCAGTGACAGATGAGCGTTGCCGAATCGAATGGTATAGACGGCAGTTAGTCAGGTGCGTGCGTCTGACGTTATCGTCGCTGGCGGGACATAGACGCCGCCAATTGCAGGTTTAGCCGCCGCTGCCTGCCTGTCTGCTCTTGTGCGCGGCAAGAGGAGAGGGTGCTGAGCTTGATCAATATCGCAGGTACCTGTCGCGCAACGGCGCAAACGCCTTGCTCTCACCGGCCGCGAGCGCTTCGAGCTGATCGAGTCCGGCGCCGTGACTCAGCGCCTGCCAGACAGCGCTGGAGCCAATCGCATCGCGGGTCGCGGCGACATCGAAATACTTCGGGTACAGCGCTAGCAGCGTTACTGCGAGCGCGAGACCGACACGGCCAACAGGCGCCGCCGTCGCTGGTTCGCGCAGAATCTGCACGCCGTGACACAAGCGGCCGCGCCAGGTGGACTCGGTTGGCACGAAGTCGACCGCCACGAAGCGAACCCCGGTATCGAGCGCGTTCAATGCAGCCGCGAACTTTGTGCCATCGATCCATGGCGCGCCGGCAAGTTCGAACGGCGCGGGCGTGCCGCGACCGACGCTAACGTTGGCGCCCTCGATCATAGCGACCTCCGGGTAGAGCTCCAGTTGCGCCGGTGTCCGTATGTTCGGCGATAGGGGCACCCAGCCCAGGCCCGTGTCGGCAAAGCGCATCGAACGACGATAACCCGTCATCGAAATCACGTGCAGATCGGCGCCGATATTTCGTTCATGGTTGAAGAGCGTCGCGAGTTCGCCGACTGTCATGCCTGGCTGAAGCGGCAGCGAGAAGTAACCGGTGAACGATTCGCGACCGGGGTCAAGCACAGGTCCGCCGAAACGGTCAGCGCCGAGCGCGTCAGGGCGATCGAGCACAAAAAGAGGAATGCCACGAGACGCTGCTGCTTCGAGCGCGTAGCCGAGCGTCGTTTCATAGGTAAAGAAGCGCGCCCCCGCATCCTGGATGTCGAAAACAAGTGCGTCCAGGTCGTCGAGCGAGCCGGGCGGGAAGCGCCGTGTGCCGCTGTAGAGGCTGTGCACGGCGAGCCCGGTCGCCACGTCACGTGAATCGCCGACCCGGTCGTCGACATCGCTGTTCAAACCGTGCTCCGGCGAAAACAGCGCAACGAGATCGACGCCGGGGGCGTGTGCAAGTACGTCGACAGTACGGGTTCCCGTTGCATCGAAACCTGTTCGATTGGTAACGAGACCGATACGCCGACCGCTCAACGGCGCGAACCGCTGGTCCTCGAGCACGTCGAGGCCGCTCCTGACGAGTCCCGTGGCCCTCGGCAAGCGGCTGACCGAGGCCAACACGGCCGTGGCCGATGGCAGCGCGGCGCCGACATCGGCAACGGTGAGCGATGGCGTACCACTCGCAAGTGCGGCCACGATCTGGGCACGCAGCGGCCGTGCATCGCCACCATCGTCCGCGTGGACCCGATTCGTCAGAATCACGATGAACCGGCGAGTAATGAAGTCGATCCAGATGCCGGTGCCCGTATAGCCGGTGTGTTCGATCAGGCCGACCGGGGGCAGCCGGGCGCGGTTCGCCGCCAACGGGCTCCCGAGCTGCCAGCCCAGGCTTCGCCAGGGCTGCGTGGCCAAGGGGGAGGCGGGGACTGCCAGAGCTTCGATGCTGGAGGGTAAAAGGACGCGGGTCGCCGGCCTTGCCGCGCTGAAACCGCCGTTAAGCAGCATCCGCGCGAAGCGGCCCAGGTCGTCGGCAGTGGAAAAGAGCCCGGCATTTCCCGCAACGCCTTGCATCCACATCGCCAAAGGGTCGTGGACCTTTCCGCGGCGCCCCGCCGTCGTGGCGGCGCTGCGCGCGACATGTTGCGCGTCGGGCAGGAAACCGGTATCTCGCATGCCGAGCGGACCAAAGATATGCGTGCGGCAATATTCGTCGAGAGGTTCGCCCGTTACCCGCTCGACCAGCTCGCCCAGCGCGGCAAAATTGAGGTCGCTATAAATCACGCGTTCGCCCGGCATTGCATACAAACGCTGCTGCGCGATCTCGCTCAGAACACCTGCACGCCCCGGCCGCGCCGGCCGTGCGTTCAGATCGGCCTGAAGCCCGGATGTGTGCGCGAGCAACTGGCGCACGGTCACCTGCTCCTTACCGTTGGCGGCGAACTCTGGCCAGTAGCGGATTACAGGCGCGTCCAGATCGAGGTGGCCGACTTCGACCTGCTGCATGACCGCGGTCGTCGTCGCGATCACCTTCGTCACCGAAGCGAGATCGAACACGGTGTCGACGGTCATCGCTTCCCCATGCGGTGAGCTCATGCGCTGGCCGAACGCCTCGCGATACTGCACCTCGTCTGCGCTGCCTGCGAGCACCACTGCGCCAGGCAGGCGGCCGGCTTCGATCTGTCCGGCAACAATGCGCTCGAGTTCAACCCGCGCCGATGCGCCGAGCGGACCCGCCCGCGCGAACGACGGCACATACATGAGTATTGCGGTAAGTGCCACCGGCAAGACGGTGCGAGCGAGGCCGGTTTTCATCGCGGCAAGTCCGCCGGATCGTAGCGATTGCGCGGATTCCACAGCATCCATCCGTCGCTGCCGGCGGCATCGGCGGCGGCGGTCTGGGCGCGGATCTGTGCAGCGTCGAATTCGCGGTGATCGAATGCATAGTCGCGAAACGCCTGCAACCAGGGGCGAAACCGCACGCTCGGCAGACGCGTTCGTTCGACCGCCTCTGCCAGCGAACGCCGCACGATCTGCCCCGGGTCCGAGACTGGATTCGTGCACCCGGGCAAGCCCCATGTAAAGCCGGACGGATACAGCATCGGCGAGATATAGTCGAGCGGGGCGCCCAGCAGTTCGAGCTGTTGGCCGATGGCGGTGTCGTCCAGATTCCAGCAGACGTACCCGAAGATATCGGCTGAGACGAACACGTTATAGGGCGCAAGGCGTGTACGGGCGGCCTGCAGGAACCCTACGATCGCGGCTGTGCGGTTGGCTCGCGTGTTTGCTTGCGAGAAGCGCAGGCCGCCGGCGTCGGGAAAGCGCACATAGTCGAACTGGATTTCATCGAAGCCCACTTTTGCCGCCTCTTCGGCGACGTCGAGGTTGTGTTGCCACACATCATGAGAGAACGGGTCCATCCATTGAAGGTGCTCGCGGTCGCGCCAGGGGTTGCCATTCCCGTCGCGCACGATCCAGTCGGGATGAGCGTCGGCGAGCGGATCATCCTTGAACACCACGATGCGCGCGATCAGATAAAGATGGCGGCTATGCAGATTGGCAAGCAGCGCGGGGAAATCCCGTTCAATTGGCCCCTTGGTTTTCAACTTCGCGGACGCCCCGACTGCATCGCGCGCAGCGCTCGCATAGGGCGTGAAACCGCGGTCGCCCTTGACGTCAATGACGAGGGCATTGATCGCTGTTGTTCGCGTCAACGCGAGCGCTTCTTCCCGCAATGTGGCGCTCGTTACACCGTACACCGACAGGTACACGGCCTTGGGGCGAAACGGCGTAAGCTTGAGCGTGACAGGCGTATCGCCGCTCGTGCCGGCGCGCGCACGCAGATAGCCGGGCGCTCGCGCGGCAATCTGCGCGTGGTTTCCAGTCGGATGCTCGAACTCGAATCGTCCATTCGCGTCGGTCTGCTGTACGCCGGCAGAACTTGTTACGATGGCCTGCGGAATCGGCCTTCCTGTGACTTCGTCGATTACGACGCCCGTTGCCGCACTGCTCCGCATGCTGAACAACAGGACGGCGAGCGTGACGGCGATGCTACGTGAGAATGAAAGAAGAGTCATGGTCAGTTGCCTGCGGAATTCGCGTTGCGCCGCGGCGCCGGTTCGCCGAGCAGGGCGGCGAGCCCTGCGACCCCGTATGAGTCGACAATCAAAAAACGCGGCAGCGCGAGCCTGCGCGCACGCCGGTCGACGCTGCGGGCTTCCAGTGAGAATGCAGCGACATAACGGTGTTGCGCAGCTAGCGCCATCAACTCGTCGTCGCAAATCCCGAACGGCCAGGCGAGCAGGTCCACCTTTGTACCGACTTCGGTATCGATGCGCTGTCGCGACACGTCGAGCTGCGTGCCCACAAAGCTCTGGAAATCCGCGGGCGTCCGATGACGCCGTTCGTTGTTGAAGTTGGGGTGCCAGTAGGTGTGCGACTGAACGTCGAACAGGCCGGTCCGATTCAGTGTGCGCAACTGTGTCCAGGTCAAGGCGTACGACGCGTTCGAGATCGCGGACGGATAGACGAACAGCGTGACCGGCAGATGCTCGCGCTGCGCAATGGGCAGCAGTTGTTCGTAAACGGAGCGGTGGCCGTCGTCGACCGTCAGCACGACGGACCGTGGCGGCAGCTTTGCAGCTGGATCGATTAGCCAGTTCACGACGTCTCTAAGCGGCACGAACCGATAACCGCGCTCTTTCAGGAATCGCAACTGCGCCTCGAACGTCGAGACGCGCACTGTCATCGAGTCGTTTGCCGCCGCGGCGAAGCGGTGGTAGACCAGGATCGGCACCTGTGGAGCGGGCGCTTGCGCGCCGGCGCCGAGGGGGAACGCCAGCAGGCAGAATGTGACTGATATGACGCGCCGGCATCGGTTCAGAAGATTATCGACGAGATTGATGTCCTGTCGCGACATGGTGTGTTCGATCTTCCGTGTAACGAGCTAGCGGTTGATCTGGCGGCCGTTGGTCACACGGGACGCATTTGCGCAGCTGAGGGCATCCAGTTTCGCGAGCAGCGCAAACGGACGATCGGCTGTCGCAGCCGTCGCCGTCGTTTGAGAGGCCACCCACTGTATGTGGGCTCGCCAGTAGGCCATCTGGAAAACAGGAAGGGAGGAAAGCTGTGCTTCCTGTTCCAGGACATGATTAAGCTGCCCGATCATCGGGACGATATGGGTGAGGTCGCGATCAGCGTGATTGATTGGCACGATGTGATTAGCCGGTCCTGATATATGGAAGGTGGTAGCGCGGCGGTCCGATGTAAAGGACGCTCAATCACTGCGCTGTATATCCGCACGATGCGGCGATTCAATGTCTTCTGTTTAGTCAGCATAGGGGCATCTCCAAGTCGGCGATTGATTCCGATCAATTCCGCGCGTAGCCACCGCCTGCGTTTCGATGCCCGGGACAGGTCCTGCAGGTTGGCTTGAGTCGGCCTTCCGACGACACAGGCGCGATCCGATCACCTGCATCGGTGGTCCAGACACTGATCCAGCTCGACCTGGACCGCGAACGAGGTATGTTGGCGTCGAGGTCGATGGCAGCCGCGTGACTTTCTCCAGTATGAGTGCCAGCCGCAAACGCACGTAAGAAAATTCCTACCGCGCAACCTTGACGACTACAACCGATTCAAGCGCCGCTGATTTAATTTCAATGGCCGTGCTCTCAATAATGTACTCAACAGGATGGCTGACGACGTTCAGCCAACGTTTGAGATCGACCGAGGAGGACGAGATGAATTGCGATAACTTTTCCCTCAGAGCGCTTGTCGACAAATGGCTCGCGCCGACGCGGTCGGTTCCGGCCCGCATCACCCAGGTTGGGCGTTTAGGTTGTACCGGGGTGCGCTACGTCCGTCTGGAAGGTCAGGTATCGCAGAGGCCATTGAGTATTGTGTTCTTCCGACATAGTGTCGGCGCATGGGACGTCTTTCCGCCGGTACCGCCGTCGGCTGCGATGGGGACGCGACTATTTGCTAGCTGATGTTCAGCAGTGCTCGCATCGCCGGCAACCATTCGACTTAACCAGACGATGCTTGAATGATTGCAAAGGCACACTTCGCCCGTATGGATGGTAGATTAAGGTCAAGCACGAGACGGCGCGAGCATCGAAGATAAGAGGATCCGGCCGCGATGGGATTGCATCGGATTGCCACTTCATTTTCACGCTCCATATGTCGTCAGGGACGGCCCATAGACGAACAGCTTTTGCAGGTCCGTGGCGCGCCATGCGTCTCCGCGTCGTCCCAGTAAAAGCGCAGCTCATTCGCGCCGCGCGAGGGCACCACGATCTTTCTGGTTTGTGCAACGTGATTCGCTTTGGCTTCAATCCGGTAAGCGCCGGCAGGCAGTGCTACAAAGAGGAAAGGGCCTTCGGTGCGGACGGCTAACACCTTCCGGCCGGATGTCGACGTGATGGTGACGTCGACATCGGACAGATAGCTGCCTGCCTTCGACGCGAGTGTCATGCGAACGTTGTACCGGTTCGCGGCGGAGCGGAACGCCGCCACTTCATCTTCGCCCACACCGCCGGTTATAAACGAAACTCCGTTCTGGAACGAGGGCTGCGCAACAGATTGCGCTAGCGCATCGACCTGCACGCTGACAGATAGGAGGAAAGCAAGCAGGAGCGAGGAGCGGACAGCGCTGAACATGACAGGCCTCATATCGAATGATTGGGGGATTCGCGCGACGAACGCCGTTTGGTAACGCGCTTCCGTACGACGTGGCCGCCGCCAAACGAGTCGTGCTGACGACATTGCTGTCTGCAGAATGAGGCTCGGACCACTCATGGGCGTTGACTTGTGTCAAGCGGCTGACTTTCCATTGGCATAGCCTGAAATCAGCTAATCACCGCGGCGCAGTGCGAGCAAAGATGCGGCGATGGAGAACCAGGAGGGTGGACAATGAAACAACGGGTTCGAAGACGACTGAGCGTCGCGGGCGCGCTGTTGATCTTTTTGCCGCCCGCTGCGCTGGCAGATGAACTCACATCAATCGAGACCCACAGCCAGCGTTATGGAAACCACATCGCTATTTCCGCCTACAGCGATCCTCTTGTGAAAGGTGTGACCTGCTATGTCGCGGAATCGCATTCGGATGATGCTTTTGGAGGCGGACGGATGTCGCACGCCGCGGACCTGACGGCGTCGTGTCATCAGACAGGCGAGCTCGAGCTTGCGGCCGTAATTCCGGCCCAAGCAAAAGTGTTCGCGGCCCAACAGAACCCGATTTTTGACTCCCTCCACATCTTTCGGATAGTCGACCGTGAGCGACACGCACTAGTGTACTTTAGCTACTCGGAAGACGAGGCTGCGGGAGACTTGCCGGGCCGCCTGTATGTGATCCGGTTACCGGGGAATCTCCGGATGCCGAGGAAATAGTGCTTTCACGGCGGGACTTTATGGTGAACCCTCGTGTCACATCAGCGCGGGCCACTCGCCGTTCTTCAGTTGATCGATATCTGGCGGTGGAACCTCACCATTTCGCCGCGTTACAAGCGCCGTGCCGGTGCCAGGCAATGTCGCCGGCACAGCCGCCGTCCGGTAACGAAACGCTTCGTCGATGCCCGCGTGTTTCAAGGCCCCGATCAGCGCCGCCACACGCGTGAAAGTGCGCGGGATCCGCTTAGCCGGGACGAACGGCACCTAAGCCGCAATGGCAATTTGCCCATTCGGGTGTAACCGGAAATCGAACTGAGGGGTTGTCGACACGCAGAGATGAATTGCGAATCACCGCTCCTCACTCGTGTCAGCCGGTAGTCAAGGTCTTTCCGACACCCATCACTATCGATATCAGCAAAGCACTGTGAGCCCGCTGGCATCTGCATCGCACCCAATGAAACGCGAAGATCGTTTGTTGGTCGGCGAGCGCAAGCCTCAGGCTGCGCCTGTCGCCTTCCGTCAACCATTGTGTAATGGCGGACGACAGCGTTGCTTCCGTCTCTTCGGGCATAACTATCGCCGCGACGCCGGCCGTTTAAGGTACGCGCGAGCAATCTCAACGGTATCTCGTTTCGAGGCGGGTCTCACAACAGGTTGCGGTTAAGCCAAGTTGCCATGTGCGGCTGTCGTCACCGTAAACCCTTTGGCTGAAGGTTTGCTTAAGGCGCTGCACGTGGTTGTGCTGCCGCTGTCATACGCGTCCAGGCGTGTGCTAACCATCGTATCTGCCGTCCAAAAAGAGCGGAGTTGCCTCTTCTCGGTTTTCCCGGCAGGTCGCCAGATCGTTATTGCGCTACTTTGCGCTGCGTTGGCCGCGCGACGGCGCCAGAAGCAACGGCGTGCGAGCGAGGCGAGCGGTGCGGGCTGCGACGCTGCCGAGGAACCAGCGCGCGACACCGCGCCGTCCATGTGTGCCGACGACCAGCAGGTCCGCATGCCAGCGTTCGGCGTCGCGCACGATCGTGTGCGGCACGTCGTCGCTGACCGGTTCTGTTTTGACGAGCGCGGTCTCGGCGTGGTTGGACAGTTCCGCGAACGCGCTCGCGGCTGCGGCGAGCGCCGCGTGCCCCTCTTCGATAAACGCCTCCTGCAGAACGTGGATCGGCACGAAATCGGTCAGACGCACGGCGCGGTCGACCACGTAGATGGCGCGAAGGCGAGAGTCGGGCCGGGCGAGCCGCAACCCGAAATGCAATGCCTCCAGCGACGCCATGCTGCCGTCGAGCGCAAACAGAATCCGTTGCGGAGACGGTCCGATATCCGCTTCGTAGCCGGCGGGCACGACGAGGATCGAACAAGGTGCTTGCGTAGTGACGAACTCGGATACCGTTCCTTCGATCCAGCGCAGCATGCCGCGATGCTGGCGCGCCCCCATGACGAGCAGGTCCGCGTGCCATTCGGTAGCGGCATCGATCAGCGCGTTGGCTGTATAACCGCCTTGCCTCGAGATCTCGATGACGTCCGATTCGATGTCGATGCCAGCATCAGCAAATACAATTCGTGCTCGCGCCACGGCATTGGCCGCATCGCGTGCGAGTTCGGTACGCGCGAGTTGCAGTTGCGCATCCGTCATGGAACCGAGCGGCAAGAGGGTGCGAGGACTCTCAGCGACGCTGACAACGCGAATCCGGGCGCTGGCCACTGACATGTGACACACGTATTCGACCGCCCGCGCAGACTGCGGGGAACCGTCCACAGCGACGAGGATTCGTCTGATTTCGTATGGTGCGTTGCCGTGCGTCTGAGTCGGGCTCATGATCGTGTCTCCGTTCGAGCGTAACGTGCGCCTGCCGGCGTCGATGGACTCATTGTGAACGTGCCGCACCTGCCTCGGTTGACGTATGTCAAGCCAACTATGGCAGGTTATGGCGCGAACTAGGTGGGAGCCGGATTTCGACGCCTAACCCCCGGCCGTCAATTCCCGTCGTATAAGTCAGCTTCCCGCCGAGACGGTCCACGATTCGCGCGACGATCGACAGTCCCAATCCGGTTCCGCTCTGACGCGCATCTGCAGCGCGAAAGAATCGGTCGCTCAGACGCATCCGGTCTTGCTCCGTCACGCCCCGGCCGTTATCTCGCACGAGCAGCAGCGTGGCCTCTGGCGTCTGACGGGTGACGATTTCGACGCGACCGCCTGCTTCTGCATATTTGATGGCGTTGTCCACCAGATTGTCGAGCATGATGCGCACGAATGCAGGCGGCGCTTCTATCGTCACATACGCGTCTCCGGCCACGCTTAACTCAAGGCCTTTGGCCAAAGCATCGGCCCCGCGCGCAGCGATGCATTCGCGTGCCACTGTGTCGAGTTGCACGTCTATGGCTGCGGCAGGAATGCGTTCATCAAGTCTCGCAAGCAACAGAAGCTGTTCCGCCAGGTGCGTGCTTCTGTCCACGGCCTCGACGACCCGCTGCATCGCGAGGCGCTGTTTTGCAGGGTCGCGGGTAGTAAGCGCGACCTGCGCCTGAACCTTGATAGCGGCGAGCGGGGACTTCAGTTCGTGGGCGGCGTCTGCGGTAAAGGCCCGCTCGCGATCGAGCGACGCGTGAAGCCGCGACAGCAGGACATTCAGTGCGTCGACGAGCGGAGAGACTTCGGCCGGTGTGCCTTGCAGGTCTATCGTTTCCAGATTGTCTACGTTCCTCGCAGCGATTGCTCGGGAGAGAATTTTCAGCGGCGCAAGGCTACTGCCTATCGCCGCCCAGATGACGAGGGCGAGAACCGGTAGCGCGAATGCGAGCGGTCTGGCGATGCGCCTGGCGACGCCAGCGCCCAGATCCGCCCGGCTATCGTTGCGTTCGAAGACGCGCACGCTGCGATCATGGAGCGCATCGCGAAGCTGGTGGATGTTCCATTCCGGCACGCCCGCCGTTGCGCTATTTGCGGCGTCCTTGCCTGGCGCCGACGGCGCAGCCGTAGGTGGCAACCCGGGCAACCCAGGGCTCGCAGCGAGCAGCTGGCCGTTAAGGTCGCGCACTTCGTAAAGCAGGCGGCGCGACACGTCATCGTCGCCGTCGTCGTCGGAAACGTGCGAGGTTTCGTTCACGAGCGCCACCAGATCGTTCACGTCTACGAGCGCCAGCGTGCGAGCCGCTTGCTCGATTCGCGCGTCGTCCCATTCACCGGCCTCATGAATAGCCTGGCGGTAACTCGAGATGAGCGCTAAGGCCCACACAAGCGCGACGCTGACGAGCACGAGCAGCGTCAGGCGCTGACGAATCGAGGTTGTCACGATGCCTTCTCCATCACATAGCCGACACCTCTGATCGTCTTGATGATTCCGGGTCCGAGCTTTTTGCGCAGGTTCGAAATGTGTACTTCGACGGCATTGCTCTCGACTTCTTCCTGCCAGCCATAAAGGTTTTCCTCGATGCGGGCGCGCGAGAGCGGGGTGCCCTGATGGGTCAGCAACTCGATCAATACGGCGCATTCGCGGGAGGTCAACGGCTGACGCAAACCGCCTTGTGTGACGGTGAACGTCGACGGGTCCACGATCAGATCCCGATACTGGATCGTCTCGGTGCTGCGCCCATGCGCGCGACGCAAAAGCGCCCGGCAACGCGCAATCAGTTCGCTCAGGTCAAACGGCTTGCCCAGGTAGTCGTCCGCCCCGGCGGTTAGACCGCCTACCCGGTCCGCAACAGTGTCCCTTGCCGTCATGACGAGAACCGGCGTATCGTCGCGACGGCCTCGCAGCCAATCGAGCAGCTCCGTTCCGGACAGTTTGGGCAGACCGAGATCGAGCACGACCAGTTCGTACTCCGTTGTACTCAATGCGAGCATCGCCTCGCGACCATCGTGCGCCCAGTCGACCGTCAACCCTGCGTCACGCAGTCCTTCTTCGACACCGCTTGCAATTAATTCGTCGTCTTCTACCAGCAACACACGCATCTCAGTGAACTCCCGAAGGCATGGGGTGGCCAATCATGTCTCCCGCACGCGGGTCCATTTGATCATCAGTTTGGACTACTAGTCTAGTCGGGCGAAACTCACACGCACAAAGCTTATTTCCTTAAGATTCCCTTCAGGGTGGCGTCGCAGCATGCGGCCTGTAAGTCGGGACAACCTACCGATTTACAAGCCAACCGACTAATGGAGTCTCAAATGCAAAAGATCAATGTTCGCCTCTGCGCGGCAGTCGCCGTTGCCGCAATCGCACTGCCGTTGTCCGCGCAAGCCACCGGGTCATGTACCACTGAGCCGAAAGCGAAATGGATGCAGGACAAGGACATTTCGAAACAATTGGAGAAGCAGGGCTACCAGGTCAAGCGGGTCAAGACTGAAGGCAATTGCTATGAGGTCTACGCGCTCGACAAGTCAGGCAATCGCCGCGAGATGGTCGTCAATCCGGTGAACGGCAAGCTTGTGAGCGAGGAGGTCAACGAATGAGTCGCATGAACGCACGCACAGACGAGGCGTCCAGCTTCACGCCAGTGTGGGACCTGTTTGTCCGCGTTTTCCATTGGAGCGTTGCCGTCACATTCGGCGCAGCATATGCGTCGAGCGACGACGGGGGCACTGTCCATCACATCCTCGGGTATGCGGTCCTTGCGCTGGTGGCATTGCGCATCGCGTGGGGTTTCGTGGGGAGTTACCATGCCCGCTTTGCCAACTTCGTGCCCGGTCCGCGCAGGTTCGCCCAATATACGAGGGCGATGTTGGCCGGCCGCGAGCGGCGCTACCTCGGTCACAACCCCGCGGGCGGAGCGATGATCATTGCTCTTCTCGTTCTGCTCACCGCGACGGGCGCGACCGGATGGCTGCTTACGACGAATGCATTCTGGGGTTCGGAGGCGGTCGAAGCACTCCATGAAGCGTGCGCCAACGCAGTACTCGTATGCGTTGCACTTCACGTCGTCGGCGTTCTGCTCGCGAGCTGGCGCCATCGGGAAAATCTGGTCGGTGCGATGCTGACCGGCCGCAAGCGCAATGATTGATGAGCTCGCCGGCCGATACCGTCGTGTCAGCCGGCGCATCGCAGCGCGGAATGTCTTCGGATAGAACATGCCTGTCGCGCGCGATCCTGTTGCGTCAGTCAGGTACGGGCGTTTTGAGCCGGTGTGCCACGCTTGAAACGGAGCTTGTGCTCATTAATTGCGAAACTCCAGTCGATTCGCATCAACGCGAAAACGAGACATAGCAAAGCCAGTTGGGTGGCAATGAAATAGGCGCCCAGATACCCTCCCTCGAGATCGAATTCGGGGTCGAGGTACGAGTGTGCGACCTGCGCAAAATGTGTCCAGACTGCATAGCTCGCGAGGCGTCCGCAGAAGAACGGCACGCCGATGAGCCACAGTCTCAGACCGGTCAGCCCATAGGCGATGAACAGATAGTTCGACGGGAACGGACTGAAAGCGTAGAGCAGCAGCGCCCCGGCAGTCACCGCCTTCTTTCTTTCCAGCCATACCTTTATCACGTCGATGTTTTGCCGGTCCGCTTCACGCATCAGATGGCCGCGAACGAGCCATGTCGAGCATCGCGCAAGAATCAGACGTCCTGTTGTGGCGGCGGACGCAGCCACTATGGCAAGTACGAAAGGGTCCGCGTCCGGCCGATTGAATCCTATCCACGACATTGCCATCCACGTTGGTGGGGCGAAGGCCGGAATGACGTTGAGCAGCAGAATGGCTACGAACAGTGCCGCCATTGTGATCACGAGAACGTCTCCCATTTTTGCATCTGCACTGTCAATTGTTTAGCAACGCGACCAGTCCAAACAGCTGCGCCAGGGGGGGCACTGTCATCAGAAGCAGAAGTGCAGCCCCCGTTGCGCACAGAACAATCAGGAGGTAGCGATTCCGCTCAGGCGAATTGGCGCGGCCTTCCGCACCCGGCAACGCACGGATTACAAAGATCAAAGCGACATTGCCTGCTACGAGCGAAACGAACGCAACTGTGCGGGCAAAGGGCAACGGGTAGCCATGGGTCAGCAGCCAACCGTAAAAGCCCAGCAACATCATGGCGCCCACCGCACCTGCGGTCGCTCCTTTGACAAGTGTCCAGTTCGACAGGAGCCTTGCGCCAATGGGGCGTGGCGGCAAGCGCATCAGGTCCGCGCGTTCGGGCTCGTTCTCAAACACGACCGAGCAGACCGGGTTGATGATCAGTTCCAGAAAGATGATATGAACGGGTGCAAGCAGCGGCGGCCAGCCGACGAAAACCGGAATCATGACCGCGGCGATCATCGGGATGTGAACGGCGACTGTGTAGCTGATTGCCTGCACGAGATTGGCGTAGATGCGTCTTCCGAGCCGGATCGCCGACACGATCGGAGCGAAGTCGTCGCGCAGCAGGACCAGCGATGCGACCTCGCGCGCAACTTCGGCGCCGCGCAGCCCCATCGCAATGCCGATATGCGCCGCCTTCAGCGCGGGCGCATCGTTCACACCGTCGCCCGTCATCGCGACCACGTGGCCGCTTTCGCGGAAAGCGTTGACTAGCTGCAGCTTCTGCTCCGGTTTGACGCGCGCGAATGTGTTGACGCGCTGAATGGCATCGCGAAGCTGTGCATCGTCCATCGAGGCCACTTCCTGGCCCGTCACGATCCGTGCGCTGTCGATGCCGACTTCGGTCGCAATAGCCCGCGCCGTCGACGGATAGTCTCCGGTGATCATCACCACGCGGATGCCGGCTGCCTGGCATTGCGCAATAGCACCTGCGACTTCCGGGCGGACCGGATCGAGCAGACCGACCAGCCCCACGAAAGAGAACGCGAAGTCATGCTGCGTTTGCGGCCAGTCGGGACGTGAGTGCCGTGCTTTGGCCACCCCCAGCACGCGTAGCCCGCCCGACGCCATCTGCGCGGCGTGATCGAGGACAGTCCGCGTTTCATGCTCGCTCAGGCGACATAAATCGCAGACTGCCTCGGGGGCCCCTTTGCAGGCCACGGCGTGATGGTCGAGCTCCGGCGAATGCCAGGCATGGGACATAGCCGGCAACTCGGGTGTCAGCGCGTACTCGTGCACGAGCGACCATTCCGGGTGGATGCGCCCCGTGCCGGCGAGCCCAACCCGGCCTGTTTCGTGAAACGCGCGCTCCATTGGGTCGACCGGCTCGATTTCGCTTGCAAGCACCAGACATTCGATGAGTTCGTGATACGCCTCATCAATGCGCTGCATGTCCGGCTCGATGACTTGCCGCTTTCCCTGTGCAAAGAGCATGCGCACGGACATACGGTTTTGCGTCAGTGTGCCGGTTTTGTCGACGCACAGCACGGACGTCTGCCCGAGGGTTTCTATCGCACTCATGCGGCGCGTCAGCACGCCCTCGTTAGCAATGCGGCGGGCTCCCAGTGCCATGAACACGGTGAGGATCACGGGAATTTCTTCGGGAAGAATGCCCATGGCCAGGGTGATCCCGGCGAGCACCCCTGGAAGCCATTCGCCCGAGCGCCAACGATAAGCCATGACGAGCAGCAGGCACAATGCGACGGCAGCCACCGCAACGCGGTTGACGAATGTTCTGGTCTCCAGTTGCAACGGTGAGCGCGCTTCCGTTATGCCGCTCAATGACTTGCCAATGCGGCCGAGCATCGTATTCTGCCCGGTGGCCGTCACTATCATCTGTCCCTGGCCCTGCACCACCATTGATCCGAAATAGAGCTGCCCGGAAGACTGCTGTTCCGCAGATGCATCGAAGCTTGCGACGGACTTGTTCACCGAAACCGACTCGCCCGTCATGAGCGATTCGTCTACGCTCAGTTCGTGAGCTTCGGTCACCGTCCCGTCGGCCGGGACACGAGCACCTTCGTCGACGAAAACTACGTCGCCTGGCACCAGTTCACCGGCGGAAACGAGTTGCCGCCGACCGTCACGGAGTACCTGCGCACGCGGCGCCGACAGTTCGCGAAGAGAGTCGAGTACCCGAGCAGTACGATGGCTCTGAAAAACGGTCAGCAACACAATCGCGCCGACAAACGCGAGAAGCGCCAGCGCCTCCGACACATCGCCCAGCACAAAGTAGATGCCGGTCGCGCCGAGGAGCAGAAGAAACATCGGCTCGCTTAGTACTTCCTTGAGCGTCTGCCACCACGTGCGGCGCGCTTTTGAGTCCACGAGGTTACGGCCGAAACGGGCGCGCTGCTCTTCCACTTGCGCGTTCGACAATCCACGCCGGGTATCGACGCGCCCGACGGGCGATGCGTGTTCCATATCGGCAGAGACAACATCTGGGGCGGACTCAACGCGAATAGTCTGCATGCTGGTGTCAATTCCATTAAGCATGTCGTGCAAGGCGACGACCTGTGGCCATACAGGCCACCGCAACTCCGATTCTCTGTAGCCGGGACAAGAATGCTCAATCCGCTGCGAAACGGTGCGGCGTAACCCGCGACCTATTTTCAGAATGACTCCGGCCGGACACGCGGGGGTTGACCTGCGTCAACCAGTTGGATGCGGGGCGACGCAGCTTGCAGTCCGTGACCGGTTGTTGCGACGTTGCGCCATTCCACGCAACAGACGCTGCCAGCGAGGATGAGTGCATACAGCATGGCGTATCCGGTGTGAAGCGGAACACGACGGCCTATGAAAAATGCCTCAATGCGATCGGCAGCCAGCGAGCTGGTCCTACCCGTACCCGGCGACGAGAGGGACAATGGGGTGCTGACCGTGTCCGCTCACGGAGCAACGCGCCATCCGGCCTGCAAGTATGTCAGCTAAACGGGTCCCCGACTTTGCTGGGCCGGGTTCAGTGAGCTTTGACAAAAACTGGCGGTCCGCGGGCCCGTAAACTACTCCGGGCGGATTGCGACGTGCGCCGGCTGAGGCTGTTATCCCGGCAACCAGACACTGTACCCGTGACAACTCTCGATGCCCTGGTTTCGCAGCGCCTCAGACGGCATCGACCCATTTCAGGCCGGTTGTGGATACAGCGCGAACCAGCCGAGGAACACGATGCCCGCGATCACGCAGTAGACGCCGAACGAAGCAAGGCGTCCGCGGCCTTCGAAATAGCGCATCAGGAAGCGCACGCTGAGATATGCGGCGATCGCGGTCAGCCCCCCGCCCAGCAGCGCGTCCGCGAGTTGGCCGGGCGCGTGGAAGAGCTTCGGCAATTCAAGCAAACCGGCCGCGAAAATGATCGGCGTGCCCAGCAGGAACGAAAACTCGGCGGCCTTCTCCGTCGTCAGGCCCGCCGCACTGCCGGCGATCATGGTCAGGCCGCTGCGCGAGAAACCGGGAATCAGCGCACCGATCTGCGCCAGGCCGACGAGAAAGGCTTGGCGAAACGTCAGCTTCTCCGGCGCCTGATGTCCACGCGTACGCTGCAGGCGATCGCCGAGCCACAACAGCACGCCGTTCACGATTAGCGCCAGCGCAACGATGCGCAGATCGTGAAAGATCCGCTCGAGCCGCTTTTCCAGCAGCAGGCCGACGAGTCCCGCCGGAATCGTGCCGATGATGAGCGCCCACATCATGTGCGCGTCGTCGTTGCGGCGTCCGCCGAATGACGCGAAGAAGCCGCGCACCAGCGCGCACCAGCGCTCGCGGAAATACCACAGCAGCGCGAACGCGGTGCCTAGATGGAGCGCGACGAGAAACGGCAGCAATTGCGGCGCATGTTTGTCAACGTGCATGCCAAACAGCGCGGGCACGAGCAATGTATGGCCGAGACTGCTCACCGGAAAAAGTTCGGTGACGCCCTGCAAAACGCTTAAAAAGATGAGGAACGACAGGTTCAAGGGCGGTCCTTGTAGAAAATGTAATCGTCGAACGTCCGACTATGTGTGGCGCAGTGATAGCGGTCCAGCCAATATCCCAACTGGCCGAGGTCCTCGTGCGCGACTAGCGTTACAGTTGGCCGGGCCCCAGAGCACGCGAGCCGGCGTTGCCACCATCACCAGAGGGCTTTACCCTTTACGTGTCGTCTCTGCGCTTCTGACCCGGTAGCATGCGGAGGAGCACGTCATCGCGCAGAAAGAAGTGGTGAAACAACGCCGCTGCTGCGTGGGAGCCCGCCAACACGATGATCGTCCATCCGATGAGATCGTGCGCTTCTCCGACGCTGTGGTGGGCTGGTTTGCTAAAGGGCGGGAACGGCGGTGGGAGCTCCAGTCCAAAAAAGCTCATGGATTCGTTGCCCGACCAACGCAGAACAAACCCCAGCAGAGCCTCAGAAACCAGCAATACATAGAGCACGTAGTGGACAGTCCTGGCGGCATGCTCCACCCACCCGACGTTTGGGGGCGGCGCCTGATGTCCACGTAACAGACGCCACCCGATTCGCGCGATCAGCACCGCCGTAAGCACGATGCCAAACGACATGTGCGCCACAATCATGAGGTGCCGCGTCGGACGCGGCGTTAAACCCCACGTTTGCGCAAGTAGGAATTGGCCTAGAACAAGGACTGCGGTAACCCAGTGCAGGGCAATGGAAAAACTGTCGTAGGTCCTTTTGTCATCACCGGCCGCAATTCGCGTGGCCGCTGACGAGGCGTTAGAGATCTTGTCGCGTAGCATCGGTCTGTGTCTATCAAAAGGTCATCGCGGCGATTCCTTGTCGTCGTCTTTCATGACGGAAACGCAATGGTCAATCCCGGACAGAAACTGCAAGACAGCGGCCACGCTATAGTGGGCGACTGTGCGATCGTATGCGTCTACGCCGGCACAATTCACCGCTGGTATGTGTTCGTTCGCCATGCGACTAGCGAAACTCACTAATGCAGGAAACGCCATGATTACTCCCGTGGCCCAGCAGCGAAACTGTAGCGTCTCGAAAACGGCTTCGTCGACGCCGAGCAACGCAATGCCGACAAGCGCCGCACTCTGTGGAAGCATCGCACCAGAGGCAGCACTCTTCAGATATGCGCGGGCAACGCGGACAGTGTCGTGTTCCAAGCTTTCCTCCTGGCAGTCGCGCCGGACAGACGCAGCTACCGCGGTTCCGGCTAATATGACCGCACAAGCTGAAGGTTTCCTGAAGTCCGCTAGCGTTTTATCGCCTCCGCATGCGACGGCGAACAGCAAAGGGCACGAAAAGACATCGTGAATCAAAACGCGAACGATTTCCACTCGCGGTTATCGCATCGCGTAGGCTTATCGATGAGAAGTGCCGGGCCAGCTGTATGCTTTGGCGTCTACCGGAGCCCTCGGATATGGCATCAAGGCAAGAACTGAAGCGCTATCGGGCCAACCTTGCCGACGAACTGCATGGCGCGGCCATTTACGAGACGCTCGCGCGAGTCGAAGCAGACCCCGAAAGAAAACGGACCTTTGGCGAATTAGCCGCCTCCGAACGGGAGCACGCGAAGATCTGGGCAGACAAGCTCAAAGCAAATAAACAGCATGTTCCTACCAGACCGGGCGTGAAGACCGTGCTGATGAAAGGGCTGGTTCATGTATTCGGGCCGCGATTTGTCCTCCCGTCAATTGCTGCCGCCGAGTTCGCCGACCGGAACAAGTATGCCCACAGCCCCGACACAGCGAAGATGTCAGAGGACGAACGTCACCACGCGAGCGTCGTCCAGAGGTTGGCAAATGATGGCAAGCCAGAAGCAACGAAAGGCGCCGAAATTGCGAAGGCCGAGTCCTGGCACAAGGGTGTGTCGTCCGGCAACGATCTGCGCGCCGCAGTACTCGGCGCTAACGACGGTCTGGTGTCGAATTTCTGCCTGATCATGGGTGTTGCCGGGGCTGGGACCCAAAACAAGGCCATCCTGTTGACCGCGCTTGCCGGGATTGTCGCGGGGGCCTGCTCGATGGCACTCGGCGAATGGCTGTCAGTAACCAATGCCCGCGAGCTCGCGAGGACGCAGATCGCGAAGGAGGCGGACGAGCTCGAGCACACTCCCGAGGCCGAAGAGCATGAGCTTCGTCTGATATATCGGGCCAAAGGCCTGGACTATAACGAGGCCACGCGAGTCGCTGCACAGATCATGAAAGACAAGGGCAAGGCCCTTGATGCGCTGACCCGCGAGGAACTGGGACTTGATCCGGCAGAACTGGGCGGAAATCCATGGTCGGCTGCGGCAGTGTCCTTCTGTCTTTTTGCGGTCGGAGCAATCTTTCCTGCGATGCCGTTCCTGTGGTCGGCTGGCGAGCTGGCGATTGTCCAGTGCATTGCATTCAGCGTTTTGGCGCTGGCAGGCATCGGGATGTTCACCTCATTGTTCAACGGTAGAAGCGCGGTATTTTCGGCAGGTCGGCAGATCGTCATCGGGCTCGTCGCCGCGGCATTCACGTTCGGCATTGGGCATCTGTTGGGCGTATCGGTTTCATGACGAGCAAAGGCGTTTCGGTCGGGAACGCCGCCTAGAGGGGGAACACCACTTCCAACGGCGGTCTGTGCAACCATCTCTAGCAAAGCGCTTCCTCGGACCGGGCGGGTTGACGCCAAGGCATTCCTGTCGCACGCGCGTTGCTCATCTGCGGAACAGGCATATGCATACGAGAGGTCGGTGCGTCCGCGGATTCACATCTTATGACCCGTAGCATGCAGGCAACGGCCGGAGCCTGGCGGCTTTGCCAGCCCCGTTCGTTCGCTGCGGTTACCGTCAACACGGTCGGCTGCTGAAGTCGTCCATCGGAACTGCACGGTACCTTCGTCGGTTGTCAGCGTTGAACAATGCAAAAAGTGCGTGACGCGTTCGCTGACGAACACCTGTCCGCGATTCGCGCCCGACCCGAGCGTTAAGTGCCAGTTGCGGCGCGAGAGCGCGGTTCCCGCGAAGCGTTTCGAGGGTGATGCAAATTTGCTTGCCGATTGCCTCGGTGCGCATTGCTACCAGACTTCCGTTGTCCGTGGCGTCATGATGCGAAGCACCGGCCGGCCGTTGACATTCCTGAGCGGGAAATAAGCCCGGTGTGTCTCGGTGTCGACGCCGACCACATGGGCATTTGGGCCGACGAGCCCTCCACCGATCTTGTCTACCGCAGTTCCTGAGACGCGGAACATCGATACGACGCCTGCTTCGCCAGCGACGTACAGCAGGTCTCGTCCTGGATCGTATGCGAGGACATCGGGCTGACCGCCCACCTCCAAAGACTGAATTACGCGCTTAGTCGGCATGTCGAGCACCAGCAGCCTGTTGTTGCCTTCGCAAGCGATGAACGCGCGATGCTGTTGCGCCACAATGGCAAGCCCGTGGTTGCCATTGGCTCCCGGCAGATCGATTCGGGCCGTAATGGTGTCCGTCGACGGATCGATTTCGACCAGTTGTCGCCGCGTCTGCACATTGACGAACATATGCCGCGACACGGGATCGTATTGCGTATTGCCCGCTTCTCCGCCCAACGCGATGGTGTTCACTCGCCGGTTGCTGAGCGTATCGATGACGGTCACGGTGCCGCCCGTTTCGTCCGAAACATACAGTTTGCGGGAGTCAGGTTCATACGCGATGCCATCCGGAAAGACGCCGCCGGGCACACGCGCCACGACACGCATGCTTGCCTCGTCGATCGCAACGACCTCGTTCGTGCCCGTCGCTGATGCATAGGCGCGCCCCAGTGCCGGCACGACAAGAACACCATGTACGGCGGCTATGTCGCGCACGCGCGAGACAACTCGCGAGTTCAGCGTATCGAAAACGATCACTTCACTGTCGCCGAGATGAGCGATGAAGAGCAGGTGCCGCCCCGCGTCGTAGCTCACATAGTCGAGACGCGTCGCGCGACCCGGCAACGGAACGTCGGCCACATGGTCGAGCGGCAGCCCGGCCGCTGGCTGCTCCGCACCCGCCGGTGCAATGACGTGCAAGACGATGCCTGCGGCCGCCGACAGTGCAAGCAGCGCAAGGTACAGCAACACGGCGCGCGAGCCACCTGATCGGATGCGCATCATGGCGGGTCTCCTTCCGGCCTGATGTGGCGAAACGCGGCGAGCAGCAACAGGTCGTAGGCGATCTTCAGCACGCCGCAAGCTACGAGCGGCACACCGAGCCATCCGAGGCCGAGCAGCGCGCCCGACAGCGTAGGGGCGAGCGCTGCCGCAAGGCTTCGCGGCACCGCCGTAAAGCTCGCGGCCGCAGGGCGCTCCTCCGGTGTCACCACTGACATGACGTAGGCGCTGCGCGTGGGCACGTCCATCTGCGACAAGGCGCTACGCGCGAGCAGGAGTGCCAGAGTCAGCGTGATCGATGGTGAGAATGTGGCCGCAATCAGGCAGACGCTGGATGGAATATGGGTGAACACCATCGTGTTCAGCAGGCCGATCCTTCGCGAGAGCGGGGCCGCGGCGAGTTGCGAAGCGGCGCTCAGCAAGCCGGCCCAGAAGAAGAACAAGCCCGCTGCGCCGAGCGAAAGCCCGAGCCGCTGGATCAACCACAGCGTGAGCAGCGAGTTGACGAGGAGCCCGCCCGCGAACGCGTCGATACTGAACAGCAATGCAAGGCGAATGACGATGGCCCGCGACGGGCCAAGCGGCGCACGGGCACCATGAATCTGCGATTCGTGAATGGGGATGCGTAAGTAGAGAAGCCAGATGGCCAGTCCCGCGATTGCGTAGACAGCAAACATGCCACGCATCGCGGCAAGCTGAGATATGCCCAGAGACGTTGCCGTGCGATCAGGCAGTCCGGCAGCCAGCGCACCCACCGCCGCCGACAGCGCACCGATCAGGCTGTACCGCGCAAAGAGCGAAGTACGCACGTCGCCACTCGCGGATTGTGCAAGCCTTGCATGTTCGAGTGGGAGGAAGAGGCTGACATCGCCGGAACTGGGATTCAGCGTGCCGACGAATGCGACGACGGTGAGCGGCCACAGTGACGAAAGGCTTGCGAATGCGAGACCTGTCGCCGTCATGAGCGCCGCGGCAAACAAGAGCAACCCGCGCGATGCGAAGCGGTTGCCGACCAGTCCCACGAGAACCGTGGCGAGAGCAGAACCGAAGAGCGTCGCGGTGCTGATGAGGCCGACAGCCAGTTGCCCAAACCCGAGCCGAAGCAGATAAACCGGCAGCAGTACTGCGACGAAGCCGTCGCAGATGCCGCGCAAACCGCGAGCCACAAGCAGCATCAACGCGTCAGCTTTCACGCCCGCCGGCAGTAACACGGCTGAGAGCCGGGCAAGAGCCGTCGTGGATGGGCCGTCGCATCGCATGACAGTGTTACGCGCGCGTTGCTGCGTGCAACCGCGAAGCCGCGTTGTCCCAGTTGAGGATGCTGAAAAGCTGATTGACGTATTCGTTGCGCCTGTTCTGATACTTCAGGTAATACGCGTGCTCAAAGACGTCGAGGATGAGGATAGGCTGGATACCCCACGCGGTCAGCTTCTGATGGTTCTCGCACTGCAGGATCATGAGCTTGCCCGTCGCAGGATGGTATCCGACGACGCCCCAGCCCGATGCTTCCACAGCAATCGTTGCGGCAACCAGTTGAGCCTTGAACTTCGCGTACGAGCCGAAATTTCTGTCGATTGCCTTTGCAAGATCACCCTTCGGTTCACCGCCCTTGCCCGAGATGCTGGTCCAGTAAATGGTGTGCAGGTTATGGCTCGAGAGCTGGAATGCGAGCTCTTTCTCGTAGAACTTCACCAGCGCGAAATCGTTCGACTCCCGCGCCTTCGCGAGGCCGTCCTCAGCCTTGTTCGCGGCAACCACTGCGGGCTTGTGGTGAAAGTTGTAGTGCAGTTCGACGGTGCGCGCATCGATAACGGGTTCAAGCGCGTCGTAGGCGAATGGCAGCGGTCCAGCGGCATACTTGCCGTCCGCGTCGGTGAGCTTGTCGCTGTAACCGGGCTCTTCCGCGGCATGGACAGTTTGTGCCTGAGCCAGCATGATTCCCGCGCCAACCGCAGCGGTGTTGTGCAGGAAGGTGCGACGTGTTGCCATGATTGCTTTTCCTCGAAAACGCGCCTTCCCGCGCGTTTAGATGACGTGGGCATGGACAAGCGGATAGACGGCAAGGCCGAACAGCGCCGCCGCTACGACAATCATTGGCTCCTGGAGCTTCTTGAAACGCCAGAGCAACACGACCGTCACAAGAAGAAGCGCCAGAGTCGGCCAGTCAACGATGGAGCGCCGCGCGATGACAATCACCGACCCGGTGATGGCGCCCACCGCCGCTGCCGTAATGCCGTCAACGAACGCCTTGACGGCAGGCAACTTGCCGTACTTCTTGAAGTACGGCGCCGGCAGCACCGTGAACAGGTAGCAGGGCAGGAAGGTGCCGAGCGCCGCGACGCAGGCGCCCGGAAATCCGGCGACGAGATAACCGATGAAGCCGACCGTGATCACGACCGGACCCGGCGTGATCATTGCGACGGCGACTGCGTCGACGAACTGCTTGTCGTTGAGCCAGTGATGTTCGGTCACGACCCCACCGTAAAGAAACGGCACGATGGCCAGACCCGAGCCGAACACGAAGGCACCGGCTTTTGCGAAGAACAGCCAGAGCTGACCAAGCAACGGCCAGTCAAGACCACTGAGGACTCCGCTTGCGGCCGGTAACTGCGCTGCGACAGCCGCGTTAAGACCGCCCTTGCCAAATGTCGGCCGCGCCTGAACCAGACAGTTGACGACTCCGCCCGCTATAAAGAGCCAGGCGATCTCCGATTCGGTAATCACCGTCACGGCCGCCAGCGTCACATAGATTGCGAGCAGTAGCCGGTTTCGGCCCACCGTCCTGGCCGTCAATTTGTATGCGCTCATCGCGATGATGCAGACGACGGCCGCCCCAACGCCATAGAAACGGCCTGCATCCACGGGAGACCGCCAAAGCGTGCGTAGGCCCATCCAAGTACGACCACCATCGCGAACGACGGCAGGACGAACGCGATGCCGGCGAGCGTTGCACCCACCACGCGATAGTGCACATAGCCGAGATAGATGCCGAGCTGCGCGGCAAGCGGACCCGGCATCGTCTGCGCGAGTGCAAGCCCTTCGCGATAGTCGGCCTCGGTGATCCACCGTCGTTGCTCGACAAGATCGCGGTGCATGTAGCCGACCAGTGCCACGGGCCCGCCGAACCCGAATGCACCGAGCCGCAGCATATACAGAACCATCTGGCCGAGCGCGTAGGCCCGCGTCGTTGCGGTCCTCATGCTCGTCGGCGTGCTCATCGGCGAGCCCTCCCGTCGCCGTTTCTTGCCGTCGCTGCGAAGTATCCGTAGAGCGCATCCAGAACCGGTGTCATCTCGGCGAGTAACCGGTCATCGTCAGGCACACGCCCGCGCGTGCCGGACAGCACGGCTTCAAAGCCGGCGGCCTCCGGCACAGGTTCGCCGCCCACGTCGAGGGCGTGGACCATCTGCCCGAGGCGCAGCAACGCCGCATCCTGGTCGAGGCCAAACGTTGCAAGCAACACCTCGAAGGTCACTCGTTCGCCGACGTGTGTGAACGTCGCACCGTCGAAGTCGAATCCTAGGACGTCTGCAGGACACTGCGCGGGCGATTCCAGCCACAGGAACCGTGCGTCGCGATCGACAAACCGGCGAACCAGCCAGGCGCTCGCAACCCGGTCCACCCACAATCGCCGGCGCGTCGCCCAGGTCCGCCCCTGATAGTCATCGATCCGAAGACGGGGAATGGGCCGCTCGGCCGCATGCGGTTCGCCGGGCGACAGCACGGTCTCCACATGAGAGATGAAGTCCTGCCACGCGGATTCCGCACGTGTCGCGGCCTCCGATGGAAAGTAATCGGTCGCGACGACGCTCCCGTAATCTTTGCGCAGCCGCCGCTGCAGTCGCGCCAGGTCTGCGGGCGCCCGGCCGGGCACTGCCTTGCGCGCATCGGCGAGCGTCCGCATGAAGCTCGCGTAATCGTCGGAGCGGTCGAATAGCGTACGGAAGTAGCTTTCCTGCTCCGCGTCGAAACTCGGTGCGCGCAGCAGATGAGCGGTGCCGCCGCTCGCGACAATGGATGCAGCCAGTTCCCGCAGCATGTCCTCGCGCTCGGGGCTGTAGGGCAGCAGATAAATGCCGTCCCGAAGCACCGCACAGCCCCGAGCCTTCAGGGCACGCCAGTGTCGCATCCTTGCGGTGGCGTTCTCTGTGGGCAATGTGAGGACCAGCAACGACCAGATCAGAGGTGTGTTCATGTAGAGCATGCTACGAAAAAGTAGTGCACTCTACAAGTAAACTTTCCCTTATGCGCATCGGGGTTAGCCCGTCCCGCCGGGTCCCGAGCCGTACACTGGCGTTTTGCGATGGCGTGAGGTTTGAGATTGTGAAGTCCCGGTACAACGCGGTGTTCACCGCCCTGACGGCAGCGGCGCTGTTCGGCGCCGCAACGCCACTGGCCAAGGCGCTGCTGGGTTCGGTCAGTCCTTTCATGCTCGCTGGGCTGTTCTATCTCGGGAGCGGTCTGGGGCTTGGCATCGGCATCGTGTGGCGCGCGTTCCGGTCGCGCGGGCTGCGCTCCGGCACGGACCATCGTATTAGCAGAAGCGAGTTGCCGTGGCTGATCGGCGCCATCGCGACAGGCGGCGTTGCGGGGCCGGCGTTGCTGATGCTGGGTCTCGCGAACACGCCCGCGGCGACCAGCTCACTGCTGTTGAATCTCGAAGGTGTCCTGACTGCGGTGATCGCGTGGGTCGTTTTCCGGGAAAATGTCGACGTTCAGGTTTTTCTCGGCATGGCGGCGATCGTGGCCGGCGGCGTGATTCTGTCGTGGCATCCTGGACAGGCGGGCGTGCCGGTCGGTGCATTGCTGATCGTCGGCGCCTGTATGTGCTGGGCTATCGACAACAACCTCACGCGTAAGGTCTCGGCGAACGATGCAATGGTGATCGCGTGTCTGAAAGGCCTGGTGGCCGGTCCTGTGAATCTCGGTATCGCAATAGCGGCCGGCGCTTCGCTTCCGTCACCGGTCACAATGGCGGCGGCGATGATGACGGGGCTGGCCGGTTATGGCATCAGCCTGGTGCTGTTTGTCGTCGCGCTTCGCCATCTGGGCACAGCGCGGACCGGCGCCTATTTCTCGGTTGCTCCGCTCTTCGGCGTCATGCTCTCGCTGCTCATGTGGCCCGCGTTGCCCGATTTTTCTTTCTCGATTGCCGCCGCGCTGATGGCGCTGGGGATCTGGCTGCATGTGCGCGAGCGGCACGAGCATGAACACAGTCATGAGTTCCTCGAGCACACGCACCGGCATCGCAATGACAGGCATCACCAGCACGAGCACGACTTTCCTTACTCGGGTGAAGAGCCGCATACGCATCCGCATGTGCACCTGCCGATTGCCCATTCTCATGCCCATTTTCCTGACATACACCACCGGCATCGGCACTAGCTAACCGCGCTATGGTTGTTTGATTCAGCGCAACGAAGCGCTTGAGGATGCTGGCTAAGATTCAAAAGGGACGCGATCGCCGCAAAGTAGCATGTCATGCCCCTCCGTCTTGGCTATCGGCTGCGAACACGCTGTCCGATAGTGCCGTTGATGGCTGCAACGAATACTCCCGGGAGCGTCAATGGTGATATTGCTTGCGATCGGTTGCGGCTTCATTGCATTCGTCGGTGCGGCCGCACTTGCAGTGGCGTATTACATCGTCTGGAAAAACGCCGATTAATCGCCGGACCAGCGACCGAAATGTGGTTGGTCGGCGCACGATAGGCTGGCCCACCTGTTGATTTACTGAGATGGACCCGACGCCCCTTCGGGGAAGCGCGACACTGCTGCATGTTGTCTTAACCAGGTCGCATCGCGAGGTTCCTCATGGAGATGGATATTCCGGCGCCGGCTGGACCACGCCTGCACTTCGTGCTGGACTTCGCGTATGCGACCGGCTTGCGCGTCGGCGAGCTGGTCGGCGCCCGTCTCGGCAAAGTCGAACCGATGTCCGGGGCGATCACTGGCTGAGCATCATTGGGAAAGGCCGCAAGGCTGGCAGGGTCGCACTGCGCTGGACCGCTAGCTGGTGGAGCGAAGGCTGCAGGTCACGCCGCCCCCTGGCATCCCGATACACCTGTCATCGGCAGCCTCGAGCAGGACAGCGCGGCAGGCATTCGCGGTGTCCGCTATGGGAGATCACTGGAGATCGGCCGAAGTCATCGAGGCGTTCACTGGCGAAGAGCGCACGGCAATACCGCAGCGATCAGCACCAATTCGTCGTGGCTGTGCGCATGACCTAGAAGCCTTATCGAGCAGCGTGCAGCATCCGCACTACCGAGTCGTTACTGACCAGCACGGCGCAACAGAAAGCTAACAGCTGGACTGTCGTCGCGCGGGCTAGGAACAAATTTGCTTGCAAAACGGGAACAAAATTACTTGGGCCGACGACGGGAGTCTCCGCTCCAAGAGGGCTCCTGATCAATTTTGCATAAGTAAGGTTGTCCAACGAGTCGGTGTCAGAGCTCTATAGGAATGTCGTGTTCTAGCCATTTGGAAATGTCGGGTTCTGGTCTGGGTATGCTTGCCGGTTCCCTGCGGGATTACGGAGCCGGCCATGCATCCAGCGACACCGGTGACATTGAACATGCGCGAACTCGACCGACTGAAGGTGATCCAGGCTGCGGTGGACACCGGTCCGAAACCTGGACGTGCTGCCGACCGGCTGGGCCTGACGGTGCGAGCGCTACTCCTCGACCTTGCTAACGGAAGAGGCTGTCCGAATCGGTCAGCGGCACATTGGCGCGGCGCATGCGCTCGACGGCTTGTTTTACCTTGCTTTGACTATGAAAATACGGGCTCATCCAGTACGGCGCAGAGATACCGTCGTGGCCGGCGGGCGCCGCGACTTTCGGCAGCTCCCCAGTCGGCACATAAGCGTGCGTCTGACCCGGCTGCGGGGATCCGACCCGCTCGCCGTCCCCGATTCGTTGCCGAGACGGTTGCAAGGCTTGCTGGCTCTGCCGTGCCGCGCCTATCACTTCAAGCACCAGCGGCACCACCGCATTATGGATCGCAATCTCGCATTCGGAACAGCTAGCCCACGCCGCCGGTCGATACTTTTCCGGCCATGATGCCTTCACCACACCCGCCAGTTCACCGCCTACACGCGTGTGCCCTTGGGCGATCACGCTCTGAGTTTTGCCGTTGTGGAAACGCTGTTCTTGCTCACGCCAAAATCTGAACGCATAGCTTTTGGCAAAAAAACAGTGAAGGTCTTGAGCGAGCTGCAGTTTCACTGCACCGACGAGGTCGTTGCGATGCGCGCTTGCCATCCCGTAGTTCTCCAGTGTGAAGAAGCTGTAGTCGTCCTGCTCACGGCTGCCCACCATCTTTCTGGAGATCCACCCGGCGTCGCTCGTTACATGCAACAGTCGAGTGCCTTTCTGCAAGATTCCGACTGGCACGTAACGAATAAAGTCGTTCAGGTTGCGCCGCTGAAGCGCCGGACTCGCGTCGATCACACCATTGCGCCGGTAAAGTGCCTTCTTCCAGTCGCCGACAACCGGGCTGCCGTTCTTCAGCACGAAGCCGCCGGGCTGCGCATCTTTTGCGTCGCTGCCCGCGAACATGCATTCCTTGCAACCGTCACACTGCTGATTCAGGTTTTGCGTTCCGAGCCGATCCGAAGACAGAATATAAGACCTATTCATCCACTGTTCCCTCATAAAAGTTGGCGTAACGATAGAGCAACGGCCAACGGTTCTCCCGATCGATGGTCCGGGCATTTTGACAACAGCTGATCGAGCCCATTTATTCCGTGCGCGCGGCCGGCACACCCTGCGCGTCCGCGAGTTGGCCCGGCGCGTGGAGAAGCTTCGGCAATTCAGGCAAACCGGCCGCGAAAATGAATCGGAATGTATTACATCGGGGACCCCGTGTAGACGGTGAAGCGAACGCCTTCGACGATGGAGGAAACCTTGTACTTCTGCGCGATCACGGCGCTGACCATCGGGTACGGCGACGTCGTTCCCACCTCAACGTTCGGCCGGATCGATGCGATATTGCGGGGGCTGGTCGGCATGGTGTTCACGCGGCTGATCGTTGCTCTAGCCCTGCGGGGCGTGCAGGAAGCTGCGCGACGGGCGGCGGGCGTTCTCGCAGATCCCGGCAAGCAATAACCACTGTGTTGTCGGAGCCTGATCCGCCAACGCTGACCGACGCGACTGTCATTGGACCAAAGTCCGATACAACATTCTTCTCGATGCGTATAGGCTGGAAGTTCATCTGCTTTCGCGCTCCGGCCGAGCGGGTATCGCTTAACGAACACGAAAGAGACCGGCGACCTGTGACAGTCACGCATGCACCGCCAGTAATTCGCGCACGCGTCTACCGCACAGCGCCGTTGCTTACGTTGTCCATCGCGGTTTGATGCTGCCAGACAGGCCAGTCGGCATTCGTACTGCGATGATGCAGGTCCTCGCGGGATTGTGCAGTTTTAAGAAGGATTTGGCCGCCTGCAAGCAGGATTGGGCGTTGCGATAGATTCGGTTACCGTGGAATTCGACTTGACCGTGGACGGCACCGCGAACCCATCGGTGGTGGTCGCTCCCGATATCCGGTTCATCCCGGCCGTCAGCTACGGCCAGATCATTGCCTCGACGAGGGAAAGCAGGCTGATGCTTACGCTGAAGAACACGGTAAGCGACAGCGCGCCGGGCGGCACAGAGTGCGATGCGTCGGAGCCGAAGAATCAGCTGTCGCAGCTCGCTTTGACTATCCGCTAGAAAGCGGATTCTTCAGGACAGTCAGCGATTCGGACGCGCCATGACGCGCAGCGACACCGACTCTGCCACGCAGATATCGCGCAGTGGCTTCGTACAGGGGCCAACGTGAGACTGCACCGTGCGGACACCTGTTGCCCGTTCCGGTAACGCTTGTAGCTACACATGGAACGCGAATATGCGCCATCTGCCCCTGTCGCAACGTGGTCCCGGCTTTCATCTTCCGGTTCTCGAGTGGGTTCGCGGTTACGATAAGTCGTGGGTCAAACCGGATTGTGTTGCTGGTGTCACGGCGGCGGCGGTCGTGTTACCAAAAGCAATGGCATACGCGACGGTCTCTGGGCTGCCCGTGCAGATAGGGCTCTATACGGCGTTGGTGCCGATGGTGGTCTACGCACTCCTCGGTACATCGAGGCCGCTTAGTGTGAGTACCACTGCGACGCTGGCTATTCTCACGGCGACTGCGCTGGGACAGGCAGTACCGGATGGCGGAGTAGGCAACCTCGCGATAGCCACTGCCACGCTGACTCTACTGGTCGGTGTCATTCTCGTACTCGCCGGGCTTCTGAGACTCGGGTTCGTCGCCAACTTCATTTCCGAGCCTGTGCTGACCGGCTTCAAGGGCGGCATTGCCGTCGTCATCGTACTCGATCAGTTGCCCAAACTGTTTGGCATCCACGTGGTCAAGGGCTCGTTTGTTCATAACTTATACGCGTTCGTCACCGGGCTTCCTCACGCGTCAGCGGCCACGATTGCCGTCGGTGCCGCGACAGTAGCGATACTCGTTCTGCTCGAACGTCTCTATCCGAAATCGCCGGCTCCACTGGTTGCCGTCGCGTGCGGAATTGCGGGCGTGTACTTCCTTGGACTTCCCCGTTATGGAATAGAGGTTGTCGGCCATATCCCGACCGGACTGCCGTCGCTCGTCATGCCGGACGTCTCGTTGCTTGCAGCCCTGTGGCCGGCGGCCGTGGGCATCGCGCTGATGAGCTTCACAGAAAGTATTGCTGCGGGCCGGGCGTTCGTCCAGAGCGGCGAACCTGTCCCGCTGCCAAATCGTGAACTTGTGGCCACGGGTCTCGCCAACGCAGCAGGCGCGCTGTTGGGTTCCATGCCCGCAGGCGGCGGGACTAGCCAGACGGCAGTCAATCGCCTCGTGGGTGCGCGCTCGCAATTGGCTGAGCTTGTGACAGCTGCCGTAACTTTGGGCACGATGCTCCTGCTCGCGCCCCTTATCGGACTGATGCCGCACGCGACGCTCGCTGGCGTCGTGATCGTCTATTCGGTCGGGTTGTTCAAACCCGCGGACTTTCGCGCGATTCTCGCCGTCAGACGCACGGAGTTCGTCTGGGCACTCGTGGCGCTCGCGGGCGTTGTGCTGCTCGGTACGTTGCGCGGCATTCTGATCGCGATTCTGGTGTCGCTTGTCGCGTTGGCATACCAGGTGTCGAATCCTCCCGTGCATGTGCTGCGCCGCAAGCGAGGCACTAACGTGTTCCGGCCGGTCAGCGCGGAGCATCCGGACGATGAGGAGTTTCCAGGAATGCTGCTTGTGCGTCCCGAGGGCCGAATCTTTTTCCTCAACGCGTCGAATGTCGGTCACAAGATTACCCCTCTCGTGGACGAGGCGCGCCCCCACGTTGTAGCCCTCGACATGCGGGCCGTTTTCGACCTTGAATACACGGCCTTGAAAATGTTGACGGAGGCGGAAAAGAAATATCGCGAGGCTGGAATTGCCTTGTGGCTGGTAGGCCTTAGTCCTGGGGTATTCGCTGTGGTGCAGAACGCGCCGCTTGGCAAGGCGCTGGGACGCGAACGCATGTTTCTTAATCTCGAACAGGCGGTGACTGCGTGGCACGAATCGCAACGAGAGCAGCCCGCCCGGGACGCATCGTTGGAAATGCCGCCGTGAGCGGCCAGATGCCGTCCAAAAAGTTTAGTGGTAACAGTAACGGGTAAAAGGCGAACTAGCCAGGGGCTATCATGGACAAAGCCGTTTCGAAGAAAGCCGCACGCAATACGCAGGCGAAACCGGTTCTGTATCGCACGCCGGATGAAAGGGCGGCAGAAGGAAGAGTCATACGTGATTCGGTATCCCGATCATCTCAGGCCGGATGGGCGTTGCCCGCCCGACGCCGGGACCCGATCGAACTGCTCAATGAGTCCAATGAAGGCCGTCTCCCGAGCCTGATTCCCATTCGTTTCGGTCGGATGTCGCAATCCCCGTTCGCCTTCTATCGCGGCGCCGCGGCGGTGATGGCGGCAGATCTGGCTTCCACGCCTACAAGCGGTGTACAGGTGCAGGCGTGTGGCGACGCGCACCTGATGAACTTCGGCGGATTTGCGACGCCGGAGCGAAATGTGATTTTTGACATCAATGATCTGGACGAGACGTTGCCTGCCCCGTTCGAATGGGATTTAAAGCGGCTCGCAGCGAGCGTGGTGATTGCGGCCCAGCACCTGGAATTGCCCTACAGCGAGACCGTGCGCATAGCGGCGGGCCTGGTGCGGGAGTATCGCGAACGCATGCACGACTATGCTTCGATGCGCGTGCTCGACGTCTGGTATGACCGTATCGACCTGCAAAAGTACCAGGACAGGTCAGGCGATTCCGCGATCGTAGAAGCCACGCGCAAGCGGATTGCGCAACGGATCGAAACTGAGCGCCGCAAGACCGTGCCGGACCATCTGTATCCGAAGCTTGTTACGCAGGAGGGCGGGCGCCCCCGAATCAAGGACGATCCGCCTCTCATGTTTCATCCTACTGAAGAGATGGCGCCGGGTCTTCAGTCGGGGTATGCCGAGGCGATCGCCTCGTATCGCGATAGCCTCGCAGATCATGTCCGCGTCCTGTTCGACAGATTTCGCATCGTGGACCTCGCGCTCAAGGTGGTGGGGGTGGGTAGTGTCGGCACCATGTGCGGCGTAGGTTTGTTCATTGCGTCTGACAACGACCCGTTGTTTTTGCAAGTCAAGGAGGCGAGGGCGTCGGTACTCGAGCCCTATGCGGGCAAGAGTGGGTATGCGAATCACGGTCAGCGGGTAATTGCGGGCCAACGCATCATGCAATCCGCCAGCGATGTATTTCTCGGCTGGAGTCGCGCTCAGAACGGTCGGCACTTCTATGTTCGCCAGCTTCGCGATATGAAGATATCGGTTGTGATCGAAGCGCTCGATGCAGGGATGCTTCGCCAGTATGCCCGCATGTGCGCACACGCTCTTGCGCGCGGTCACGCGCGTTCGGGGGATCCTGCGATGATCGCTGGCTACATGGGTTCGGGCCAGACGTTCGACGACGCAATGACCGAATTCGCAACAGAATACAGCTCGCAAAACCGGCGCGATTATCGCGACTTCGTCCAGGCGATCCGCGAAGGCAGGATCGAAGCAGTAATGGAAGGTTAGGCCCGGGGGCCCTTGAGTGTGCGCCAAACTCCACCAGCGCACTTCCGCCGAAAAGGCAGTTCGCGACTATCCGTTCCTACTGCGGGAAAAGTAGCTGGAGGCGACCGATGAGATTACTCCGCAGGCTGTTTGCGCAGCACCATGGGTGGACAGAATCAAGTGCGAGGTCACGGGAAACCGTTGCTCGCGTCCTCGCGATGAACCCGCGATTAAAGTACGCCCGTCACTACGAAGAAAAGCTCACGCGCGCGGTAACCTCCGCGCACGAATACGTGGACAAACTGGTCGCGTCGCTACCCTCGCCGCACGAGGCCAACGCTGACGCATGGTCGTCCGATCCGTTGATTCGCGCCATGTTTGCCACGCGAGAAGATCTGGCCGACGCCTTTAGCCGCTCGGAAACACTGCAAACCTATTTCGACAGAGAAGCGGATCAAGCGGCGGCCTATGCCGTCCTCGGCATGTCGATGATCGAGCGGCACGTATTGGGCGTCGCGATGGAAGGAAACTCGATTCGTCACGACGTGCCGCAAACTACGCTCTGCTTCAGTGATCACCGCGTTTCTATCTGCAGCAATTCCGAAGCATCGCTACGCGTCGAAATCGGGCGCCGAATGATTGACCAATTGGCGCTTGAGGGGCTTGCGAGCCTTTCTACGATGCAACGCAATCTGGCGCGCCAATCGCGGGAATTAATCGAGGAGCGCGTCGCGCTGTTGGAGCAGCAAGGCACTGGTATGCGGGCCGTAATAGGCGCCTCGCTGTTACCTGCCGGATCGGCTGAAGTGGAGCGCCTGCAGGCGCAGATCGATTCGAATTCCGCAACGCTTGCCGCGCTTAGAGTGCCTGGGCGGTTAGCTGATCTCGAAGTGAAATGCGTGTGCGACGTGATGTCGTCACCGTCTGATCATCTCTTCGTTGCGAGCAGGCGTGTGCGCCTCGATATGATGAACGTGATTCAGCCAGACGGAGTGGCGGCGGCCCACGAAATCGAGTGCTACTTCGCGCGCGTTCCCGGTAATCCCCCTATTACGAGAACGTTCGCGCTTGTCCGGTTTCCCCGTAAGGAATTGCTGCCGGCTGGATTGCGCATCGATCTGGCGACGCGCGCCATCTAGACACCTATGGTAGACGACCCGACCGAACTAGTGCATCGCGGTGTGATCCACGTTGGACTAGTTGATCTGCAGAGCTATCGTTGAGTTGTTGGCGAGCCAATTTTCCATGTGCGCTGCTTCTTCTTTTGCGCCTGCTTTCGGCATTTTGGGAGCGTCGGTACGCATACGTTGGGACTTTGCATCCAGAGAAAGCAGGATCCGCTCCCCGTGATAGCAGAGCGATGCCTGCTGCAAAACGGCATCGAGGATTTGTCGCTTGCCGAGCTGGAAAGCGAGAAGGATTTGTTGCTCCGACATATCGCGTGCGCCAAGCGATTCGCACACTGTGTGACGGGAGAGCTCGAAGGCGCGATATCCCCAACCGAAACCATAGACGGAGAACCACACAGTTGATTCCAGGGACAGTATCGGCACCGTAATGCAGATCGTTGGCTGGTTCATATCGGACACTCCACTGAAGAGCTGGTCTCATTCACCGGCACACTCGCATGGTGTTGACTGTCAGAACGTTTTCTTACGAGCGGCGCGCGCCTGCCATACAGCATAGGCTTTGAGGCAACTGCCTGCTTGATACAGGTCAAGGTAGATAGAAGGCGACACCCAGATCGCATGGCGCGCCACCGGTCGACGAATGCGTTCCGCGATGTGCGGTTTGCCGGAAGGGCTCGTTGACGGACTGATCTGAGTCAACCGACGTAAAGCAGTATAGGCGTCCAGTACATAAGCACACCGAACGCGTGCCAAAAGGAGCGCTAACGTTTTCGAATAGCCCGAAGCGCCGGACGCCTCGCGAGAGTTGCCGGCAGCATTCTGTAGCGAAGTCCCGGACGCGGAGGTCAGACAGCCATGAGACAGGCGTATCCCTGCAGCAGCATCCGCAGTACTGGCTGCATCGGCTTTCTGGTTCGCAGGCTGTCATGCGCTTGCGTCGCCGTGTGCCTGCTGGCTTCCGGCTGCACGTCCATTGGCCCCACCACTATCGTTGCGGACCGCTTCGACTACAGCGCGGCGATTGCCGACTCGTGGAAGCAGCAAACGCTGCTGAACATCGTCAAGCTTCGGTACCTGGACTTGCCTGTCTTCGTCGAGGTCGCATCTGTTGTCAGCGGTTATTCTCTTCAAACCGGTGTGTCGGTGAATGGGACATTGTCAGGAGAGAGGGCAGTGCAGGGTAATTTTTTGGCGGCTGGAGTCCAGGGTGTCTATACGGACCGGCCGACCATCACGTATTCGCCAGCGACGGGGCAAAAGTTTTTACGAGGGTTGCTTGAACCGATCGACCCGAAGAATATCTTCTTCATGCTCCAGAGTGGCTATGCAGCGGATTTCCTGTTGGGCATGACGGTGGAGTCGCTCAACGGCGTGCGCAATCGCTCGACGGCCGCCGGAATGATGCAGGAGGCGGATCCGGACTTTCTTCGGGCCGTTGCACTGCTGCGCGAAGTACAGGCCACGGGCGCCGTTGGCATGCGCGTCGAGGAGGACAAGGATAAGAGTTCAACCGCGGTGCTACTGTTTCGGCGCGATGACATCGCTGCCGACGTCGTGGCAAAGACCGCCGAAGTGCGCCGCTTGCTGCGCATGCCAATCGGGCCACAAAAATTCAAGATCAAGTATTCTCCGGCGCGCGGTGCCGACGATGAACTGACAGTGAACAGCCGCTCAATGCTGCAAATCATGCAGGCCTTTTCCAGCTATATCGACGTGCCGGAAGAGCATCTCGCCGACCATAGCGCGCTTCCCGTCGTCGCGCAGAGCGCAGCCGAGCTCCAGCAGGGTGCAGTGCAAATTCACAGTGGCAAGCAAAGACCTGTCAACGCTTATGCGGCAGTGCGCTACCGTGACTACTGGTTCTGGATCGATCAGGGCGACCTGCGAACCAAACGGGCGCTTAACGCCGTCATGCTGTTTTTCACGATGGCGGACACTGGCGCTCACGAAGCGCTTCCGCTGGTGACGATTCCCGCGCAATAACCGTAACGGCGAATCGCGGGCTTGCGCTGGAACTGACGTTGTTTGTGCGCGAGACTTTCGAGCGCCGCCCAACGGTCTTCGACGTTGCCCGTCGTTCTGTCACGCGCATGCGAACCGGGCGTTCGCCTGGCGCCAGCTTTATTAGCGTGGGGCCGGGCCGGCATCCGGCCCGGCCCCATGCAGCTCATTGCGCAGCGTGCCCGAGACTGTCGCGGATCAGATGCGCGAGGTTTACGTTTCCACTGGGCCGACTGCACGGTAGCGGATGCCGGTTGCCGAACCGCTCACGCAGGTACCGGCTCTGTGTTCGGTAATGGCCTGAATGTCGGCTAACCAGCCGATCACAGCGTCTTTACCAGTTTGACGAATGAACTCAATTGCCGCTTTTACTTTCGGGCCCATCGAACCAGCTTCGAACCCGAGTTTCTCCAGCTCATTGGGGTCCGCCTGCGCGACGGCTCTCTCGTCGGGCGTGCCCCAATCGACATACACCGCGTCGACGTCCGTCGCGACCACCTGCATATCCGCATCCAGTTCCTGTGCGAGAAGCGCCGAGCAAAGGTCCCTGTCAATGACCGCTTCAACGCCGACCAGTTTTTTATTTTCGTGGCAGGTCGGGATGCCACCCCCGCCTACGAGTGCGATTTCAGTGATGTAAATCCGCCCGTTCATGCCGCCGCCACGCTCAGGCCGTACAAGGACGAGAAAGGACTCGGACGGGCTGATTCGCGTTTCCTGGAGCGGTCGTTTCAAAGTTGATGCTTAGTTTCAACTGGTGGGTGAACCGCAAGGACCCGTCGGGGGTCAATGTGTTCGACGGCGGCTTCATCGGTCTTGACAACATCGGCGTGTTCGACCGCAGCGCGGAGCTGCCGACTGGCGGATCGCTCGAGCAGGCGGATGGGACGGCATGGATGGTGTTCGACTGCCAGACCGTGCTTGAGATGGCGATCAATCCAAGTGACTACGCCCCGATCTACGAGAATGTCGCGTTCAGGTTCGTTCAGCATTTGCTGTAGATCGCCTATGCATTGGATCGGCGCGGCGAGCACAAAGACGATATGTGAGACGGCGACGACGGCTTTTTTATGATCTGCTGCGGCTTCCTGACGGCAAGACGACGCGCCTGAAGACCAGGTCGCTCGTGGGACTGCTGCCGCTGTGCGCGTCGACGGTGTTCGAGGCACGCTCCCTCGCGCGCTTTCCGAAGCTGGTGGAACTGGTTGCGCAGTTTCGCAAACGCTATCCAGAACTGATCCCGAAGGTTGTCCCGATCGACACCGGGTTCATCGGCTACAACGAGTGCCGGCTTCTGTCGATTCTGAACAAGGGCAGGCTAGAAAGGGCGCTACGGTGTGTGGCTTAACGCCTGTTCATAGTTTTTTTCTGATGGCTTGTATATCATCCGCGAGTTCTCGCGAATCAATTACCAAGTCTTTTCTCTCTAGCGCTACTTCTGGCCCGGCACGGAGCGTGAGTTCACCTGTCGAGCCATGGTAGGCGCCTGCCTGAGGGAAGCAATCCCACGTCCGCGAGCGCACAAAGACCTACCTTTTCTCAAAGGCTGCGCTGACGATTCAGGTACGTCGCGCTTGTCGCTGAAAAACGGTCGATCACCGTACTCCATACTCCAGGATCGGTGAAATCTGATAAGAAGTATAACTAATTATCGTCGGGGTGAAATGCATGACCAGCAGATTAACCAGCTCGCAGCAGGCGAGCAGTCAGCCGTCGACCGTGACGAACAATGGGCTCACGCAATTCCGGCAGAACGTCAAAGGAACCTATGCCGCGCCGATAAGCGGAACCGGCGTCGTCGAGAAAGACGGGCCTGGGGCGTTGACGCATGCACCTGGCGGCGCGGGCCACCGCGGCAAGACGCATCTGCTGGCGAGTGCGAGCGCCATCGTCTCACGCAGCAGCGTGAACGCGCCGAGCTTGCCGACCCAACCGGGCTCGACGAGCGCGACGCAGCGATCGGGCAGCCTCACACGCGGCGTGCGCAGTTCGAGATTGCAGTCATGCCGGAAGAAGGTCAGGTGGCGGTAGCGCTTGAGGACAGTGTCATGCACAGGATGCCCGCCAGCCGCTTATCCATGCAGAAAGCGAGTGCCGGCGAACAACTGGCTATGCATGACTTCCTTGTTATGCAAAAAACCGGGCGAGACCACCCACCCGGAATTCAACAGAGACAATTTTTAAGTCTCGACCAACGGCCATAACCGACCTATGACCTTCCGAAGAAAACTTCACACTCCTATTGGTCTGGCGATCGTGATTCTCGCGGCTCCTGCCTGCGCGCAGTCTTTACCGAATGCAGGTTCGCTCCTGAACGAGCAGCAAATCGCCCCACAACCGTGCGCACCGCAAGCCACAACCCCGGAAGAAGTCATTCCGTCCGAAGCCGCACCGGGCGCAGCCGAACCACAAGTCGGCCCGACTGTGACGCTGAAGTGCATCACTTCTGACGGTGACAAGAGTGTGGCAGATGCAGAAGATTTTCAGTCTGTTACTGCCTTGATGGTCGGCAAGAAGCTGACCTACGCGGGCTTGCATAAAATCGCAGACACGATCACCCAATATCTGCGCGGTCGAGGCTACGCATTCGCTTACGCCTACCTCGCACCGCAAGACCTGACGGCGGGCAATCCCGTCATCACGATCGTGGAAGGCCGTCTGGAATCCGGCAAGAACCGCGTAACCATCCACGGCAAAACGCGCAGCAGCAATGAACGTATCGCTGCCATCGCGAACGCATTCTATCGAAAGCGGTGTCAAGAGGTCTCAGATACAACGAGTTTTGTCTGTTGCGGTTCACAGTCTTCTGCACGCCAAAACTCCCCGCGGATGATAACCGGCGCCCCCACTGACAAATGAAGGGCGATTAGATCGGGTTTGCCATATGTAAGATAATGTCCCTTATCAAATATAGGGGCGCCGATGCGGGACGACGAACAGGGAAACGCGATTCTGGATCAATGGCATGCAGCCAGGGCCGCGCACAAGGTGGCGCCCCCAAGCCAGAAAGATGCCGCTTTTGCAGATGTTCTCAACGGCGAGGCGGCGGCCATTGAGCATTTTGGCATTGGGAAGCATATGGAGGCGTACAAGGACCGGTTTGGCGATTATCCGTACGCCGTATGACCATTCGACCAGTCGCTTCCGGCCTTGATGCGTACCGCAATATCATGCAGCGCCGCCTCGGAGATCCGGAAGGGCCAGAGGGAGCGACGACCATTCGACGTTGCATGAACGAAATAGGGGAGGTACACAGTCCTGAACAACCGGCCGATCAGTTTCACGTTGCAGTTTCCCGAGCGCAGGGCGGCAGGAGCAAGATGGTGCTCGAGTGAGCGGCGACGCCAGATCGTCGCCGGGAGCGGCAGTAACATGTCCCGCGTCATCGGCCGTCTACTGCCAGATTGCCTGGGCTTGCGTTGTTTTGAAGTCGGTGCCATCGAATGGTTTTCAGTCAGCTGGCACATTTTACGGCACGCGCAAGACCCGCAGGCCGCAGCTGCAAGAGGGGGCAAGGCGTGCCGGCCAAGAAAAAGTCCAGGATGCACTTTCCCACCGCCGGCGAAATAATCGACCTTCACGATCGCCGTCAATCTGTTCGTCGGATTTAACCAGTAGCTTATCCATGCTCGTCCACCCGGCATCATGCAGATGCCCTTCAAGAATGTTCAAGCGCTCGGGGCATGCAGCAGCATCCGGCTTCGCAAGTCGCGTCTACCCGTGGTCCGCACAGCGGCGCCGGTTGAAAGTCTTGCCATCATTGATTAAAATGCCATCAATGATGGAGGAAAAATGGCAAGCATGACGATCCGTAACCTCGACGAGCAGCTGAAGACGCGTCTGCGCGTCCAAGCGGCCCAGCACGGACGGTCAATGGAGGACGAGGCCCGGGACATTCTCCGCGCGGCACTCTCGACCGAATCCATTGGCGGTCAGCGTAACCTGGCTGAGTCGATCCGGCGCCGGATCGAGCCGTTCGGTGGCATAGAGTTGGAATTGCCGCCACGCGACGCGATTCGGGAACGAGTGGATCTCGGCGCATGATCGTTCTTGACACGAACGTTCTGTCTGAGATGCTGAAGCCTGTGCCAGACGTCAGGGTGATGGCGTGGCTTGGCTCACAGCCGCGCGCGGCGCTTTTCACGACGACGGTAACCCGTGCCGAAATTCTCTACGGGCTGCATCTGCTGCCGGACGGCTCCCGCAAGGGAGCTCTATCTACCGCGGTCGAGGCGATTTTCGTCGAGGATTTCGCGGGCCGGCTTCTCGCGTTCGACAGCGATGCAGCGGACGCATACGCAAGGATTGCGGGGGCGCGTAAAAGCGCGGGCAGACCGATCAGTCAGTTCGACGCGATGATCGCTGCCTGCACGCGCTCAAGAGGGGCGGCACTGGCCACGCGCAATGTGAAGGATTTCACCGGGTGCGAGGTTGCAGTCATCAATCCGTGGGCGGAGTCCTGAGTGGGATTCGAACCGTCTTTTGACGGGCTGAAATCGGAAATCGGGGCCTCCGAAACAGCAGAAAAACACGGTCTTTGGAATATGGGTAGAAGTATGGGTAGCGGAACGGCGTTTTTTCAGATCCTCCCTGGTGCGGGCTTTCCGGCTGGTTTGGCATCCCTCCGTCAACGCTGCAACGGCCGGGAAACAGCAGTGTGAACGGCCGCGTAGCATTGCGTCTGGCCCGGAAGCGCCACGTTATCTTCAGATCACGAATGCTCCGATTTGCGGCGATCGTTTCAGGATCAGGTCTGCGATGAATTCGGGGAGCAGGACACGCGGAATGTTCGCGGGAATGTCGTCGACCACGTGAGAGGCGACGCGCGCATAAAGTCATTGGGGGCGCTTGCCAGACTGTGCTCATAACGGACGCGGTACTCCATGATCAGCCGTGATCCGACGGATTTTTCTGTGCGACTGATTTTTGTCAGCAGATGGCGTGCTGATTGGCGATTGGGCTTCGGGTTCCCGGTGAATGCAGACGCAGCGGGCTCTGGATTGTCGGGGAAAGTTCCGGGTCGGAAGTCCGGCTTTGCAGGGGGGGCCGTGCGCATCGCTATGGCTGGCTTCGTCCGTTTCTGTCTCAGGGACCGGTTGCGACCGTTTCAAGCGTCGAGCTAATGAAACGACAGCGGTGCCTTCGGACCGATGGCGCGGCAGTGCGCGGCTCTGCGCGATTGTGATTCCATCGAAGGAAAAGCATGAAGAAGCTGTTGGCAATCGCGGCGCTCGCCGCATTGAGCGCAACGCTGAGCGGATGTTGGTGGGGGGCCGCCTCCTGGCTGGGGCGGCGGCGGCCATGGCGATGCTCCACATGGCGCCGTCGTCGTCCCGGGTCAGCTCGCGCAGGGCTGACACGAAGGAGCCGGTGTGGGAACTGTTGCGAGGGGCGGCGAACGAGCCGCCCCTTTCCTTAAGCAGGAAAACTCATCGACACCACGAACCCGCCGTCGGCCGCATTGTCCGCGTGGAAAACGCCGCCGTTGTATCGCACGAGACGGCGCACGATCGCAAGACCGAGGCCGCAATGTGCGTCGCCGCTTCTTGCTTCGTCGAGCCGTACGAACGGTTGCAATGCGCGCTCGAGTTGATCGCGCGGAATGCCGCCGCCGTGATCGCGCACCGTCAGCGTGAAATGTCCGTTGTGCTGCGACGTCGAAATATCGACGGGCGGCTCGCCGTATGTGAGCGCGTTCTCGATCAGGTTGCTGAGAATCCGGTCCAGGTCGACGAGCGGCAAGCCGAAGCCGTCGCCCGCCTGAAGGTCGAGGCGAATCAGCGCGTCGTCGTCGAGACTATCGCCGTAATGGCGGCGGCAATGGGCATCGACGCTCGCAGCCGGCGACTTGTCGGCGCTCTCGCGCGCGAAATCCAGGAATTGCGTGACGATGCGCGACAACGATTCCGCGTCTCGAAGAAAGCCGCTGCGGTTGACTTCGTCCGGCAGCAAATCGGCGCGTACCTGCATCCGCGTGATCGGCGCGCGCAAGTCATGCGCGACACCCGCAAGCATCACCGCGCGCTCCTGTTCGGCCAGCGCGAGTTCATGCACCATCTGATTGAAATCGTCGACGAGTCCCTTCACTTCGCGCGGACCGCTCGCCGGCACAACCGGCGCGCGATGCCCGAGACGAAACTCGCGTGCCGCGATCGCGAGGCGATGCAAGGGCCGTTGCCAATACCATGCGCCGATGAGCGCGAGCATCACGGCGAACACCAGCATCATGGCCGATGCGCCGATAAAGCGGCGCGCCGGCAGCATCGAGTTCTCGAGCTTGAGCCAGCCCGGATTGCCCGCATAACGCACCCACACGTTGCCGTTCTCCGGGTCCGCGACCACCTGGCTCCCCGGCGGCAGCTTCGCCCGCAAGTCGTTCTGGAATGGGCCTGACGTGTTCCGGCAAGGCGCCGGGCAACCGTACGGGATTGCGTCGCTCGAATTGATTGCCACGATGCCGAGCGTCGCCGAAACCTGCGAAGCGCTCACCTCGCCGTTACGTTGAGCCTCGACGGCAAGCAGAAGCGCGCGCTGCGCATGCCCGGTGTCGATCTGTCCGCGATCACGGTCGACCAGCAGCAACGACGTGACGTGGACGATAACGATCAGCCCGACCGTCATCAATGCGAGTTGGCCGAATAGCGTGTTAAAGGGATTTTTCATCGTCACTGCTGCCAGGCACGAACATATAGCCGATGCCGCGGACTGTCTGAATCCGCCGCGGGCTGGCCGGGTCGTCTTCGAGCAGACGGCGCAGGCGCCACACCGGCACGTCGATGCCGCGCTCCGTCACGTCCGAGTGCGGCCCATGCAGCAGGTCCACGAGCCTCGAGCGCGACAGCGTTTGCATGGGGTGCTGCGCGAGCACCTCGAGTAACGCGTATTCGCTGCCGGTCAGCTTGAGCGGCTCGTCGCCGCGATACAGCGTGCGGCTCGCGAAGTCGAGCCTGAAGCTGCCAAAGCGCAGCGCCTCGCGCTTCTCGACCGGCGGTGTGGCCGACGCTGCCGGTTGCGCGTGCCGTCGCAGCACGGCGTGAATGCGCGCGAGCAATTCCTGCGGCATGAACGGCTTGCCGAGGTAATCGTCCGCGCCGAGTTCGAGGCCGATCACACGGTCGACGCCCTCAGCGCGCGCCGTCAGCATGATCACGGGAATCGTCTCGCCGCTTGCGCGCAGTTGCCGCAACGCGCTGAGTCCGTCGACGCCCGGCATCATCAGATCGAGCACGACGATGGATGGCCGCTCGCGTTGGAGCCGGCGCGCCAGATGATTCGCGTCGTGCAATACGGAAATCTCAATGCCGCGTTGCTGGAAAAAGGTTCGCAGCAGGTCGCGAAGGTCGGCATCGTCGTCGACGAGTAAAACCTGGATCGGCGTGTCTGACATGGCTGAGCCCTGCTCGATGGGACGTTGAAGGCGGGCGCGCTGCGCCCTGCCACGATAGAGAAATATAGCGAATCGGTCGGCGCCCGTGCTTTCGCGTTCTTCTGCTGGCTTACCGTTTATTACGGCGCCGTTCTCCGATCGGCGGGCACACGTTATCGCGCCAGCGAAACCGACGTCGTGCGTCATGGCTCGTAATGCTTGCCTAAGCCACCGTAAGACGCCTTTCATTATTGTGGGCCATCCGTTGCCGCTGGCACGGCGTCGAATGGCTTCCACACGAAACCGCGACGCATGCCAGACGGCCCTTTGTCGAACCAGTCGAAGGATGCCCAGAGCATGCCAATCCTGTCCAATCCGTCGGCATCCCCGCGTCGCACGGCTCGCACGTTCCGGTCCACGCTGCTTGCCGCGTCAGTTGCCGCCGCCACGCTGATGCTGGCAGCTTGCGGCGACCACGCGCCTCACGGTCCGCCGCAGATGACGCCCGAAGTCGGCGTCGAAACCATCAAACCGCACACCGTTGTTTCGAATATCGAACTATCCGGGCGGCTGTCGGCCATTCGCGTCGCGGAAGTGAGGCCGCAAGTCGAAGGCATCATCAGAAAGCGCCTGTTTACCGAGGGCGCGCAGGTCACAGCCGGCGCGGTGCTTTACCAGATCGACGCATCCAGCTACCAGGCGACCTACGATCAGGCGGTCGGCACGCTGGCCAAGGCCGTCGCGACTGCAAACGCCGCGCAAACCAAGGCCGCGCGCTACGCGGAACTGACGAAGATCCAGGGCGTGAGCCGTCAGGATTACGACGATGCCGTTGCCGCGCTTGAAGAAGCGAAGGCCGACGTCGTCGCCGATAAGGCCGCGCTAAAGACCGCCGCGATCAACCTCGGCTATACGAAGGTGGTCGCGCCTATCGCGGGGCGCATCGGCAAATCGAGCGTGACCGAAGGCGCACTCGTTACCGCCGAGCAGACCAGCGCGCTTGCCACCGTGCAGGCGACGAACGAAATGTATCTGGACGTCACCCGTTCTTCCGCCGACTGGCTGCGCCTGCAGAAAGAGTTCGCGAGCGGCCAGTTGCAGCAGTCAGGCATCGACGGCGCCGTGGTTCATCTGGTGATGGAAGACGGCAGCACCTACCCACAGCCTGGCAAGCTGCTGTTCTCCGACATTACCGTCGACGCGACCACCGGCTCCGTCACGCTGCGTTGTGTGTTCTCGAACCCGGATGGCGTGCTGCTGCCTGGCATGTTCGTGCGCGCGCGGCTCGAGGAGGGCGTGAACCACCAGGCGATCACGGTTCCGCAACTCGCGGTCTCGCGTGCGTCCGACGGCTCGGCGAGTGTGCTTACCGCGAGTGCCGACAACAAGGTCGTGCAGACACCGGTCACTGCGGATACGGCGTCGGGCTCGGACTGGATCGTTACGAGCGGCCTGAAGACGGGCGACCGCGTGATCGTGTCCGGTTTGCATAACGCGCGCACCGGCGCGGTCGTGAAGCCGGTCGAGACGCCCGCCACCGCCGACAACGCAAACGCCGCGAACGTACCAAACGCCGCGTCGGCCACCCCGAGTTAAAGCGAGAATCTCATGGCAGGCTTTTTTATCAACCGACCGATCCTCGCGTGGGTTATCGCCATTGTCATCGTGATGATTGGCGGCGCTTCCATCACCACGCTTCCGGTCGAACAGTATCCGAGCGTCGCGCCGGCTTCGGTGCAGATCACGGCGACGTATCCGGGCGCGTCCGCGGAAACCGTCGCGACCACCGTGACCCAGGTGATCGAGCAGAAACTGAGCGGCATCGATCATCTGCTCTATATGTCGTCGACGAGCAGTTCGGTTGGCCAGGCGCGCATCACACTGACGTTCCAGCAAGGCACCAACGCGGATATCGCGCAGGTGCAGGTGCAGAACAAGGTCGAACAGGCGACTTCGTCGCTGCCCGAGACGGTGCAGGAGCAAGGCGTGCAGGTCGCGAAGGCGGCCAACTCGTTTCTGATGATCGTGTCGCTTTCGTCGACCGATGGCAGCATGAGTTCCATCGACCTCGGCAACGTCATTGCGACGCAGATCGAAGACCCGCTCACGCAAATCAACGGCGTGGGCGACGTCACGCTGTTCGGCGCGCAGCACGCCATGCGCATCTGGCTCGATCCGGTGAAGTTGCAGGCCGTCGGTCTCACAACCAGTGACGTCACGACCGCGATCACGAATCAGAATGTGCAGCTTTCGGTTGGGCAAATCGGCGGCTCTCCTTCGACCAAGACCCAGGCGCTAAACGCGACGATCTCCGCATCGAGCCTCCTGACCACACCCGCGCAATTCGGTGCGATTCTGCTGCGCGTGAACAGCGACGGCTCGAAGGTGATGCTGAAGGACGTCGCACGCGTCGAAGTCGGCGCCGACGACTACAGCACCGACTCGCGCCTGAACGGCAAGCCGGCTGCATCGCTTGCGGTGAAGCTCGCGAGCGGCGCGAACGCGATGAGCGTCGCGAAGGCCGTGCGCGCGAAGCTCAGCGAATTGAGCGCGCAACTGCCGCGCAATGTCGTCGTCGATTATCCGTACGACAGCACGCCGTTCGTGCGCATTTCGATTGAAGAAGTGGTGAAGACGCTGATCGAAGCAGTGCTGCTCGTCTTTGTCGTGATGTACGTGTTCTTGCAGAACCTGCGCGCAACGCTGATTCCGACTATCGTGGTGCCGGTCGCCTTGCTGGGCACGTTCGCGGTGATGTCGGCGGTCGGCTTCTCCATCAATGTGCTGTCCATGTTCGGCATGGTGCTCGCGATCGGCTTGCTGGTGGACGACGCAATCGTGGTGGTGGAAAACGTCGAGCGCCTGATCGCGGAAGAAAAGCTCTCGCCGGTCGAGGCCACGCGCCGCGCGATGAAACAGATCACTGGCGCGCTGATCGGCATCACGACCGTGCTGATAGCCGTGTTCATTCCGATGGCATTCTTCGCGGGAACGACGGGCGCGATCTACCGGCAGTTTTCGGTCACCATCGTCGCGGCGATGCTGCTTTCGGTGTTCCTGGCGCTGACGCTCACGCCCGCACTGTGCGCGACGTTGCTCAGGCGCGCGGATGTCGAACACCATGAAAAGCGCGGCGTGCTCGGCTGGTTCAACCGCGTGCTCGCGCGCGGCACGGACCGCTATGACTCGGCGGTTGCGCGCGTCATCGGCAAGCCGATGCGTTACATGGTGATCTACCTGCTGATTGCTGGTGTCGTCGCGCTGCTGTTCATGAAGCTGCCGTCGTCCTATCTGCCTGACGAGGATCAGGGAAGCATCATTACGTCGATCTCCGCACCGGTCGGCACGCCGGCCGCGCAGACGCTCGAGGTCGTCAAGAAGGTCGAGGCCTACTATCGCGGTCAGCCCGAAGTCGATCAGCTCATTACGCTGACGGGTTTCAGCTTCAACGGCTCGGGGCAGAACAACGCGCTCGCCTTCGTCAGGCTGAAGGACTGGAGCGCGCGGCGCGGCAGCAGCGGGTCGGCGGCCGCGGTAATCCTGCGCGCGAACATGCGTTTTGCCGCTTTGCGCGATGCGCAAATCTTCGCCGTCAATCCGCCGGCGATCCAGGAACTGGGCACGCAAAGCGGCCTCGACTTCGAACTCGAAGACCGCGCGGGCCAGGGGCACGACAAGTTGATGGCCGCACGCCAGCAATTGATGGCGCTCGCAGCCAAAGACAGCGCGTTGTCCGGCATGCGGCCAGGCGGTCTGGAGGACACGCCGCAATTTCACGTCGATATCGACCGTGAAAAGGCGAGCGCACTCGGGCTTTCCATCGCCGACGTCAACGATACGCTGCAAACGGCGCTCGGCTCCTCGTACGTGAACAACTACGTGGACACCGGGCGGATCCAGAAGGTCTATGTACAGGCCGACGCGCCGTATCGGATGATGCCGTCCGACATTGGACGGTGGTACGTGAAGTCGACCACCACGAGCAGCAGTTCCAGCACCAGTTCAAGCAGCAGTACAAGCAGTACCACAAGCACCACCGGCAGTACCACCACAACCAGCGGCTACGACGGCCAGATGGTCCCGTTCTCCGCATTCGCGACCGGCAAGTGGACCTTCGGGCCGCCGCAGATCGAGCGCTTCAACCGCACGCTCGCGATGGAAATGACCGCGCAAGCCGGCGCGAACGCCAGCACCGGCCAGGCGATGGCGGCCGTGGATGCGCTTGTGAAGAAACTGCCGGCGGGCTATGGCATCGACTGGACAGGACAATCGTACCAGGAACGCGTGGCCGGTTCGCAGGCGATCTACCTGTACGCCATTTCGCTGATCGTGGTGTTCCTCTGCCTAGCGGGTTTGTATGAGAGCTGGTCCATTCCGATCGCGGTGATTCTCGTGGTGCCGCTTGGCGTATTGGGCGCCGTGCTGGGCGCACACCTGCGCGGACTGTCCGACGACATTTATTTCAAGGTCGGCCTTCTCGCGACCATCGGACTCTCCACGAAAAACGCGATTCTGATTGTGGAGTTTGCGAAGGACCTGCAAGCGCAAGGACGCGGCCTGATCGAAGCCACTATCGAAGCGGCGCGCCTGCGTCTGCGCCCCATTTTGATGACCTCGCTCGCGTTTGTGTTCGGCGTGTTACCGCTCGTCATCAGCACGGGCGCGGGTTCGGCGAGCCGTCATGCGATCGGCACCGGCGTGATGGGCGGCATGATCGCCGCGACAGTCCTCGCAATCTTTTTCGTTCCGGTGTTCTTTGTCGTCGTGCGCCGTCTGTTCCGCGAACACGGCGACGCCAAGCAACAGGAAGGTGTTGAATGATGAGACTCAGACAGGCTGCATGCGCGGTCGCCTTCGCGCTCGCGCTGCTCGCGGGCTGCACGCTCGATCCGCACTACGAGCGGCCGGCCGCACCGATTCCGGCTGCGTATCCGAAAGGCGACGCATATGAGAGCACGACCGTGGCGCGGACCGCCGCGGATGCCGACGCCAGCGCAACGAGCGCAACGAGCGCAACGAGCGCAACGAGCGCAACGAGCGCAACGACAGCAGTCACACCCGCGCTCGCTTCCGACACAGCATGGCGAAACTTCTTTCGCGACGAACGCCTGCAGCGTCTGATTGAAATCGCGCTCGCCAACAATCGCGACTTGCGCGTCGCGGCGCTGAACGTCGCGGAATACGAGGCGCAATACCGGATCACGCGCGCTGCACTCGGGCCGTCCGTCACCGGAACCGGCAGCTTGACCCGCGAGCGGACGCAAGGTGCGATTGCAAGTTCGAGCGATGTCAGCGCCGGCACGACCTCGTGGGAAGTGGACTTCTTTGGTCGCCTGCGTAGCCTGAAGCGCCAGGCACTCGAAAACTATCTTGCAACGGACGCATCGCGGCAAAGCACGCAGATCAGCCTGATCGCGACGGTGGCGACCGACTACCTGACCCTGCTCGCCGACGAACGCCTGCTGCAATTGACCGAAAACACGGTGAAGTCGGATCAGTCCACTTACGACGTGACCAGGCGCGTGCAGCAACTCGGCAACGCATCGCTTCTCGACGTGCAACAGGCGCAGAACTCGCTCGCGAGCGCGAAGGCAAGCCTGGCTTCGTACCGGCGCGCCGTCGCCCAGGACCGCAACAACCTGGCGGCGGTGCTCGGCGCGCCGATTCCCCACGACCTGCCGCCCGCGCGCGCCTTCGACGACGAATCGATGTTCGCGGACATCGGTGCGGGCGTGCCCTCGCTGCTGCTCATCCGCCGCCCGGACATCGTGCAGGCCGAGCATGCGTTAAAGGCGGCCAATGCAAACATCGGCGCGGCGCGCGCGGCGTTTTTCCCGAAGATAGCGTTGACGGCCACCGCAGGCACATCGAGCTCGACCCTCTCGAATCTGTTCAAGGCAGGCACCGGCGCATGGGCGTTTGCGCCGAGCGTTTCAGTGCCGATCTTCGATTATGGCAGCAACAAGGCATCGCTCGATGTAGCCAAGATCGAGAAGCAGATCGAGGTCGCCGACTACGAAAGCGCGATCCAGACAGCATTCAAGGAGGTGTCGAATGCGCTGACGGCGCGCGCCACTTACGTCGACCAGGTGCACGCGGATCGCGAATATGTAGCGTCGGCGCAAAGCTATTACTCGCTCGCCGAGGCGCGCTACAAGGCGGGCACGGACAGCTTTCTCACGTTCCTCGACGCGCAGCGCACGCTCTACACCGCGCAACAGCAACTCGCGACGGACATTCTTTCGCGGCAATCCAATCTCGTGACGTTGTACAAGGTGCTGGGCGGTGGATGGGAGGGCAGTTGATGTGCTGGGGCGAGAAGATTGATTACGTGACCGGTGAAGTATTAGCTAGCATGTCTGGTTGATGTTGAATGGCTGCTTTCGGAAAACGCGAACGTCCCTTGGGCAGGCTCGCGGTGTGCCGTTGTCTGGAGGGAGCCGACGTTCGAACGTCCGTGTGAAAGCGTGAGCCAACGTCCTTTGCTGGCCGACGTGAGCCCAATGGCGTTAGGCTCACGTCGACCCAGATCGTGTAAAAACGCAAGGCGGACTCAATGACGACTTCACGCGATGAGCCGCAGGCGTCAGCGGCCCAACGTGGCCTGTGTGACGGTTATGGGCGCTTTGCCTTCTTTGTGAGAGGAAGGGGTACTCAGGCGCCGTAATGCGCCCCGGCGCGACCTCCGTGGTGCAAGCTTATCCTCAGGCTCGCATCTTTTGCATCATCGCCGCCGTGCCGAGGATCGCCATGACGCGCCTGAGGTTATATGCAAGGACATGCAGGCTCATCTCGGTGCTGACATGCTCGCGTGTTTTCATAAGGAAGTGCGCCGCGCCCATCCAGAATTTCAGCGTGCCAAACGGGTGCTCGACGGTCTGACGGCATACGCGCATCATTTGTGGCTTATGGTCGAGCCGTTGCTGCATCGCTTCGACGACGGCCTCATGTTCCCAGCGCTTTATCCGGCGAGCCTGCTTGCCTGATGTGCATTGTTTTCTGATGGTGCAGGTAGAACAGGCCGAGCTCGAATAGCAATGCAGCGTCATGCCGTGCTCGATGTTTGTGAAACGCCAGTTCAGCCGCTGCTGGGCCGGGCAAAGATATTCGTTATCTCCGGCGATGTAGATGAAATCCTGCTTGCCGAAATATCCGTCAGCGTTCTTGCCCGAAGTCAACGGTTTGGGAACGAAGGTCGTAATGCCCGCCTCATGGCATTGCAGGACTTCTTCGCTCTTGAAGTAGCCCCGGTCGGCAACAACAGTCAGATCCTTGATGCCGGTAGCCGCCCGTGCCTGGCTGGCCATGTTCGTCAACTGGCTGCGATCGTTGCCGACGTTGGTGACCTCGTGTGCGACGATCAGATGATGCGTGTCATCAACGGCCGTCTGAACGTTATAGCCAACCATTCCCGTTCCCCGACCGCTGGTAGCCATTGAGCGTGCGTCTGGATCGGTCACGGAAACCTGTCCATCTGGCGACTCGCGCAATCGCTGCTCCATCGCCTTGAGGTCCTGCATCTGCTGCCTGAGCTTGGCGATCTTGTCGCTGATCCGACTCGTCTTCGCCTCGGCAACATCGGATTGAGTCCGGTCTGCAGTCTCCATCGCGGAAAGATATCGGACGATGCTCTCATCGATCTGCTGCAGGCGCGCCTTGACCTTCGCGCTCGTAAAGTTGCGATCGCGATTGTTCACGGCTTTGAACTTGCTGCCGTCGATGGCCACTATCGACTTTGAGAAGAGCTCCAGATTACGGCATAGCACGATGAACTGGCTGCAGACATTGCGGATTGCCTTGCCGTTGCTGCGGCGGAAGTCGGCGATGGTCTTGAAGTCCGGCGAAAGGCGGCCCGTTAGCCACATAAGCTCAATATTGCGTTGAGTCTCACGCTCCAGACGCCGACTGGACTGAATGCGATTCAGATAGCCGTAGATATAAATCTTGAGCAGTACAGACGGATGATACGAGGGCCGCCCCGTAGCTGCGGGCGCGGTTCCGTCGAAGCCGAGATCATGGAGATCAAGCTCATCGACAAAGACGTCGACTACGCGCACCGGATTGTCCTCGGAGACATAGTCTTCGAGATACTCGGGTAGCAGGACAGCCTGCTTACGGTCTTCGCCTTCAACGAATCGCTTCATGTGGCCGCCCGATCTGAACGCGTTACTTCAGTTTAGGCGATCAGCATGCGTTTTCACACAGGCTGGACCCACTTCGGCCCTTCGAACAGGGGTGAGCTCGATGTCAGCTGTCAACTGCGTAGCAGCCATTGAGCCTATATCGATGCCTCAACGATCGAACCAGCGATATTGAAGCGCTAACGTGACAGACTTGTAGTCGCCGCCTGCGCGCGTGACGAACCCGCTGGAAAACGCCAGCGTCGCGGACCAACCGCGTGCGACGGGCGCAGAGAACGTCAGGCCGTAACGCATGTTGGCCCGCCTGTCTTCGTTGGGTACCCCGTTCATGCTGGATCGGCCGCCCGCGGCGTAGCCGATGTCGGCCGCGACCCATAACCCCTGACGGAAGCTGTACCCAGCGTGCAGCTGTAGCAGCATGAGCGGATCCTGGCCTCGCTTGTTGCCGTGGAAAAAATCGTTGTTGCGGGTGAAGAACCACGCACCGGCCGACGCGTCGAAGAACCAGTTTCCATAGGGCTGCGAGATGCCGATCTCCGGCTTGAATCCCCAGCGGTTGGCGCCTATGTTGACCAGCCGGGAAGGGAGATACTGACCGGTCGGAGCCGACATCGTAAGGCTGATCCCAGCCAAGGTCGCTTGCTCGCGCCGGGCGAACTCCTCAGGCGTAAGCGCCGGACTGCCGATGAAGTTCCACGCGAAGCGCAGCTTCAGATCGCCAATTCCGGCGCGATGCACTTCGGTTGGCGCGCCAATGACGACGCCGCTGAGATTGCCGCTGCTGAAGGGCATCGCCAACGCGAGCGACGCCGTGTGGCCAGCCAGCGCGAACGTCCGTGAGTAGGCGAGCGACACGATGCTGATCTTCGCCTCCACGCCGGTAATAGGCAAGGACGGATCCGTCAGCACATTGCCATACAGATAGACATAGCTGGCAACAAGAAAGTTCGTGCCGATTGGGGAGGGCGAATAGCTGCGCGGCTCCAGCTCCTGGGCTTGCGCCGCGATCGCCAGAAGCAGGAGCGCGACGGCGCCGGCGTGCCGAAGCGTCCAGTGGATGAATGGACACCTCATGGTCAGGTCTACCTGGCTGGCCGGCAACGGCGACGATCTACGGCGCGATCGGAGTGGGAACCGCCAGCGTGAGTGATGCAGCGTATCAGTGAGCTCAATCGCGGGGTATAGGACCTTGGTCGCATGTCGGCGCAACGGAGCGCACCGCTTGCCACCTACGCTCGATTCGCTTGTCGGAACCTTAGGGGCAGCATTTCGTGGCGTCGATTGCGCCAGTTCGCGGCACGCAGAAACAGGCATCGCGGCTGGCGCCTATCGAAAAGCGGAGAATGGTCTGTATGGCGGATGTGCCCGCTACACCGAAACCGGCGAAAATGTCTCTTTCCCAAAGATCTCCGGTCGCACGGGAATGTCTATCGGTCCATCCGCTGCGGGCGGCTCTTGACCGCCTTGACGCAATACCACTGTCAATTTGCTCGCCGGAAACCGGCCATTGAGCGACGGCGGACGAAACCTTGGGTATTCAAATTGGACGGCGACCTCGACCGACCGCTTGTGGCCGATTGGGCGAGGTCGCCAACGGCCGCCTACTGGCATTCCAGTCCGCACATTTGAAATTGGCTGACTGACCGGTTTGGAGCAAGTCGTCTGACCGGAGCGGGTCGGGGCAGCGTCAGCCCGCTCTTCAGTTTCATCGCCGGAAAGCGGCCAGTGGAATCTCGCAGCCCAGGAGCGGACAGTCGTCAGCGCGTACTTCCGACCCCAAGCGGTCGTTCGAGCGGTTCGGACTCCGAGACTTAGCGAAACGCTGAACAAAGCGTCGGCACGCAGGTTCGGCAAGAAGCCGTCGGAACTTGCCGTTGTTAAACGCCAAAAGCGCCTTGCCCGAGCTCCGCTCAGCACCTATCCTGATTCTGTCGCAACCTCTGTACTTGTCCCTGAGGCCGCCGCACTGGAAGGCAGGACCAATCCGTACCGCGCAAGCGGAAGCCCCGTATTAATCACGCCCGAAGCGGTTATTGGGCCCGCCGGCGGATGAGCTACATGCAGATCGCGATACCGCGCGGTATCTCCCTTCCCTGGAACCTGCGATAGACGGCATGGTACCGGTCTGACCGCGTCACCGATGAAGGAGACTCAAAATGCGCAAGTCGCTTGGGGCTGCTCTGCTAGCACTGGGTGTGACGACCTTGTCTCACGGCTTCGATGGAAGCGGCTCAGACGGCAGGGAAAGCGGCGAACGCGGTGGGCAACGCATCCTGAAGGTCTTTGACGGTCAAGGCAAGGTGGTGGGGCCGCTGGTTAGCTATGAGCCGCTTGGCACCGTTCTCAATGTCAACGGCGCCATGATTTTTGCTCCGATTGAACGGGTGAGCATCAATAACGGTAGTCAGTATTCTGCGTCCCAGTTTGAATGGGCGGGCAACTTCTCTGCATATCTGACGCCAGACTGCAGTGGGAGCCCGCTCATTACACCAAGTGTCGCCCCGACCTCGCAACTGCGTCCTGCTCAAATCGTTAGGCAAGGAGTTGACGCGACGGTGTACATCGCGGGGGACACCTACTCAGCGCGGACCCCATTCATGTCATTCCGTTCAAACGGCGGGTGCGTGTCAAGCTCCGAGCCGTTGGACTCGTGGGTTGCCGAGAGCTCCTATTCGCTCACGCAGCATTACCCTGAGCCGCTAACGATTCATTACTGAGCACCGTTAGTCCGCTCCGAGCGGCAACATGCCGATCTAGCACTGAACGTATGAGATTGATTGCCACCGATTCGGACAATAGCGTCGAATGGCGGCTTTTAGCCGATAGCACCGGTTCAATGAGCGTGCCGCCGCAACGATGTCGGAAGTCTCAATGGCTGCTTTCCGGCGTTCCTGCGAACGCGTACTGTCGGCCAACTCCGGACGTTCGTCCGCAGATTCGCTGGGACGTTCCAACGACCGGTTGAATCCGCCTCTAGCAGCGGACCTTCGCACATCGGTTGAGTCGTCATTGCTCCTCGCTGCGAGCATTTCTTCTATGTCGAGCAGAACCAGTGCTCGCAGTTATTGCACCAATCCGCGAGGCAATTGAGAGAGAACTGGGCTCGCAGTGGCAGGTGCCCACCTTGTCCGACGACCCGCGTGACTTCTTCAATATCGCCGGATTGGATGCGTCGAGGACTGCCGAGGGGCGATCAGCAGCAATGTCCCCAGAACCTCAAAGGCGGCAAGGCGCGTCAGGACCGACCCGGCGAGCGACAGGCGATACAAGCTTTGTGACTGTCACTGGCTGGCGTTCCCAGTTACGGGAGGACGGCATCCGTACCTTCGTGCCTCAGTGGCAAACGGGCCCTGTCGGTGACCCTATTGGCCGAATCGCCGCGGCGTCTCGCGTCCGGATTTTTGCTGCGGACGAAGTGGTCGAATGTGGTCTGGTTGCACAGTCGTACCCGTTTACTTGTTCATCGATGACAAAGTCTGCGATTCTCATCGCGTCCATCGAGTTGCCGTCCACGTCGGACCATTCACGAATCGCGCGTTTGACTTTCGTTAGCGCCGCGACAGCAAGTAAAATGGCGTCCGTTTCGGTGATCCTTCCCTCAAGCTCATCGGCCATGTAGTCTGCAACCCGTAGAGCTGCGTCGATCAGATTGCGGTCGTCGAGCAGGTCCGTCAATACTGCAAGGACCACTGCAAGACAGGCATGTTTACGTGCAAGTGCGATATCTGTCATGAGTCTCTCCAAGGTCGAGGTGACTGCTTAGCCAGCTTTTGGCAAGCCCGTCGTAGAGCGAACCGAACGCTACTGCACCCATCACTGCGACGATCCGGCAGCGGCGATATCGGCTACAAACTCACTTTGCTCTGAGCTTGGCCCTAGATATGAAGTGCGCCGCGCGTTCGCATGAGAGAGCTCAGCGTACGTTGGGACATTCCTCTGCCCGATCTTCACCTCGTTTTGCAACGGCCGATTCTTCCGGAACGCCGGGACGCTTGCGAGCGTAGTTTCGCAAATGGTCGCCGATGCCTCGTGCGTGAGCTATGCCTGATGTCCCGTCACAATCACGTGGGGGAACGACACGAGTCGCTGAGGGACTTCGTCAGTGACTATCTCGCTCGGGAGGTCGCGAAAAAAGAGATTCCCCTCCTGTTCGTACACGTCTATTCGAAGCCCGCCGGGCTGCCCTGTCTTCGACGAGTCGATGGCAGCCTCGGTGTCGAGCAGGCCCCCGCGGCTCGTATCGATCAGTATTGCACCTGGCTTCGCGTGCGAGCGCGCGAAGCCAGGTGCCGATCCGTCTTACTTCGTCGTTGGAGAGTGCGGCCTCCGACAAAGCATTCGATGCGCGATTGTTGCTCATGCTGGCGTGTCCTTTGCGTGCCGGGCTCCACCGGGAGATACGGGTTATCCGGTCAAACAGATGCAACGGCGCTGCCGTTTCCCGCCTGGCGCCTCCCGTGTATTTTTGCGTTGGAATGCCGAAGCGGCGCGTGAGTAGGGACCGTGCGAAAAGGATATGTTACTGAGTGAAGAATGCAAGCAGCCTGAAATCAAATCTTTCTCATCTTACTGGGCTTCGTGCTCGGATCGGGCGAGGAACCAGCCCTAGCATAAGAAACCGGGTGGTGCCCGCTTGAAGTGCGCTCTGGCGTCGTCGCGCAGCGGCGCGGAGGCTGCGTTAGCGTCACAGCGAACATCCCTCCTATCTGCAGCGCAACGACTCGCTGTCAATGGCGCCTTGGCCACTCGGTTGTAGCCGGCCAAATCGCATCAGAACCTGAAGGTCAGATTCAAGCTCGGACCATTGAAACGCAGCGTTTGCACGAGTTGATCACCGGAGCCGTAGAAGGCGAGATACTGGTAGGTCAGGCTCACGTCGCACATCTTCATCGCGTAGCCGATGCCTGTCATCGCCTGCCACGTGAACTTCGACGTGCCTGTGCCGGCGTCGAGATATAACGGCGCGTACCGGCAGCTGTCGCCCGTGATGACCAGGCGTCCGCGCACGCCCGCGATGCCGCCGAAGATGTTCTCGGTAGCCGAAACATTCAACTGGGGGCTCACGCCCGGACCCGACCCAACCGACGCAATAAGCGATGCGTCGAGAGTCGCCTTCACGGCGAGATAACGTATCCCCGCTATCAAATCGATGTTCCCCCACGACTGTCGCATGACCGTGCGCCCGCCGCCTACCTGCATCAGCGTGCCGCGAAAACCCGTCTCGACATTCTGCGCCGTTTCGCCCGGGCCGAACTGGCCGTTCGTCGCATTGACCGAACTCTCATGTCGCCCGAAGTTCAGGTAGATCGTGTCCACTAAGATGCTCCAGTCACCCTTTCGCGCCTCGCCTTGCAGCATGACGGCAAATTTGAGGTTCTGAAAATAGTTGTACGGTCCGGTGGATGCATCGGCGCCCCCGCCCGGCAGCGAGAAACGCAGCGTCCCGGTTACAGATGGTAACCACAGATACGGCACTACGGCGAATTGCCAGTGCGCGTCGGCGTCGGCATGAGCCGGCTCAGTGTCCGATGCCTGCGCGCTGGTCGCGGCGATCATCAGTGCGGCGACGCATCCAGGGTACCAGCGCATCAATCGACCTTGATTTCGTTCTCCTGGCAGATCGCATCCGGAACGCGTGTTCAACGCTTTTGCAGAGCCCAGTCGGTCTTCCCCGTGCGGCAAAAGACAGGATGCAGGTTCATCGACTGTCCTTTCGCCGAAAGCACGACGGCAACGTGACGGCATGTCTTGTTGCCGTCATGGCTTGTGTCGGACGGCGTCATCATTGCGTCCATCTTCACGCTATTGCCTGTGTCCGCGTTGGTCCATTGACTGAACTCGCCATCGCTCTTCATGTTGAGCACGTCGGTTATCGCACGCTTGATCGAATCGATATCGCGCGGCTTCACGTATGACAAGGGCGTATCGTTCAGGAAGTTGAGGTTGCTGGCGTGTGCAGCAACGACGTTGAACAGGAGTGCCGCAGCAGACATGGCACGCGCGCAACGCGTCCGGAGCAGACGTTCCGCGCCGAGAAATTGCATGCGAGCCTCCAATAGCTATTTCGCAAAGCCATACTTGCAACTTGGTAACACCCGGCGTGATTGTGATGGCGACAGGTCGATGCGGGAGACACGATGTGCGTGCCGACGGCTTTCCACCGTCGGACGCGTAATTCCGACGCCTCACGCTCCGTGCCGACCAGTTTAGTTGCTGCGTCTTGCCGCCGGTATCGGACTTTGGTCCCACGTAACGTGCCCTTTATGTGATTCGTCAAGCGTTAACGGCTGGTTTTGATCGGTCGAGGGTGCTGTCGCGCAACGGCGATCAGCGCTTGATCATGAAGCTTACCCTGCTGGAGATTGCGTGCTGGCGGAATTCGCGGGCGAGCAGTATTTCAAGGCGCTGTGCGGATGCGACTCGTTGTAGCGATCGAACGCGATGGCCAAGTTTTGCAGTGCGGTCCTGACGTCAGGCTTGGACACATCAGGAATTTGAAATCGATGGGCCATCAGACTTGCAACTCCCATGTCTCTGCTAGCTTTGAATGCGGCCATAGCACGCTGCGCTTCGAATGAGGGGAAGGGGTCGGGCAGCGTCAGCCCGCTCTTCAGTTTCATCGCCGGAAAGCGGCCAGTGGAATCTCGCGGCCCGGGAGCGGACAGTCGTCAGCGCGTACTTCCGACCCACTCCGGTCAGACAACTTGCTCCAAACCGGTCAGTCAGCCAATTTCAAGTTTGTGGACTGGAATGCCAGTGAGCGGCCGTTGGCGACCTCACCCGATCGGCCATTTTCGGCCGCTGGTTATCGCCTTGACACGGACGTTGGAACGTCATTTTCACTGCTGGTAAGGGACATTCGAGGGCTGACGGTCATGGTCGCCACTTCGGCCAGTGCGGCATTCCCTCCTGGCTTTCATGCGTGATGAGATAGAGAGCCAAAGCCCAAACTCCGCCCCATCTTAGCTTCTCGTTTCAGTGGGTTGATTTAGCCTAGATGATCATTCGTATCATCGAAGAGTCTCCTGGACATCCAAGCCGTTCAATCGGTGGAGGTCATTTTGGAGTAGGCAACTGAATCCTGCGGATGCTGCAAGGAAGCCTTATGCCTCGCGGGGAAGAGCGCTCCGTCTGGCGCAGTTTGGGCCTTTGAAGTAGCCGTTTTACCCGCAAATCAAGGACTTTTATAGCGCACAACTATCGATTCAGCGCCGGGAAAACCAGATCAACGTCCGAGCCGACGCCGCGGCAGGCATCGAATTTTCTAACTCCGGTTCGTTCGACAGCGCCGCAACTCTCGATCGTCCAGTTGCCGAACACGACTTTGACGCTCCGTGAGCAACCGCAGCGAAGGCTGTCGCTAACTGTCAATGACTGGGCCTTTTCCGCCACGGCGCGTGTCGCGATTCTCCGCTCACATGATGCGGGCGCGACGCTTTCTGTGCGGCACGGCTTTTAATCCGAGGTTTCGCATAATTCGAAATCGATGTCATCCAATGGCTAACGGCAGCCGCCCCCGGGTACCCAGGAAGCAAAACGAGCGAGGGCGTTCGGCGACTATCGAGCGGTCCAGTCCGTTGGCCGAGTTCGCGGGATTTCCCTCAAAGTCAAAGATGGACCCTATCCTGACAGCAGGCGCAACCCGGCATCTGCTGGGACGCGTCAACCGCCCACGGCTTTCTGTTCGTCCTTTTCCGTGAGTCGCGGTTTTCCGGGCCCGCATCTGCGGGCCTTTTGTCTTTTTGTGATCTCTGGACGCCTTCGTCGCGGCGGACGACGCCCAAATCGAGCGCCGACTGCATGGATGGAGAGTCGACGATGCACCCCGTAGGTTGATCGCAGCGAGACTCTCCATCAGTACTTGATGTCCCGTTTTTGCTGGCGGCCACCCTGTTTCGTGTCGCGCTTGTCCTGCCGGCACCGGGAGTTGCTTTTTTGGTTTGCGGCCCGGCAGTCGACCTTGTTCGAGCGTGCCTGCTGTTTCGCATTCTGGTTTGCGTTCCTGCCAGCCTGGCGCTGTTGCGACTGGTTAGTGGCGAGAGTTGCGCCCGATAGCGCCAGGAGTCCGGCCGCCGTCAGAATTCCGATCGTCCGTCTCCAAAGTCCGTTTCTTGGTGGAACCATCTTCACACTCCTGTATGCCTGGTTGAAACGGCAGTTGGCGTCGTGGCAAGCCGCTTTCGTATGCTCGCAAAGAGCCACCCCCAATCCCTCGGCGGCATCCCACTTGTCGGCTGAGTCATATCCAGGAGACCACGAATGACGCCCGAGAAAAAGAAGGACTACTTCGAACACTTAAAAAAATACGTCTGTGGGCAGACCGATTTCCGTGCCATCAAATAGATTGCTACACCGCCATCGACACCCGCCTTTACCCACTCGCGTTTGGCGACGGGTCGGAGGTGAAGGCGCTTTATGCGCTCACATGCAAGTGGAACGTGACGCATTGGCTGATCACAAATCCCACCATTCGACGACGCCCGAACCGGACTAGCGACTCGCAATTGCCGTGAAGGTGATGATCTGGCTCGCCAGCAACGACGTCGTCTGCTGTATCGCTTGCCTATCATAGTAGGTCACTATCCTTCAACTACGGGCCCGATTTGCGGACGGGGCAGCGCTGAGCAACCTTGAAACAATCGGCCTGCTAAACGCTGTTATCGCTACAAAACGCCGGACAAACGGCGAGGTTGGCACCCTTGTCGCCTCGACGTGACAAGACACGTGACGCGAACACGAATCCCCTCAGAAAACTCGGACAGTTTTTAGTTCATTGACTGCCGCTACCGGTGACATAGAACCAAGGTCCAATACCCGCCGGCGTGCGCCAGGCCTATTCTTGGCCCGAGGTACTTTTCTTCGGAGATTGCGATGACGACATCAACGGGCCTGTTGACGGCTATGGTCCCTTCGGGCGGTTCGCCGTTACCTTCGATCTTGAGCCCGCTTCGTCACATCTCCCAGAGCCGACACGTTTCCTGTCGCGACGCACAGATTGACGCGCCTGCGCTTCGAAGCGCGAAACCAAGGTGAGGTGAAAAAATGAAAACGTTACCGCTTCTCGTCGTGGCCGTTGCTGTGTCAGCCTGTGCAAGCCAACCCGTGCCGCCGAGCGCACAATCGCTTGGAGAAAGCCAGCAGTCAGTCCCGGCAGTCTCGCAATGCATCGCCCAGAAATGGGCAAACCAGTCTCAACAGACGGTCATATCCCAGGTGATTGTGGCGAACAACCAGGCGATGGACGTCTATGTCCCGGGGCAGCAGCCTCCGAATGGCGCAGCCGCTCTCGTGCGGCCGTCGTGGACGGGTAACAGCAAAACGTGGGTCGGTTCTCGCGCAGGCAGCGGGACAGGCGGCAACACCGGCGGTGATGTTAGCGGCTGCCTCTAGGCAGCGGGTCAGTCTGCGTTACTTCGTTGTTTGGGCCGATGTGGACAGCAGTTCCTGCGTCAGGCCCAAATCTGCCGCACTTCGATCGAGGAGAGTGTCATGAACCGCCGTACCTTCTTTTCGCTGAGTGCCATCGCACTGGCCAGTTCGCTGGCCGCTTGCGGCTCGACCTCGAATCCGACAGAAGCGGCCAATAAACGCCATGAAATCGATACCGGCGTCGACGGCGCCCTCCGCAAACTGTACAGTTCGACGCCGGGCGCGCAGGCGCAGGCCAGCAAGGCCAAGGCCATTCTCGTCTTTCCGTCAGTGATCGCCGCGGGCCTGGTGGTCGGTGGGGAATATGGCGAAGGGGCGCTGCGCGAGGGAGGCTCGTCCGTCGGCTATTACAAGACCAGCACCGCCTCGTTCGGCTTGCAGATTGGCGCCCAGTCCAAGGCGGTAATCCTGATGTTCATGACCCAGGACGCGCTCGATAAATTCCGGACGAGCGACAAGGGCTGGACAGCCGGCGTGGATGGCTCGGTGGCGGTGGCGAAGACAGGCGCCAACGGTACGCTTGACACTGCAACGACGAATTCGCCGATCGTCGGTTTCGTGCTGACGAACTCCGGCCTGATGGCCAATCTTAGCTTCGAAGGCACGAAGATCAGCAAGCTCGACATCTGATACCGGCACTGTAGCGCATGACTATCGAGGCGTCGTTCCAGCACGTGCGCAGGGATACCATGGTTTAAGGAGTTGACATGAAGACCTGGATTTTCCTTGTAATGGCCGCTGTCGCCATGATGGTGCGACCGGCATTGGCCCAGCCACAGACGTCGGTGGGGGCCACAAAAGGTGCCGGCACGGCCACCGTGACCGGAACGGCGAAGGTCACAGCCACGGTCGTCGAAATTGACCCAGCCACCCGGACCGTTACCCTGAAGGACAAGAACGGCCACATCGTTGACGTCGAGGTGGGCGAAGAGGCGCGCAACTTTGGCCAGCTCAAGGTGGGCGACGTGGTCACAATCGAATACCGGGAAGCGATGTCGCTGACTCTCTCGAAAACGAGCGGCCCGCGTTCCGCCTCGGAGCGCACGATGGGACAGCGCTCCTCGCCCGGGGCCAAGCCTGGTGGCACAATCGGTCGGGAAATCACGGTCATGGCCGATGTTGTAGCGTGAATGCGAAAGCCAAGACCGCGGTGGATGTGATCGTCGAAGACCCCGAGCAGATGAAGAATGTTCGCAAGGGGGATCAGGTTGAGGTCGTGTACACGGAGGCGGTTGCGATATCCGTCACGCCCAGCATGAACACGTAGCTGGTCGATGAATCGACTTCTTTTGGAAGTGGACGGACGCAGTGGCATGGTTCTGTGCCGGAAACCATGGTTAGGCGCGTGCCCAGGATTGTCGCCGGCAGATTCTCGAGGTGGCCTGCCAGGAGACAAGTTATGCTGCTCGCACCGATTACCCAACGGGTGTTATCCAGAGAATTGCTCGATGTACTAATCCGGGCTGGACTCGTTGCTGTTCTGGCCATTTTCTGTTTCCGGATATTCTTCCCGTTCCTCAACCTCATGATCTGGGCGCTGATCCTCGCGATCACGTTGTATCCGCTTCAGGTCGGACTTCGGCGTACCCTCGCCGGCAAAGATGGTCTGATCGCCACGCTGATTATCCTCATCGCGTTCGGTGTCATCCTCGCGCCGACATATCTGCTGGGCGTTGCGGTAGCCGAATCGATCGATAATGCAATAGCCGTTTTCAAAAGCGGCACCTTCAGCATTCCGCCCCCCGCCGATTCGGTGGCCAGTTGGCCGGTGGTTGGGCAGCGTGTGTATGACTTCTGGCAGCAGGCCGCGGTCGACCTTACGGGTCTCGCGCTAAAGTTTGCTCCACAACTCAAGGACACCGGGCTCGCTCTGCTCGCCACGGTTACCGGTCTCGGCGCTGGGCTGCTGCTGTTCTTCGCCGCCCTGATTGTGGCCGGCATCCTCATGGCCCATGGCGAGACAGGCCATAAAAGTGCGGTGGAGATCGCCTCGCGCATCTCCGGCCCCGAAAACGGCCCGCAGATCGCCGAACTTTGCACATCCACTATTCGTGCGGTCGCCCAGGGCGTGGTCGGGATCGCATTCATCCAGATGCTACTTATTGGCGTCGCGTTCGTCGTGATGGGTATTCCGGGCGCGGGTCTGCTCGCGCTCGCGGTGCTGCTGCTTGGCATCATGCAGTTGCCTGCCACCCTGATCACCATTCCGGTGATTATCTTCGTGATTGCCACGCAAGGCGTGAGCGCAATCACGATCGTCTTCTCGGTCTATGTGTTCGTCGCGGGGCTTGCTGATAACGTGCTTAAGCCCTTGCTGCTGGGCCGCGGTGTCGCCGTGCCGATGCCAGTGGTGTTGATCGGTGCGCTCGGAGGCATGGTCACGGGCGGCGTCATTGGCCTGTTCATCGGACCTGTCATGCTCGCGGTCGGGTATCAACTGTTCTGGCGATGGGTAAAGGATCAGCCGGGGCCGAAGCAGTTAAGAGAAGATCAGCGCGTCTGATGCTTCCGGGGCCGATCGTGTCTTCTGCGGCACTGCACGCGCGCCGTTACTGGCTGCCGTTCGCCGCCAGCTGCCTGAGCGCGTGCATGCGTGTCGGCCCCGACTTTCACCCGCAGCATGAGAGCTGGGCTGAGCACTGGAGCAGCGCGTCAATCGAGCAGGTCACCCAGCAGGCAACACAGCCTGACATCCGGCAATGGTGGCAGGTATTCGCGGATCAGAACCTCGAGAGTCTGATCGCACAGGCCGATGCGAATAACGGCGACGTGAAGATTGCAGGACTGCGCGTGCTCGAGGCGCGCGCGCAACTGGGCATCGCGGTCGCGGGCCGCTATCCGCAGGTACAACAGGCCAATGCGGAGGCCTTGTACTCTGCGGGCAGACGCTCGGATGGTTTCAACTCGCGCTCGGGCGGATACTGGCAGTATGGCGCGGGCTTTAGTATAGGCTGGGAGCTGGATTTCTGGGGGCGTTTCAGTCGCGCAATCGAATCTGCCAACGCCTCGTTTTTCGGGGCGCAAGCCAACCGCGAAGACGCGTTGGTTCTGCTGCACGCGCAGGTCGCCGACACATACTTCACGCTACGCACGGCCGAGGCCCGCCTGCGCATCGCGCGCGAGAACGCGGGGTTGCAGAAGCGCAGTTACGAGATTGCGCTAAAGCTCTTCAAGAGCGGCGAGACCGATGAACTCGACCTTCAGCAGGCGAAGACCCAGTATCTCGGCACACTGAGCAGCATCCCCGATTTTGAAAGCCAGATCGTGCTCGCGCATCATGCGCTATCCGTGCTGCTGGGGCGGCCGCCAGGCCCATTGCCGGAATTGAATGCGCAAGCGGGCAAACAGGAAGTGGTGCCGCTCGTCGATCGGGTCGTGTTGCAAGACGTCCCGGCAGAGCTGTTGCTGCGCCGCCCCGATGTACGCGCGGCCGAATTGCAGATGGCCGCGCAGTCCGCGCTCATCGGCGTGGCGGAGGCCGATTTTTATCCGTCTGTGTCGTTGCTGGGCTCCCTTGTCTGGAGCGCAGGTTCGCTCACGGGCGCAGCGAGCACGCTAGCCGTGATCGCCGGCCCGAGCGTTACATGGAACCTGTTCGATCACGGCAAGATAACCAACAACGTGCGCGTACAGGACGCCCGGCTGCAGGAGCTGGCTGTCGCCTACCAGAACACCGTGCGCGAGGCGGCCCGCGAGGCCGACGACGCCGCCACGGCAATCATCGCTGCGTTGCAGCGCGACACGATCCTGAACGACGCGCAAGGGGCCGCGGGGCGCTCGCTCAAGCTTGCCAATACGATCTACCGGGAAGGCTACTCGGACTTCCAGCGGGTCCTCGACGCGCAGCGTGCCCTGTTCGCACAGCAGGACGCTTACATCGTCAACCGTGGCAACGCGGTGGGCAGTCTGATTGCGCTCTACAAGGCGCTTGGCGGAGGCTGGTATTCGGAACAGCCGCTCGTCGACCCCGCGACGCGCCAGCAGATGCGGCAGCGCGCCGACTGGGGCGATTTGCTGGACGAGCCGAGTGCTCCACCCGCCAACGCCGGGCCAACTGAAGGTGCGTCCCGATGAGCGACAAGCCCGAGCCCACCCCCGTCACGCCGCCGCCTCCGCCGGTGCCTGACGCCGATCCGTCGGGCAGAGCGGTGAAATGGGTCGTCTGCCTGATCGTCGTCAGCCTGATCTGGTATCTGTTCGCCGATCGCTTTACCCCTTATACGCAACAGGCACGCGTCCAGGCATACGTCGTATCCGTCGCCGCCGAAGCATCGGGGCGAGTGACGCGCGTCCTCGTGCATAACAACCAGGATGTCAAACCGGGCGACGTACTCTTCGAGGTCGATAGCGGGCAATACCGGATCGCCGTCGATCGCGCCCGGGCCGAACTCGAGTCGACGCGCCGGCAGGTCGGTGCGAGCACGGCCGGGGTCGATTCGGCGCTCGCATCGTTGCGCGCGGCCGTCGCGAATGAAGTCAAGGCACGCCAGGACAGCGAGCGCCTTGAACGGCTGTATCGTGACGATGAGGGCACCGTCTCGCTGCGGCGCCTTGAAGTGGCGCGCGCGACGCATGAGCAGGCCCAGAGCCAGGTTGCCGCTGCGCGTGCCGAAGTGGAACGCGCTCGCGAGCAGCAGGGCGGTAAAGGGCAGGAGAACGCGCAGTTGCGCGCCGCTGCCGCAGCGCTCGAGAAGGCGGAACTCGATCTTGCGAATACGCGAATCAAGGCGCGCTCGGGCGGCGTCATCACGGATCTGCGCACGGAGGTCGGCCAGTTTGCAGCGGCAGGCAATCCAGTCATGACGCTGATTGCAATCCGCGACGTGTGGGTCAGTGCAGATATGACCGAAAACAATCTCGGGCATCTACGGCCCGGCACGCCCGTGAGGATAGCGCTGGACGCGCTGCCGGGCGAAGTTTTCGGGGGACGGCTTCGCAGTATCGGCTATGGCGTGAGCGTGGGGCAGAGCGCGCCGCCCGGGGGGCTGCCCACCGTGCAGAACAGCCGCGACTGGCTGCGCCCCGCGCAACGCTTTCCGGTCATCGTCGAGTTCGACCCGGATGAGAGGGCGCGCCTTCACAACGTTCGTGTCGGTGGGCAGGCAGAGGTGATGGCGTTTCCAGATCCGGGTAATCCGCTCAATCCGCTGGGTCGCCTGTTTCTACGCGTGATGAGTTGGGTCTCATACCTTTACTGAATGGCTAACTACTGCATCTATGGAACACAGGCTAGAGCTTCTCGGTCCACGTACGCTACGCGTTGCCACAGGGACGGCACTTTGCCTGACAATCAGCTTCGCGCTGGACCTGTCGGTCCCCGTCATCGCGCCGGTGTTCGCCGTTTTTCTTCTTGCAACGCAAAACCGCCCACTGTCGTTCAAGGCCGGCGTAGCGTTCGCGCTGATCGTGGCTTTGACCACGGGCAGCGGCTTGCTCCTTGTGCCGTTGCTTCGCCATTACGCGTTCGCTGGCGTGATGCTGGTTGGCCTCATGCTCTTCCTCGCGTTTCGTTATGGTTTGCGCGGCGGGAATAATCTGATCTCAACCTTTCTGGTGGCCGGCCTGACGATGATCTCCGCTGCCGGAACCGCTGATTTCCAGTCGGCCGTGACGGTGGTTGGCGCGCTGGTGAAGGGCCTTGTGCTCGCCGTGCTGGTGGCAGGATTTACTCACGTGCTGTTTCCCGAGCCCGTGAGCACGTGGCCACAACCTGCCGCTCAGGCCATGCCCCACGGGCAGGCGGCGCGCATCGCGCTGCGCGCCGCACTCGTGGTCATGCCAGCATATCTGCTCGCCATCACCGATCCAGCGAGCTACATGCCGATCATCATGAAGTCCGTCAGCCTCGGTCGACAAAGCTGCATCACGACGGCCCATAGCGCAGCGCGCGATCTGATCGGCTCCACGTTGCTAGGTGGCTTGTTGGCGATCGTGTTCTGGCTTGCGCTCAGGCTCTTTGTGGACCTGTGGATGTTCTTCCTTTGGATGCTGCTGTTCGGCCTGTTGGTGGGTCGCAAGCTCTATCGCATCAGCACAACGCGTTACTCATCGAGTTTCTGGCTGAACAGCCTCGTCACCATGATCATTCTGTTGGGCCAATCGGTGCAGGACAGCGCGGCGGGAAAGGACGTCTACACGGCGTTCGCGGTCCGTATGGGACTCTTTGTGGCGGTCACGGTCTACGCCAGTCTGATGTTGCTGATTTTCGAGCGAAGCCACCGCGCGCGATGACGCTGCGCGCAGCCGCGCCTCAGCCCAACGCAATCATTGGGTCCCTGCTGATGTAATCCCGAAAGCGGGTGGGGCTGACGTTCACCCACGTGTAACAGGTGAGCACAATGTAGGAGGTACCTGCAATGGGAAATGCGACAAGCGACGCGGTCGTCCGCCTGCGGGCACGTGAGATCTTGCGGGAATCCGGCCGGACTCTTTGGTACCTGCGTGCAATCCTGGCTGGCCTTCTGGTGCTGTTTGTTTTGCTAACGGTCGCAATGTATTACATGGGGGACCCCGTGGAGACGGTGAAGCGAACGGCTTCGACGATGGAGGAAACCTTGTACTTCTGCGCGATCACGGCGCTGACAATCGGATACGGCGACGTGGTCCCTACCTCAACGTTTGGCCGGATCGATGCGATATTGCTGGGCCTGATCGGCATGGTGTTCACGGGGCTGGTCGTTGCTGCAGCCGTGCGGGGCGTGCAGGAAGCTGCGCGACGGGCGGCGGGCGTTGTCGCAGATGCCGGCAAGCAATAACCACTGTGCTGTCTGAGCCGCTGGCCGACCTGCCCGATGCACGGGAGGAAATATCCGAGAGCACTGCTAACGTCGCGCGCGTGGCAATATCCGGCGGAAAGCCTTCGCGCCGCGCATGCGGGCCTGAGGCCAATCGCCGATTGCAAATTAAAACCGTCATTGTGCGGAGGTCGTTTCAATACTAAGCGAACGACGGCTTTAGCCGACCAGCCAATTTGGTGGACTGAATGGCCTCGACACCGGCAACGAATCGTTTATGGTCGGTCGTCCTCGTTTTCCGCCAGTCGGCGGAGCGCGTGGTGAATTTCGGCAACATTGGCTCGGTTGCACGATCGGTTGCAACAGGCTGCTCGCCGCTTCACATCTGCCGGAACAGGTGTGCATATTGTTTGCTCACCGCAACTGCGGCGCTGTGGCCGCGCAGCTTGAGTGCCATTTTTCCAAATGCGTTGACCGAGGCACCCTCCACGTGGTCGACGTTCACGACCGTGCTTCTATGCACCTGCCAGAACCGCGCCGCGTCCAGTTGCGCGCACAGCTCCTTGAGGCTCATGCGGATCAACAATTCGCCGGTGCGCGTGGTGACGATGACATATTTGTCCGCAGCCTCAAAGTACAGCACCTCTTCCACTGGCACCATCCTGATCTCGCTTCCGCTCGAGGCACGCACATAGCGTAGCGTCGCACCGCGTCCATTTTCCTGAGCGCGGCTCTCCAACTGAACGCTGCGCGTCATCTGCTCCAGTTGGCCAAGCAGGCGTTGCAGATCAGCCTGCACATCCATGGCGGGCGCCCGATCCGTTGAGGTGTCCGCAAGTCGTGGGCGTAACCTGTCGACCGTGCGCGCGAGCCGTGCCGTATCGACAGGCTTCAGAAGATAGTCGATGGCGGCTGCGTCGAACGCATCCAGCGCGTGTTCGTCGTAGGCGGTCACAAAAACGATCTGCGGCGGCGCCGCGAGATTGGCGCACGCTCGTGCAACGTCGAGACCCGTCGCGCCCGGCATCGCGATATCGAGGAACGCAACGTCCGGTTGCAGTGCGGCGGTTCGCGCGATGGCGTCCTGGCCGTTGCCGACCGACGCGATTATCCTCAACTCCGGCCATGCCGCTGACAGCTCCCGCTGAAGCGCGGCCGCGATGAGCGGTTCATCCTCCGCGATCAGCGCAGTCGGAGCGCACGTGTATTCACGCGAGCCAGCCTTCTTGCGTTCATTTAATGCGGCGATACATGGCTGGCGGATCTTCATGGTTTCGCAGCGCCCCCGATAGGTGAGTCGGCGATTGGAAGCTGCACCCTGGCAACCACGCCGTGCGGTGCGTTCTCGGTGATGGTCAGCGAGGCACGCTCGCCATAGAGTGCGCATAACCGGCTGCGCACGTTTGCGAGTCCAATACCAGTGCCCTGTGTCGCTGCCGTCGCACCGAAGCCCGGGCCGGTATCTGCGACAGTAAGTTCGAGGTGGTGATCGCCGCGCCTTGCCGTCATGTCGATTCGTCCGCCTGCGACCGTGCCCTGGATGCCGTGCTTCAGTGCGTTTTCGACGAGCGGTTGCAGCAGCATCGGTGGCACCGCGAGATCGGCGCAGTCGGAAGGAAGGTGCAGCGAATAAGCGAGCCTTGCGCCCAGGCGCATCGCGTGCACGGCGAGCATCGAGTCGAGCACCGAGAACTGGACTGCCAGTGTCTCGCTTTCGGTTCTCGATGCTTCCAGCGTCGCCCGCAGGAAACGGTTCAGGCTGCCAAGCAGTTCTCGCGCGCGCGGCGCATCTGAAACGATCAGGCTATCGAGTGTCGCCAACGTATTGAAGAGAAAGTGTGGCTCGATCTGCGCCTGCAAAGCTTGCAGATGCGCGCGCAGCGCCGTTTTTTCGGCGGCTTCGCGCAGCCACGCAGTGCGAGCCACCTGCTCGCTGAGGCCCGCAATGCGCGCTCGCGACCAGCCGTACCAAGTGCCGAACATCGTCGCAACCAGCGCGATCCAGCCGGTCGTGGCAAGTTCTTTGGCGCCGAACGTCCTGCCGAAGTCGAGACCGAGCAGCGCGCTCGCGAGAGCTCGCCCGATCGCGGCGCCGACGATGATGGCGACCACCATCATGACCGCAAGCCTGGGCAGGGTGAGCGCATCGCGCCGCTCAAGGCAAAAACGGCCGATGCTGAGCAGCAGCATGATCGATAGCCCGATCGCCTCGCTAAAGACAAGATTTCCTCCGAGGCCTTCTCCCGTGCCCACCGCAGTCAGCCCAACCGCAATCAACGCGTTGCCTATGACGACGAGGATCGCTTCGCGGGCCAATTCGGCTCGCAGTTGTTGCGCCGGGGCGCTTGCCCCGGTGGAGATATTGGGGAGTTCGACGTTACTACCAGGAGTCATGCTATCCATCCGGTCAAGATGATATCCAGCACGCGGTGCGGCGTGGCGACCGCGGCGATACCGGCCACGACGAGGCCGATGAACGATCCGCGCATGGCGAGGCGGTGACCGCGAATGTTGCCTTGCCGGATAGCCCAGATAGCTCGCCCGACGCTGACGAGCGTCAGCAACGACAGCGCGTGCACCCACGAAAAATGCCCCGGGTTCAGTTTCTGGATGCCGAAGGAACCGAGAGCGGTCGCGAACATCGCCACCGCCCAGAGACGACCGAGCCACTTATGGCGTGGCGTGCCCTTTTCGGCCACAAAGACTGCTGTTCCGAGTATGACAGAAAGGGTTGCAACAGCGATATGCACGGCGATGATGGTAGTCACGATTGTCCTCCGCAGCAGGGTCATCTGACCCAATGGCTGCCAGTGTGCGCAGTCGTGAGCTCGTTCTCGACAGGCATGCGACAAAACGTGCGAATGGCGGCGCGAGCAGCGTTTTCAGTGGTGCGTGTGGTTCAGGGAGAGGCGCGCGGCCGGCAGTCTGAGACAGAAGCTGCCCCTTCGGAAGTCGCGTGCGCAGGCAGAGCGCCGCAGCGAAATGCCGATAGCGCTCCGCGAAGCTTCCAATGAAATCGTCGGCGACGGCTATCTCGGGGTGTTTCCACGTTCCGCACAATGCCCGGGCATCATCAGTCACCGTCCCAAGGCAGGGCTTGATGGACCGTTCCCAAATGCGCGGGGACGAGCCCAGCGGGTCGCCGACCGGAGCTTTCGTGGACGTATATTTCCGCGTGTTGCAACCTCGACGACACGGCCAGAAGCAGTTGTGAACACCGACAGACAAAGAAAGCAGAGCCGCGACTTTCTCAAAATCATCGGTTGAGTTCCGCCGATCCGATTGTTTTGTTCTGATCGACCGCCTAGATCACGACGACGAACTTTCCCTTTGCCTCATTGCGCTCCATCAGTTCGTGAGCCATCGGCACATCACTCAGGCCGAAAACGCGCGCAGGTCGCCCTCGGTATTGATTCATCGACGCAAGGTCTACGATCTGCTGCATGGGCACTTCTGATAACGGGAATTCGGGACTCCCAAACATGAAGCTGCCAAAAAAACTCATGTGGACGCCGCTCGGCATCTGCCCAAGTGGATTGAACCCGGTGAGGGGCGCCAGGCCACCAAGAAAGCCTGCGAGGCACACTCGGCCACCGCGACGGGTGGCGCGCAAGGAGTCAAGGACCGTACTGTTTCCGACAAGGTCGAGAACGGCATCAGCCTTGCCGCCTGGCCAGTCATGTGCGGCAAGCAGATCGCCTGTTGTCGTCACGACGTGTGTTGCGCCCAGCGAACGGAGCAACGTTTCATTGTCCGAGCGACGGGTGATCGCGATCACATCGGCACCAAGTTCGCACCCTATGTCGATGGCTGCCTGCCCGAGGCTCGAGGTGCCTGCGCGCACGACAAGCCGCTGTCCGGCCTTCAATTCCAGATTCCGCCGAATGCAGGTCCAGGCAACCGCATAGGCTTCCGGCAGCGCCGCGAGAATGTCCCAATCGAGCGTCGTTTCAACGGCGACAACGTTGGAGGTCGGTACAGCGACGTACTCGGCATAGCTACCGTTGATCGTTCGTCCCATTCCCCCCATCAATGCCATTACCGTCTGTCCTTCGCGGTGCACGCCAGTCGTGTCCGATACAACCGTCCCAACGCATTCGATGCCGCCAATTTCAGTAACGGTCCCCCACAGGCCGCGGCGCATATAAAGCTCCGCACGGTTCAGACCGAATCCACGGACGCGAATTAGGACGCAGCCGGGTTTCAGCAGAGGCTCTGGCACCTCGACAACCTTCAGCACTTCAGGACCACCGAATCTACTGCGCACGATTGCTTTCATGTCGACCTCCCTCGTTGGAGAGCGAATGGTAGGATCGATCTTGATCTCAAAAAATTACTTTGTTTCGACAGACACTGAAGCTTGACCCTACAATGAATGAACCTACACTGTTTCAGCTGCAATGCTTCGAAGCGTTGCTCAACGAGGGCAGTTTTGCGGCGGCCGCAGCGCGCCTGAACCGCACGCACCCAACGGTTCACGCGGCTGTTACTGCGCTGGAAGCGCAGGTAGGCATGGTCCTTCTGGACCGAACAGGCTACCGGGTCTCGCTGACAGCGCATGGCGCGGCGTTTCGCCCCCGCGCGGTTGCCTTTCTGCGTCAATACGAGAGTCTGCGGCGCGAAGCGGCGCGGCTCGCCGCAGGACAGGAAGCCGAGCTACGCGTGGTCGTAGGAGACCTGTGTCCATTGCCCGAAACGTTGGGCTCGCTGAGGCGGTTCTTTGAGACCAGTACCGGTACGCGCCTGACGTTGTTGTTCGAGGCCATCAGCGGTCCCTGGGAACGGCTACAACGTGGCGAGTGCGATCTGTTCTTTCACCACCTCGACAAACCGACGCCAGAAATAGAAACAATCGAACTTTTCGAGGTTCAGCTCGTGCCGGTTGCGGCGCCGGGGTTCCTGCAGCAACCTACTGACGGATCGATCACGATCGATGACCTGCGGCCGTACGTTCAGTGCGTCATTCGTGACACGAGCAGGGAGCCGTCGGACGCGAGCTACTACCTGATCGAAGGCGCGCCGACCTGTACCGTGCCTGACCAGTTGATGAAGCGCGAACTGATTTTGCAGGGACTGGCGTGGGGCCACATGCCGTCTCACCTGATCGCTGACGATCTGACCGAGCACCGGCTGGTGTCACTGGAAGGGCCGTATCTGCGCGGCGGCGCGCTCACGCACTATGCGGCGCGTCGGCGCAAGGCTTCCCATGGGCCCGTCGCGCAGACGCTATGGAAGCAGTTGCAGGATCAGAAGATTCGCTGAGCGCGTGAGACGGAGCGCTTGCTGGCCCCCTTTGAAAAGCGATGACGAGTGGCAAGGAGCGCAATCAGTCGCGTCTCGCATTCGGAAAACGAGTACAGGCGCCGCTGCGCGATCATGAAGGTGAGGGCGCGCATGTGCCATGCGCGCCGTTGGAGTTCGACAAGTGCCTGCGCTGGCGACAGCGAGATCGGTGGAACGGCTGGCACTGCTGCGGCGCTGACAACCGCCCAATACACAGCTTCCTGTCAAGCTGCGGTAGCGGCATGCGACTCTTCAGACAGGCTTGCCGACGGCTATCTGACGAATGCAGCAGCTTGCCACTGCAGTCCGGCGCTACTGCAATGTGGATTGTCCACCGCCAACCCGAATCCCGCGCTCTGCCTGCCTGCGGCACAGGTGACCACGTTGCAGAAGTATTTGTCGTCAATGGCGCGCTCCGACGGTACCGTCATTTACAGCGGATTCAACTGGTCAGATTACTCAGCGTTTGGAGGGGCCTTCAGGTCGCCTGGTGGTGTCTTTCGTTTTTGGCGACAGGCGACCAGTCGTGGCTGACTCCGGCGAAGCAGGCAACCTTTAACCCCAACACCGATTACGGCATTATCGGCCTGGGCCTGAAGCAAACCGGCATCGACAACGACGTGCAATCGATCGCACAGTTCGTTGCTTCCGGGAAGAAGCTGACCTCGTGGCAAGACATTGGCGATAACCTGCTGCCGCCAACGAGCACGAGAGGAATGACGCGAGGATGACTGCAATCGCTCGAACGATGGGATTGTCCAATCCGACGACTAACACCGGGCTTTTCCCCATGCCCGCGAACCCGCATGCCGCAGGGCAAGACGTCACGCAGATCGATTGGCCGGGCGCAATTATCAAGTGGGTAGAACAGGGGGAGGCGCCCCCGCAACTGACTTACACTTTCCGAACGAACGCAACTGCTTCACGCAGTCTGCCTGTCTGCCTTTACCGCAAGGCACCGCATTACAATGGCAGCGGCGACATAACTTGCGCGACTAACTACACTTGCACATGAGCTTGACGCTTCAATAAGGACAACTAGCAAGAACAGTTGCGCAAACGTGGAAGGCCCGCTATCGGGGGCCTTCTTCTCGTCTTTGCCGGCGCATTGGGTAGTCGACGCGAAGCGCATCGAGTAAGCGAAGCACCGATCAATCCGTTCGATCGATGATGACGACTCCCTCAATCCGAGGCCTTCCATGCGGACAGCATTTCAAGGGCGTTGGCGTAGTTGCCAGTAGCCTGGGCAGTTCGCAAAAACTTGGCGCGTTCCACGATGATTTCCTTGGGCGTGGGCTCTGCATGCAAAAGGGCGAGCGTCTCGTCAAGGAAGTCTTCGAGGGGCATGGCCTGTTCGTCACTTTCCTGACCGAACAACGTGGTGCGCACGCCAGGGGGCACCAGCTCGATCACCCGCACGGGACTGCCGGCGAGTTGAACGCGCAATCCTTCGGTAAACACATGAACGGCCGCCTTGGTGGCGCTGTAGGTCATGGCGATGGGGAACGGAACAAACGCCAATGCGGAACTGACATTGATGATGATGCCATCGTTTTTCCGGACAAGTTGCGGCAAGAACGCATAGGTCATGCGAATGGTGCCCAGAAGGTTGATCGCGACCGACTCTTCCGCACGCTTCAGTGAGTCCGGCTCCAGAACATTTTCGCTCAACATGATGCCGGCGTTGTTGATGACGACATTCAGGTCGGGGTAACGCTCGGCTGCCAGTTCGCTCGCCTGGACGATGGACCCGGCGTCGGCCACGTCGAGTTCGATCGCCTCGACACCCGGGTAATCCGTGGTGATCTGCTCAAGCAGCGCCTTGCGTCGGCCTGCGACGATAACCCTGTTGCCCGCCTCGTTAAAACGCACCGCCAGACCGAGCCCTATGCCCGAGGTGGACCCAGTGATGAGAATCGTATTGCCCGAAGTCTTCATTTGTGCCTCTCCAGATCGATGAAACCGATAGAATGTCAAACGGACAGGTGTCCGCTAAAACGAAGCGTACCGGACAATTGTCCGTTTGCCAAAATACTTCGGGGGGCAAATGACACGGCCACAAAAGACGGATCGCCCGGCGCGCGCGGACGCGCTGCAAAATCGCGAACGCATTCTGGCGGTCGCACTCGCGGAATTGACCGTTTCGGCAGACGTGCCACTGAGCACGATCGCGAGGAAGGCTGGCGTCGGGCAAGGGACTTTTTATCGCCATTTCCCGACGCGGGAGACATTGGTGATGGAGGTTTATCGCTACGAGATGTGGCAGGTCGAAAACTTCGCGGAGCACCTGCTTGAGACGCGCTCGCCTGACCAGGCATTGCGGGAGTGGATGAAGCGCCTTGCCGAATACGCGATGACCAAGGCTGGCCTGGCCAATGCAATTCGCGAGGTATCGTTGATGCGGGACTGTCCGGGAAAGGCGGGCTATGCCCCAGTCGTCGCTGCGGCCCAATTGCTGCTCGATGCGAACGAGAAAGCTGGAACCATCCGGGCCGGCGTGACCACTGACGACTTCTTCCTGGCAAGTGCCGGTATCTGGCAGATCGATTTCAATGACGAGTGGCAGCCGCGCCTTGCCTGGCTCATAGACTTCGTGATGGCAGGACTGCGCACGGTCGCGCCGCCACGGCCCGTTTCTCAGTAGCCGTTACCCTCGGCACGTTTGCGCCTCATCTCGGCCCACCCGATTAACGCCTGCATCGACGGCCCGAGCGCATATCCCATATCGCAAAGAGCTCGTACTCTGCTTCGGCGGTACTTGGGGATACACCGTTCGCCGCACGATGCCGTCTTTCTCCAACGGCTTGAGCTGCTGAATCAGCATTTTCTGGTTGGTGCCGTCAATCAGCTTCTCCAGATCGGAGAATCGCAGCGGGCCCCCTTGCGGCAAACAGCTGGCAAATGATGGCGATCTTCCACTTGCCCTCCAGAAACCCGGAGGGCCTCTGTCGTCGCCGCGGCCCATTCAAGCCCCTTTTTGGGATCTTCGCAGTTCCATTCACGCTCTTCAGACACAAACACCTCGGTACGCTACTTACTTTTTAGTCGGTATTTGCCATTACCACATAAGCCAGCTAGAGTGGGTGCTGCATGCGACATTGAGGATACAGCCATGAAAGTCGGGATCGTCGGAACGGGAAACATTGGCGCGCTTTCGCCCGGAAGTTAAGCGCGGCAGGCCACGAAGTCCGCGTCGCGAATTCTCGTGGCGTGGATGGTGTTCGACAGGTCGCCGACGAGATCGGCGCGCAGGCCGTGGATGTTCACGGTGCGGTCGATGGCGAGGAAGTCATCATCCTTTCGATTCCGCGGCCCGCCGTACAGGCGCTTCCTGCGGATTTGTTTCGTTCCCTAGCGGCTGACGCGATCGTCGTCGACACTGGCAACTACTACCCGGACATGCGCGACCCGCACATTGCAGAAATCGCGAAGGAATGCCCGAAAGCGTGTGGGTGTCCCGGCAGATCGGGCACCCTGTCATCAAGGCATTCAACAACGTGCTGGCCTACACGCTCGCAGAACTGGGCCAGCCGGAGGGGACGCCTGGCCGCCTCGCCGTCGCCGTGGCGGGGGATGACCTGCGCTCCAGGGAAATCGTGATGGAGCTGGTGAATCAGACGGGCTTCGATCCGGTCGATGCGGGTTCGCTCGCAGAATCCTGGCGCCAGCAGCCGTCAACTCCCGCGTATTGCTGCGACTACGATGCGGATGCCATGCGCAAGGCGCTGGCTGCGGCCGCTCCTGGGATTGCGCCCAGGATACGTGACCGGCTGCCGGAGGTTTTCGCCAGGCCCGGTCCCAATCCCGCCCACGCCGATATTGTCGCCATGAACCGTGCGACCAACGTCGTTGTCAGCGTACCGGCGTCCTGACCTGGCCTGGTCGTCATCACGAAGCAAATATTGGCAACGGGTAGCCGAGGCACGATGACGGGACAAACGGTGATGGCATGCATTGCGGGAATGGCTAGAGTCCGCAACCCGGTGCATGGCGTATGTGTTCGCTGCTGAGCGCGCAGGAATCCCTGGAGTCGAGCATGGGGCGATCCGGAGGATCGCGTGAACCTGACGCAGCGCATGCAATTGCACGACTACAACATCGTGGTCGAAGCGGCAATGGCCGGGCAGGGCATCGCCATGGGTCGCCATCGACTCATTTTCCGCAGCTGGCGAGCAAGGCACTCGTGCAGGCGCCACCTGAAACCACACTGGATGGCCCTCGAACCGGATAGTGGCTGGTCACCCCCAAGCGCTCGTTGGGCGATGCGGCGCCGTTATTTGGTGATTGGCTCACACAGGACGCCGCACGGGATCCGTCGGATTGCATGGATCAGTCTGGCTTATCGGTGGAGACAGGAAAATTGACTGATCGCGCGACGGTCGATTCAATAGCATGGCAGTCTCCTTGTTCTGACCGGATACACCGGACATGACCTCTTCGATTTCCACTTTGCCAATGGGGCGTCCGACCTCATGGTCCAGGTATTCGGAGATCCGGGCCGCAATGCGCGCAGTGCCGTCGGCGTCGCGTCGCGGCCCTCGGGTGTGGCCGTCGAGGCAGAAGCCGTCACCGCGCTTACTCAGGCGTGAACCCAACTGGCGTCATAGGAACAACCATGTCTTCACCTCTCTTCCTTGCTGCCGTGGACGGGCTGCGCGCCCTGACGCCGGGTGCACAAGGCACCATACATTTCAACCACGCCGGCGCCTCGCTGCCGTCTTTGGCCACGCTGGAGGCAATCCAGGCGCAACTGTGGCGCGAAGCCACGATTGGGCCAATTGAAGCCGGTGCGGTCGGCCGCGAACACAGCGAACGCGCGCGGTTATTCGCGGCTAGGCTGCTGAACGCAAGACCGGCCGAGATCGCTGTGACTACAGGGAATTCGCCCGGTTGGGGCGCTGCATTCGCGGCGTTGGGCCCGTGGCGACCAGGCGAGCGGATCCTGGTCGGGCGCCATGAGTGGGGCGGCAATCTGGCCACCATGCGCCTTGCGGCGCAGGGCGCCGGTGCGGCGATAGAAGTCATACCATCCGACTCTTGCGGGACTGTAGATCCCCGCGCGCTGGAGGCGATGCTGGACGAGCGAGTGCGCCTGATTGCACTAACGTGGCTGCCGGCGAACGGGGGTCTTATCAATCCGGCCGCTGCGATCGGGCGCGTAGCGCGCCGTCACAGCATCCCGTACTTCATCGATGCCGCGCAAGCAGTGGGGCAGCTTCCTATCGACGTGGTCGAGGCGGGCTGCGATATTCTCACCGGTGCCGGCCGTAAGGCACTGCGTGGTCCGAGAAGCACGGGCCTGTTGTATGTAAGACAGGACTTTTTGTCACGTCTGGCACCTGCATTCGTCGACACGCGCTCCGCACCGCTGAATGCGAGCGGCGATCCTATCCTGCGGAACGACGCCGGTCGGTTCGAATCATCGGAAGCATCGCTGGCGCTGCACTGCGGACTCGCCAATGCGTTGCGGGAAGCACTGGAGATTGGGATTGACACTATCCGCGCACGGATCGACAGCATCGCAAGGACGTTGCGGACACAACTGGCGGATATCCCCGGTGTGACGGTGCTGGATCAAGGCATCGAACGATCCGGCCTGGTGGCGTTCAACGTGCACGGACTGGACCCCCTGTCAGTGCAGCGCAGTCTTACGGCTCAAGGCATTACAATCGGTAGCAATGGTGTGGGCTATACACCGTTGGACATGGAATTCAGGGGCCTTAAGCAGATCGCGCGCGCTTCTGTCAGCTACCTGACCACTGAGTCCGAAATCGGCAAACTGCTGGAGGGAATACGAGCACTGACGCGCTAGCAATCGATCTACGCCCGGATGCGCAGCCGGTGCAGCCTCTTCGTGACCTTCGCCGCAAAGGCTTTTAACGGGCTAATTGTTGATGTGCAGCGAGGCGAATTTCCAGCACGCCGGCAGGTACCCGGCGATGCGCCGGACGTAGCGAGTCGACCAGTCAGCTCAGGGGGGAGTGTTCGGCAGCAATGTCTTCCCGAAGCGTTGCGTGCGTCGGCTCGCCGACCAGCAGTGAGCGCGTGCGTGCGCTGGACGCAGGGGCGTCGGCACCGAAGAACATGCCGAGCCAGTCGAAAATGAGCCTGGGCGCGCTCGGCCGGAATTGATTCCACTCGTATCTCAAAGAACTGTCCCAGCGCCGTCGCGATGTCACGCGTGATGACCCCATCTTCAGCGACGGCATGCAGCACGCTGCCAGGTGTCGCTTTGTCGATCGCGAGTTGCACGGGCTTGCTAGCATCGAGCCGGTTCACCGCTGGCGAGCGGTTCAGGCCCTCGCCGATGTAGTCCGACATGAGTTTGTCTATGTCCAGTTCGGAACAGGCGTCTGCGACGACGGGCGCGGCGTGGCGCGTCGATGGCGGCGTTGTGCGCTCTATCTCCTGATACATTGGTTTCGGCGCGCGTGAAATGGTTGACGTCTGGGTCCGGTACGTCTCATTGCGCTGGTGAACGTCGGTTTTCAGGCTGACCGACTGTCCCGTGTGGGGTCGGCCTCAGCAGACCGCGCAGTTGTCACGCGCTCCGCTCAACCCGAAACACCGCTACGGTCTCCTTCATCTTGCGCGCCTGCAGGTCGAGCGATTGCGCGGCAGCCGCGGCCTGTTCGACCAGCGCCGCGTTCTGTTGCGTAGTCTCGTCCATCTGCGCGACCGCCCGGCCGACCTCATGGATGCTGCGACTCTGCTCGTCGGACGCTGCCGCGATTTCGCCTACGATGTTCGACACGCGATGAATCGCGTCCTTGATGTCTGCCATCGTCGCGCTCACCTTACCGGCCTGCTGCGTGCCGCCGTCGATGATCGCCGCCGACGCCGTAATCGTCTCCTTGATTTCCTTGGCCGCGCTCGCCGAGCGTTGCGCGAGATTGCGCACCTCGCTCGCGACGACCGCGAAACCGCGTCCTTGTTCGCCCGCGCGCGCGGCTTCGACCGCCGCGTTCAAAGCAAGGATGTTGGTCTGGAATGCAATGCCTTCGATGAGACCGGTGATCTCCGAGATCGTCGCCGAACTGCCGCTGATCTCGTCGATCGTGCGCACCATGCTTTCGACTGCCGCATTGCCGGTGTCCGCGACTTGCGCGGCCCGCGCCGCGAGTTCGCTCGCGTTGCGGGCGTTGTCGTTATTGCGGCTGACTGTTTGCGTGAGTTCAGACATGCTCGCCGCGGTCTGCTGCAACGACGCCGCCTGCTCCTCCGTGCGCGAGGACAGATCGATGTTGCCGCTCGCGATTTCCTGTGACGCAATGCTGACCGACTCCGCGCTTTCGCGCATGGTGCCGATCGTTGCCGCGAGCCGCTGGCGCATGTGGGCGATCGCGCTGAGGATGCTGCGCTCCTGCACGTGGCCGGCGCCGAGCCGATCGCTCAGGTCGCCGTCCGCAATCGTCTCGACGATTCGCGCAACTTCGGCGGGCTCGCCGCCTATTTGCCGCACTACGGCGCGCGTCATCAGCACGCCAAGAGCGATCGCAACCGCGACGCCGCCGAGTGCGCAACTCGCGATCCACCACGTCACCGAGCGGACCGCATCGATGCCTTCTTCGACGCGCTGGCGCGCCAGTCCGTCACGCTGGTCCGACAGCTTGATCATTAGCGTGCGCAGCTTCACGTGCAGCGGATCGGTGGCCGATCGAAGTTCGGCGAGGGCGCCCGTCTGGTCTCCCCGGTCGGCGAGTGCCATCACCTTCGCGACCGAACTTGTGTAGGCCGGCCACGTCGCGTCGAAATCACTCAGCAACGCGCTCTGCGCGGCGGTGCTCGCGTGTTTGCGTTCATAGTCGAACGCGGACAGGATCGCCGCTTCGCCGCCATGATTGAGGCGCACCGTATCGGCGCGGCCGGCCGTGTCGGCGTTCAGGATGTACGAGTACAGACGACGGAAATGCGAGGCCGCCTGCCACGCGGCGGTGCCGTCGTTGCGCACCGGCACGAATTCACTCTCGTACATTTCGGTTTGCATGGTCGCGACCTCGCGAACCTTGAGGATGCCGACGATGCCGACGATCGCCGTCACGAGTGCGCACAGCATCAACGAGCCGACGAGCTTGTGGCTCAGTTTGAGATTGGAAAACCACTGCATTTGGGGAACGTCTCCTTCCTGATAGGTGGCGGGCGCCGCGACCGTCGTGTTTTGATTTCCACGGCGGATGCATCGGCGTCACGTCTGCATATCGGCACGCGGCGGGTGCGACTTGATGGTTGGGCAACGGGAAAGCCGGGGCGGCCTGCACACGAATCGTCGGTCTGATCCGACCGGATCAGGCAGAGGTGGGCACGAGCGGGCACTCGTCGCCAGTATTCAGATCGTTGACGAAAAACGCACCAAGTCTCAGCCAGCTTGCGCTGCGCTGCGCGGCGCGCAAGCAATCGTGCTGGTGTCGCACATTGCGCGGATCGGGCCGCAACAACGGTCTGCAACGCACGCATCGGCGCCTTTTCTGGCGTTTTCATGGACCGCGGGCCTTCCTGGGCTCGATCATGCGCCGCCAGCGCGGGGCCACCGACGTCACGCGGGCAATCCACAAAGATCACGTGAAACATCATGAGATCGACAGTCTCTGACTGCCTCCGTGAATTCTGCCGGCGGCGTCCCTCGCGTCCACCGTCATTCCTATCTGTCCTGCCATTTGAATAGAATCGTTGCACAAGAGACCGATGGTCTGTTAAATTGCAGACTGGCGGTCTTTTATATTCCCTGAGGCCGCGGACGCGGTCAACCATGGCTGCCCTCGGCGGCCGGCACAGTCACCTTCATGCAAAGGCTACCGGTATGGCATCTGATAACGATTCATGGGTTCTCGTCACAGGCGCTTCGAGCGGATTTGGCGAGGAGTTTGCGCGCCAGTACGCGGCCAAGGGGCATTCATTGATACTGGTGGCACGCCGCCTGGACAAGCTCCAAACGCTAGCGGAATCCCTGCGCGGGACGTACGGCGTCAACGTGCTCGTGGAGCAGGTTGACCTTTCCGACATTGACGCCATTGGTCGGTTGCACTCGCAGCTGCTTGACCAGGGCATCGCCGTCGACGTCCTGATAAACAACGCCGGGCATGGATTGCAAGGGCCGTTCCTCGATGCGCCGCTCGATGCGATGATGGGCATGGTGCAACTGGATATTGCCAGCCTGACTGCCATGACGCGTTTGTTCGGGCAGGACATGCGTCAGCGAGGCCGTGGCAAAATCCTGCTGGTAGCCAGTCTCCTGGCTCATTACGGCGTGCAGGACATGGCGGTCTATGGTGCGGCAAAGGCCTATGTTCTGCGGCTTGGCGACGCGCTGCACCGCGAGTTCAAGCAGGACGGCGTGACTGTTACTTCGCTATGCCCGGGCATTTCCGACACCGGATTCGCTGAAGCGGCCAAACAAAAGATTACGTTCGCGTTGAAGCTGCTCATGATGAAGCCGGAGCCTGTCGTGCGTGCCGGAATACGTGCGCTGCAGGCGGGGCGCATCAGCGTCGTCCCTGGCTGGGCAAACAAGTCAGCGGTGGCGATGATCTGGGCGACGCCTCGCTGGATACATCAGGCGATCATCGCCCGACTCATGAACAGTTAGCGCTTTCGCGGAACAGCTTTTCGGATTCTTCAAGGATGACGACATCGACGTATTTAAGGGCGCGCTCCGCCGAACAGAAGGAAGAGCGCCGGCGGCACCTGCTTGACGCCGCGAGATCGCTGCTGCTCGAAATCCCGGACGTGCACGACCTCGGCATCAACGAGCTGGCGCGGGGCGCGGAGATGACCAAGTCGAACGTGTATCGATACTTCGAGAGCAGCGAAGCGGTTTTGCTCACCGTGCTCGTCGAGGAGTTCATGATCTGGCGCACGGAACTCCGCGCAGCACTAAGCCGAGGCAGACGTCGCGGAACCATCGAACACATCGCGCGGGCGTTCTCCGCAACCGTGTCAGCGCGCCCGCTGTTGTGCCGACTTGTCAGCGTCTTCCCGTCGATCCTCGAGCGCAATGTTTCGGCCGAGCGCATGGTGGGATTCAAGCACGGGCTGCTGAACATACGAAACGAGACGGCGCTCGACTTTCACAACTGCATGCCGTCCATCTCCGCATCCGCGTTCGAGAAATTTATTCACCAGGCGCTGCCATTGCTTATCGGGCTCTGGCCGCTGAGCAATCCGGGCACGCTCGCGGCGGAAGTGCTGGCGCGCCCCGATCTGGCAGCCCTGCGCTACGATTTTCGGCAAGATCTGGAAGAGGGGCTACTGATGCTCCTGCGTAGTCGACCCAGTTAGTAACCGCCAGACGATCTATCGCCGCGATGGGCGATGCTGCTAACCACCTTCGGCTTTCACAGCCGGACCAGGCGGCGTTCGGCTGTTCGCCGTCGTCCACGCATCGTTTTCGAGCCGCGAGTTAGCTTCTGTCGGAGCCATGGAGACGGCCAGAGCGTATCGGCTACGAAGGTGATTGCGTTTCCGCGTAGCCACCGTACGAATGGCCGTTCCAACTCGGCAGCCGAACGTCCGCAAACGCCGAACTATGCGCGTAGCGCGTCGGTCAGATAACGGACCAATGCAGCCGTACCAACGGCAGGTCGCCCGCTCGCTGAACGGCAGGTTGTGGCCGAACCGTGCGCTATGCGATTCGCGTACCAAGTTGACACCCGCCGCACTCCGCTGGCGTCCACGGTCGTTTTCGCGACCCGGAACGGTCCATGAGGCTCGCATCGGCAAAACTGCATCTTTACGATACGTGCGGTCGTTGACGATGCTGTGATGGCCGAAATCCCGCAACCGAGGTAGGCCTGGCTGACACGCTCATCAGCAGCCAGGTCACCAGTTACACGACATCACGGTTGCGTGGGCCAGCGCAGCGACGGCCCGAAATATCCTGACACCCAAGTGCCGTTGGCAGCGAAGTTCCATGTCGGCCCGAAGCTCGCAGGGTCGCGCAACTCCAGGTCGGTGAGACTGCTCGAACTGGCCACCGCCGTGCCCGAACCGACGCCGGCTTGCGCGCCCGACGACTCGCTGTTCCAGAAGACGTCCTTGGCGATGCTGCCGCTATTGTTGCCCGCGATGCCGCCCGCTGTCGCGTTGCCGTCCGGCGTGAGCTTCGCATACGCGTACGACTGCTCAATGCGGCCGGTATTGTTGCCAACCAGTCCGCCGACCGTCGTGCCGCCGCTCATCTGGAACGCGAAGGCGTAAGAACGAACGATGTCGCCATTGTTGGTGCCGACCAGGCCGCCAAATGTGCTCGGCGCACCGGCTCTCATCGAGTTGAGCGAATACGAACGATCGATGTGCCCGTCGTTGCGCCCGACCAGCCCTCCCAGTTCACCCGTACCGGTGATGTTCACACCCGCCCACGACCGCTCGATGTTGCCGAAATTCTCGCCGACCAGCCCGCCGATCACCGAGTTAGCGTTGCCCGCCGACGTGATGATGCCTGTCGCGCCGACATTGATCAGCGTCCCGTAATTGACTGCCGCGAGCAAACCTACGGGGCCCGAGAAAGACGTCCCCGTGCCGTCTGCCAGCGTGAAGTTGCGCACCACCCCATCCTGGCCGATCACGTTGAACATTCCGGCATTAGTGGCGAGATGAAGATCGGCCGGCAGATGGCCCATGCCGTCGAACTGGCCGGTGAACGGATGGTCGGCGGAGCCGATGCCGCCGAACTCGCCCGCATCGACGAATTCAATTCCGCGCGAAGCCAGCGCATAGTTGCCCGCGAGGTTGTTGTTTACCGCGCGCAGGTCGTCCAGCGACGCGATTAGCTGATAAGCCGTGAATTGCGTGAGCAGCCCACTGAACGGCGCGGCCTGCCACGACGGATTTGTGACTACCGTGCCGCGTGTGAAAGTGCCGTTGATGTCGTACAGCGCCGTGATGATGCCGGTGCTTCGCGACCAGTCGAGCGTGCCCTGATTGATCACGCTCCCGCCGTTGTCGAATCCATAGCTGTCGGCAGAAAGCGTAAGCGACCCCGCGCCGATGTTGGCGATGGTCACGCGCGGCGCGATGGTCAGCGAGTGCGCAGCATTGAGGTCAAGCGACGCGTCTCCGCGCCAGCGCAGACTCGCTTCCACGTCGATGTTCCCTTTGCCGTTCGCGCCCAGCTTGCCGTCGGCACCATTCGCGAGCACGTTGACCGACGCGCCGCGGTTCAGGCTGGCGCCGAGCGTGTCGGCGGTGCGCGCATCGACGGTGAAATCCCCAGTCGTGATGTTCCACTGTCTGGCCTGAACATCTGCGCCGCCCACCTTGACGCTGCCACCCGACATATCGACTACGCCGCGGCTGCCGTCCGCATTGCGAGCGCTGATTTGAGCGCCGCGGGCGTCGATGTTGCCGGTGTTGACGCGGTAGTTCGTGGTGGTGTCGGCGACGAGCCAGACGTGTCCGTCGCGCGTGGCCGTGCCGGTCGCGCGCAGCGCGCCGGAGTGACCGGCCAGCGCGAAGATGTTGCCGTCTGCCGCCTGAAGGTTGATGGTCGCCGCTTCGACGGTGCCGGTGTTTCTGATCGTGCCGCCGCTTCCCACATCGACGGAAAGCTGTTGATACGCGCTATCGAACAAGCGCACCTGACGGCCTACGGCAGATTCCGCGTTGCCGTTGGCGCATCTATCCTTCCGGCATTGACGACATTGCTGGCCGATATAAGCAGAACGTCACCGCCAGACGACGAGATCTTGCCGAGGTTGACGACATTCGCCGTGGAATTCCCGGTGTAGGCCGTTCCGCCGATTGTGCGCGGATTGAGGAAACTGTCGTCGGAAACGTCGAGGGTCGATGCCAGGAAGCGGCCACCCGTCGAAATCACGCCGGTTCGACCGATCAGCACGCCATTTGGGTTAATGAGATACACACTGCCCGTCGCGTTGAGCGCGCCGTAGATCGCGGAAACATCGCTGCCGGTCACACGGTTGAGCGTCGCGCCCGTGCCGTTGTTGATCGATACGGTGTTCCCCACGCCGATCGAAAAGCTGTCCCAATTGATGATGCCACGCCCGCCTGCTTGCGTGATGTTCAGCTTCCGGCCGTTCTGAGCGATGCTGCCCGTGCTGCCGACAAAACTGCCGCCCTGCGGTAGGGGTCCTGCCGCCACACTCGCGTGATCGTAAATAAGCGCCGCGACGGTAAGTCCTAATCCGGCCCACCGGCTGGCTAACGACCGCCGGCGATCATGGAGTGCGCGTGTGCCACGCGCTAGTGCTGCAGCGGTCATAGGCCCCCCCTTTCCCCGCGCATCAAGGCTTCATCATCCCGAGCGAGCGCGCTTGACTCCGGGCCCGTCGGCACCTCCACTGATCCGAAGGTTAGCAGGCGGCACAGGAGTAGTCGGTCAAAAGTTAGCGGTTTGCGCTCTGGGCCCGCGGGAGCCAGGTCGGCCCTTGGCGCTGCACGTGCGTCGGTTGCTGCGAGACTGCGCTATCACCGCAGCATCCACATGACGCAAAGACCGGATTCATCGCGGGACTGCACCATATCAAATTCAGGGGAACGGCCCTCTTGATATGCAACTTGGGGCGACACGCGGCGTGATCGAGCGGAACAGGTCTTCGCCAGCAGAAACAACAACGCGACGTTCGACAACGGGACAGAGCGTCATCAACTGCCGATATATGCCGACTTCTATTTCCTTGCCAACACGACTCAGCCTACGCGTGGTCGGCCGCCCCCCGACCCGTTTGAGTCACTCAGTTAACATGGGCGACGGTCTGCTGCTTCACCGATCTGAGACATTCCGGTCTGGTAGCTCGTTGGACCTTTTCAGATGGGCCTTAGAGCGATCTCTTCGAGCAAATGAAGCGGGGACTCCGTATAAACTGAACGTCGTATCCTGCAATGGATAGCGCCGCGCTGATCGCTGCCGCACTTGGCAGGTGATCGTCGACGACGAGTAGCCTGCGCCACCCGGTGGCCGGCTGCGGGGCAGCGTGCGAGGCGTCCAGCGGACGCCGCGTGGGAACAGTGCCATAGGGTGGGCGGCGACAATTATCTTGGCCGGCGCATTGACTCAAATTATTTGTTACCGAGCCGTTGTTGTTGCCTCATGTAATTTGCTACCGTCCCGACGGCTGGCGGGGGCGACTTATGGTGAGGTGACTCAGCATGGAGACACGACGTGAAATTGATTGAAGCAGTCGGTGAGCGATACGGACAGTCGGGCATGCGGACCTATCTTAAACTCACACGTCTGAACGGCAGAGAAATATTTATCAGTATTGTGACGGTCAACGGCTCCCCCTCTTTATCACGGGCGCATCCTGCCGTTCAGAATAATATGCGCACGCTGGAAAATGAGCGTCGACGCTCGTAGTTCTTTTTAGGAATGTATACGCGGCGCTGAACAGATGACACCGTCCACGCGACCATGGGAAATAGATGAAGAAAATCTGCTTGAGCATGATTGTGAAGAACGAGGCGCCAGTCATCGAAAGGTGCCTCACAAGCGTCAAACCATGGATCGATCATTGGGTAATCATCGATACAGGCTCTTCAGACGGTACGCAAGACATTATTCGGCACTGTATGGCGGGCATTTCAGGGGCATTGCATGAGCGAGTCTGGCGGGATTTCGCGCACAACCGCAACGAAGCGCTGACACTCGCCAGGCCGCACGGCGACTACCTGTTCTTCATCGACGCCGACGAAACCCTGCAGATGGAGGCAGGTTTCGCATGGCAGCAGCTTGAAGCGGACGGTTACCAGTTCCGCTGCCAGCTCGACGAATGGCAATACCTGCGCAATGCACTTGTCGCGGCGCATCAACCCTGGCGCTGGGAAGGCGTATTGCACGAGTACCTGACTCAGGAGTCGCCTCATTCCTGGCAGATTCTGCCGGGCGCGACGATTGTCGTGTCTCGCGACGGTGCCCGTGCTCGCGATACCAACACCTATCTGCGCGACATCGAAGTGCTGGAAAAAGCGGCACGCAACGAGCCTGATAACCCTCGCTATCGGTTTTACCTCGCTCAGAGCTACCGGGATGCTGGCCGGCTGGAGGATAGCATTCGCGTGTACCGCGAGCGGTGTGGAATGGAAGGATGGGATGAAGAGCGCTGGTTCGCGCTCTTTCAGATCGCATCCCTAACTGAACTCAGTGGCGCAAATCCGAACGAAGTTCGCGAGGCGTACCTCGCGGCATACCAAGCTCGTCCGCATCGCGCTGAGCCACTCAGCCGACTCGCGGCGTATCACCGGCTGCGCGGTGAGTTCGCGTTGGCGCATCTGTTCGCACGGCAGGCGGCTGCGATCGCGCGTCCTACGGACACGCTGTTCGTCGACGAATCGGTCTACGCCTGGCGAGCTCTGGACGAGCTGGTGGTGAGCGCGTATTACGTCGGTGCTATCGAGCAGGGGCGTATCGCGCTGCAGCGGCTCCTGCGCGAACAGAAATTCCCGCAGGAGCATCGTCAACGCATCGAGGGAAACCGGCAATATTTCGGGCTGTAGAGGCTACCTTGCCGGCCAGCCTGTGCCTCGATTACGCCCCATCCAGGCTGCTTCAGCTACGCGACGGGTAGGTACCGTCATTGCAGATCATGTAGGTCAGGCCGTTCGGCGTGACTGACGCCAGGTTGGGCAGCGCAAAGGTTGTTACGCCGTCTCCACCGAAGGCAGTTCCCAACAGGCTGAAAAGCGCTGGGTTCTGCGAGATGCTGAGAAGCTGGCCATTTGCAGGCACCCCCACGCCGACGGCGGCCGCCGTCAGCCAGACAGTACCGAGCGTGCAGGTGTCGCCCGTTCCCGGGGCAGCATTGCCCGGATTACCGAGTCCCGGAACCGAACCTGTGGCTCCCTGTGCTCCCGTGGCGCCGGTAGCACCGGTAGCACCCGTGGCTCCGGTCGGGCCGGTCGCGCCGGTCGGCCCCGTTGCTCCGGGTGCGCCCTGGGTGCCTTGCGCGCCGGTCGCGCCCGTCGGCCCCATTGCGCCCACCGCACCGGTGGCACCGGTCGGCCCCGTAGCGCCCGTCGCGCCGTTGGAACCCGCTGCACCGGTGGCGCCCGTTGCACCGGTGGCGCCCGTTGCACCGGTCGCGCCGGTCGCCCCCGTCGCGCCGGTGACTCCAACCGGCCCAACATTGCCGCTCACAAGTTGCTGGGTAATCGTGGTCAGAGTACTGTTGGTGGCAGCGAGCCGTGCGCTCAGCAACTCCAGTCCGTCGTCGTATGCATTGCCGGAAACCGCCTGAAACTGCTGATTCATGAGATCGATTGCATTGACATTCACACCGAGCTTAGCCAGCAATAGCCCGGTTTGCGCAACTGCGATGGCAAGCCGACCGCTGGCCGCACTCGCCGACGCAGCGGAGAACCCATTGAAGAACGTTTCTGTGTCGGAATTCGCCGCGGCGCCTGCCGTGACGAGTTCGGTGAACGGCGTCACGTTAATAGTTCCCGGCGAAGCAGCATAGGAATGCAGGACCAATCCCGACGAAGCCGAAACGCGAATCACACACGGCAACGTTAATCCGGCAGTTGAAACCGACCACGAACCGTCCGCCGCGGTCTGGGTTGAGGCGTGCCCGGCAACGCAATTCAGCGACACCTGACCGTTGGCAATGGGCGCGCCTGTCGCCGCGGTACCTTTCATCGACGCCGGCACAATGCCCTGACTGGTTGCCGCAGAATCCGAACCGCCGCAGCCACTGAACAATGTCGACATCGCGATCGAAAGCAAAATCGCCGTACTTTTTTTCCCCTGCATTTTTATTCCTTTGATTCGATATATGCCGCTCTTTATCTCAAGCCCGGTGTTCTCCTGGATTCAAGAAACATCCACAGGCGATCTGCGTCGCCCGGGCGAAGGTCGATATTGGTCCTGGGGGACTTCCGGTTTTCGATACATTGTCAGTCAGCCAAAGTGAGCGGATGCCTCCGACCAGACGCGCAACCGAGCATTGTTATTAGCCATTTCTTACTTAGACTTTCGGTTCGCCGGGGCGAGAATAATCGTATTTCTCCGCTAATTCAACGGAAAAATCACGCCTTAAAAAAATTATTGGAGCGGTGAAGTCCCACGGCATTAAGACATCGTTGCGGACTCAATGAAGGTCTAAAATTGGACTCTGATGGCAAATTCGAGGATTTGTGACACTTCGCCCGGCTTTCGACGAAAGCGTGTCCGCGATATTTACTCAAGTTGAAAGACATCGACTGCTTGCGAGCGGCCGTTGCAGAGACGGCAACGGTCATCTAACTCCAACCTCTAATCGTCGCTTAGAGGCCGGTTTGCGACGAAGCCGCTCGAGGTCCGATCAAGTACCGTCCTGTTCCGCCGATGGCTTGCGCTGGGGGCGCCACCGGTTGCCGCATAGGCCGCAGCCGGTGGTTCGGTGTTTTCGGCCCGGGCGCGGCCATTGGCGTGCGGTGCGTTACAAGATCAGTTGCAGCCGGACCGGACAGTAGTAGCGGAATTAGTTGACGAGGCGCTGCGCCGTAAACCTTTGTGGGACCGGAGACTGGCAAGAATGCTGCGCCGCCCGATAGTAGTAACAAGTTCGCTTGCGCGAACGAGTCGCCAATTTGCGGCTGCCTGATCGAGCGCAGCTACCTGCAGCGCCTCGGCCGCCTTGCGTCGCAATGGGTCATCAGCGCGCCGGAGTCGGTCCCGATGGACCGCCCGATCAGGCTTAAATGGGTGGGCTGCGGAAAGTGTTGATCTGCTTGCTGGCCGTCCGGTCGCGGCTCACGATAGCGCGCGCATGTAATTCGAATGAATTACAATAGGGGGTCTAAGACTACGCGAAGGAGTAATCGTTATGGCTGCGACTGCATTGGTGCAAACACGCATCGACCCCGCGCTGAAAGAGCGCGCGGCTGCGGTGCTCGACAACATGGGACTGACTGTCTCGGATGCGGTGCGAATCCTGCTGACGCGCGTGGCGAACGAAGGTGCGTTGCCGTTCGCCTTCGCGACCGACCCGGCCGTGCATGACGCCTGGTTCCGTGCGAAAGTGCAGGAAGCATTGAACGACCCGCGGCCTGCTACCGCGGGGGATGAAGTCGAAGCTCATTTTGCGAAGCGGCGCGCTGCGGCCCTTCGGAAAGCTGGCGAGGGTGACGCGTGAGGCTTGAATGGGCTGCTTTCGCAGTAGAGAATCGCGACGCTATTTTTGATTACATCGAACAGGACAGTCCGTACGCGGCCGTCGTCGTCGATGATCGGATTCGTGTGCAGGTTAGGCAGCTACTGCAGTTTCCAGAGACTGGCCGCCCTAGGCGCATCGAAGGTACTCGCGAACTGGTTATAAGCCGGACACCATATATAGCCGCCTATCGGATCATGGGAGAAACCGTGCGCATCCTGCGGGTGTTGCACGGCGCGCAGTTATGGCCTGATGAGATGTTGGATTAGCCATGGACGCAGGGTGCAAGCCGGCGGACATTCGAGAGAAATCACCGGCTCCTTTGCGTGATGGCAAACTTCAGAAAAACGAGGCCCGAATTTGGCAACGTCGAGGCCTACGCCAGACGTCACCGACGCATCGTGCCCGTTCTGGGACGACGATACAGCTTTCGCTTCAGCAAGCCGAACGGGCGACCCCGTTGGGTTCATTGAAGCGGCTGGTCCATGGAAGCGCGTTCAATATGGAACTGCTCAGTACCCTCGTGCCTTCGTTGCCCGGGCTTGTCTGGGAGTTTCGAAAGTCCGTAGTGGCAGCGGGCTACGAACTTATCACCATCGCAGACGACATTGAAGTGGTGCTCTTAACCGCAGAAGAGCTCGGTTCGACTTTTGAACTGGAGGGGCGCTTGATGGGAATCGCTGCCCGAATCGTTGTCGCACTCGAGTACGGCGTCTCCCTATGCGACATCGCGGTTGTGGCCGAGTCATCGTCCTGACCTCGCGCCGCCCGGCGCGCTGTCTCGGCTCGCGGCAGGCCGTACTGCCGGCCTATTGCAGTTAAGCGCGATGCTCCCAGCCGCGACGGATGACCACGGGCGCAAGATGGACGGCGGCGGAGCAGGGCGGACGCGACGGGCTGCTCAGGGTTCAGGGGCGTCAGAAGGTCTGAGCGATTGTTCGTCGCCGACGCGTCTCGATGATCGGGCAGCGTCCGGGCGTGGCGGTAACTGACGGATGGGACCGCCGCCGCCATGCCGGCCGGCAGACGATGCTCACCGACAACTGAGAGAGTGCGCGGCGGGTTTTGCATCACCGCACTGCATGGCGACGAGCAGCGTCTGAGGGGGAGGGGCCGAGTTCGAGGCCATCATGCCCACGCGTGTCACCAACCGGCTCCGAACGTCCTACTTCAGCACGTCCGACTCTTTGTAGCAACGCATTGCCGCTTGCAGGGGTGTGGCGCCCATCCAGTGTTGCCCGTCGTCGGATTTGATACCGCCGCGAGTCACCTTGCCGACACAAGCGATAAATTGGTTTCCTAACGCTGCATCGGCAATCTCGCCGACGACAATTCCCACTTGTTCCAAGTCGTCCAAGGTCATTTTCATTCCTGCTGTGCCCAGATGCGCTCGCGGTCCGCGAACGGGAGGTTGGGGAGCCGCCGACGAAGCGCTCGCCGTCTTGGTCGCGTCGGGCCGATGGCTTCGACTAAAGGTAAGGCCAAAAATGCCGACATTACGGCGAAGCGCTCGCTTGCGGCTGGCTCGCAAATGATATATGATATGTATATCATGAAAGGAGGCGGCGATGAGTCGAATACTAATTGACCTACCTGATGCGCAAGTTGAAGAGTTGGCGGTCCTCGTGGAGACGGAGCAACGTCCCCGCGCCGCTGTCATCCGCGACGCGATCGAGGCCTATATCGCGCAACACAGGCGAGCACGCGGGGCCGACGTTTTCGGGCTATGGAAAAGCAAGAAAGTTGACGGTCTGGAATACCAACAGGAACTTCGCTCAGAATGGTAAGGGCGCTCTTTGACACGAACGTTCTAATCGACTACCTCAGCGGTGTTGGCGCGGCGAAGAAAGAAATTGGGCGCTATGAGTATCGTGCTATTAGCACGATCACCTGGATGGAGGTCCTTGTTGGGACAACATCCGAAGATGAGGTGGCTGTTCGCACGTGGCTCGGTTCGTTTGACGTGATTGCGCTCGACGCTGCGATCGCAAATCGGGCGGTTGAGATTCGCAAACAAAGGCGAATTCGACTGCCCGATGCCATCGTCTGGGCCTCCGCACAAGTGAATTCAATGCTGTTGGTTTCCCGCAATACGAAGGATTTTCCCGCGGACGAGCCCGGTGTACGTGTCCCGTACAAGATTTAGTGGAAAAGCAAACGTGCACGAATCGGAAAAGCTTGCTGGATCCGCGCGCTCCCGATACTTGGTTTTATAAAGCGGCGCGAACAGCCAGCGTGCGGCCCCCAACCCCATCTTCATTTGCGGCGCAATGTCAGTTCTTTTTCTGTCCGCGTGTGGCGACAACGACGGCCCGGCCGCGGCACAGACCACGGCGCAAGCAACCGCCGTACCGGCAAAAGCTAACGTCTTGCCCCATGATGTAGCCGCCGCTTGGGCTCAGGCCGCGAACAACCATCAGACCGCAGACGGTTCGACGGTTGCACAAGTTCTGGCCTATGCGCAGGCAAAACGGCCCGCGAAGTTCAAGTACCGGGCACCCGTGGGGCGACGACGATATTGGGGGAGGGCCCACTGGCCAACCCGAAGTGGTGGGCATTACCTACTGGATTGGGTCGAAACATGGCGAGGGCGAAAATTATGTCGATATTGGTTATGACATGACGCCGCAAGGACAAGTGATTGCGCCGACCGCAAAGGACACACCCGCGACGTTGGCACTCGAGGGTGGAAAACAATCGTTCCTGAAGTGGCTGGACCGAGCCTACGAGGAAGATTGCCGCGACTTGGAAACAAACAAACTCGCCTGCTAACGGATCGGAAAAGATAATGCCCGGTTGGCTTCAAGCACTTTTCGGCATAGTGACGCCAATAATTGTAGCGGCAGGCGTAGCCGTCGCTTTCCAGCAACGGCAGCTTGCTCATCGAAACTTGAAGCATGCCTTGTTTGACCGGCGATGGGCCGTATATGCGGCGACGAACGACGTTCTCGTTTCTCACATGAACTGGAGCGACGACGAACAAGAGGTACGACTAGCCGAATTCTTGAGGCGAAAGATGGACGCGCAGTTTTTGTTCGGCATAGCGCTGCGTCAGTACCTAGACTCGGTGCAGACGGCGGTGAACCAGTATTGCGCTGCTGTCCGTATCCACAAGCGCATTGGGCCATCGCCAGATAACGAGCGGCCTGCGGCGGAAGCAGCGGTGCTTTCCGCGTCCGACGCGCTGCGGATTCTGCACCATCGACTGGTCGAGCAGTTCCGGCCGAGCCTGGCACTCGATAAGACATAGGAAAAGCACACATGACGCGTGCCCGCTGCGCTGGCGGGGTACCGCAGGCGAGTTCAATGAGCACGAGCGGGTGGGTAAGCGCCTGATCGGTGGTGATCAGATGAACGAGAGTTTCGCTCCGTCGGCGGAAATGGTCTACCCACACAGAGGTATCGATCAGTACGTTGTTCACTTTCTGTCAGCCTTGGGGCGGCGCCGTGGGATGTCCGAGATGTCAGGGACAGTTCCGCCGAGCGCGGCGAGGCGTTTAGCAGCCTGGACGCGGACGAAAGTCTGCATCGCCGACCGGAACAGGCCGGCCTTGTCCGTCCCCGGGTCGGCAAGTTCCAAAGCTTCCTGATAGAGCGCGTCGTCGATTGTAACGGTGGTTCGCATAGCATTGCTCCGGTTTTGATGCGTTGATGCATCGATGCTAGCATCAACCCGCACTTGATCAACCAGATTTGGTCAACCAGGTTTCCTGCGGACGCTCATGGGCTGGTGGCGTCTGTCGGCGCAGGTTCATGGAGCGCGCCGCGCTGGCAGACCGATAAGCCTGCGATGTGCGAGCTTCGAATTCAGGAAGGGGGCGTGCTCTCCGAGGGATACCGGCCCAACCACGGACGGCGCGTTGCTCACCGGTATCGGTGCTGGGCACGACTTCAGAAACGGGCGGCAGGCGGCAAGCTGGACCGGACTTGCGCCCGGTTAGCAGCAGTGGCGGTAGGGCGCGGCTGCGCAGCCGTGGGCCCCAAGAGAGTGAGCTGGATGAGAAGCGCGACATGATTCAGGACCCGAGAGCCTGCTTGCTAGATACGCTTCACGGAACGATAAAAAAGAAAAATCAACGTCAGGAATTGTGCCGCTGGTGACTTTCAGCTCGGTCTGACTTTGCATAGGGCGCCGGGGGAACCCGTGAGAAAGCGCGTTGCACAATTGATGCACTGATAAACGCAATTCTGTTCTCCCAAGGAGATTTGCCCAACTCGATCCCATCCATTAAATTCGGAAAAAACGCGTTACTGAGAGCAGTGTCGTGCGGATAGGGTGTTAAGGACGACAGAAGAAGGTGGAAACGACGATGAAAATCTGTTTGTCTCTGAAAGAAGTGGCCGACTCGCTTTCCTTGTCGCCGGCGACTGTACAGAAGCTGGTTCGCGAGAAAAGCTTCCCTGAACCGCGGCTACTATCGGGCCGCAGAGTGGGATGGCTCGCACACGAGGTCCGGGAGTGGGCTGACGCTCGTCCGGTTTCTAACCTTCTGCCGCCGGAGAATACGGGCGCTGCAAGGCGGCAAATTCCCAAAGGCGAGCGGCCCGCTTCGTGAGCCATTCGCATCCTGGCGTCGTAGCAGTAGACATCGTCGCGGCTCGGATCGGGACGGTACGCAAACGCACCGATGCAAGACAAACCTGGAAAATGTAAGCGTTCCTGACGGCTGGTGGTGCTGAGGCCGACATGGGGCCGCCCAAATGTTGACATCGAAATTGCAGCCGACCTCTATATGATTGACGCTGGCGAGGTACAGCCTCTGCATCACAATTATTTAGCGTGTCGGCGCAAGAATTTGCCGCAATGATTTTTTTAACTGCGGCGTCTGCGGTGTTTCGAAAGCTCCCGCTTCGTTGGAGGGAAGCTTTCGGGGTTCGAGGCGTCGCATAGCTCCCGCAGGCTCTGCCGGACCGTACTGCAAGGTGGTGACGGGTATCGGTGACCGTGTTTCCACATGAGCGGTCCTCGCATGCTTCGCGTTCGCGATCGTTCAACCAGGCGCACCTCGATCCTCCGATCCAGCGTTCTCAAAGCTGACAATTGCCGTCTGGAATTCCCGGTATAGGTGACGGTATCGACCTCGCGTGAACCGGCGGAAAATCTGTGCCGTCTGGTCCCCCCATGGAATTGACAATCGAATGGAAGCGTGTGCAGCGCGCGCTAGGCAGTGACTGCTTTCTGGTCGAGCAGCTGCGATTCGGGCACTTTCGTTTTGTTTGTAGCAAAAAAGCGACACGAGCGTGTCAAACAGCTGCGATGTATTCTGGCGTAGGCTCTGGCGTAGGTTGGTCGGCAGAGGCCCGCCAGGCAAAGGCCACTTCACTACTTCGACGAGAACGAATAGGGCGGAGCTGCGAGTCCTACGCCGAGGGAAGAACGCCCTTCGATGCACGCGCCGCGGCCAGGCTGCCGGGCGGCGATCACATAAGCTTCGATGGATTCCCCGGACTGCGCTTGCAAGCGTCTACGAGCCGGAAATCGTGGACGTATCGCTAGAAGTGACCGGTTGATAGCCGCATGCGGCAAGTCGAGCCCGGTGAATGGCCAGCCATGTCGTTTGCCGGAGGGGCATGCAGAAGTCAACCGGAAGACGAACGGTTGTCTTCGCATCTGCACGTTCTCCCGACGGTTGCAGCGCCTTTAGAATGGGACCTCGCAACGCGAACTCGTAGGCACGTCGGTGTCGTAGCCGGCACCGGAGAACGAGCTAAATGTCCGTTCAGATAACGCCCAATCAACTCATTCAATTGATCATTCCAGGCATCACGGCCGTCTTTGCGTTCGGTTTTGCGTGTGCATGGTTCTATGATCGACGACTGCGTTATCTGCGCCTTCTTGCCGCTTCGTTTGCTGCTTTTGCACTCGGCTCCGCCGTGCAGATTTGCCACCTGCCGGATGAATGGCAATTGAACGCCCTTGTATCGGCAACGTTTTATGCGTTGAGCATTCAACTGTTAGCGGAAGGTGTGATGCGCAGGGCCGGGCTTCACCTGCGACTGGTGACGCATGCGTCGATGTTCGTGCTGGTGCTGGCCGGCATGTATTACTTCTCCTTCGTGACGCCGAACCTGCTGGTGCGTATCTACATTCTGAATTTCAGCGCCGGGCTGTTGATGTTGTTTACCGCGATCCGTTTCAGGAAACACTGCAATGGCCGCATCGTCAACCACGTTCTCCTCTGGGTGCTGCTGATCTTCGGCGTCAGTTTTTTTATCAGAACGTCGCTCACCACGATCCAACCCTTGCCGCATAGCACTGCGCCGTTCGCGCGAACCAAGTTCTGGGTCTTGCTACAGTTGTCGCTCGCCCTGATGGGCGCTGTCTTGGGGCTTGTGCTGCTGGCCGCGGCGATGTCGGACGTAATCGACCGGCTGACTCTCGAACGCGATCTCGATTCGCTCACCGAAACGTTGAATCGGCGCGCGTTTGAACGCCTGGCGGGCCGGCGCGTCGCGGACCGGCGAAGCTATCCGCTCACACTGATCGCTTTCGACATCGACAACTTCAAGTCCATCAATGACCGTTACGGGCATGCGGCCGGCGATGCGGTGCTGCGCCAGTTCGCCGCAATCCTGCGCGCCGCGGTGCGCGAGAAAGATGTGGTCGCGCGCATCGGCGGCGAGGAGTTCGTGCTTCTGCTGCCCGGTGCTGACGACAAATTCGCGTATGAGATCGCCGAGCGCTTACGCACTGTGCTGGAGTCTTCGCGCTTCGATGAGATCGAGGCTACGCTTCGCGTCACGACCAGTGCTGGCATCGCGCGGTATCGGCCTGGTGAGGACTTGAGGGCGCTGCTGGCGCGCGCCGATCAGCTGCTCTATGCAGCGAAGCGCGCGGGAAGGAATCGGGTGGTCGGAGAATCACCCGGTCAGACGCGGGACGCCCCCGAGCGCAATATGGTGTGATCGTCCGGCGTCTGGCAAAGACCGGCCACCGGGGGCATCCCGGCAGGCAAACATCCGGTTGGCCGCGGCGAGGTGGCGATAGGTCGCGATTCTTCATGAAATGCTGCCCAACCGGCAACACCGGCATGCGATTGTTTTTGATGCAGGGCGAAGCGCCCCGCATCGTGGGATGATGTTATTGCAGACATCCCCACCACTTTGGAATGCCTGCCGCAGCACCTCCCAACGATCAGTCAAACCAGGAGCTCCGATGAAGCTTCGCGTCGGATATGAGCTGTCGTTCGAGTGTCCAGGACCGACGCCGATGATGCTGATGTTGAACACGCATTCTTCGCATGCGAAGGATATTCTTGTGGCGGACGTGCTTGTTACCGATCCGCCGGTGCCGATCAGGCAGTATCGCGATGGCTACGGCAACCTGTGCAGCCGGATCGTCGCGCCCGCCGGCCGGATTGGACTGAGCACGACGGCGCTGCTGAACGTGCCGGAATCGATGGAAACGCGGCCTATCGACGGTCGGCGCGATCCGGTTGAACAGTTGCCCGACGAGACGCTGGTTTTCCTGCTGGGCAGCCGCTACTGCGAAACCGATCTGCTGGTCGATGTTGCGTGGAAAATCTTTGGGCAGTGTCCGCCGGGCCGCGAGACGGTTCTCGCAATCTGCGATTTCGTGCACCGACATATCCGGTTTGACTACGGACACGCGCGAGCGACCAAAACCGCAGTCGATGTGTACCGCGAACGCACAGGCGTCTGCCGGGACTTTGCGCATCTCGGCGTCACGCTATGCCGTGCGATGAATATTCCGGCGCGCTACTGCACCGGCTATATCAGCGACATTGGCCTGCCGCCGGTAGAGGCGCCGATGGATTTCGCGGGCTGGTTTCAGGCCTACGTGGGAGGTAGCTGGCAAACGTTCGACCCTCGCAACAACGCACCGCGCATTGGGCGCATTCTGATGGCATATGGTCGTGATGCGGCCGATGTGGCCATCAGCAATGCGTTCGGGCCCGCCATGCTGAGACACTTCAGGGTGCATTGTCACCAGGAATAGGCGTGTAACGGCGGACCGCGGAGCCGACGGGCCGACGCCCCTACGGTCTGCCGCAATGACGCGTGCCGTCCGAATCCGAAGGGCGGCTTCGACTTTCTGGTGCTCGGGCCAGAGCCATCTCGCGTGCTCGCCGGCTGCAGGCGGCGGGCCACACCTCACGCTCACGCGGTAGCCAGGCCGCCGTACCGGCTGCTGTTATTTCCCCCGGCAAACCCTTCGCCTCCGGTGGATAACGACGTCCCGCCCATCGCCTCTGGCCCGCTTTTTATGCGTTGCGCCCTCCGGCGAACCCGCGTATAACCATCCCATTGGATGGTGTACGGATGGAAAAATGAAAAAGCAGTCTGCTGTCGTAACGCCGCGTCCGGCAGGCGGCGAGTCGGAAAAAATCACGATCAACCTCGGCCCCGTCGACCTCGGGCAGATCGATCTGCTCGTCGAGGAAGGCTTTTATTCGAACCGGACGGACCTGATCCGGACGGCAATCCGCAACCAGCTCGCGCTGCATGCGGGGGTCGTGCGGGAAACGGTTGCGCGTCGTTCGCTGGTGCTCGGGCTGCAGCGTTTTTCCAGGCAAGATCTGGAGGCGCTCCAGGCCGCGCACGAGCGTCTGAATATTCAGGTCCTTGGGTTGGCCAGCATTGCTGCCGACGTTTCCCCGGAACTCGCGCTGGCGACTATCGAAAGCGTCGTCGTGCTGGGTGCCTTTCACGCTTCGCCTGCCGTCAAGGCGGCGCTCGCCGGCAGAATTCTCTAGCCGCCTGAGGCCGAAGCCAACATCAGAAAGTGGGAAATTAATGAAACTCAATGAAGGCTTTTTGAACTCGATGCACGATGCGATGACCCTGCTGCGTACACACGGCGTTGCAGAAGCGACAGAAGCGATACAACGCGCGCTGCGTGGCGACATCGGCACACCGAATAACTCGGCACGACGAGAAAACGGCCCAGTGTCGGCGGATTTCGCTCCTGCAAACGTAAGTGAGACTGCCGCGCGTGGCGCACGAGAAGACTGCATTGACGTGGAAGACCGCGGATATTTCGGCACGCATGCGTATGCGAACGCCGCCGGTCGCCGTCAGTATCGGCTGTATGTGCCAGCGGGGGCCGTGGGCGAACCGTTGCCATTACTGGTGATGCTGCACGGATGCACGCAGGACGCCGACGACTTCGCAGCAGGCACACAAATGAATGCGCTTGCCGACCGGCATCGGTTTCTCGTTGCTTATCCGGTGCAACCGCCGCAGGCGAATCCGTCAAAGTGCTGGAACTGGTTCAAGCCGGACGATCAGCAGCGCGATCGCGGGGAGCCGTCGTTGATTGCTGGCATCACGCGCGAAATCATCTCCACTCACAGCGTCGATCCCACGCGCGTGTATGTCGCGGGCATGTCTGCGGGGGGCGCAATGGCGGCGATCATGATCGCCGAATACCCCGAACTGTACGCCGCGGCCGGCGTTCATTCCGGTCTTCCGGCAGGGTGCGCGCACGATCTACCCTCCGCGCTGGCGGCGATGAAAGGGGGCAAACGTCCGCGTGGGGCACGGCACACGCCAGAAAATGAGCGCTTGTCACCGAAAAGGCCCGTCATCGTCTTTCACGGTGACGCCGATGCCACAGTCAACATCGCGAATGCGACCCGGCTTCTGCACGGCTTCGCTGCACGGCCTGACGACCCTAGCGAAGGGCACCGGACCTACCAGGGCCGGCGCGCCTGCACTGTCTGCCGACTGCATTCCGCCGATAGCATCGACGCAGAACTCTGGACCATTCATGGCGCCGGGCACGCATGGGCGGGTGGAAACGCAGGAGGCAGTTACACCGACCCTGCGGGGCCGGACGCAAGTGCCGAAATGCTTCGCTTCTTTCTTGACCATCCGCGACGCGGGTAAGCCGCGCTACTCGCAATCGGCAGTGGTGCGGCTACATGAAGGAGCCGAGCGCCTCGCTCGCTGACCGGCATCGAATACGAACTCGATGCCTGGCACTCCAATAACAAATTCACCAATCCTTATCGGCGATTCGCATTTCGGAATCGCGCATATTCATAGCTTGATTCGCTGGTTCTGTCTCGAAAGCTGCGCACCTATACTGCTGCGTCGAACCCACGTATACGGCGTGAATTCGTCAACGATGGTGGCGCGGCTTTCCGCCGTGGCCATCTCAAGATGTGTGCGGTAGCAAAAGGAAACCAGTCTATGCAGGCGTCTCAGGACACCATTAAACGCTCGAAACTCGAAAGCGCGCTTGCAGCGTTGCCTGCGCTCGCGCAGGCAATCGGAGAAGATGCGGCCGGGCGCGAATTGCGGCGCGAGTTGCCGCTGGACCGCTTCGCGCTATTTCGTGCATCGGGGCTGGGTGTGCTGCGATTTCCAGTCGAGTGGGGCGGCCTTGGCGGATCGCTCGAAGATCTCTTTCATGTCGTGAGTACTTTGGCAGCCCACGAGTCGAACGTCGCGCACGCTCTACGGATTCACTACGATCAGACTGAGCAACTGTTGCTGTCGCCGCGTTCGTCGTTCAACGACACGCAGATCGAACGGGTAAGGCAAGGCGCGATTTTCGGCGGGGCATCGACGGAACTGGGCACATCGCGGCCCGGCGAAATTGTCACGAGGCTCGTGCGCGACGGCGAGCATTTCCGCGTGACCGGCAAGAAGTATTACTCGACCGGTACGGCGTTCGCGGACTATGCGCGGATCAACGTGCAGGACGAGAACGGCGAAAACGTATCGTTCATTGTGCCGGTATCGCGTGAAGGCCTTCAGGTCGTCGACGATTGGGATGGCATGGGACAGCGCATGACGGCGAGCGGCAGTCTTCTGCTCGACAATGTGCAGGTCTTTGCGCACGAGATCTCCGCACGCGGTTACGGGACTCTCCCAGGTCGGCACGGTGGTGCGTTGCGACAGTTGCATCTCGTTGCCGTCGCTGCGGGAATTGTGCGCAATATTCTCGCCGACGCGCGACGCTACGTCGTGCAGCATGGCCGTCCGGTGCTTCACAGTCCCGCTCCATCTTCGCGCGAAGATGGCTTCGTGCAGCAGGTGGTGGGCGACATTGCGGCGCACAGCCACTCGATCGACGCGCTCGTGCAGCAGAATGCACGCACGCTGGATCGCTCGGCGAATGCGATCCGCAACGGCGCGGCGAACGCCGAAGAACTGGTGCTGGAAGGCGCGCTTGCAACCGCGAAGACCCAGCTCGTCGTCAGCAAACTCGCGCTGCATACGGCCGAGCGGCTGTTCGAAATCGGTGGTGCGTCGGCGACTGCGCGCTCGCACAACTTCGATCGCCACTGGCGCAATCTACGCACCATATTCAGCCACAATCCGCTGCTTCACAAAGCGCGAGTGATCGGCGACTACGAATTGAACGGCGTGACAACGCATCTCACCGAAGGTCGCGTGTTCTAGCGCGGCCGTGCCTCGTTTTTATCCACTTGCCGTCACGGAACACCATGAGCCGACGAGACTTGCTGCTATTGCTGGAACCGGGCTTCACCGACCCGAAGTACCCGGGCGAGCGCTTCATCTGTCCGGCGGGCGCGCCCATTGAAGGACTGCTCGCGAGCGATGCGCCGCGCAACGCGCGCCTCGACATTCGCAGGGTGGCGTTTGCGCGTCCGCGCGCTGAAGTGGTCGCGGCGCTCGACGCTGACCACCAGGGGCTGCCTGTGCTGATTTTCGGCGACGAACAACCCGCGCCTGCCGATGCACAGGTGCTGGGCGACAAGCGCTTCGTGACCGATACTCGCCGCATTCTGGACCTGCTCGCAGAACGTCACGGTTTTCCCAAGGTGCATTGAATACAACGGCGTTGAAATGCGGGCGCGGATGACCAGGTGGTCGCCGCGCCCGCCTTGCTTTGTGCGGTCGAAAAAAGGGGAAGCGTTAACGACAGAAGTCGCCGCGCAGATGAGAAAACTCCCGGAGGCGCGCCTGGTTCTATCGTCGGTGTCGTGCTTTGCTTATGCGCAACCGTTGGTTCTTTTGGCGCGGCAGCGGCTTTATCGTGTGCGTTGCTGCATGGCCGGCGATGGAATAGGCCCTCGAACCGGAGGCAGCGCATCGACAAAAAGGATCTGCATCAAATGGCGGGACTTAACCGACGCGAGTTTCTGATCTCGACGGCCGCAACGCTGTCAGCCGGCATGCCTGCATGGGCACTCGCGCAGAGCGGCAACGTCGCGCCGAGAAGGGGCGGCACGTTGAACATGCTGATCAACCCTGAGCCGCCGGTCCTCGTCTCGATCTTTCAGACGACCGGCCCCGCGCTCGTCGCCAGTTCGAAGGTACTCGAAGGCCTGCTGGCTTACGACTTCGATCTGCGACCGAAGCCGCAACTTGCGACTGCGTGGGCAGTGAGTCGCGACGGTCTTCAATACAGCTTCACGTTGCGTCAGAACGTGAAATGGCACGACGGTCAGCCCTTTACGTCGGCAGACGTTGCGTTTTCAATCGAGCTGCTCAAGGCGGTGCACCCACGCGGTCGCAGCACCTTCGCCAATGTGACACGCGTCGTCACGCCGGATGCCCGCACCGCGATCATCGAATTGTCGAAGCCCGCACCGTTCCTGCTGAAGGCGCTGTCCGCAGGCGAATCTCCCATCGTGCCCAGGCATCTGTACGCGAGCGGCGATCCGTTGACGAACCCGCACAACAGCGCGCCGATCGGCACAGGGCCGTTCCGCTTCAAGTCATGGACACGCGGCGCCAGCATCGTCTATGAACGCAATCCGGACTACTGGGATGCCGGCAAGCCGTATATCGACGCACTGGTGTTCAAGGTGATTCCGGACGCGGCGGCGCGCTCGGCGGCTTTCGAAACCGGCGCACTCGACCTGGGCGGCGAAAACCCCGTGCCGTTGACCGATCTGCCGCGCCTCTCGCAATTGCCGCAACTCGTCACCGAGACGCGCGGCTACCGGTTTCTCGAGCCATTGTCGGAGATCGACTTCAATCTCGATCATCCCATCCTCAGGGACCTCAAAGTTCGCCAGGCCATTGCCCATGCGATCAATCCGCAGGTCGTGCAGCGCACGATCGCGTATGGCTACGCGGACATCTCGCCGACGCCGATCACACCGGGATCGCCCTATCACGACGCAAAGCTCTCGCCCTATGCGTTCGACATTGCAAAGGCGGAGCAACTGCTCGACGCGGCGGGCTATCCGCGCAAGGACGGCGTGCGCTTCCGGCTGACGCACGACTTCCTGCCTTATGGCGATATGTATCGCCGTCAGGCTGACTACGTGAAGTCCGCATTGGCGCGCGTCGGTATCGATGTAACGGTGCGTTCTCAGGATCTTCCCGCGTTCCTGAAACGCGTTTATGCAGACCGTCAGTTCGATTTCACGAGTATCGGCGTGAATACGCTGTTCGATCCGAGCGTGGGTGTGCAGCGTCTGTACTGGTCGAAAAACATCCGCCCGGGCGTGCCGTTCTCCAATGCGCCGCATTACAGCAACGCCGAGGTGGACCGGCTGCTGGAAGGCGCGTCCGTCGAGACCGACGAAGGCAAGCGCGTCGCGCTCTATCAGGAGTTTCAGCAGATCGTGTATCGCGATCTGCCCATTCTGAACCTCGTGGCGCCGCGCATGATCACGCTGGCGAACCGGCGCGTGCGCAACCACACCGTTTCCGCGCAGGGCCTCGAGGGCAATCTTGCGGATGTCTTTCTCAGCGCGTGACAGGAGATCCAGCATGAGCCGGAGTGTGCGTTTCGGAGCGGTTGCGCGGCGGACAGCGTGGCAGGTGTTGCCGACCGTGATCGGCATCGTGATCTTCAACTTCTTCCTGCTGAAGCTGATGCCCGGCGACGCCGCCGATGTGCTCGCCGGCGAATCCGGCTCGGCGACGGCGGAGACGATGCAGGTACTGCGTGCGAAGTTTGGGCTCGACCAGCCGGTGCTGCATCAGTTGTGGTCGTATCTGACTCATCTTGCGCACTTCAGCCTCGGCTATTCGCCGCGCTACGACGCGCCCGTCATGCAGTTGATCCTGTCACGCCTGCCCAATACGCTGCTGCTGATGGGCGTGGCGTTGACGTTCGCGATCGCGGTCGGCGTCACGCTCGGCGCCGTCATGGCGCATTGGGTAGGCCGGTGGCCGGATCGTGTGCTGTCGGTGCTGGCATTACTGTTCTATTCGACGCCTGGATTCTGGATCGGGCTGCTCGCCATCGTGCTGTTTTCGGTGCACCTCGGCTGGCTGCCGAGCGGCGGGAACGTAACGCTCGGCGTCCAGTTGCATGGCTTTGCCTGGTTCGCCGATGCGGCAAAACACGTGTTGCTTCCTGCCGCGACGCTGTCGACGTTCTTCATTGCAATCTACGCGCGGCTCACGCGCGCGGCGATGCTCGAAGTGCAGCGCCAGGATTTCGTCCGCACCGCGCAGGCCAAGGGACTGCACCCGTGGCGTGTCACGGTGCGTCACGTGCTGCGCAATGCACTGATGCCGCTGACGACCATGATCGGCATTCACTTCGGCACGTTGCTCGGTGGCGCGGCGGTCACGGAGACCGTGTTCAGTTGGCCAGGCCTTGGCCGTCTCGCCCTCGATGCGGTGATGGCGCGCGATTTCAGCGTGCTGCTCGGCGTATTGCTGCTGTCTTCGCTGCTGGTGATTATCGCTAACGTGCTGGTGGACCTGCTGCAGGCCTGGCTCGATCCGCGTATCGCCTAAGCAGTGTGCCTTTGAATCTGTTCGCTGTCGCTGAACCGTTATTCACCTGAGAGACGCAATGGCTTCCGAATCCTCCAATATCATTTCGACGACGCCGAAGCAGTCTGCCGGATCGTCTTCATGGCGGCGTCAACTGGCCGGTGCGCTGTTCGGCCAGCGCCGTGAGCGGATCGCTGCGGCCGGATTGTCACGGCGCAGCGGACGCGGCGTGCTGCGCACGCTCGCCGGCAATCCGTCGGCGTTGAGCGGTCTTGTCCTGCTCGCTGCCTTCATCGTGCTGGCGCTCGCCGCACCGCATCTGTTTCCCGGCGATCCGCTCGACATGGTCGCCGCGCCTTTCGAATGGCCGGGCAGCGATCCGCAATACTGGCTCGGCACCGATTCCCTTGGTCGCGACGTGGCGGCGGGCATTGCTCACGGTACGCGCGTGTCGCTTCTGATCGGAGCGTCGGCGGCTGGCATCGGGCTGCTCATCGGTACACTGGTGGGCGCCGTGGGCGGCTTCTTCGGCGGTCTGGTCGACAACGTGCTGGTTCGTGTAACGGAGCTGTTCCAGACTATTCCTTCGTTCCTGCTGGTGATCGTGATCGTTGCGATTGGCCGGCCGAGCGTGGAGGTGATCGCGCTCGCTATCGGCGTCGCGTCGTGGCCTACTGTTGCGCGAATCGTGCGCGCCGAGTTTCGCACGCTGCGCGAGGCCGATTTCGTGCTGGCGGCGCGCACTCAGGGCTTCGGCAACGCGCGCATCATATTCGGCGAGATTTTGCCCAACGCACTGCCGCCGGTGATCGTGACCGCTTCGGTGATGGTGGCGAGCGCGATCCTGATCGAGTCGTCGCTGTCGTTTCTCGGCATGGGCGATCCGAATGTTGTGAGCTGGGGCGCCATGATCGGCGCGGGGCGCGATTCGTTGCGAACGGCGTGGTATTTGACGGCGGTTCCGGGCACCGCGATCGTCGTCGCCGTGTTGGCGTTGAACCTCCTCGGGGACGGCCTGAACGACGCGTTGAATCCGCGTTTGCGGGAGCGTACCTGACCATGAACGCAAGGACGCAAGGCGTGAGCAAAGCCGACAACCTGCTCGAAGTGCGTGATTTGCGCGTCAGCTTCGGCGCGCACGAAGCGGTACGTGGAATCGGTTTTGAGGTTGCCCGGGGCGAGACGCTCGCGTTGGTGGGCGAGTCGGGTTGCGGCAAGTCGGCCACCGCGCTATCGCTGATGCGCCTCGTGCCCAGCCCGGGGCGTGTGAGCGGCAGCGTGCGGTTCGATGGCCGCGATCTGCTCGATCTGTCCGCCTCTGAGATACGCGCTGTGCGCGGCCAGCAGATCTCCATGATCTTTCAGGAGCCGATGACTTCGCTCAATCCGGTTCTGTCGATCGGCGCACAGATCGTCGAAACATTGCGTCAGCACGAGAACCTGTCTAAAACCGCGGCATGGAAGAGGGCCGTGGAGTTACTCGACCTTGTGCGCATTCCCGAGCCGCAACGGCGCGTGTTCGACTATCCGCACGAGCTTTCCGGCGGCCAACGGCAGCGTGTGATGATAGCAATGGCCGTGGCATGCCGGCCGCGCCTGCTGATTGCCGACGAACCGACTACCGCGCTCGACGTCACGATCCAGGCGCGCATTCTCGAACTGCTGGACGGCCTGAAACGCGAACTGTCCATGTCGTTGCTGCTGATCACGCACGATCTGGGCGTGGTCGCACAACACGCCGATCGCGTCGCGGTCATGCTGGCGGGCCGGCTGGTGGAGCAGGCGGCCACTTCGCAACTCTTCGCGCGGCCCGAACATGCCTACACGCGCGGATTGCTTGGCGCGTCGTTGAATCTCGTCGACGATCTGCACTATCGCGGCTGGAAATTGCCGGAGATCCGACATGTTCGATCGGACGACGGCAGCGCAGCCTTTTCAGTGATCCCGCGCGCGCCGTACTCGATCGAAGACGACGCGCGGCGCGAGGCGGACAACGCCGCAAGCGTCGACGCGCCGTTGCTCTCGTTGCACGACGTCCGGATCGACTATCCGCAGCGTCATGGCAAGACGACGCTGCGTGCGGTGGACGGCGTGTCCCTCCAGATCGCACCCGGCGAAACGGTGGGTCTGGTCGGCGAGTCGGGTTGTGGAAAGTCGACGCTGTCGAAAGCCATTCTGCGGCTCGTGCCGGCCTCGGGCGGCCAGATCCGCTTACGGGGCACCGATCTCGTGCCGCTTCGCGAGCGCGAGTTGCGGCCTTTGCGCCGCCACGTGCAGATGGTGTTTCAGGACCCGTATGCGTCGCTCAATCCGCGGCGTACTGTCGGCGAAATCCTCGACACGGTTCTGGTGGTCAATGGTGTGAGCGATGCACGGCGACGCCGCACGCGCATTGCGGCAATACTCGACCGAGTGGGCTTGCCGGGCAGCGCGCAGCAGCGCTTTCCGCATGAGTTTTCCGGTGGCCAGCGGCAACGCATCGGCATTGCACGCGCGCTCGTGCTGGAGCCCGATCTTCTGATCTGCGACGAACCGGTGTCCGCGCTCGACGTATCGATTCAGGCGCAGATTCTCAACCTCCTCGTCGACCTGAAACGCGATCTCGGACTTGCGTATCTGTTCATCTCGCACGATCTGTCGGTGGTGCGCTATATCGCCGACCGGGTGCATGTGATGCAGGCCGGACGGATTGTCGAAAGCGGCGACCATCGCGAGATCTGGCGTGCGCCGCAGCATCCGTACACCCGCACGTTGCTCGACGCAGTACCGGGCCGCAAGTCCGAGGACGCGCGGGCCGCGTGAGGCGGGTGCCTCGAATCACTGGCGCCCGTGTCGATTCCAACGGAACGAGCTTGATGCCGGCTTGACCGGCGATCCCGGCGATCCCGGCGTGCCCGGTCACGTCCACTCGAATCCGGTTGCCGTCTGACGTTGTGTCGCCATGACGAACGAGGCGCCCGAAGAACGGATGCCCCGGATCGTTGAAACCCGGCGTCGATGGATGGCCCGTGGTAACGAGCGAATCGACGAACGCTTCGTCTTCCGCGCTTAAGCGGTAGCCGAGCGCGGGTAAATAGTCCTGCCACTGCGCCTCGGTGCGCGGTCCGGCAATCGTCGAGCTGATGTAGCGGCTATTGAGCACCCACGCAAGCGCGAATTGACCCGCCGACAGTCCGCGCGGCTGCGCATGCTCACCGACTCGGCGGGCCAGTTCGATGGATTCGGGCCGCCACTCCGTCTGATGCAGACGCCTGTCGCTGCGGCCCGCGCGCGTGTCGGCGCGAGGGGCCGCGCCGGGTTCGTACTTACCGGTCAGCACGCCACGGGCGAGCGGACTGTACGAAATCACGCCGAGACCGTAGCGGTGCGCCGCCGTCAGTTGTTCGGCTTCGGCCTGGCGGTTGGCGATGTTGTAGAGCGGCTGACTCGCGACAGGCGCGTCGAGCCCGAGGGCCTGCGCCGTATGCGCGAATTCCGCGATCTTCCACGCCCGATGATTCGACAGCCCGTAGTAGCGCAGCTTGCCGGCGCGGATCAGATCGTTGAGCGCACGCACGGATTCTTCCACGGGCGTCCAATGATCCTCGCGATGCAGGTACAGCACGTCGATATAGTCGGTGCCGAGGCGCGTGAGGCTCGCTTCGACTGCGCGTTGGATGTGTTTGCGCGACGCGCCTCGGGCGTTCACGTCGCGTTCGTCGAGCGGGTTGGCGAATTTGGTGGCGAGCACCCAGCGCTCGCGCTGCGCGGCGATCGCGCGGCCCACTACGCGCTCCGATTCTCCCTTGCCGTAGACGTCCGCGGTGTCGATCGAATTGACGCCTTGCTCCAGCGCCTCTCCGACGATGCGCGCGGAGGTCGCTTCGTCGGTCGGGCCGCCGAACATCATCGTGCCGAGCGTGAGTGCGGAAACCTTGATGCCGCTGCGGCCGAGTTGTCTATATTCCATGAGTACAGTTCCGTCAGAGTGAGTGGGGATCGTTTCAACGTTGCAGCCAGACGTCGGCGAAGCTTGCCGAGACCCCGTCCGGGCCAGTCGTATGGTTGTGAACCGCGCGTGAATACACGGTGAGGTATCGCGGAGCGACGAGATTCAGGTCGGGCAGGTCGCGCTCCAGAATCTGCTGGATCTGCGAGAACAGTTGCTTGCGCTTCGCCTCGTCCGTTTCTTCGGCCGCCTGTGCGAACAATCGATCGATCTGCGGATTGCTGTAGTGCGAGCCGTTCGTGAACGGCACGCCGCGCCGGAAGTTGCCGGTCGTGTAGAGGCGCGCGACGCCGACCACCGGATCGAACAGATTGCTCATGCCGTTGATCGAAAAATCGAAGTCGCGGTCGGTGTAGATCCGCTTCAGATACGCGGGCAGGTCCTGGCTGCGCACGGTGACCGCAATGCCGACTCTGGCGAGCGCCGACTTCACGTAGGCAGCGGTGCGAGCGGGCAGCTCGCCGATCGGCAACGGGTCGACCGTCAGCGCGAAGCGTGTGCCGTCGGCCTTGCGTGGAAAGCCGGCTGCATCGAGGAGCGCGTTGGCGCGCTCCACGTCATACGGATACGGCGCGGGCGCGGGATCGTAGTAAGGATTCGACGGAATGATCGGGCTGGCAAGCGGCGTGGCGTAGCCGTAGAAAATCACTTTGCGGATCACTTCACGGTCGATCGCCGATGCAATCGCCTGGCGAACCTGCAAGTTCTTCAGTACCGGATTGTCCAGATTGAATTCGATGCGGGTGACGCCGGCCTGGAACTCGTAGCCGCGCGAGTCGAGTGCGAGCTTCGGGCTGTTCTTCAGCCGCGCGAGGTCGGACAGCGGCACCGGCGTGTCGCCGCTCAGATCGATCGAGCCGTCTTCGAAGGCGACGGTGCGCGCCGCAGGATCGGTAATGATCTTGACGACAATCTTGTCCAGGAACGGCTTGCCTTTGTCCCAGTAGTCGTCGTTGCGCGCGTATTCGATGTAGCTGCCGCGCACCCATTTGACGAAGCGGAATGGCCCCGTGCCGATCGGCGCGTTGTTGGCGGGATTCGTCAGCGGGTCGCTGCCTTCGTACAGATGCCTCGGCACGATCGGCGTCTCCGACGAAGAGAACGCCTTGATCAGATACGGCGCCGGCTTCGACAGCGTGATGACGACCGTGTACGGATCGGGCGTCGTAATGGCGGTCACATTCGCGAAGGTGGTCTTGGCGCGCGGATGCACTTGCCGCAGTGTCTGCAGCGAATAGGCGACGTCGGCGGAGGTGAACGGCTGGCCGTCATGCCATTTCACGCCGTGCCGCAGATGAAACACATACTTGCGGCTGTCGTCGCTGATGTCCCATGAAGTTGCGAGCGACGGCTTCGGCTGCAACGAGAAGTCGTATTCGAGCAGTCCTTCGACGACTTTCGCGCTGACCTTCAGCACGTTGGTCGCGGTCGTGGCGAGATCCACCAGCGCGGTCGGCTCGGGCGTGACGACGAAGTTCAGGGTGCCGCCGCGCACAGGCGTTTGCGCGCTTGCGTATGAAGACGAGAGCGAGATCAGCAGGGCGGTGCCGAGTCCAAGCGCGCTCTGCAACAACGAGGTGCCGCGACGACGCGGCGCCGCCTGCGAGATGAGAGCAAGCATCTTACGGTTCGATAGAAAGAGGAGATGAATGGCAGCGCAATGGCAGCGCAATGGCAGCGGAATGGCGGCGCCTCAGACGGAAGCCGAAGCCGTTGCATCGCGTCGCGCCAGAGCACCACGCCAGCCCTTCTGTACGGCGATGCCGAATGGAGTTGGAGCGGGGCAGCGGGTGTACCAGAGTCGGCTCATGCGTCTCGCCATGAAGTAAAGAGAAAGTGGGGGATGGGTCCGGGATCAGTAGCGCAGACCGGCTTCGCGCAATAACGGCAACACGTGTGCGCCAAAGAATTCGAGGTCCGGCTGAAAATCGAAAAAGCTCAATTGCACGCCGTCGATACCGGCCCGGTGAAGCCGCACGATGTAATCGGCGATTTGCTGCGGCGAGCCGACTATCGAAATGTTGCCGCCCACCGCGCGCGCGGCTGCCTGATTGCGCTGTTCGGAATTGCCACGCCAGGCGTGCGCGTCGCTCTCGAAGCGATGGAAGCTGCCTTCGTCGCCATGCGCGACGATCGCGTCGCGATAGGCCAGCGCTTCGGCAGCCGTTTCGCGGCAAATCACCATGGGATTGATCAGCGTGCGGATCTTGCGGCCATATTTCGCCGCAGTGGCCTTCACACGCGCCGTGTGCGCGGGCAAGGCGGCGAGCGCCGCTTCGATCTCCGAGCCCGCGGGACTCGTGATGAACACCACGTCGGAATAGCGGGCGGCGAACTCGATCCCCGCATCGGAGCCGGTCGCATTGACGAGCAACGGGCGGCCGTATTGCGGCTTCGGCGTGACGAACGCCTTGTCGAGCCTCCAGCTCGACAAAGGCGGCGCAAAGCTGAAGTTATCGGGCTGTGCCCATAGCTGTTGCACGGCGTCGAGGAACTCGCTCGCCAGCTCATAGCGGCGATCGTGCTCGATGCGATGCCAGCCGAACATCTCGTGTTCGACGGCTCGATGCCCGGTGACGACATTGATGCCCCAGCGTCCCTTCGAAATGTGATCGAGCGTCGCGCAGAACTTCGCGAAATGCAGCGGATGCCACGGCCCGTACAGCACATGGCTGGTTGCGACCAGGATGATTTTTTCGGTGCACGCGGTCATGGCCGCGAGCGACATGAAGGAGTCGAGCGCCTCGCCGTTGAACACGCCGCCGTAGCCGCCTTTGGGGAGCCACTGCGAGAGCGCGAAGACGAGATCGAAACCGAGGCTCTCGGCTCTCCGCACCAGCGCGAGGTTGTAGTCGAAGTTCCAGTCGGTGGTGCGCGGCAGCGTCGACGCGCTCCAGCCGCCCGCCTGGATTGGCAGGAAGAGCCCGAGCAGCAGCGGCTGTTCGAGCGCGCGTGCAACGGGACTGGCAGGGAAGTCGGCGGGCGAGCGCACCGGCACGAAAGACGTGGCGTCCGGCGCTTGTCCTGATGCTTGCGGTGCGGCGGCGAGAAGGGTGTCGGTCATGGCGATAATCGGTGTAGAGAACGTGGCGGTTCGGTTCGGCGTGGCGCGTGTCAGGTCTCGCTCTTCGGCCGGATGGCGGCGCGATCAACGGCGATGCAGCCTAAGCGCATGCCTGGGCGCAGCGCGTCAGGTTTTGCCGGTCGCGGGCGGCCGCACACCATTCGGATAGAAGTCGCCGATCGCCGCGTACTTCCAGCGCACCGGGTCATGCACCGTGTGGACCCGGTCGGTGTTGCGGATGAGCGCCAATGGCGCGAAAAAACCGGTCATGACGGACATATCCGATGCTGTGACAGACGAAGTTCAGGGTCGGGCGTCGCATTCGGGCAGGCGCACCGGAGCCATCAAAACTTACCGGCAACTCAACACATCGGACAACGAACAATAATTTCTATCCTTATCTGCTCATGCAATTGGGCAGCGCGGGAAATAACGCAAAAGCGTAAGCAAAGAAGAATCGCTTGGTTCGCTCATGTGGAGTGGCTGGCTATGCTGTGCAGCGTATTAGCCTTGTCCAGTCACCCATCATTTCAACCGCTCATACATGACGACGCTCAACGAGTATCTCGTGCAAAAGCGCGCTGCCTGGCTTGCGAAACGCGAAGCCGCGCGCAACGATCCGGATCTCAAGTCCAACCGGCTCAAGGCGCGAGAGTCGGACCCAATAGCGCCGCAGCACGCAGCCGCGCCAGCCCAATGAAACGACAACAAAGCGACAACAACGACAACGAAAAGACAACAAGAGGACCACAATGAAAACGACACACAGGGCACGCGCGATCCGGCTTGTCGCGCTACTGGCGAGCGCATTCATCGGGATCGTGCCTGCGGGCGCGAGCGCCGCGCCCGACCACGGTGGAACGCTGACCTGGCTCGTGACGCCCGAGCCGGCTTCCATTGTTCCTCTCACTACGACGGCCGGGGGCAATGCGGAGATCGGCCCCAAGGTGGTGGAGGGCCTTCTGACGTATGACAGGAACCTCAACCCGAAGCCGCTGCTCGCCACTTCCTGGGTAGTCAGCACGGACGGACTGCAATACCGGTTCAATCTGCGTCGCGGTGTGAAGTGGCATGACGGCAAGCCCTTCACGTCCGCCGACGTTGCCTTTTCGATCCTGACGTTAAAGCAGGTGCATCCGCGGGGGCGAAGCACGTTTGCCAACGTGACCGACGTGAAAACGCCGGACCCTTACACCGCAGTCATCGAGCTTTCCAGGCCCGCGCCGTTTCTGTTGACGGCGCTCGCGGGCACCGAGTCGCCGATCATTCCGAGGCACCTGTACGAGGGCACCGACATCGCGGCGAGCCCATACAACAGCGCCCCGGTCGGCACGGGTCCGTTTGTATTCAAGTCGTTCGTGCACGGCAGCAACATCGTGCTCGAACGCAACCCCGACTATTGGGACAAGCCGAAGCCTTACGTCGACAGGATCGTCGTGCGGTTTTTGCCGGATGGCGCGGCGCGCGCCGCGGCGTTGGAGTCGGGCGCCGCCAATCTCGGCGACCAGGCCATCCCGCTATCGGATGTGAAGCGCTTTAGCGCGCTGTCGAACTTCAATGTCGATACGACGAACTGGGCGTACAACAGCAATCATCAGCAGTTGATTTTCAACCTGGATACGCCCGTTCTGAAAGACAAGGCGGTCCGCAAGGCGATCTCGCAGGCGCTCGACGTCAATGCGCTGAACCGTGTGGTCTGGTATGGATATGGTCAGGTGTCGGCCGCCGCGATCGGTACGGCGAACGCGAAGTATCACAACGCCGACATTCACTACTTTCCGTACGACGTCGCGCAGGCGAACGCGGCCCTCGATGCAGCGGGTTATAAGCGCGGACCCGATGGCAAGCGCTTCGGCTTGCGGCTGCTGTACAACCCGTTCCAGGACCCGCGTGCGGCGGATTTCGTCCGGCAATCGCTGGCGCGAATCGGGATCGACGGCGAGATCGAAAGTTACGACTTCGCCACGTACGTGAAGCGGGCGTACACCGATCGCGCATTCGACATCACGCTAGAAGCGCTTTCGAACACCTTCGATCCGACCGTCGGAGTTCAGCGAGTGTTCTGGTCGAAGAACTTCAAGATCGGTCTGCCGTTCTCGAACGCCGCGCACTACTCCAATCCGGAAGTAGACCGATTGCTCGAGGCAGCCTCCGTCGCTACCGACGATGCCCAGCGCCGCCAGCTCTTCATGCAGTTTCAGCAGATCGTGCACGACGATATTCCGTCCGTCGAGTTCGGTGCAAATCCGAACATCACGATTTCGTCCAGGAAAGTGAAGAACTATGCGCCGGGCGGCGAGGGCATACGCGGCAATTTCGCCGACCTGTATATCGAACGCTGAATCGCCTGGCTGCCGATCCGAACTGAACGCGCCGTGCATGCCGGTCTCGCGCATCCCGCCAACGCACAGCGCTGGCGCACGCGACCGGCAGCATCGCGCGCTCGCCATCCGAAGCACACTTCGCACACACCATGAGCCAACGAAAAGGACAACTGCACCTCGGCGCGTTTCTCTATCCGACCGGGCATCACATCGCCGCGTGGCGTCATCCGGGCAGTCACGCGGATGCGGGACGCGACTTTCGGCACTACGTCCGGCTTGCGCAAGCCGCCGAAGCAGCAAGGTTCGATCTGGTCTTCCTCGCGGACGGCTCGGGAACGCGTGGCGACAACGTCGACTTCCTGAGCCGCACAGCGCACAGCTACGTCGCGCAGTTCGAGCCGCTCACCTTGCTCTCGGCATTGGCTGCGGTCACGGAGCGAATCGGCCTTGTGGGCACGGCGTCGACGACCTTCAACGAGCCGTATCACATTGCCCGCAAGTTTGCGTCGCTCGATCACATTAGCGGCGGGCGAGCGGGCTGGAACCTCGTCACGTCGTCGAATGCACACGAGGCGAAGAATTTTGGCTTCGACGAACATCTCGCTCACGCGCGCCGCTACGAGCGCGCGGTGGAATTTGCGGAAGTGGTCGAGGGGCTGTGGGACAGCTGGGATGAAGGCGCGTTCGTGCGAGACAAAGCAGCCGGGCGTTATTTCGATCCGGCAAAGCGTCATGTGCTCGATCATCGCGGCGAATTCTTCAACGTGCGCGGGCCGCTGAATGTCGAACGCTCGCCTCAGGGCAGGCCGGTCGTCGTGCAGGCGGGTTCCTCGGAAGCAGGCAAGGCGCTCGCAGCGCGTACCGCCGAAGTGATCTTCACCGCGCAGCAAACGCTGGACGACGCCGTTGCGTTCTACGCGGACGTGAAGGGCCGCCTCGCGCAGTACGGACGCGACCCGGACGATCTGAAGATCATGCCCGGCGTGATGCCGATTGTCGGCGCGACCGAGCAGGAAGCGCAGGACAAGTTCGCCGCGCTACAGGCGCTGATCGATCCGGCGGTCGGACTTGCATTGGTGTCCGGGCTCACGGGCGGCTTCGATCTGTCGGGCTATCCGCTCGACGGGCCGATTCCCGAATTGCCTGAGACCAATGCAAGCAAGAGCCGGCAGTCGTTGACGCTCGAACTGGCGCGGCGCGAGAAATTGACGATCCGCGATTTGTATCTGCGCGTCGCGGGCGCACGCGGGCATTGGCAACTAATCGGTACCCCGAAGCATATCGCCGATGCGCTCGAGGAACGCTTCGTCAACTATGGTGCAGACGGCTTCAACGTAATGCCGGCGCTGTTGCCGGACGGCCTCGACGACTTCATCCGACTGGTATTGCCGGAATTGCGGCGCAGAGGCCTCTTCCGCACGGAATACGAAGGTGCGACGTTGCGCGAGAACCTGGGCCTGCGGCGGCCGGTGTCGCGGTATCAGCGCGAAGCTACCGTAGCTTGAGGCGTTAGATGAAGCGCGGCGCTACAACTAGCCCGCTCACGACGCTGGTTTGCCTGCAACGATGTTGGTTGCACGGTTTGCCGCGACAATATCGGCGTGGGTGGGATTCGGGCCGAGGCTGGCGAAAACCTCCGGCAGCCGGTCGCGTATCCTGGGCGCAATTCCAGGAGCGGCCGCAGCCAGCGCCTTGCGCATGGCATCCGCATCGTAGTCGCAGCAATACGCAGGAGTTGACGGCTGCTGGCGCCAGGATTCTGCGAGCGAGCCCGCATCGACCGGATCGAAGCCCGTCTGATTCACCAGCTCCATCACGATTTCCCTGGAGCGCAGGTCATCCCCCGCCACGGCGACGGCGAGGCGGCCAGGCGTCCCCTCCGGCTGACCCAGTTCTGCGAGCGTGTAGGCCAGCACGTTGTTGAATGCCTTGATGACAGGGCGCCCGATCTGTCGGGATACCCACACGCTTTCGGGCATTCCTTCGTCGATTTCCGGAATGTGCGGGTCGCGCATGTCCGGGTAGTAGTTGCCGGTGTCGACGACGATCGCGTCAGCCGCTACGGAACCAAACAAATCCGCAGGAAGCGCCTGTATGGCGGGCAGCGGAATCGACAGGATGATGACTTCCGCGCCATCGACCGCGCCGCGAACATCCACGGCTTGCGCGCCGATCTCGTCGGCGAACTGTCGAACACCATCCGCCCCGCGAGAGTTCGCGACGCGGACTTCATGGCCTGCCGCGCTCAACTTGCGGGCGAGAGACGCGCCAATGTTTCCTGTTCCGACGATCCCGATTTTCATAGCTGTATCCTCCATATTGCACGTGGCGCCCACTTTAGCTGGCTTATGTTGTAATGGTAAGTACCGACTAAAAAGTAAGTAGCGTACCGAGGTGTTTGTGTCTGAAGAGCGTGAATGGAACTGCGAAGATCCCAAGAAGCGGCTTGAATGGGCCGAGGCGACGACAGAGGCCCTCCGGGTTCTGGAGGGCAAGTGGAAGATCGTCATCATTTGCCAGTTGTTTGCCGCAAAAGGCCCGCTGCGATTCTCCGATCTGGAGAAGCTGATTGACGGCATCAACCAGAAAATGCTGATTCAGCAGCTCAAGCAGCTGGAGAAAGACGGCATCGTGCGGCGAACGGTGTATCCCCAAGTGCCGCCGAAGGTAGAGTACGAACTTTGCGATATGGGATATGCGCTCGGGCCGTCGATGCAGGCGTTAATCGAGTGGGCCGAGATGAGGCGCAAACGTGCCGGAGGTGACGGCTACTGAGAAAGAGGCCGGCGGCGGCTCGACCGCGCGGCGCGGCGTGCGGCTCGCTGATACCTCGGGCAAAGTGCAAGGACTACGAGTCGCCGTTCCCGACGTAACTGATCCCGTCGCCGTCGGTAACCTGGGTCGGCAAGCAAGGGGTCCAGGACCAGTCACATACCGTTCCGCTTACCTTCTACGACCTGTCGGCGCGCTCCGGCATGACCTGAACGACAATGGGCCGGCTCTTCCAGAACATGTTGTGGACTCGGGCCTGCAGATTGCGCAACGCATCCGGCGACGTGCCGCTGAAGCTGAGCACGATCGCGGGCCGCGCTCCCGTTCCGTGATAGCGGTGGATCCGATCGAATGGCGGAAAGCCGTATTTGATAAGGAAATCATTGATTTCGTCATCCGAAGTATTGTCTTCAACGTTTCCCATCCACAGATCAGCCATAAAGTGCTCCCTTAGTGGAATCGATACGGCGGTCAGGCCATGATATTGACGCCGCCGTCGATATACAGCGTCTCTCCGGACAGGCGCCGGGCGTAGGGCGTCGCCAGAAAGGCGCAGGTAAACCCAACATCCATGATGTCGACCAGCTCGCCCAGCGGCGCGCGTTGCGCAGCTTCCGTAAGTAGCAGATCGAAGTCTTTCAGGCCAGACGCGGCTCTCGTCTTGAGCGGCCCCGGTGAAATGGCGTGCACGCGGATTCCCTTCGGGCCGAGTTCATATGCAAGGTAACGGGCGCAGGCTTCCAGTGCGGCCTTGACGGGGCCCATCATGTTATAGGAAGGCACTACCTTGTTTGCGCCGTGATAGCTCATGGTGAGCATGGTGCCGCCGTTTTTCATCAACGGCGCGGCAAGGCGTGCCATGCGCACGAACGAGTGGCACGAAATGTCCATTGCACTCGCGAAGCCTTCGCTCGAACTGTCGATCAACTGTCCTTGCAGATCATTTTTGGGCGCCCACGCGATCGAATGGACGAGAATATCGAGGTTGCCCCATTCCCTGTCGATTCGCTCGAACACGGCCGCAAGCTCGCCCGGGCTCGAAGCATCGAGCGGCTCGAAGATCGATGCACCGAGGGCCGTTGCAAGCGGCTCTACATAGGGCCTTGTTTTCTCGTTGGCATAGGTAATCGCGAGGTCCGCGCCCAGCTCGCGAAACGCTTTCGCACATCCGTACGCGATCGAATATTCGTTGGCAATGCCTGTGACCAGCGCTTTCGCGCCACTCAGGATCGGCTGCGGCGGGGCGGATGTCATGGAGGTATCCTTCGGGTCCGGTCCGGCGTACGTTCGCTCTATGAGGCGGCGGCATGGATCGCCGCGAGTGTGTGTTGCCCTATCATGAGTTCTTCATTGGTCGGGATGACCCAGACAGATACCTTGCTCGACGCAGCGCTGATGCAGGGGCCGCCCGACTCGTTTGCCGCAGGGTCGAGTTCCAGTCCGAGCCATGCGGCGTCGCGCACAATGCGCTCGCGAATCGCGCTGGCGTTTTCCCCCACGCCGGCTGTGAGAACGAGCGCGTCGATGCCGTGCATCGCGGCCGCTAGCGAGCCGAGTTCACGGGCGATCCTGTACGTGTAGATATCGACTGCGAAACGGGCGCGTGGCGCATCGCTCGCGAGCAGTGCGCGCATGTCACTCGAAATACCGGACACGCCAAGCAGGCCCGACTGCCGGTAGATCAGATCTTCGATGTCCTGCTTCTCCATCTTCAGTGCATCGATCAGATAGAGAATTACGCCTGGGTCCAGATTGCCGCAGCGTGTGCCCATCGGGAGGCCATCGACGGCGGTGAAGCCCATCGTGCTCGCGACGCTCTTGCCGCCCACCATCGCGCACATGCTGGCGCCGTTGCCGAGATGGGCTACGACGCATCGGCCTGCTGCCGCGGCCGGTGCGATCCGAGGCAGCACGCTCGCAATGTACTCATAGGAGAGGCCGTGAAAGCCATAACGGCGCACGCCTCTTTCCGTGATCGCCGAGGGTAGCGCATAAGCCTGCGCGACCTCGGGTGTCAAGCGATGAAACGCCGTATCGAAGCAGGCTACCTGCGGGATATCGGGCCGAGTTCGCGCGATGATGCGTATCGGACTCAGGTTGTGCGGCTGATGCAGCGGTGCGAGCGGCACCAGCTTGTCCAGTTCGTCGAGAACGGCGGGCGTCACCGTCACCGGGCCCGAGTACATCTGACCGCCGTGTACGACACGATGGCCGACGGCGATCAGACGATATCCTCCGCCGTAGCTTCGCAGGAAGCCGCCGATATGCTCGATTGCGCCCTCGTGTCCGAGCGTTGGATCGGCGTCCCAGTCGCGGGTTGTCGTGTTGCCGTCGCTGTCTACGGCGATAAAGCGTGGCGCCGTGCCGAGGCCGTCGACCTGACCGCGCAGCACGAGATGCATCGTCGCACCGTCTACGCCGAAGGCGCGGAACTTGATGCTGGACGAACCGGCGTTCAGTACCAGAATGACATCCGGCATGGCGTTACCTCAACACCTTGTCGCTCGTGCGCCTGGCGTCTGCCACGAGGGCCGCCACTGCGCATGAGGCGAGGCGCGTCAGCAAGCTGTCGGCGCGGCTGGTTAGCACGATCGGCACACGGGCGCCCAGCACGATACCCGCCGCATCCGCACCAGCGAGAAACGACAGGCTCTTCGCGAGCATGTTGCCGGCTTCCAGGTCGGGCACCATCAGCACGTTGGCGCGGCCCGCCACCTGCGAATCGATCTGCTTGATCCGGGCCGCTTCGACACTGATCGCGTTGTCCAGTGCAAGCGGACCGTCTACCAACGCTCCCGTCACCTGACGTCGATCGACCATTTTGCAGAGCGCGGCGGCTTCGATCGTGGAAGGCAGTTTCGGATTCACGGTTTCCATCGCTGACAGAATCGCGACGCGTACTTGCTCGAATTGCAACGCGTGACCCAGGTCGATCGCGTTCTGCAAGATGTCCATCTTCACGTCGAGTGTGGGCGCGATATTGATCGCGGCGTCAGTGACGATCAGCGCCTGCTCGAGCAGCGGGACGTCCATGACAAAGCAGTGGCTGATACGCCGTTCGGTACGCAGCCCCGACTCGCGGCTCACCACCGCGCCCATCAGTTCGTCCGTATGCAGGCTGCCTTTCATCAGGGCTTCTGCCTTGCCTTCGCGCACGAGTTGCACTGCGGCGGCTGCCGCGGCGTGGCTGTGCGGGGCATCGACGAGCGCAAAGCCGGCGATCGCAACGCCGGCCAGCGCGGCTGCGGCTTCGATACGCTCGACCGGCCCCACGAGTATCGGCGCGATGAGCCCCAGCCGCGCCGCTTCGACAGCGCCCTCGAGCGAGCTCGCATCGCACGGATGCGCGACCGCCGTTTTCATCGGCGGCAAGCTTTTGCAGTGCTCGATGAGTCGTTGGTACTTGCTGTGCTTCGCTTCCATTGAGGCTCCATGCAAAACAGGACCGTGTGCATCTGGCTGGCGGACTATGGCCGCTCGAGCGCAGCAACGGAGCGGCCCGGCGTGGGCTTCGCCGTGAGTGCCTGGCGAATGCGATCGAACATGGCCCGCTGCGCTTCAGTCGGACCAGTGCTTTGTACGCGTTCGTCTTTCAACAATTCGTCTAGCAGCGTGATGAAACGCGCCCGATCTTTCCTGTCGGCGACAAGTACCGGCAACGTGGCAATCGCCTCATCCTGCTCGAAGCTGACGATGATTTCCTGCTCACCGCGAATTCGCCGCCACTGATCGGCAGGCAGATCCGGAAGATAGCTCGCGTACGCCTGAGCCAGTTCCTTGCGCGTGACGAGCCGCGAAAGCGGCAATGGCTCGCCTTTGCGCGAGAGCAGGGCGGCCGCGCGTGCGATTGCTTCCGTGTAGCCCCCTTCGCGGATCGACGCGAGCGCTTCCTTGACGAACGGCAAATCGCGAGGATCACTGTCGGGCCCGGTCCCGCTTTTGGCCCTGCTTTCTGCCGCAGGTTTAGCGTCAGCGAGATAGAGCGAGAACAGGTTGCCGTAGATCGTGAAGAATGTTGCCTCCGTACCTGCATCGCGCATCTCCCGATAGTAATCGAGCGATGCGCTGATCATTTGCGAGCCGCTTTGCTCGATCGCGCGCCACGGGTTGTCTGCTTCCGCGGGCTGGCGATGAGTCTTCACCGCGCTCGCCGCGGATGGCAGCCACGCGAGCCAGGGATTGAGATCCGAGAACGCCCAGCGCTGCAAACGCAACGGATGAAATTCGCGAAACAGCCGCGCGGTCGTTTCGTTCGACATGGCCTGCACGATCGGCTGGGCGAACAGTTCGTACGCACGCTGGTTGAACTCGGAAAGTTGCGCGACGGCTTCGAACGGCTTTTCGTCCTCGCGCTCGAAGCGGTTGAAATGCGCCGCGATTTCTTCGAGCCGATGTTCTCGAAACTCGACCTCGTATTCGGTTTCGCCGTTTGCGTCTTTCCGTTCGGTGATCGACATTCCGTAGAGGCCGGGCGCAAAAGATTCGATGGCTTCCAGCACTGAGACGATCTGCGTGTGTTCCTTCTTTGCCACTTTGCCCGATACAAAGATGCCGAGATGGCCGATGTCCTGATGCATGAGTCCGACGATCACCTGGCCGCGGGCCTTGATTTCCTCGGTGCTGCCGTACAGATCCGCCACCCAGTTGAATGCCTGTTGCGGCGGCGTGATGTTATCGCCAAGCGACGCAAACAGAATGATCGGCGAGCGGATTTCGCGCAGATCGAATGCCTTGCCGCTTGATCCTCTCACATCGCCAGACCAGAGCTTGTTTCCGATGAACAGGTTGTGCGTGATCCACTCGATTTCCTCGCGGTTCATCAGATAGTAATCGCCCCACCAGCGTTCGAAGTCGAGAAAGCGGGGCGGTTCGGTATCGACGTTATGAAAGAGGTGATAGTACTTGTCCCACAGCGTATTCGCCGGATTAAGGCTCTCGAAGTTCTGCACCAGATGAGCGCCGTCGAATTTTCCGGCTCCGAGATCCGCGGCAAATGACGCAAGCCACGAGCCTCCGAGTATGCCGCCGGCGTAGCGCATCGGGTTATCGCCCTGGCCTTCGCTCCACGCACCGCTCCAGTAGGACATCGGCGCGCCATTGATGACGATCGGGCCGGTGTCGTCCGGGTCTGACGCCGCGATCATCATCGCGGCCCACCCGGCCTGGCAATTACCGACGAGCGCGGGTTTCGGGCTGTCGGGGTGTAGCGTGCGCAACCGCTTCACGAACTGCTGCTCGGCGGCGCACACGTCGAGCAATGTCTGGCCCGGTTCTGGATCGGGAAAGAAGATGAGAAAGTACACCGGATGTCCCCCGCGCAGCGCGACACCGGCTTGTGAGTCGTCCTTGAAGCCTCCAATGCCCGGGCCATGGCCGGCGCGCGGATCGATAATGAGGTAAGGGCGCTTGCGCGGGTCCACGATCACGCCTTCGGGAGGCTTGATTTTTAGCAGCGCGTAGTTGACGGGTCTTTCGAACTGGCGACCGTCGAGAACAGACTCGTAGTCGAAGTGCAACACGGGTTTCGGATCCTGCCGGGCCCGCTCGCGATACGCAGTCCCGCGCTCACGCAGCGTATCGAGAAACATGACCGACCGCTGAATGATGTCGAGCCCGTAAGACCATGTGTCCCAAGGCGTTGGCGCACGCGTGGTCGGCGCGGCTGCAGTGTCGCAATCGACACCTGACGCGGTGCGCACGCGTTCTGTCAGATGCTCGTGTGCGACCGCCCTGCGTTTCGTCAAAATGCGGGCAACCTTTGCATTGATGTCCCGACTGCGTGAAAACTGCTTTGCTCCGTCCATGAGATGGACCTCGACATTGAAAAGCGGGACCAACGAGGCGCGACTTGCCAACGGTTTGAATGCTGAAGGCAGCGCCCGACTGTGGCAATTGGACCATGGTCCTACACGCGAACCGCTGGTTGCTGCCGGCCCGGCGGCGGGCAGGCGGCCGACGGCGTAATGGAGCAGGTTGGCTGCCCGCCAACATCGGCCTAAGGTCCTATTGCCTGTCGCCTGTCCGGCGTTTATCTCTATTGTGTAGAGCCGCTCGGCTGTTTGTTGGGGCCGAGGCTGCACGCACAGGAGACACCAGCATGAGCAGCGATCGAGCATCGGACTCCTCGTACCCAACCGCGCTCTCCAACGACGAACTAAGGCGGATCGACGCCTGGTGGCGCGCGTGCAATTACCTCTCGGTCGGCATGATTTACCTCAAGGACAACCCGCTTTTGCGCGAACCCCTCAAAGTCGATCATGTAAAGCACCGTCTGCTTGGGCACTGGGGCGCAAGTCCCGCGCTTTCGTTCGTCTGGGCGCATCTGAATCGCGTCATCAAGCGCGACGACCTGGACATGATTTTCATGGCCGGGCCTGGGCACGGCGCGCCTGGCGTACTCGGCCCAGCCTATCTCGAAGGCACCTATTCGGAGGTCTACCCGGACAAAAGCGAGGACGCCGAAGGCATGCAGAAGTTCTTCAAGCAGTTCTCGTTTCCGGGACATATCGGCTCGCATGTGACGCCCGAAACGCCCGGCTCTATTCATGAGGGCGGTGAACTCGGTTACAGCCTGTCGCACGCTTATGGCGCTGCGCTCGACAACCCCGATCTGATCGTGGCCTGCGTGGTCGGCGATGGTGAGGCCGAGACAGGTCCGCTTGCGACCGCGTGGCATTCGAACAAGTTCATCAATCCCGCGCGCGACGGCACCGTACTGCCAATTCTGAACCTGAACGGCTACAAGATCGCCAATCCGACGATCCTCTCGCGCATCAGCCACGGAGAACTCGCGGCGTTACTCGAAGGCTACGGCTATATGCCGTATTTCGTCGAAGGGTCCGACCCGTCGCAGATGCATCAGACAATGGCCGGCACGCTCGATACTGTGATCGCCGACATCCGCTCGATTCACGAAAGGGCGCGCGCGGATGGCAATGCCGAGCGTCCACGCTGGCCGATGATCGTGTTGCGCACGCCCAAGGGCTGGACGGGGCCGAAGGAAATCAACGGCCATAAGGTCGAGGGGTCATGGCGTTCGCACCAGGTGCCGTTCTCGGATGTAAGGGGAAACCCCGCGAACCTCGACCTGCTCGAAAGCTGGCTGCGCGGCTACAGGCCCGGCGAATTGTTCGATGACTCCGGAAGGTTGCTTACGGAACTGCGCGAGCTTGCGCCGCAAGGCCCGCGCCGCATGAGCGCGAACCCGCATGCAAACGGCGGATTGTTGCGCCGCGATCTGAAGCTGCCCGACTTTCGCGACTACGCGGTCGAAGTTTCACGCGCCGGCAATGTGCTGCGCGAAAACACGCAGCCGCTCGGCCAGTTTCTGCGTGACACCATGCGTTGCAACATGGACACCTTCCGCGTCTTCGGCCCCGACGAGACTGCGTCGAACCGGCTTCAGTCGATTTACGAAGTCAGCAAGAAAGCGTGGATGGCAGACATGCTGCCCGAAGACGACGACGGCGGCGAACTGTCGCGCGACGGCCGCGTGATGGAGATGCTCTCGGAGCACACGCTGATGGGGTGGCTCGAAGGCTATCTGCTTTCCGGCCGCCACGGCTTCTTCCACACGTATGAAGCGTTCGCGCACGTGGTGGACTCGATGTTCAACCAGCACGCGAAATGGCTGGACGTATGCAAGAACCATGTGCCGTGGCGGGCTTCGGTGGCCTCTGAAAATATCCTGCTTTCGTCGACGGTATGGCGTCAGGATCACAACGGCTTCTCGCATCAGGACCCCGGCTTCATCGACCTCGTGACTAACAAGAGTCCCTCGGTCACACGGGTTTATTTGCCGCCGGACGCCAATACGCTGCTCGTCGTGGCGGATCAGTGCCTGCGCTCGACCGACTGCATCAATGTCATCGTCGCCGACAAGCAGAAGCACCTGCAATTCACGACTATCGACGAAGCGGTCGTGCATTGCGCGAAAGGCATGGGTCTTTGGCGGCGCGCGAGCAATGACGAAGACATGGAGCCCGACGCGGTGATGGCTTCATGCGGCGACGTTGCCACGCAGGAAGCGCTCGCAGCAACGGCCATTTTGCGCGAGCGTCTGCCCGAGTTGAAACTGCGCTTCGTGAATGTAGTCGATCTGTTCAAAATGCAGCCGGTGACAGAGCATCCGCACGGCTCGACGGAGCGCGAATTCGACAGCCTGTTTACCGTCGATAAGCCCGTGATATTCAATTTTCACGGCTACCCGTGGCTGATTCACAAGCTTGCGTATCGATTCCGCAATCACGAGAATCTGCACGTTCGCGGCTACACGGAGAAGGGCAACATCAATACGCCGCTCGAACTCGCGATACTCAACAAGGTCGACCGCTTCAATCTGGTGCTGGACGTGCTCGATCGTGTGCCGCGCCTGCAGGGCAGAACCGCACATCTAAGAGAAGACATGAGGAACGCGATCATCCTCAACATGAACTACGCGCATGAGCACGGTACGGATAATCCGGAGTTGTCGGAATGGGTGTGGCCGTATTGACCGTCCGGAGCATAGAACCTGCGTTGCGCGATCCAACGGGAGCCGGGGCCGATCCTGCCCCGGCGTGAAATGCGAGGGCCGAGACCATGAACGAGGTTTCCGTAGCGGAAGCGGCTTTGAATACGCAAGGCGCCACTCACGACGTGAGCGGCTACGCGTTCCAGAACGACGTAGTCAGGAATCTGATTTGCCGGGTAGGACGCTATCCGGACATTGCAAGCCCGCACGACTGGTATATGGCGCTTGCCTTCAGTGTGCGCGATCGGATGCTCGCGCGCTGGGCCGCGTCGACGAAAGTCTACGCCGCACAAAACGTCAAGGTCGCCTGTTATCTGTCCGCAGAGTTTTTGATCGGCCCACAGCTTGGCAATAACCTGCTCAATCTCGACATGGGAGACGAAGCGCGCGAGGCGATGCATGCGCTGGGGCAGGATGTCGACGCGCTGCTTGCGATCGAGGAAGAACCCGGACTTGGCAACGGCGGCCTCGGACGCCTTGCCGCGTGCTACATGGACTCGCTTTCCACGCTGGAAATACCGGCGATCGGTTATGGCATCCACTACGAGTTCGGCATCTTCGATCAGGTTATCCGCGACGGCTGGCAGGTGGAGGTGACAGACAAGTGGCTGCAGAACGGCAATCCCTGGGAACTCGTACGGCCGGATGTGAGTTACTACATCGGCTTCGGCGGATACACGCAACAGCAGACCGACGCTGAAGGCCGCCTCCGCGTGAACTGGATACCGGCGCGGCAAGTGAAGGGCGTTGCCTGCGACCTGCCGGTGCAGGGCTATCGTGTCGATACCTGCAATGTACTTCGGCTGTGGAAGAGCGAAGCGGTCGAGTCGTTCGACTTCCAGGATTTCAACGCCGGCGAATACTACGAGGCTGTGCAGGAGAAAGTGGTTTCGGAAACCTTGTCCAAGGTTCTCTATCCGAACGACGAGCCCGAGGCGGGCAAGCGTCTGCGGCTTGCGCAGCAGTATTTTTTTGTTTCGTGTTCGCTGCAGGATATGTTGCGGCTAGCGGCATTGAAGAACACATCGATCGAACACTTTCCTGACCTGTTTGCCGCGCAACTCAACGATACACATCCATCAATCGCCGTTGCCGAGTTGATGCGTCTGCTGCTGGACGTGCACGGACTTTCCTGGGATGCGGCGTGGGATATCACCCAGCGCACTCTTGCATACACCAATCACACGCTGTTGCCCGAGGCGCTTGAAACGTGGAGTCTGCCGCTCTTTCAGAGCCTGCTGCCGCGCCAGCTCGAAATCATTTATGAAATCAATCACCGTTTTCTCGACAGCGTGCGGTGTGCTTTTCCCGCCGACGACGCGCGCGCGACGCGCATGTCGCTGATCGACGAACGCGGCGACAAGAAGGTGCGCATGGCGCATCTCGCCACGGTGGGCGCGCATGCGGTCAACGGAGTCGCGGCATTGCACTCCGATCTTTTGCGCCAGACGGTGCTGCGTGATTTTGCGGAGATGTATCCACAACGCTTTCTCAACGTGACGAACGGCGTGACGCCGCGCCGCTTTCTCATGTTGAGCAATCCGGGGCTCGCGGGTCTTCTCGACGGGACTATCGGCGCGAAGTGGCGAGCCGACCTGACCGAGCTCGACGCGCTTGCCGCGCATGCCGACGATGACGGCTTTCACGAGGCGTGGCGTGCAATGCGCTTCGACAACAAGGCGGCGCTGGCGGCGCGTATCGCTGATGCAACAGGTATCGACGTCGACCCGAACGCGCTATTCGACGTCCAGGTCAAGCGCATCCACGAGTACAAACGCCAACACCTGAACGCGTTATACATAATCAGTCTGTATCGGAGGCTATGCCGCGATCCGGGGCTCGACATCGCGCCGCGCTGCTTCATCTTTGGCGGCAAGGCGGCGCCGGGCTACGCGATGGCCAAGCTGATGATCCGCCTGATTACGGGCATTGCCGAAGTCGTCAATGACGATCCGGTAATCGACGGTCGGCTGAAAGTCGTGTTCTATCCTGACTTCAACGTGAAAAACGGGCATTGGGTGTATCCCGCCGCCGACCTCTCGGAGCAGATTTCAACCGCGGGCAAGGAGGCATCCGGCACGGGCAACATGAAGTTCATGATGAACGGCGCGCTGACCATCGGCACGCTCGATGGCGCGAATGTGGAGATCCGTGAAGAAGCGGGCGCCGACAACTTCTTCCTGTTCGGCTTGACCGCGCAACAGGTCGAACAGGCCAAGCGCGACGGCTATCGTCCTTCCGACTATGTGAAGTCTAACGACGAACTGAGCGATGTGTTTTCGCAGATCGCGCAAGGGCGCTTCTCGCGGGGCGACCCGAATGTATTCAGGCCACTTGTCGACAGTCTGCTGCAATTCGACCCGTTCCTCGTGCTGGCCGATTTCGCGGATTACGTCGCGTGTCAGCAACGTGTGAGCGACGCGTGGCAGGACGCAAGGCGGTGGACGCGAATGTCGATTATGAATACGGCGCGATCGGGCAAGTTCTCGTCCGATCGTGCGATAGGTGAGTATTGCGAGCGCATATGGAACGCTCGTGCAGTGAGGATCGACCTTGAGCAGCGCTAACGTCGATAGCCAGCGTATTTGTGTAGCGCGGCCCGGCTCACGATTTCCGCCTGGTGCGTCGGTCGTGCCGGGCGGCGTGAATTTCTGTATTTTCTGCCGGCACGCGACTCGCCTGGAACTGCTGCTTTACGCTTCGCCGGATAGCATCGCACCGTTCCAGATCGTCGGACTAACGCCCGAAACAAACCGCACATTCTATTTCTGGCATGTGTTGATAGAAGACCTTCCGGAGCAATGCTGCTACACGTGGCGTGCATACGGCCGTCATGGTGTTCCGCAACTGGATGACGAAGCCAGCAGCCGTTTTGAGTTGCTCGATCCCGGCGCGCGCGCGGTCAGCGATCGGCGATGGCGCCGCCAGCCCGCTGCCGCTGTACGGGAGCGAGAGCATGCTTCGCTGCGAGCCATCGTCACCGAACCGCTGGGCGAACGCGAAGACGTGAGCGTGCGCACACTCGATGACGCGATCATCTACGAGCTGCATGTAGGCGGATTCACGCGCGATTCGTCGAGCGGCGTTCAACACCCCGGAACGTTCTCGGGGCTGATCGAGAAAATCCCCTATCTGAAGGATTTGGGCATCACGCACGTGGAGTTGCTGCCGGTGATGGCTTTCGATGAGCAGGACGTGCCTGCACCGGCTGCAGCGATCGGCCTCGTCAATTACTGGGGCTACAGCACGCATAGCTTCTACTCTCCGCATCCTGGCTATAGCGTCGAACCTGGGCGCGCGCCGCAGGAGTTCCGTGCGTTCATCGATGCGATGCACGCGGCCGGGATCCAGGTGCTGCTGGACGTGGTGTTCAATCACACGGCGGAAGCGGGCGCGAGCGGCCCTGTGATCAATTTCAAGGTGCTCGCCAACGAAGTCTTCTATCACGTCGATCCGGCGCAAGGAGGACGTTATCTCGACTACACCGGCTGCGGCAATACGGTCAACTGCAATCATCCGCTGGTGTCGGCGTTCATCCTGCGTTGTCTCGAGTACTGGGTTCGGGAATTCGGCGTGGACGGTTTTCGTTTTGACCTCGCGAGCGTATTCACGCGCGGCGAGGGCGGTGCATTGCTAGGTACGCCGCCGTTGCCGTGGGCAATGGAAGCTTCCCCGGTACTCGCGCGCGTGCCGCTGATCGCGGAGGCCTGGGACGCGGCGGGGCTGTATCACGTCGGCGCGTTTCCGGGCATGGCGTGGGCCGAGTGGAACGGGCGTTACCGTGACGTGATCCGGCGCTTCGTGCGCGGCGATCCTGGAATGATCGGCCAGATGTGCACGTGTCTCGCTGGGAGCGCTGATCTTTACCAGGCGGACGGCAGGCTGCCAGTGAACAGCATCAACTTCGTCACCTGCCACGACGGCTTCACGCTGCGCGATCTCGTCAGCTACGACGCGAAGCGCAACCAGGCCAACGGCGACGACAACCGCGATGGCAGCAACGATAACCTCTCGTGGAATTGCGGCGAGGAAGGCGACACAAACGATCCGTCGATCGTCCGTCTGCGTTTGCGGCAGGGGCGCAACTTCATTGCGATCCTGCTGCTAAGCCAGGGTGTACCCATGCTTCTCGCCGGCGATGAAATCCTGCGTACCCAGCGCGGCAACAACAACGCTTACTGCCAGGACAACGAACTGTCGTGGACGGACTGGCGCTTCTCCGATGACTCGCTTGACATGCTGCGTTTCGTGCGCGAGATGATCGCGCTGCGCAAGCGTCACCCGAGCCTGCGTCGTCGCCGGTTCTTCACGGGCGGTACGGAGCATGGCCAAACGCATCCCGATGTGGCGTGGCACGGGGAACGGCTCGGAGCGCCCGCATGGGGAGACCCGCAGGCTCGCCTCGTCGCGTTCACGCTCGCGGCACAGGCGCTCGACGAGCCCATGTTGCACGTCATCTTCAACATGAACGCAGACGGGCGCGATGTTGAGCTTCCCGCGCTCGACGACGGGAGCTGGCGGCGGCTCGTCGATACGGCTGCGGAACTGCCGTCGAAAGTCGTTTCGAACATTGAAACGGCCCGCGTCGAGCGCGGTATCTGCCGCGTCGAATCGCGCAGTGTGGTCGTACTTGAATCGAGATGAATTGGTGCAGTGGTGCAAGACCGTCGGCGGCAAAGCGACTTCCATATCGATGTATTGCTGCATTGCCTTGTACAACCTGAGGGGGCGTCATGGACGCAGTCAGAACCTTCGTCGAAGCTCAGCCGCTCTTTGCGCTGTTTTTGACGATCGCGGTTGGCTATCTGATCGGCGAAATCAATGTGAAAGGCGTGGCGCTGGGCTCCGGGGCAGTACTGTTCGTTGGGCTGGCGCTTGGCGCGTTCGCGCCAAAAGCCACGCCGCCAGCGTTGCTGGGCACGCTGGGTCTGTTGATGTTTCTGTATGGCATCGGCATTCAGTACGGCGCACAGTTCTTTCGTGGACTGACGAGCCGCGAGGGCCTAAAGGCCAATCTCGCCGCATGTATCGGCGTCATTGCGTCAGGCCTCGCAGCGTGCGCGTTCATCCGCTTTGGCGTTACGCTCGCCGATTCTCTCGGCATGTTCGCAGGGAGCGGCACGAGCACGGCGAGCCTTCAGGTTGCGATCGCATCGATGAACAGCAGCGATGCCGCCGTGGCCTATAGCGTTGCCTATCCGTTCGGCGTGGCCGGGCCGATTCTATTTATCTATGCGCTCAACGTGGCGCTCAAAGCCAGGATACGCAAGCCGCCCGCGAAGTTGCTCGAGACTGCGGAAATCGCGCTGCGCAATGAGCGTCTCTTTGGTCTGCGGTTGCCGGAACTTCTGACACAACTGCCTGCTGGCGTAGCCATCGCGGCCGTGCGGCGCGCGCATCGCAACCAGCTCCCCACCGACGATCTCATTCTGCGCGCCGACGACGTCCTTCTTGTCACGGCCACCGACGCGCGCCTGCTCGAGGAGGCGACGACGCTGTGCGGGGAGTTGCAGCCGGGACGCATCGCGAGTCACCGGGAAGACCTGGACTACATGCGCGTGTTCGCTTCGAATCCGTCGGTGGTCGGCATGCCGCTTGGCAGTCTGCGTTTCCCGGACGGTGTGAACTGCGCGGTTGCGCATGTGCGGCGCGGCGATACGGATCTGCTGTCCACGCCGGAGCTTGTTCTCGAAGCGGGCGATCGGGTCGGCCTGCTCGTGAACCGCGCGCATCAGGTGGCCGTGCGCGCGTTCTTCGGCGATTCGATCAAGAGCACGGCCGATCTCAGTTTCATTTCCTTGGGCATAGGCGCGGCTGCGGGACTGCTGGTCGGCGCGATCCCGCTGCGCTTTCCGGGTCTCGGTGCGTTCAGTCTGGGTCTGGCGGCGTTGCTGCTGGTCGCGCTGTGCCTTGGCAAGGCGCGCCGCAACGGACCGTTCGTATGGACGATGCCGCTTTCCGCGAACCTTGTCCTTCGCAACCTCGGACTCACCATCTTCCTCGCGCAAGTGGGCATCGCTTGCGGACCCAAGTTCGTCACGACCGTCGGGACCGCGGGGCCGCTGCTGCTGCTTTATGGCGCGATAACTTTGCTCGTGCTCGTCGGCGTCACGGCGATATGCTGCCTCTGGGTTTTCAAGCTGTCTTTCGATACATCGGTGGGCGTGATTTGCGGTGCAACCGGCAACCCCGCGATTCTCGCCTTCGCGAACCGCGTTGCGCCGACGGATCAGCCCGACATCATGTACGCAATGATTTTCCCGTCGATGACCATCCTCAAGGTGCTTTTCGTGCAGCTTGCCATAGCGATTGCGGCCGGCTAGACAAAGCTGCGCCGCACGAGGACGGACGTTCAATCCGGACACTGAAGGAGTCGATCATGGAAGTAGCGGTATTTAGTTCGACGCGCTATGAACGCCGGTATCTCGACGGAGCGAATCGCAACGGTGCGCACAAGCTGCATTACTTCGACGTGTTGCTGGATACGGATACCGCCGGCCTCGCCGCCGGCTACGGCGCCGTCTGCATCTTCGTCAACGACAAGGCGGACGCGGAAGTACTCGGCGCGCTGCACAGGGGCGGGACGCGTCTGCTGGCTCTGCGCTGCACGGGCTTTAACAACGTCGATCTCGCCGCTGCCGCCGGGCTCGGCATGAAGGTGGTGCGCGTGGTGACGTATTCGCCGAACTCCGTGGCGGAACATGCCGTAGCGCTTCTGCTTGCAATCAACCGAAAGGTGCATCGTGCCTACAATCGCACGCGTGACTCGAATTTCTCGCTTGACGGGCTGACTGGCTTCGACCTTTGCGGCAAGACGGTTGCGGTGGTCGGCACCGGCAAGATCGGCTGCGTGTTCGCGAAGATCATGCTCGGCTTCGGCTGCAGGGTGATCGGTTTCGATCCGCAACCGTCGGCGGAATTTCAGGCGCTCGGTCTGAGCTATGCGAAGCCCGGCGAGATAGGGGAGCAGGCTGACGTTATTTCGCTGCATTGTCCGCTTACACCGGCGACACACCACGTGATCAACCCGCAGACGCTCGCACGCGCGAAGCGAGGCGCGATACTCATCAATACCAGCCGCGGGGGCCTGCTCGACACCGAGGCTGCCATCGACGCGTTGAAGACCGGGCAGCTCGGCGGCCTTGGAATTGACGTGTACGAACAGGAGAGCAATCTCTTCTTTCGCGATCTATCGAGCGAAATCATCACCGACGATGTCTTTCAGCGACTCGTGTCGTTCCCCAACGTAATTGTGACGGGGCATCAGGCCTATCTCACGCACGAGGCGTTGACGACCATTTGCGAAACCACGCTTGAAAGCGTCTCGGCATTCGAGAACAATCGGACTTTAGAGAACGAGGTGAAGATCCAGTAGCAGCGTGTGCTATTGACTACGCGAAGCGAGGCTAACGAGGTCGCGACGCATCGGACCAAGGTCCTATACCTGCCCGCGTGCGCGAGGCCTATCGTTCATGTGCGGTGTTGCCGCGTTACTCCGTCGCGTGGCGGATACGAATCGCAATCTCATCTGTTTCCAGGCGCAAATCTGGCGCACTTCAATAAGGGAACGCTCATGAACCGTCGCACTTTTTTTTCGGTTAGCGCAATCGCACTAGCCAGCTCGCTCGCCGCGTGTGGCACGACCTCGAATCCGACGGAAGCGGCCAATAAGCGCAATGAAATCGACGACGGCGTCGATGGCGCCCTCAAGAAGCTATACAGTTCGACGCCGGGTGCTCAGGCGCAGGCCGGCAACGCCAAGGGGATTCTTGTCTTTCCGTCCGTGTTCGCGGCAGGCGTGGTGGTCGGCGGCGAATACGGCGAAGGCGCGCTTCGCGAGCGAGGCACGTCCGTCGGGTATTACAAGACCAGTACCGCCTCATTTGGCTTGCAGATCGGCGCCCAGTCCAAGGCGGTGATACTCATGTTCATGACGCAGGACGCGCTCGACAAATTCCGCACCACCGACAAGGGCTGGACAGCCGGCGTGGATGGCTCCGTCGCGGTGGCCAAGACTGGCGCCAACGGTTCGCTCGACACTGCAACGACCAGTTCGCCGATCGTCGGTTTCGTGGTCACGAACTCCGGCCTGATGGCCAACCTCAGCTTTGAAGGCACGAAGGTCAGCAAGCTCGACATCTAGAAGCGGTGGCGGACCGGATGAATCTCCGCTGAATCTGGCGGTAACCAACCGGAAGCATCGCTCGTAAGACCCGCTAGACGCGATTCCGTACAATGGGCCTCTACGATCTTTGGACAGATCGCACTTGCCTGGTGCCCAGCGTAATGAGTCACGATACTGAACACATTCTCGCCGCCGCGCAGGCGAACTTGCAGGCCGGTCGGCTCGACGATGCGGCAAGCCTGCTTCACGGCATTCTGAAGACCGCTCCCGACCACGGCGAGGCGCTCGCAGGCCTTGGCTATATCGCCGCCCAGCAGGGCGATCATGCACGCGCCGCGGACTATCTGATCCAGGCATCGGAGCGTGCGTCACTCTCGTGGCATCAACTGAAGTTCGCCGCGCAGGTTTGTCGGCTGGCGCAGCGCCGCGATGCTGCTATAGCGCTGCTCGAACGCTGCCTGGCGCAGTGTCGCAACGATGCCGCCGCGTTGCATGGTGTGGCGGTGTCGCTGATAGAGCTTGGCCAATCGCAGCGGGCACTCGAGGTGTTCGTGCATCTTTGCAAGGTCCATCCGCAACTAGCCGAAGCGCACTACAACCGGGGAACGCTGCTAGGCACGATGGGGCGCTATGACGACGAGCTCGATGCCTACCGGCAGGCCATCGCGCTCAAGCCACGTTTCGTGCGCGCATACGTTAACCTCGGGGTCGCATTGCGAGATCTCCGGCGCTTTGATGAGGCGTTGCTTCAATTCAGGAAGGCGCTTTCGATCGATCCGAACGACGCCGGCGCACGCACGAATCGAGCACAGACCAATTTACTGCTGGGCGAATTCGAACACGGCTGGCGCGAGTACGAATGGCGCTGGCGCGATGGTACGGGCGACCACGGATTTCCGCAGCATTCGCTATGGACTGGCGCGCAACCGATAGGCGGAAAGACAGTGCTCGTTCATCATGAGCAAGGGTTCGGCGACACGCTGCAATTCGTACGCTTCGTGGATCAGCTAAGTGCGGCCGGCGCGCATGTCGTGCTGCGTGTCCATGACGCGTTGTTACCGCTCCTCCGACATTATCCTGGCGCAGCGGAAGTTATCGGCGAGACCGACCAGGTAAAGCATTTTGACTATCACATTCCAACCATGAGTCTGCCGTTTGCGCTCAAGGTGGGGACACCCGGTCCCGCGCTATCCGGTCCCTATCTGCAGGCCGACGAAGAGCTTGTCCGTCAATGGGACGAGTTGTTGCCGGTCGCCAGGCGACGGCCGCGGATTGGGATTGTGTGGTCGGGAAGCCGTACGCATCTGAACGATCACAATCGATCGATTCCGCTTGAGCAACTAAAGCCGGTATTCGAAACCGACGCGGAATTCTTCGCGTTGCAACCGGATGTGCGCGATAGCGATCGGGCGTGCCTCGCACAACTTGAGCAAAGCGGGGCGCTACGCGATGTGTCAGGACGGCTAACCAGCTTTGCCGAAACCGCTGCGCTGATCGCCCGGCTCGACCTGGTAGTCAGCGTCGACACAGCCGCGGCGCACCTGGCCGGGGCGCTTGGAAAACCCGTCTGGATCGCTCTGCCGTTCATGCCGGACTGGAGATGGCAACTCGATAGGAACGATAGTCCGTGGTATGCAAACGCGCGGTTATTCCGGCAAGCCACGAGAGGCGATTGGACGGATGTAGTCGCTGCGCTTCGCGCAGAGATCGATGCACTGCCGGACGTCTAAACGGTGGCTTTCGTGCTGACATTCGAGAGTCAGCAGGACCCAAGCGATGCTCAACCGCCAGCCGTGCGAGAGGCGACCGCGATCAATATCCAGGCGGTGGCGGAACTTGTGTGTACACCACGCCGCCGCTGCCATACCCCGTCGCGAACCACGTCGCGCCGCACTTATAGTACGGCACCTCGTTAACGGCGATTGGTGCGACGTTGCACGGCGGCGCGACAGGCGCAGGCGCTGCGACAACCGCAGCGGTTGTGGGCGGCGGTGCGGTTGCGGCAGCGGTCGCACCAACCACCATTGCCCCGGCCACAAATCCGACTGCCGCAGAGCCGCCGTCCCAATCCGAGTTGGAGCAGTTGTTGCAATCGCCATGGTAGTTGTTCTGCACGTTGCTCACGGTGTTAGCCCGCGTGTTCTGCATCTCCTTAGCGGTGGATTGACGTGCACCCTGGTTCTGGCTCGACGCAGCCTGGCGCTGGGACTGGTTCTGGCTCGCGCTCTGCTGGCGGTTCGCCTGGTTCTGGCTGGAGGTTGCCTGCATCGAACTCGCTGAACTCTGACGCGCGCTCTGATTCGCACTTGATGTCGAGGTCGCTGTAGCCTGGCGAGAGGTCTGCCGTTGTTGGGCCGTTGCCTGCTGTCCGCCGCGAGATCGTGAACCGCCTTGCACAGCGGTCGAGCCGCCGGAAGAGAGGCCCCCAGCCGACGCTGCCCCGCCACGCGAAAAGCCACCTTCGCCGCCGCCGCCACGGGCGCCACCACCTCGCTCGCCTCGTGCATCGACCTGGTTGATCATCCCCAACGTGAGCACTGCGGCGAACAACGCCGCAATGGCACGGTCCCACGGTCCTGTTTTCATTATTTGGCTCCCTTCTTCGCAGACGACTGGCGAGCCGTGTGCGACGCACGCGGGAGTTGCGCTGCGAACGCGACTTTCTGCAGGCCCTCGGGGACCTGTGCCGAGAAGGTCGCATTGTTAAGTTGGGGCGCGAGATTCCAGTCGATAAAATCCGCCCAGAACTGGGGCTGGCCTACAGCCTTCTTGTAAGTCAGTACGATCCGCTGCAGCAGGGGCTTGTCGCCATCGGCTACCCACACCTGAAAATCCACCGTGTCGGTACGCGCGGCCAGATGATGGGACGCAGTTCCGTAGATACTCGTCTTCTCGACATAGTCCACCGAACCTACCCTGGTTTGCAATTCTTCTGGCAACCGGTTCAACAGCAGCGCAGCGAGCGGCAGGCGCATGCCGAGATCCTTGACGAAATACACGATGCTCTGGTCCAGCGCACCTGGTTGCGGCGCAGTCGCATAGACTTTGCTGGCGAGATCGACCAGAACGATCTCTTTTCCAGTCAGGACAACTAGTGTTTTTGCGCCATCGCTGCGCTCGGTTTCTACTCGCATGCGATCCGGCCGGCTCAACGTAACGGTGCGGTATTCGCCGAATTCGATTTTTTGCCCAGACGGCTGCTCCGCGTCGTAGCCGCTGCGCACACCGACACGAAAGTTCTGCGTCCCGCCAAGGAACTGCGCCATTTTCATGAGAATCGCGCGAGCCTCGGCTTGTGAGGCGGTTTCAGGCTGAACTCGCGCGGCACGCACCGGCGGTTCTTTTTGCCCGGAGGCAGGATAGGCGTGAGGAGCGCTGCTCAATAGCAGAACTAATAGCAAGCTCGCCCACGATGAGCGGCGCAATAAGTTAGTGATCAATTTATTAACTCCTCAACTGGAACAGCCCTGAGAGCTGTCGGTCCGCCCATATAAAGAATAGTGGATTACAAAGTTTTTACCATGCAAGGATGCGCATCTTAGCCAGCTAACGCGCAGCCAGGGTCTGATCAGGTGTGGTCATGGTTGCTCGATTTCGAGCCACGTGAAGTGTATTTCCGCCGGCCGTCTAGGCGTCTTGCCGGTACCGAAGGATTGGCTTATGGATTTAAAGCCCATCGGACTACGAATGATTTGCGAAGGGATGGTCTCAAGCCACGCGGGCGTTGCTCTAAACGGGTGCTCGAACCTGAGCCGGCACCAACGACTTGCGCCCCACCATTGCATCGCAACAAGCAAGCGCACCGTCTATCTGCCACTCGCATTGCGCTTAGTCTCGTTGCGATAGCTCACCCTTCACAGGCAGTGAAAAGCACCGGAAAATTCGAAAGCCCTAGAACGATCCATCTAATGACAGGTGCGGTGCAAGTTTGAAACAACGGCATCAAAAAAAGTTTGACGACCGATTTTGATTTGTTATTGTCCCTGTCCATTGAGCGCTTTGGTAACACGCAGCGCGCGGCCGTGAGATCCGTGAGTTTCTATCTCCACGCTTTTCCCGCCTGAGCAAAAGTCAGCGTTCCGGTATTCGGACGCCGCTTTCGCTCGCGCTCGAAAGTCGTGGCCGGGTTCGCGTCGTATGGGACACGTCGGACGAGACACTGTGCGGCGTCCATACACCAGATGAAGCCTGGCCAAAAAGGCATCAAACAAGATTTGTATATATCAAACAAATTTTGACTCCGCGTTTCTGGCTTGCTATGTTTCATCCCACCCAAGGTAAGGGCCGCCATGCGCATGCAGGCGTTCCTGGCCGCGCAACGAAGATGGTAGCCAGGTGTCCGCAAACCTTTCGATAGGCTGACGAACCCACCGGCAAGCCGCGGCGCGCGAACCGGGGGCGAGTCCTGCCTGACCGGAGGCGGGGAGAAGAAAGCTTAGGCATCCGTACTAGTTACCGGCTGCGCAAGTGATACAGGCGATGCGAAAAAGTCGAATGCCCAACGCTTCGAATTTTTATCTAACCTGAAATGTTCCAGAAAGAAAATACCTTTCATTTTGTTATTTAGTTAGGCATCCATATTTTAAGGCCATTGAATAGATGGCTGATCTCTGATTTAACAAAAGTGCACCTGATTAGATTTATCCGTTTTGGACTTATTTGCACACATGCGGGGCATATCCGGTAAAGCGTGGTGCGTCGGCGTTGTAAAAAAGGCGGAGAAGTCCATAAGACTTTTCTTTGCACAACAGGTGTGGTCTTACTGACAAGTGAGAAGGGGAAAATGAAACAAAGGGCATTGGCGTTGGCCATCAGAAAAATGCTTTGGGCAGAACTTGCGCTGTCAGCGGCGATTGCCGCACCCGCGTTTGCACAAAGCCAACCGGCCCCGACCGGTAGTACCGCAGCCGCCACGACGTCGGAAGCCGCGCCGGCCGCGCCGGCCGCGACGGACACGGGTAACGTCACGAAGATGCAGCGCGTGGAAGTCACCGGTTCGCTGATTCGCACGTCGGACAAGGTCGGCAACACGGAAGTGCAGACCATCACGCCCAAGGAAATCGAGCAAAGCGGTTATACGACGGTGGCCGATTTCCTGCGCGGCACGTCGGCGAATTCGGGCAGCAGCTGGGGCCAAACGACCATGAACAGCTCGGCGCAAGGTGGCGGCGGCATCGCGCTGCGCGGCTTGAGTGAGAAGTACACACTGGTCCTGGTCGACGGCCAGCGCGTCGCCAATTACGGCAAGGCGGTCAACTTCACGGACACCTTCTTCGACGTCAATTCGATTCCGCTCAACATGGTGGATCACATCGATATCGTGAAGACCGGCGCCGTGTCTGTGTACGGCTCGGACGCGATTGCGGGCGTGGTCAATATCATCACGAAGAAGAACTTCCAGGGCCTGCAGATAGACGGCCAGCTCGGCAAGGCGCAGCATCCTGGCGATGCCCAGGGCAACTTCGGCGTGCTCGGCGGCTTCGGCGATCTGAACGCGGATCGCTTCAACGTGACCGCCGCGGCAAGCTACTACCGCGACAGCGGATCGTCGCTGGCGGACCGGTCGATGACGGCCAATCAGGACTTCAGCCAGTTCCCCGGCGGCCTGGCAGGCCCGCTCGGCCCCAATCAGCAGTCTTACTGGACAGCACCCGACGGCACCCAGACCGCGCTCAGCCCATGCCCGCCCGGCAGCGTCTCGGCAAACGGCGGCGCGACGTGCAAGAGCAACCCCGCCAGCGCGACATCGCTGGTTCCGTCCACCACGCGTCTGAATGCGAAGGTGCACGGCACCTTCAAAATTAACGACGACGTGCAGGCCTACGCGGACTTGTGGGTGAGCCGCAATGAAACGGTGCAGAACGAAGGCCCGGCCGTGCTTGCAAGCACGACCAACGCGTTCAATCCGGCGACCGGCTCCGCGTTGCCGCTGTCGCGAACCGTCCCGGGAAGCAATCCGTACAACCCGTTCGGCGCGCCGGCGCAAATCAATTACACGTTCCCGAATACGGTTTCAGCCGATACGGTGTCCACATTCTGGCGCGCGACGACCGGCGTGAAGGGCTCGTTCACCACGCAGAAGTTCGGCGACTGGGACTGGTCCGCGGACTACGGCCATTCGCAAAGCACGGTCGACACGACGTACAGGAATGCCCTGAACGTGGCGGGTGTCGAGAACATCTTGCAGAACGGCGTTTATGATTTCTCGAATCCGTCGGCCACGCCTAACGGATTGAACGGCGTGTTCCAGAACGACTACGAGCAGGCCATCTCCAAGCTCGACAGCGTGACGGCCAAAACCTCCACGGGCAATCTCTTCAACTTGCCGGGCGGGCCTGTGGGCGTCGGCTTCGGCACGGAGTTCCGTCACGAGAGCTCGCTGATCAATTCGCGCACCTACAGCGCGCTCGGCATCACGGCGCCGGCCAACGTGCAAACGGTCGACGGCGAGCGCAACGTGGCCGCGGTCTACTACCAGATCGACATTCCGATCATCCGCAACCTGACGTTCACGCAGGCCGGCCGTTACGACCACTACAGCGACTTTGGCGGCGCGTTTTCGCCGAGCTTCGCGCTGCGCTTTCAGCCGGTGCAGGCGCTCACGACATTCGCGTCGTACAGCCGTGGTTTCCGTGCGCCGACGCTCGTCGAAAATTCGCAGGCGACCTATCTCGCGCACCAGAATCTGGTGGACCCGAACGACCCGAGCGGCGTGCCGACCAAGCACTTCACGACCGAACAGGTGAACGGCAATCCGAACCTCGGGCCCGAGCGGACCAAGAACTACAACATCGGCTTCCAGCTATCGCCGGACTCGTCGACGGATATCGGCGCGGCGTTCTACAAGATCCATATCGACGGAGTGATCGGCACCAACGACCCGAACGCGGTGATCAACGCGAACGATCCGTCGACGGTGATTCGCAATGCGGACGGCACGGTAGCGTACATCAAGGAACAGTTCGTCAATCTTGGCTCGCTCGACACCGACGGCTTCGACATGAACTTCCGCAAGTCGGTCGGCACGAAGTACGGCACCTTCACGCTCGCGGGCGACTGGGCCTATGTATGGCACTTCAAGCTCAATAGTCCGGGCGCGCCCACTCAGGATTTCGCCGGCAACAATCTCGCGCTGCTGCAACCGTTCGGTGCGAGCAATCCGCGCTGGAAGGGCAATACGAGCCTGAGTTGGGACTACCGCAAGTTCACGACGACGCTCACCTGGCAATACACCGGCCCGTACACCAACGCGGTGGCGGACGAGTTCGGCGACGGCGGCACCTTGTCTGTCGCTTCGTATAGCCAGTTCAACCTGATGGCCACGTATCGCGGCTTCAAGCACTGGACCATCTACGGCGGCATCAACAACATCTTCGATCGCAAGCCGCCGTTCGACGTGGAGTGGCAGGCCACGCCGGATATCACCGGCTACGACCAGTCGCTTTACACCAACATTGGCCGCTTCTTCCAGGTCGGCGCGACGTATCGCTTCTAGCCCGCGCGATGTCTGTTTTAGAAACGCAGTCTGTCTAGTCTGGTCGGTCGCCGCCTCGGCTCAGGTCTTCGGACCGAGGCGGCTCAACTTTGTTAAAGACGTAACCGGAGTTTTTCGTGCTCAATACCCTTATCAACTATTCGGTTCAATCGATGGGCCTGATTCCGCTTCTGGCCTTCATCTTCCTGCTGGGCATCTCGATCATCGTCGAGCGTTTCATGTTTTTCTCGCGAGCGGTCAAGGCAGGCAAGACGCTCGAACACGATCTGAAGATGGTCGAGCCGGCCAACCTGTCCGACGCGCAAAAGGTCGCCGAACATTACGGACAGACCGTGCAAGGGGAACTCGTCAAAAGCGCGCTGAAAGTGCGGGGCAAACCGGAAGCGGTGGTCGAGCGCGAACTCGAGGAAACCATCATGTTCCAGATGCCGCGGCTCGACCGGAACCTGTGGATTCTCGACACGGCGGTCACGCTCGGCCCGCTGCTCGGTCTGCTGGGCACGATCATCGGCATGGTGGAGTCGTTCAACGTGCTCGGCACGAGCGGCACTGCGAACCCCAACGGCGTGACGGGCGGCATCGGCCATGCGCTGACGGCCACCGCCTGCGGCCTGACGATCGCGATTGTCTGCGTGATCTTTCTGAACTACTTCAACAAGCGCATCCGCATGACGGTGAATCAGTTCGATCTGATCAAGTCGCTGCTCGTGTCGCGGTTCGCCGCCTGAATGCGCGCTAAGGAGAACGATCATGCGTAACCATCGCAGCCATTACCTGGGCGCGGAAGAGAAGGCGCGCATCGAGATCATTCCGATGATCGACATCATGATGTTCCTGCTGGTGTTCTTCATGCTGGCCACGCTGAAGATGATCCAGGGCGCGGGCATCAAACTCGACCTGCCGCAATCGAGCACGGCGGAGCAGTTGCAGCAGACGGTGAAGGTGTCCATCGGCGTCACCAAGACCGACGAAATCTATCTCGACGCAAAGCCGGTCACGCCGACAGAGCTGACCGCGCATCTGCAAGGGCTCGTGCACGATTCGAAGAAGGTCGACGTGGCGATCGCGGGCGACGAAGGCACGAGCTACAAGAACATCGTCAAGGTCATGGATCTGGTGCGCGCGGCGGGCATCAGCTCCGTTGCACTGGCAACGAACCCGACGACATGAGCTCTCCGGTACTCGACATGAAAGACCCGCAAAGCCGTCTGAACGGCGCGCTATGGGCGTCGTCCAATCCGGCGCATCATGGCCGCATGTCCATGAAGACAGCGCTCGCGATCGCGCTCGTTGTCGAACTGCTGATCGTCGCGGGGCTCTCGCACGTGAGCTTCAAACAGGAGCCGCCGCCCGCGCGCGAAGTCATGCAGGTGACCATGGCGCCGCCACCGCCGCCGCCGCCCGAGGTGAAGAAGCTCGAACCGCCGCCTGCGCCGACGCCGGTGAAGCCGCCGCCCAAACCGCAGCAGCCCAGGCCGTTGCCGGTGGCGAAGCCGCCGCCTGCGTTGCCGTCCGCGACGCCTAAGCCCGCCAACATCGCGCCCGCTGCGAATCCGAGCGCGAATGCGCCTGCGCTCGCCACCGCCAATGCAACGCCAGGTCCCGCTACGGCGCCGGCGGCTCCGCCCGCGCCGGTGGCGCCGCCCGCGTTGCACGGCGTGGTCGACGGACGCGGTCACTGTCAGGCGGTGCAGCCGCAGATTCCGCGCCGCGCGCTGCAAGACGGTATCTCGGCGACCGTGATCGCGCATCTGTCGATTAGCCCGGACGGCAGCGTGAGCGACGTCAAGATCGTGCGCGTGACGCCGCCGACCTCGGTCTTCAACGACGCGGTCGTCACTGCGGCGAAGGCATACCGGTGCGAGAAGAATGCCGAGCCGTACGTCGGCGAAGTGGCGTTCTCGTTCAAGACCACGCCGGCCGACGACGAGTAACGCGGCATCAGCATTGGAGCAGCGGCGTGCGCGATGAGCATCATCATCGTCGCGCCGGTTCGATGTATCGCGCGCCGGCTCGCAAGCGGCGCGCGACCTCTGGCATTTGAAACAGATGACACCTGTGAAGTTTCGCTGGCCGCGCGCTGTCGGCCTGAGCCTTGCGTTCGGTGTGCTGTGCGCGGGCGCGCACGCGAAGCCCTCCATATCGCAATACGACGAGCCGAAATACGCCGCGAATTTCACGCATTTCGACTACGCCGATCCCACGGCGCGCACGGACGGCACACTGAATTTTCAGAACTACAACGAATTGCAAAGCTACGATTCGATGAATCCGTTCCTCGTGCGCGGCGCGCCCGCGCCGGACGTGCTGCATCTGATGTTCGACACGCTGATGCAGCGAAGCTGGGACGAACTCGCGTCGGAGTATCCGTTGATCGCGAACGATGTCGAAGTCGCGCCCGACCTCTCGTCCGCGACGTTTCACATCGACCCGGCCGCGCGCTTTTCGAACGGCGATCCGATCACGGCAGCCGATGTCAAATATTCGTTCGACACGTTGACGAGCCCGCACGCCTCGCCGATGTTCAACGCGCAGTTCGCGGTGATCAGGCGCGCGGTGGTTATCGATCGCGCGACGGTGCGCTTCGACTTCCGGCACGCCGAACGCGACGCGCCGCTCATCGCGGGCGACTTGCCGGTGTTCTCGCCGAAATGGGGGATGCGTGCTGACGGCACGCGTCCGCCGTTCGATCAGATCGCGAACGAGCCGCCGATATCGAGCGGCCCGTATCTCGTCGAGTCGCGCAAGAACGACAAGGAAATCACCTATCGGCGCAACCCCGCCTATTGGGCGGCGGACCTGCCGTCGCGGCGCGGCATGTACCGCTTCGCGCACATCACGTTCAAGCTGTATCGCGACCATTACACGCAACTGGAGGCGTTCAAGGCGGGCGACGCCGACGCGATCGTCGAATACAGCGCGACGCAATGGGCGCGCAAGTACGTGGGCAAGAACTTCGCAAACGGCCTGCTGAAAAAAGGCAATTTCGCGGACGGCCCCGCGCAGATGCAGGGCATGCTGATGAACCTGCGCAAGCCGATGTTCCAGGACGTGCGCGTGCGCCACGCGCTGACGCTCGCGTTCGACTACGACTGGATGAACCGCATGATGTTTTACGGCCAGTACAGGCGCACGAAAAGCTATTTCGATGCGAGTCCGTTTGGTGCGACCGGCATGCCGGGACCGAAGGAACTCGCGCTGCTCGAACCGTTCCGCGCGAGTCTGCCGCCCGAAGTGTTCGGGTCCATGCTGCCGCCGCCCAACACGTTGCCGCCGAACTCGCTGCGCGGCAATCTGCGCGTCGCCCGCGATCTGCTTGCTCAAGCCGGCTGGCACTATCGCGACGGCGCGCTGCGCGATCAGCACGGCACGCCGATGACGATCGAGATCATCGACGATCAGCCGGGCATGGACCGTCTGATTCTGCCGTACATGCAGGCGCTCGCGAATCTCGGCATAGACGCGCATTTGCGCGAGATCGACAGTGCGTTGTATCAGAAGCGGATCGACAACTTCCAGTTCGATATGACCACGTACATCTATCCGCCGGTGACGATTCCGGGCGTGGAACTGGAACGGCGCTTCGGCAGCGCGGCGGCTTCGCAGGTGGGCTCGGAGAACTATTCTGGGATTCGCTCGCCCGCGGTCGATTCGCTGATTCGCGCGGCGCTCGCCGCGACCACGCTCGACGATCTGCAGGCGGCGACCCGCGCGCTGGACCGTGTGCTGATCAACTCGTATTACCTCGTGCCCGAGTATTACGCGCCGGGGGCGCGCATCGGCTACAAGACGACGCTCGGGTTCCCCGACGTCGTGCCGGCGTCGTATGGATACGAGGACTGGGTGATCAGCTACTGGTTCGCAAGACGCCCGCGCGGCGACGCGGCCACGGCGACAGTCACATCCGCGGCTCACTAGCCGTTATCGAGGGATCGAGGAATCGAGGAACAGCATGCTTGCCTACATTCTCAGACGATTGTTGTTGATGGTGCCGACGCTCCTTGGCGTCGTCACGCTCACGTTCGTCGTCACGCAGTTCGTGCCGGGTGGGCCGGTCGAGCAGGTGATGACGCAACTCCGCCACGGCGCCGGCCGTGGCGGAGAGGCGGGCGCGGGCGGCGGCGGATATCACGGCAGTCAGGGCGTCGACCCGCAGCAGATCGCGCAGATCAGGAAAGAGTTCGGCTTCGACAAGCCGCCGCTCGAACGCTATGGGCTGATGCTCGAACACTATGCGAGCTTCGATCTCGGACAGTCGTACTACCAGCATGCGCGAGTATGGGACGTGATCCGCTCGAAGCTGCCCGTGTCGATCACGCTCGGGCTATGGACGGTGCTTCTCACGTACCTGGTCTCTGTGCCGCTTGGCATTGCCAAGGCCGTGCGCAACGGCTCGCGGTTCGACACGGCGACGAGCGTGCTCGTGCTCGCGGGCTATGCGATCCCCGGCTTCGTGCTCGGCGTTCTGCTGCTGATGCTGTTCGGCGGCGGCACTTTCTGGCAGGTGTTTCCGATGCGCGGACTCACATCGGACGACTTCGGCGAACTCAGCCTGTTCGGCAAGCTGCTCGACTATCTGTGGCATATCGTGCTGCCGGTCACGGCATCGGTGGTCGGCAATTTTGCAATCGTCACGATCCTCACGAAGAACACGTTCCTCGAGGAGATCGGCCGGCAGTACGTGCTGACCGCGCGCGCGAAGGGTGCCTCCGAGCGCGACGTGCTGTGGAAACACGTGCTGCGCAACGCCGCCATCCCGCTGTTGACCGGTTTGCCCGCCGCCTTCGTCGGCGCATTTCTGAACGGCAACCTGCTGATCGAAACATTGTTCTCACTCGACGGCATGGGCCAGCTTTCCTACGACTCCGTGATTCGCCGCGATTATCCGGTCGTGCTGGGTTCGCTGTTCCTCTTCACGCTGATCGCTCTCGTAACCAAACTCATTGCTGACGTCTGCTATGTCCTCGTCGACCCGCGCATCCAGTTCAACCGGCTGGACCGATGATGTACCCGGCGCGACGCGCCGGGCCGTGACTTCTCCGTGGCGGCGGACATGGCTGCGCTTCAGGCGGCAGCGTCTGGGCTACTGGAGCCTCGTGATCTTCATGTCGCTGTTTGTCGTGAGCCTTCTGGGCGAAGTGCTGTCGAACGACCGGCCGCTCGTGGTGCGCTACGACGGCCATTACTATTTTCCGATCGTGAAGGACTATCCGGAGACGCTCTTCGGCGGCGACTTTCCGGCGCGCGCCAATTACCTCGATCCGTACATCCGCTCGCGGCTTCAGTCGAACGGCAACTTCGCGATCTATCCGCTGAACCATTTCCGCTACGACACCATCGACTATTTCGCCGCGCATCCGTATCCCGCGCCGCCCACCGCGTCGAACTGGCTAGGCACCGATCAATACGGACGCGACGTGCTTGCGCGCCTGCTATACGGCTTCAGGCTGTCGGTGCTGATGGCGCTCGCGCTGACGGTCTCGGGCGTGCTGATCGGCGTGGCAGCGGGCGCGATACAGGGCTTCTACGGCGGCCGCACCGATCTGATCGGCCAGCGCCTGATCGAGATCTGGAGCTCGATGCCCGACCTCTATCTGCTCATCATCTTCGCGTCGATCTTCGAGCCGACGCTGTGGCTGCTGTTCATTCTTCTGTCGATGTTCGGCTGGCTCGTGCTGTCCGATTATGTGCGCGCGGAATTTCTGCGCAACCGTTCGCTCGACTACGTGAAAGCCGCCCGCACGATGGGTCTGTCGAACTCGCAGATCATCTGGCGTCACGTGTTGCCGAACAGTCTCACGCCGGTTATCACGTTTCTGCCGTTCCGCATGAGCGCCGCGATCCTGTCGCTCACGAGTCTCGATTTCCTCGGGCTCGGTGTGCCGCCGCCGACGCCGAGCCTCGGCGAGTTGTTGCAGGAGGGCAAGAACAACCTCGACGCATGGTGGATTTCGGTGTCGGCATTTGCCGCGCTGGTTGTCACGCTGCTGCTGCTGACGTTTATCGGCGACGCGTTGCGCAATGCGCTCGACACGCGTTCGCGCGGCTCGGCATTCGGTGGAGCGCCGCGATGAACCGCACTGCAAACGAGCGGCCCTTGCTCGAAATCGAAGGCTTTTCCGCGCGCTTCGGCGACAGGCTAGCGGTTCGCGATCTGAGTCTGTCTATCGCGCGCGGCGAGCGCGTCGCGCTGGTCGGCGAATCGGGTTCGGGCAAGAGCGTCACCGCGCTGTCCATCCTGCGGCTCGTCGATCATGCGGAACTCGGCGGGCGCATTCTGCTCGACGGCGACGACCTGTTGCGCAAGACCGAGCAGGAGATGCGCGGCGTGCGCGGGGCGGACGTGGCCATGGTGTTTCAGGAACCGATGACCGCGCTCAATCCGCTCTTCACGATCGGCAAGCAGATCGCCGAAAGCGTGCGTTTGCACGAGGGCGTGCGGCCCAACGCGGCGCGGGCGCGCGGCATCGAACTGCTCAGACGCACGGGCATTCCCGAGCCCGAGCGGCGCATCGACAGTTTTCCGCATCAGTTGTCGGGTGGCCAGCGTCAGCGCGCGATGATCGCCATGGCGCTCGCATGCCGTCCGCGTCTGCTTCTCGCCGACGAGCCCACGACCGCGCTCGACGTGACCGTGCGCCAGCAGATCGTCGATCTGCTGATCGAGCTTCAGGAACAGGAAGCCGCCGAGCGCGGCATGGCCGTGCTGCTGATCACACACGACCTGAACCTCGTCAGACGCTTTGCGCAGCGCGTCGCGGTCATGGAGAAGGGCGTGCTCGTCGAAACCAATACGACGGAGGCACTGTTCGGCGATCCGCAGCATCCCTACACGCAGCGCCTGCTCGACAGCGAGCCGCGCCGTTCGATTGCGCCGCTCGCCAAAGGCGCGCGCCGTCTGCTCGAAGTGCAAGGCTTGTGCGTCGACTACAGCACGCCCGCGAAGGGCTGGCGCTCGCTGGTCCGACGCTCGACATTTCGCGCGGTGCATGACGTCGATCTCAGCTTGCGGCGCGGCGAAACGCTCGGCATTGCCGGCGAATCGGGCTCGGGCAAGTCGACGCTCGCAGCCACCGTACTGGGCTTGCAGCGCGCGGCCGCGGGTCATGTTCATATCGACGGCATGCCGCTGTCCACGCTGAGATCCGCAAGTTCCCGGCGGGCCTTGTATTCGCGCATGCAGGTCGTCTTTCAGGACCCGTTCGGTTCGCTGTCGCCGCGCATGACGGTCGAGCAGATCGTCGGTGAAGGGCTCGCCGTGCATCGCCCGGAGATCGACGCGAAAGCGCGGCGCGCGCGAGTCGCCAGTTTGCTGGACGAAGTGGGGCTCCCCGCCGATGCCATGCCGCGTTACCCGCATGAATTTTCGGGCGGGCAGCGTCAGCGGATCGCCATCGCGCGCGCACTTGCAGTCGAGCCGGAACTGCTGGTGCTCGATGAACCGACGAGCGCGCTCGACGTGTCGATCCAGCAACAGGTGCTCGCGCTGCTGGTACATTTACAGAACACGCGCAAGCTGAGCTACCTTCTCATCACGCACGACCTGGCGGTTATGCGGGCCGTCGCGCATCGCGTGATCGTGATGAAGTCGGGGCGCGTCGTGGAGAGCGGCGACACGCTCGACGTGCTGCGCGCGCCGTCGCATCCCTACACGCGCTCGCTGCTGGCCTCGTCGCTGCTGTCGCCACTGCCTGAGCCCACGCCAAACCTACGGAGCCTGAATGATTGACGAATGCTGGGTGCAAGCCGCCCGTTCACTGACGAGCCGCGCCGGGTTCTGGTCGCTGCGCATTGTCGATGAGCGGATCGACGATCACGAAGTTCGCAACGACGTCGCGCAGCCGCTGCGCACCGTGCGCGATCGGGGTGCGATGCTGATCGCGTGGGTCGGGGCGGGGGCCGGTTATGCGGCGACGGCCAACCTGTCGGCGGCGGGCCTTCAACATGCGCTCGACCTTGCAAGCGCGCGTGCCGAGGCGAGTGCGGCATTGTCGTTGATCGATCATCGCGAGGTGGCGCGGCCGTCGGTGAGCGGCGAATATGTGTCGCCGAATGCGCAGCACGCGCTGCCGGGCCGCGCGGAATGGATCGACCGCCTGAGCGCGGAATGCGCGGCTGCGAAGCTTGATCCGCGCATCGTCGAACGCGTGGCGGCGGTGCAGATCACGCATACCGATCAGTTCTATATGACCGGCGACGGCGTGCGGATCGATCAGCGCTTTCGCTTCGTGATGCCGCAACTCAGCGTGGCCGCGCATGCGGACGGCGACACGCAGGTTCGCACGCTCGGCGGCAATTACGGCACGCTTGCGCAGGGCGGCATGGACGTGCTGGCGCGTTTCGGCTTCGACGGCGCAGGTCCGCGCGTCGCCACGGAAGCATTGCAATTGCTGGCCGCGCCCAACTGCCCATCGGGCAAGCGCGATCTGCTGCTGATGCCCGACCAGATGATGTTGCAGATTCACGAGTCGATTGGGCATCCGCTGGAACTCGACCGCATTCTCGGCGACGAGCGCAACTTCGCGGGCTGGAGTTTCGTCAAGCCGGACATGTTCGGCTCGTATCGCTACGGCTCCGAACTGCTGAACGTGACCTTCGATCCTGAACTGCGCGAGGAAGCCGCGGCCTATGCATTCGACGACGACGGCACCGAAGCGCGCAAGGAATATCTGATCCGCCACGGCGTGCTGGAGCGACCGCTCGGCGGCGCGCTGTCGCAGCAACGCGCGGGCATGCCGGGCGTCGCGAATTCGCGTGCGTCGAACTGGAACCGGCCGCCCATCGACCGCATGGCGAACCTGAATATCGAACCCGGCGACAGTTCGCTCGACGAGATGATCGGCAACATTGAACACGGCATTCTGATGCGAACGAACACCTCATGGTCGATCGACGACCATCGCAACAAGTTCCAGTTCGGCTGCGAATTCGGGCAGTTGATCGAGAACGGCAAGCTCACGCAGATCGTCAAGCAGCCGAACTATCGCGGCATCTCCGCGAATTTCTGGCGCAGCCTGAGCGCCGTGGGCAACGCCGACACGCGCGAGGTGTTTGGCACGCCGATGTGCGGCAAGGGCGAGCCGGCGCAGGTCATTCGCGTGGGGCATGCGTCGCCGGCTTGCGTGTTCAGCGACGTCGACGTGTTCGGAGGCGCATGATGAACCACTTCATGTCGACGCGCGCCGGGCAACTGGTCGACTGGCAGGGGCACTTCACGTCGCTTGCCGACGCTATCGAGCGCCTTCAGCAAGGCGGCGAAACCACGCTGAGCTCGTTCGCCGGCGAGCAGTCGGACTTCATCCGCTTCAACGCGGGCAAGGTGCGCCAGAGCGGCACCGTGTCGCAAGGCAAGCTGACTTTGCGGCTGATCGACGGCGCGCGCCAGGCGTATTCCACGTTGACGGTCTGCGGCGATCTGCAGCAGGACATCGACGAAGTGAGCGCCGCGCTTGCGATGTTGCGGCAAGCGCTGCGCGATGCCGCCGACGATCCGCATCTGCTCGTCGATACGTCCGCATGGCAGCGCACGACGCGGCGTTCGGGCAAGTTGCCCGACCCGCACGGCTTGTCGCGCATCGTCGGAGAATGCGCGCGCGGCCTCGATTTCGTGGGCTTCTACGCGGGCGGCACGATCGTGCGCGGCTTTGCATCGACGCACGGCAGCCGCGGCTGGTACGAAGTGGACAACTTCAATTTTAGCTGGTCGCTGTACGACCCGAGCGGCCGCGCGATCAAAACCACTTATGCCGGCGACGACTGGAGCGATGCCGTTTTTGCGGCGAAAGTGGAGCAGGCCGCCGGGCGGCTCGCGGTGCTCGCTCGCGCACCGCGTGTGCTCGCGCCGGGCGCGTATCGCGCGTGGCTCGCGCCGGCCGCGCTCGCGGAGCTGCTTGGTGTAACGGCATGGCGCGGCTTCTCGGCGCGCGCGCAGGCCAGTTCGCGCAGCGAGTTGTACAAGCTGCACGTGGGCGAAGTCGCGCTGGACCCGCGCGTCTCGATAGCCGAGGAACTGGAGCTGGGCATCGCGCCGGCCTTCAACGAAGACGGTTATCTGCGTGAGCGGGTCGCGCTCATCGACGCGGGGCGCAGCGCCGGCACGCTGACCAACGCAAGAAGCGCACGCGAATACGGCTTGACGCCGAACGGCGCGCTTGCTGAAGAAGCGCCGACGTCGCTTGCAATGCAGGCCGGCGGTCTCGCGGATCACGAGGTTCTGGCCCGGATCGGCACGGGTCTCTATGTCGGCAACTTGTGGTACGTGAACTTTTCGGACCGCATGAATTGCCGCCTCACCGGCATGACGCGATTCGCGACGTTCTGGGTCGAGGACGGGCAGATCGTCGCGCCGCTCGACGCGATGCGCTTTGACGACAGCCTGTATCGGCTGCTCGGCAGCGAGCTCGAGGAGCTTGGCGCGCAAGCGGAATTGCTGCTCAGCGACGGCACGTGGGGCGAGCGGGCGACGGGCGGCATGCAATTGCCGGGCATTCTTACGCGTTCGTTCCAGTTGACGTTGTAGGGGGGGCGCGGCGGTGATCTACCCACAATCACGGCACGCTCCTCCTTTCCAGACATCGGTCGACGAAACTTAGGATTGCCTTCGACTGATAGTCCTTCGCCAACTGGCAAAGGTGTTCGGCGAACGGACGATATCGCTCGTCAAGCCCGGCAACCTGCGTGGCGTATTGCGCGATGGCACGCATGTCGCCGAGTCGCGCCAGGTGGTGCAGCGCCTCGAGTTCCCCTGGCGGCGGCATGATGAAGCTTTCCATCGACGGAGCGGCGGCTTGCGTCCGCGGAACTTCGTAGATCCACTCGATCGAAAGAAGCATCTGGATCTGCGACAGCAGCGCGCTGAAGTCGATTGGCTTTGGCAGAAAAGCGTTTGCACCGGCCGCCAGACTTTTCGCGGCGTCACTCCCTGAGGCGCCGGCGGATACCGCAATGATGGGCCGATCGGCGAGCTCGGAAATTGCGCGAAGGTGCCGCGTCGCTTCAAGTCCGTCCATCTCTGGCATGACGACATCCATCAGGATCAGCGCCGGCTGCAGCGCTTGCGCTTTTTCCAATGCTTCGAATCCGTTGATGGCCCCGACCGCATCGAATCCGAGCTGACCGAGCATATCGATCGCCACAGCACGGTTTACCGCGACGTCATCCACGACGAGAATCAGCTTGCGCGGTCCCTTGTAACCGCTGACCGCCTGCTCGGGCGGAATGGCAACTGACTGATGCGCCACTACCTGCACGTTCAACTCGAAGGAAAACGCGCTGCCCGCGCCGTGGCGGCTGTCGACGCGGATCTCGCCGCCCATCAGGCGCAAGAGCTGCCGGCTGATAGTGAGGCCCAGCCCGGTGCCTCCTATCTGGTGCCGGGCATCGCTTACCTGCTCGAACGGCCGGAAGATTGCCCCTAGGCGCGCTTCGTGTATACCAATGCCCGTGTCCCGCACTTCGAAAGACAAGCGCGCGGGCGGCATCCACCCGACGCGCAGGCGCACGCTGCCCGTCTCCGTGAATTTGATTGCGTTGGAGAGGAGATTGAGCAGCACCTGGCGCAGCCGTTTTTCATCGACTCGCACAGCCGCAGGAAGATTGGGCGCCAGCTCGCACGCGAAGGCCAAGCCCTTTTCCATTGCCTTAACCCGAATCGTCTCGGCGATGAAGTAGATAAACCCCTCGAGCGGAACGTCGGACAAAGTGAGCTCCGCCTTTCCGGCCTCCATCTTCGCCATGTCCAGAATGTCGTTGATGATCGCAAGCAGGTGTTCGCCGCTGCGCTGGATCACCGTGATTCCATCGACGTGGCGTCGGTCCAGGTTCTTGTCGCGCTTCAGTATCTGCGCGTAGCCCAGAATCCCGTTCAACGGCGTACGCAGCTCATGGCTCATGTGCGCGAGAAAGGCGCCCTTTGCCTGATTGGCCGCATCGGCGCGCTCCTTCGCGACGGCCAGTTCGGCCGTTCGCTCGCGGATCATGTCCTCGAGGTGTTCGCGATAGCGCCGCAATTCCTCTTCGGCTCGCCGTTGCCCGGTTATGTCGCGCGAGATGCCGAGCAGAAACTGCGGCTCGCCGCGCTCGTCGACGATGGGGATCTTCATCGTGTGCAGCAGACGCTGCCCGTGAATGGTTTCGACCGGCTCCTCGGGCACGTCGACCATCTGATGCGACTTCAGCACGTCAAGATCCTTCAGCGCGAAAAATTCCGCCTCTTGCGCCGGAAACATGTCATGCACGGACCTGCCGATGATCTGTTCGCGCCCGTAGCCGAGCAATTGCTCGCCTGCCTTGTTGATGCGCACGAAGCGCAGCGTCGCCGCATCCTTTACGAAAATCGTGTCGGGGATGTTCTCGACAATGCTGTCCAGGAAGTGTTCGCTCGCTCGCGCAACCTGCTCGGCACGCTGTCGTTCGACGATCTCCGCCGTCTGACCCGCGAGCGCAGCACTGAGTTCGGCCGTGCGCTCCGCAACGCGCGCCTCAAGTCCGGCGTTGAGTTCCTTGAGCGCATCCTCGGCCTGCCGACGCTGGCGCCGATCCTTCAGGAACTGCTCGACGGCGCGCGCCATGTCGGCAATCTCGTCGCCGCCATGAACGGGCACGCCTGCCTGGACGCCGCCGACATCACCGTGACGCAGGAAGTGGCTGACCCGGCGCAGCCGCGCCACGACGTGACGACCGAGGAATGCATGGGCGATCAGCCAGGTAAGCAGCAGGCTCACCGCCACCTCGCCGGCTACCCACATGCGGGTGCGGTTTACGTCGTCGGCGAGGCCTTGAACGGCTTTCCGATAATCTCGCGTGAAATAGTCAGACTGATCGCGGGCTGCGGCCGCCAAGGCGTCGGCCTGGCGGCGAAGATCGTCGTCGAGGCTGGCCAATGACGCGCCAGGCCGAGGCACGGTCTGCGACATTGTGTCGGCGCCGAGCGCGGTCTCGCGCAACTGGGCCTCGATATTGACCGTGTTGCGAAAACGCTGGCTCGACCGATGCAGCGTCAGCGCGTCGACGCCCAGGTTGTCGCTGGTGGTCGCGGAGGCCAGGCGGTCCACCGAGCGATCGAACGACACCAGTTGTTCGAGCACACGCCGATGCGTCTCGCGCACCGCGTCGACGGTATCGTCACGCGAAAGCTGTAGCGCGAGGCGCTCGATGATCAGGGTTTGCTGCGCCAGGTCTTGTGCATCCTCCTGGCGAGCCAGCCGCTCTTCGGCCAACTGACGAATTGCGTGGGCAGAGCCGGCCAATGAGTACAGGGTCGTGGCGCCGACCGCGACGACGAGCGCCGCGAGGCACGAAACCACGAAGGTGAATTGCGCGGTGAGCGAGCGGGGCAGAGGAGCTTTCACGGGCGTTGCCAGATGCGGCGATAGACGTCACGATAGCCGTTCGCCGGGTCATAGATCAGACGATCGCCGCCGTCCGCGGCGACATTGTTCGCCGTCACGAGGTGCACGGGGAAGACGTAACCCGTGACGCCTGCACCCGCGAACAGCCGGTTCATTTCGTCTACCAACTGCCAGCCATGCAGATTCAGTGGTTCGGCCACGGTGCCGGTCTGGAAGCTGCCCGTCCGGATCCGCAGGAAGGCGGACTCGCTGCCGTCGCCGGCCGACAGCATGGCCATCGCGGTGGTTGGAATCCCGGCCTGCGTCAGTACGGGCGCGGCGTAGTCGAAATAGATGTCGTTGACGGCCAGCGCATACGTCCAGCGCTCGCCAAAACGCGCGAGCAACGCGCGTGTCGTGCGCGGCATCAGGTCCTGGCTGCGCGAGATCGCCACGTCGCGCACTTCAAGCAACGTGCAGCCGCTGCACGCACGCACAACCGCGGCCATTTCGTCTGCCTTGCTTCGCGCAATCCGGAAATTGGAGTCGGTGAAGATGACGACTTGCGCTTGCCCGCCGGACTGCACGATGGCCGCGAGCGCAGTCACGCGCGCGACCTCGAGTGGATCGGTCGCGACATTCATCGCCACGGGCGTGCCCGGCACCGGTCCGGCCTGGGCCGCGACATGCCAGCCGACGATAGGAATGTCGCGCTCGGCAAACGGCTGCAGGCCGGACAGCAGGGCGCGTGCGTCGCTGCCGACGATGATGAGACCGTCCGGTCCACTTGCCAGCGCGTTCGCAAGCATCTTCAGCCGCAGGTCGGGCGTGCCGCCCGAGTCGAATATTCTTACGTTCCAGCCGATGACCTTGGCCGCCTCGAGCACACCGTCGACCACGCCAATGATGCCGCCGTTGCGCAAATCCTCGGCAACGATGGCGACGCGTCTGCCGGCCTGGGCGCGCGGACCGCTCCGCGGCCCGTTCCAGGGTGCGGCGGGTTGCGCCGCGGCATCGACGACGCGCTCCGCTGCGGCCAGATAGTCCCTGGCCGCGACAGCGGTCCCGGGCGCTGGCACGAGCGGCATACCTTGCGCTGCGGCAACCGACAGCGCACACACGCACTCCAATGCCACCAGCAAGCGCCTCATGCTGTTCCCCAAGGGCTTCATCGCGGTCGATCAACCGCTGTTGAACACGTGCCCAGACGCCGCACCGCATCTGCCCTGCGGATACGATAGTACACCGCGATGACTGCGTCTTCTATCGTGCGGCTGCCGCTTGCAAAGGGTGATTTCGCAGCGAAAACGATTAACAAACCGGCAGGTTCAATCCAGTTTGCCCTGTTCGGCCAGCTCGACAAAAGTGTCGACCACATGGCGGACTTTGGAGCGTAGATGCGCCACCTTCGGCCAGACCGCGTGCACGTCGATGAACTCACTCGAAACATCTTCGAGAACTGATATCAACTTGCCCGACTCCAGATGAGGTCGCAGTAGAGACATTGGCATCTGGCAAAGTCCCAGGCCCGCGAGCGCGGCCTCCACGATCGAGTCGCCGTCGCTGATTTGATGGGTTGCAGGCGGCGAAATCCGGGAGACCTCGCCATCGACATTCACGCGCCATGAAAGCGGCTGACCACGGCGATGGCCGACAATGCATGAGTGATTTTTCAACTCTTCAAGCGTGTTGGGAGCGCCGCGCCGCGCGAGATAGTCAGGCGATGCCGCAATCACCATCCGTTGGCTGGTTAGGCGACGCGCAACGAGACCACTCGAGCTTTCGAGTTCGCCGAATCGAATCACAAGGTCGACCCCTTCCTCAATCGGGTCAATGAGATGGTCCGAGAAGGTCATCGTGAACTGCAGGTCAGGATGCTTTCGACCAATGTCCAGCAGAATTGGAACGAGAATGCGTCGGCCGAAAGCTGCGGGCATGTCAATCCGCAAGCGACCGACTGGCCGCTGGTTTCCCGGGCCAAGTGCCGTTTCCGCTGTGCTGATTTCGTCGAGTGCAGAAGCGCATGCCGCAAAATAGGCGTCGCCGTCGGCCGTGAGCGAGATGCTTCTCGTCGTGCGATGGAATAGCTGCGCGCCGAGCCGGTCTTCCAGCTTTGCGATTGCTTTACCGACGGCCGACTTGGTCAGCCCGAGTTCTTCGGCTGCGTCGGTGAAGCTGCGCGACTTCGCTGCGGTGACGAATATCAATATCCCGCTGAATGTGTCGGCCTGCGCCATGTCATGCCCCGTTGACGAGTTTGATTCCACCTATAGGGCACGAACGCGAGCACTGTCAACCTGCAACGCGGAAGTCAACGGCCAACGGTCCCGATTAAATTTTGACCGCGCAGCCTGTGTTGGCCGCCTTGAGGGCGCAGTTCGCAATGCGCAGCGCGCGAATACCGTCCCGAGGTGTTGCAGGCATCGGTGCGTTGTTTTCGAGCGCCGTCAGGAAGCGGTCCAGTTCGACCTTGTATGAATCGGCGTGCCGCTCAAGAAAGAAATTGAGCAGCGGCTCACGCGCTTCGGTCCTGTCGCTCGTCCACCGGCGCAGGCTCGACGGCCTGTGGTTTTCATTCAAAACCATTCCCTTTGAACCAAAGACTTCGACCCGTTGGTCGAAGCCATACACGGCTTGGCGTGAACCGTTGATGTGACACTGCTTGCCCGACGCCGTCCGCAGCAGCACCATCACACTGTCGTAGTCCGGAAGCTCTTCCAGACCCGGGTCGACCAGGCGGTTCCCCATTGCCATCACTTCGACCGGTTCTTCGCCGAGCAGCCAGCGAGCAGTGTCGAAATCGTGAATCGTCATGTCACGGAAGATTCCGCCCGAGTGCCGCAGATACTCTCGCGGCGCGAGGCCGGGATCGCGACTCGTGATGACGACCTGGCGAACATCGCCGACTTCGCCTTCGTCGATAGCCTGCTTGAGCCGCATTGCATCCGGGTCGAAGCGTCGATTGAAGGCAAGCATCACGCGCCCGTTAAGACGCTCGATTTCTTCGACGGCGGCGAGCGCCCGGTCTATGTTTAGGTCGATGGGCTTTTCGCAGAGTACCGGCTTGCTGAGCCGGACGGCTTGCAGCGTCAGGTCGATATGTGTATCTGTCGGTGTGCCGACGATGATGGCGTCGACATCTTCGCGGTCGACTACCGACTTGCAATCCACAGACGAGTCGCAACCGAGTTCTGCGGCGAGCGCCTCGACCGCTTGCTTGTTAGGGTCGGCCACAGCGACGAGCTTCACTCGACGGTCGGCGGCAACATTGGCCGCGTGAATTTTTCCGATGCGTCCGGCACCGAGAACAGCGATACGCAACATCTGAGTCTCCTATATTTCGTCGGCGCGTGAAGCGCCCCGGCTATTCACTCTTGATTTCGGTAAGCGCCGATACAGCGATCTGTCGGCTAAGCCGCAGGATGTCGTCAAGACCAAACTCCTGCACTTCCGGCACTCGGTCTCCGCGCGCTTTCGCTACATCCGTCGCGATGCGAAGCGCGTTTGAGCGCTCACGCATCAACAGCTCCAGCGCCTCGACAAGAAAAGCGCGCTCTCTCTGCGATACCTTCGCTGCAACCACATGGTCGTAAGCAGACATACGCGGGTCCCCGGAACAATGCGGCCTTCAAATCAGGCTGCGGATACTGCCGCCATCGACACCCCAGACCGCAGAAGTGACGAACGACGCGAGGTCGGAAGCCATGAAGACAATCACGTTGGCCACTTCATCCGGCTGGCCCAGGCGCTTTAACGGCAACTGGCGCAGAGACAGCTCGTGCTCGACCGCGTCTTTCGGAGCCATGCCATGAAACTTGCCCATCGTGTCGGCGAATCCCCCGTCTTTCGTCCAGAACGGCGTCCAGACCGGACCCGGTGCAACCGCGTTCACGCGAATTCTCGGAGCTTCGGCTCGCGCGAGACCTTTTGTCAGAGCGAGTACAGCCGCCTTGGATGCGGAGTAATCAATCGGAACAGGTTCGGGCTGGCGGGCGAGGTCCGACGCGTTGTTGATAATCACCGAGTTCTCGCGAGCGCGCAGTACCGGCAGCAGGTATCGACACGTCCGGACATAGCTCATGAAATTAAGGCTCATCGTGAAGTCCCATTCCTCGTCCGAAAGTTCTTCGAACGTGCGGACCTTCCCCGCGCCGACGTTGTTCACGAGAATGTCCACCTGCCCGTTGTGCGGCTTAAGGGCCGCGTCGATGCCGCTTTTCACGCCATCGGCCGTGGATAAATCTGCCTGCGCAGTCGTGACATTGGTGCCGAGCGCGCGCAATTCCGACTCGGTCTCCTTCAGCGCATGCGCGTCGATGTCGATGATGCAAAGACGTGCGCCTTCACGTGCGAAACCCAAAGCGGTCGAGCGTCCGATACCCTGGGCTCCGCCCGTGATGAGCACGATTCTCCCTTCGAGGCCTGTCTGCATGATGTCTCCATTCAATGTTCTGTAGTTTGCGAGCGTTCAGGAACTCGATGCCATTTCCATTCGCTTTCAAACAGCGCCGTGATACGACGGACTTAGCGGTTGTCGACCCGCTTGATGAAAAACCTGATATCGACCGTGGCCCAAATTCCGGCTTTGTTGAACGGGTCGGCTTCTGCGAATTTTTGAATCTCTTCGATGTCATCGGCTTCATAGAGAAAGAAGCTGCCAATCATCGTCTGGCCGTCAGCTTTCGTCAGCGGGCCGGAGATGAGTGTCTTTACAGGTGCTGTCTGTAAATGGGCCTTGTGCGCGTCATAGTTCTCAAGGCGACGCTCGACCATATTCGGATGATCAAGACAGTAGACAGTGAAGTTCATTTTCGTCTCCTTACTCTGATTGAGTTGTTGTTGCGCCGCGCGGTGCGACGCCATCGAAGGCATCCTGCAGAAGCGCAAGTAGCGCGTCTCGCTCGATTTCACGCGGATTCCAGTAGGGGTTCGAGCTGGCTATGTCGGCGGCCTTCGACACATCTTCGGCGGACATCCCGATGTCTTTCAACGCAAGCGGCGCACCGCAGCGTTTAGCGAGCTCATAGACACCCAATGCCGCGTCTTGCGAACCTAGAGCGCGGGCTATCCGTTGCATCGCGTTTGGAGCGGCTTGCCGGTTATACGCAAGCGCATGTGGGAGAACGATGGTGTGTGTCTGAGCGTGCGGCAGGTTGAAACTTCCGCCGAGCGTATGACACAACTTGTGATGAAGCGCCATGCCCACGCTGCCCAACACTGTTCCGCAGAGCCAGGCACCGTACTGTGCTTCAGCGCGAGCTTCCACGTTGTGCGAGTTGGCCACGATAAGCGGTAAAGCACGCGCCAGAGCAGCGATGCCTTCTTCCGCCATCAAACTCGTCACGGGGTTCTCGTCGCGCGAGTAGAGCGCTTCAGCGGCATGGGCAATTGCGTTGATGCCGCTCGTGACCGATAGCGCGACAGGAAGCGACATCGTCAGGTCCGCATCGTAGATCACTGTCTTAGGCAACACGCGCAGGTCCGTTCCTGTCTTCTTCAGGCCCGCATCGGTGATGCCATAGATAGGCGTCATTTCGCTGCCTGCATAAGTCGTCGGCACGGCGAGAATCGGCAAGTCCGATTCGAGCGCGATTGCCTTGCCTAAACCTATCGTCGAGCCGCCTCCAACGGCAATGGCGCAATCGGCGTTCAGCTCTCTTGCCAGTGCGCGAGCTTCCTTGGCCAACTCGAGCGGCACGTGCATGACCGCGCGGTCGAACACAGCGGCGGCTCGCGCGCCCAGGCGCGCAGCGATGGCTTCACCGGTCTCTTTTTGCTCCGGGCTGCACAGAATGAGTGCTCGCTCCGAACCCAGTTGAAGTACTTCGCGCTCGAGGTGCTGCAAACTGCCTGGGCCAAAGACAACTCGACCGGCACGCGCCTGATAAACGAACTCACGCTTTTGCATTGGATAACTCCGCTGCACTCTCGAAACTCAACCCCGCTTCCAACTGGTAATCAACCTGGAACCGTGCAGTGCGAAGGTCGCCGAGTTCGTGACGAACGCGCAGATGTTCGGGGTGAGACGCATAGGCTTCCAACGCTTCCTGCGAGTCGAACTCGGTGATGAGAACGGCGTCGCACGCGTAGTCGACCTGGCTTGAGTCAAGTCCGACTTCGAGGTGCCGCATGCCGGGAATACAGCCACGCAAGCCTTCGAAACTGGTCTTAACGAGGTTGGACGCAGCTAGCCGCTCTGCAGGCGAGTCACCTTTGACACGCCACATGACGATATGCCGAATCATGCGTGTGCCTCCGACGGGTTGAGCACGAAGTCGTATTCAAGCGAGTACCACGGCACCGTCATTTCGCGGCCGTCCGGCGCTACGCCTGGCTCATGACGCTTCCACTCGGCAATCAGCGATGAGCGCACGCCGAACACGACGTCCGAGTCGAGATACTGGTCGCCATCACGAAACACATGCGTAATGAGCGTCTCGTAGCCAGGCGCTTCAATCATGAAGTGCAGGTGCGCTGGTCGCCACGGATGACGACCGACAGCGGCCAGCATGCGGCCAACGGGTCCGTCGTGCGGGATGGGATATGCCTCGGCAAGAATCGAGCGGAAGTTGAAATACCCTTCAGCATCTGCGTTCAGTCGGCCTCGACCGCGATGGACGGCGTTGCCTGCATCGGCAAGGTTCTGGACATCGTAGAAACCGTCTTCGTCCGACTGCCAAACGTCAATCTGGGCGTTCGCGATGCTTTCCCCTCCGGCGCCGCGAACCTGCCCCTTCACATAACAAGGCGCACCTTTCGCACCATTCGAAATGTCGTCGCCGTTGTTGTAGAGAGGCGCTCCCTCGACATAGAACGGCCCGAACACGGTTGCTTCAGTGCAATTCGATGGTTTGCGATTGTTCTGCGACATGACCAGCATTGAAAGGCCAAGCGTGTCCGACAGCAGAATGAATTCCTGCCGCTTGTCGTCGGTGATATGACCTACTTCCGTCAGAAACCTGATTGCTTTAAACCACTCGTCCTCGGTGAGATGAACGTCGCGGGCGAAAGCGTGAAGATGTTGAACCAGGCTCGTCATGACGGTCCTGAGTCTCGCGTCCTTGCACTCCGCGAGCGAGGCAATAACGGCCTGAGTGATGGTGTCTTCGTTGATGTTGCGCATCGTGCGTGTCTCCGTTGTGCGCTCAAGGCGTCTTAAACGAAAGGTAATGGGTCATCCGCGTAAATAAAATGCCTCGAAGTGAAATGACATTTCCTTGTCCCGGAAGAATCGGCTAAGCGCGCATTGCAGCTTGCGGCGGACCTGCAAGCGCGCCCGTCAACGCTCTTTCATTGTAGAAGTCGATTCTACAAATCGGATACCTTGAGTCGGTTTATCAATGCTCCCGTCTACGGCATATTGGGCCCGGAAGGGGTGGAAGAATCCCTTCCGATTTTTTCACCTGAATGTTTCACCTGAATGGGAAGAGGGCAGGCGATGGACCGCTGGACGCAATTGCAGTTGTTTGTGCTCACTGCCGATCTGGGCAGCCTGTCGAAGGCGGCCGAGCAGCTCGACATGTCGAACGCTGCGGCCAGTCGAACGCTGAGCTCGCTGGAAGAGCGCCTCGGCGCACGGTTGATAGAGCGGACGACCCGCCGCATGTGGCTCACTGACGCCGGCCGTGAATATCATCGTCGCTGCACTGCGGTTATTTCCGAACTGTCCGAAGCCGACTCGATCGCTTCCGAAGAGGCAGTGAGCCCGCGGGGCGTACTGCGCGTGACCAGTTCCGTCTCATTCGCAATGATGCATATTGCACCCGCGCTGCCGGAGTTCCTCACGCGCTATCCCAACCTGTCGGTTCAGATAGTCGCGGCGAATCAGTACCAGAACTTCATCGAAGCCGGGATAGACATCGCCATTCGCACCAGGGAGCACGAGGGAGATTCCGGCATCACCATACGACGCCTTGCTGAGACCAGGCGAGTGCTGGCGGCGTCGCCGGCGTACCTCTCCGCGCACGGTCGTCCCCAGAATCCCGAGGACCTCGCGCAGCACAACATGCTCGTCTATAACCTTGCCGTCGACCCCTATCTGCTTCACCTGCGTCGGGGCACGGAAGAACGCAATATCGCCATTACAAGCGCGCTCGACTCCAACGAAGGCCAGGTCATCGTCGCGGCCGGGCGGGCAGGGCTAGGGATTGTTGTCCAACCGCTTTACATCATTCACGACGACATCGTGTCCGGCCGTCTCGTGCCAGTGCTCGACGATTGGCAATTGCCACGTCTCACCATCAACCTCGCTTATCAAAGCCGACGTTACCAGCCCGCGAAAATCAGAGTTTTCACGGACTTCCTCATGGAGCGCGTCAGAAGCCTGAATCTCGAAGAACGTTGGATGACGTTTGCGACCTGAAATGCCGGCCTTCAATGCACTCGGCGAAATGCAATAAATCGCTCGAGCGGCGACGCCAGCACTGCACCGAGGCGCCCATCGAGCAAAACCACAATCAGAAGCAAAAGGCCGTTGACGAGAAGAATCTGCGTAGACGTAGCGCTCAACAGGCCGAGCCCATTGTTCAGCACAGTAAGAATCAGAACGCCCATTGCCACGCCGAGCGGCGAACCGATTCCTCCACCCAACGCGACACCGCCAACAATCGCCGCTGAAGCCGCCTGAAGCAGGATATTGCTTCCCATCGTGGCGGACGCAGTCGCCAGGCTCAGCGAGAGAAGGCCGCCGCCGAGTGCCGACAGTCCGCCGGAGATGACGAAGGCGACCGTCAGTGCCTTACCCACACGCGCGCCACTCTGAATTGCCGCCTTCCGATGCCCACCCGATGCGTAGATGTCGCGCCCGAGGGTGGTGTAACGCAAGAACAGCGATACGACGACAAAGCAGGCGATCGTAATGAGGCTACGCGGGGAAAAGATTGCAGCAATGTTCTGGTCAAGGAAGTCGCTGACATCGAGGTTGGCGTAACTCAGCACGCGGCCACCCGCAATCCAGTAACCGATGCCGGTGAGGAACATCATGGAGCCGACTGTCGTCACCAGCGAAGAGACACCGAGCCACGGCAGCAGCGCCGCGTTAGCGATACCGACCACCACGCCAAAGATGATGGCGTACAGCATGCCGAGCATCGCACTATCGCCACCGAACTTCACCGTGATGAGGCCGGCAACTGTCGAGATTGCGGCGACGCTCAGATCGAACTCACCGGCGATCATCGTGACCGAAAGACCGAGCGCGATGATGCCGAGGAATGCAAACGCCTGGAAGATTGCGTAGAGGTTCGCCTGCGAAAAATAGTGGTCGACGCAGAGGCCGAAGACAACAGGCATTCCCACGAGCAGTACGAGGCGAATGGCCAGATTGAGAAGTCGTTGAGACTGTTCCATTTTCAAATCTCCTGTTATTTCCGTCCCGGACCGAGTCGGGCAAGCAACGCGCCGAACACGACTGCCGCGAGAACGACGATGCCCTTCGCTACCAACTGGTACTCGTAACTCACACCGCTGACCAGAAGGATGTTGCTGATAACGGCGAGGAAAATGGCGCCTGTTACCGCATCCGAGATTTGTCCGCGTCCGCCTCGAATCGAAATTCCGCCGACGAGCACGGCAGCAATTGCGTTGAAGTCCAGGTCAATGCCGTAGGTCAGGTTGCCTTGCGCCGACGACGATGCAATCAACGAGCCGGCAAGCGCCGCTGCGGCGCCCGCGAATCCATAGCAAACGAGCGTTGCCGTCATCAACCGAAGTCCTGCAATGCGCGCAACTTCGGCGCGCATACCAATCAGTCGGATTTCCCGCCCGATACGGGACTTTTGCAGAATGAAGCTTGCGATGGCGGCGAACATAGCCAGCACCAGGATCTGATTCGGCAGCCAGCCAAACAAGCGTCCTTGACCGAGCCAGGTCGCGTCGCCTTTTCCGATGACGGTAAGCCCGCCGGTGTAGATAACGCCAGCGCCAATGATGATTGACGACGTGGCAATCGTGGTGATGATGGGATTCGCTCTGCCCAATGCGATGATTCCACCCTGGACAGCCCCCATCAAAAGGCCGCTCAACACGACAAGCAGCAGCGTTGCGCCGAGACCCAGATGAATGAGCGCAGCGAACATCACAGTGGAGACCGCCGCTGTTGCGCCCATCGAAAGCATGAAGAGATTTCCGCTGAGGGTCACTAACGCCATCCCGATAGCGCCAATGCCGACCGCGGCCACCGAGTACATCAGGGACTGCATGTTTCCGAACTCGGTGAAGTGCGGAACGATAGCCGCGGCCACTACGATAAGTACAAGGGTAGCGATGCGAATCGACGCAGCGTGAATACTCGTCGTGCCGAACAATGCTGCGGCCCAACGTCGTAGCGCAGTCGTCGATACCTGCGCGGTAGGCTCAAGAGCTGTCTTATGCATTACCCACCTCCACAGTCTGGTTCCGGAAAGAGACATGGCTACGAGATGCATCGCCGTCGCCTGCCACGATGTCGTGCAGGAGCGTGTCGCCGTTTATCTCGAAGCGCGGCTTATGACGGACCATCCGGCCTCTGAAGACAGTGAGAACCGTATCCGCGAGCTCCAGGATTTCTTCAAGGTCAGTCGAATAGAAGACGATCGCCAGGCCTTCGTCCGCCATCTTGCGCAGCGTGGAGTAAATTTCGCTGCGGGCGCCAATATCGACGCCCCGAGTAGGCTCGTTCAGAAGCAACAGACGTGGAGCCAGTGCTACTGCCTTCGCGAGAGAGACCTTCTGCTGGTTGCCGCCGCTAAGCGTCGACACTTCGTGCGGAAGACGCCTCGGGTCGATGGTGAACATCGAGGCCAGGCGTCGTGCCTCTTCCTGTTCACCGGCGCTCCGCATGATTCCCGCTCGGGTGAACTTCGCCATAACGGACGCAGTGATATTGATGGCAATTGGCGCATCCAGGAAAACGCCCTTGTCAGCGCGGTCTTCTGCCACGTACGCGATTCCCGCTCGCAGCGAGTTGCGAATGCTGTCGAGCTTGACGGTTTGGCCGTCCACTTTCACCGCACTGGAAATATCACCGCGCAGGCCGGCAAGGGCTTCAACGAGGACTTCCGCTCCTGAACCCAACTGGCCGACCACGGCGAGGATTTCACCCGGCGCGACGTCGACTGAGAGTTGCTTGACCTTGTCCGCGACCGTCAGGTTGGAAATCGAAAGACGCGGCGCCACATTGGCGCGTTTCTCCGGCGGCATGACCTTGCTGTGCACCAGCTCGCGACCAATCATTGCCTTGACCACCTCTGCGGTCGTCATATCCGCGGTGCGCTGCGTGAGCACGTGCTGTCCATTGCGGAAGACTGTTACCCGGTCTGTGAGCGCAAACACTTCGTCCAGTCGATGACTGACGAAAATCATCGCGGTCCCCTGGTCACGCAGTTTGCGCGCGACATCGAAGACCCGAACAATCTCCGCATCCGACAAGGTCGCGGTGGGTTCGTCCAGCAGCAGGACCTTCGCTTGACGCGACATGCCCCGAGCGATTTCGACGAGCTGGCATTCGGCGAGGCTCAGTCGCGACGCAGGCGCGTCGAGCTTGATATGCGACAGTCCGACCGAATCCAGATGCTCACGGACAGAGTCCCGGTATTGGCTGCGACGGTAGATTGCGCTCTGGTTCGCGCCACCGAGAAGAATGTTATCGAGCACCGACAGCGTCGGGACGATAGCCAGCTCCTGGTGAACGATGGAGATAAGTCTCGGGTCGGTGCGATGACCGAGTTTCAGTTGATGTCCGTCGATGGTAATTTCACCGTCGTCCGGCTGCACCAGGCCACCGAGAATTTTGATGAACGTGCTTTTGCCTGCACCGTTCTCGCCACAGAGCGCGTGAATCTCACCAGGTGCCAGCTCGAGGCTGACGCCGGTGAGCGCCTTCACGCCACCATAGTGTTTGGTCAGATTGCGAGCGCACAGCAGACTCTGGGTGGCGAGCGTCTCGCCGCCTGTTTTCGCGTCTTGCAGCATTGTCTTCCTCCATACGCGGACACTCTTCGGTCGTCCGCTGCTACGGGTCGATGCCCGTCACCGTCACCTTGCTCATACGCGTGATTGCTCACGCTTCGTGACGCATACATGTCGAATAACGAAGCCTTGCATCGAGACTGAAGCGCAGGCATGCCGTGGGCGCGACCGCATCAGCGATGCCGCTGCTGTGAGTTCAGGAGGAGAGGAATTGGCAAAGGATCGCTGCGTGCGCAGGAATGCATGTCGTCTCCATCCGAAACTCGCTTTAGCGGCTTCGTTATCGTTAAACACAGGTTATTCGTTCGCCGAGGAAAGAAAAATGCGTGGCCGCGAAATACTATTTCCAGCCACCGGAAATATCGGCGTCCGGCTGCAGTCGTACAGAAACGCGGTTGCTTACAGAGAGACTCTCCGTGCCTCGGCCGAAGACCGGATAGCGGCGTCGACAATCCGTTGGATTTCCCACGCTTCCCGAAAGTCCGGGAACGTGGGCGTTCCATGTTCGATTGCGGCGATGAATTCCGCCATCTCTATGGTTTTCAAATCGTTGAAGCCCAATTGGTGGCCGCCCGCCATCGTGAAGTTTTCGTAGGGACGATGTGCGGGTCCGGCTTCGATTCGAGTGAATCCCGATGTCCGTACGTCGCCGCCGGCCTTGAAATAGCGGAGCTCGTTCAAGCGCTCCTGTGAAAAGCACAATGCACCCTTTGTTCCATAAATCTCGAACTCGAGTTGCATCTTGCGGCCAGTCGCGGTCCAGTTTGCTTCGATTGAGCCCGAACACCCGCGGTCGAACGTCACCATCAATCTGGCAATGTCGTCGACCTTGACCTTCCGGCGCTCGGGCGAACCAGGCGACACTGGGCGCGACTTATTGACGGTCTCGAGTTGCGCGTTCACATGGGTGATAGGACCAAGAAGGAAGCGCGACATTCCGACGATGTGGTTGCCGATTTCCGCCAGCGCGCCAGCACCGTTTTGAGGGTCGACTCGCCAGCTATAGGGAATCTCAGGGTCGGCCATGTAGTCTTCCGCATGGATGCCGCGAAAGCTCGTGATATCGCCCAGTTCGCCGGACGCGATCATCTCCCGCGCCAGTTTGAGAAGGGGATTCTTGATGTAGTTGTAGCCGACTTGCGTGACGACGTTCGCGGACTCGGCCGCCTTCATCATGTCGTGAGCATCGGAAGCGCATGGCGCAATAGGCTTCTCGCAATGCACATGCTTCCCGGCGGCGATCGCTGCCAATGCCATCTCTCGGTGCAAGCTGCATGGCGTCGTGATTGAGACGACTTGAATATCGCGGTCTTCGAGGAGTGACCGCCAGTCATTTGTCGCACGCTCGAAGCCAAACTGCTCGGCCGCTTGCCTCGCTCCGGCCTCGCTGACATCGGCGACGGCCACCATCCGCGGGATCAAAGACCCAGGAAAAGCATTCGGCACCGCTCCGTACGCCAGCGCGTGCGCTTTTCCCATAAAGCCAGTTCCAATCACCGCAACGCCAATCTCTCGTCTCATTCGTGTCTCCGTGCTTAAGCGAAAGCGACCCCGCAGGGTCGCGTTGCGTCCTATTGGCTACGCGGTAACTGGGTAGCCGTCGCGTGACTTACTTTTTCTGGGAATAGCAGACGTTCAACGTGGCTTTGGTGGCCGCCGGGTTCGGCAAGTACTGCACGGCTTGCGGGGCTTTGCCGGATGCGAGTTGCTTCGCGGCCTTCGCGGCGTAAGCGCCATCGTCGAAGGGAGATTGCTCGACCGTGGCATACGCCTTTCCGGCCGAGATAGCTTCCACCGCACCGGAGTCGCAACCGTGTCCGACAATCACGAGCTTCGAAGGGTCGAGGCCGAGCCGCTGTGCGGCGGTCACCACGCCGCGAAGTTGTGAATCGTTCTCCGTGTAGATGCCTTTCACGTCTTTGAACTGCGTGAAGAGCGCCGACGCGGCGGCTTCCGCCTTCACCGCATCCCAGTCGGCCGGCTGTGAGCCAACTACTTCAATGCCCGGCGCATTCTTCTTGAGGCCATCGACGAAGCCCTGATAGCGCTGGACCTGCGGAGGCGTGCCCATCGGCCCGTTAATGACGATGACCTTGCCTTTATCGCCGTATCCCTTCTCCTTGAAGCCTTGAATCATCGTCTTCGCCGCGACGTCGCCGTTGCTGATGTCGTTCGGCCCGGTGAAGACTTTCCAGTATCGGGAGTACTTCTGGTCAGGCATCGAGTTGGAGATGACGAGCGGGATTTTTGCCTGGTCTATCTTGCGAATCGACGGGACCATTGCGCTCGAATCAACTGGCACGAGGACGATGACATCAGGCTTCTGCGCGAGCGTCTGGTCGACCTGGGTTGCCTGCTCATTCGGGTCGTAGTTGGTAACCTTCACGTCGAGCTTGATGCCTTGCGCCGCGGCCTCCTTTTCGAAGCCTTTGACATAGAGCGCCCAGTACTCGACGCTCTGCGTCGGCATAAGCAATGCGACGCGGGGTTGGTCGGCGGCTTGGGCGCCACTGCTGAAAGCGGTGGCGATAGCGCTGACAGCAAGGCAAGAAACAACGGATTTGCGGATGTTCATGCTGTGTCTCCTGATGGCCCCTGAGATAGGTGAGCCGGGTTTTAATGTTCTCGAGAAGGCACAGTACGGCTTGGTATGGGAAAGAAAAATGCGACAGAACGAAAAGTTATTTCCGCTCACTGGAAAAATTGCGACTTGCAGACGGCGATAGCCACGCGGCTTTCGAAGAATGACGCTGCGCGCCGCTTTTGCGGGCCGCGAAACGCCCAGCAATCCGCAAAACGCCAGCGTGTAGATTCAAACTCTACGGTGAGACGATTCGAGGGTTGTTTATCCGCTGCCGTTTCTACGCGATAGTTCAGGGCATGGTTTTCTAGCGACGCCCGTCGGGTCGGTCGCTGCTTTCTTAACGAGGGTTTTCATGTCCAGATCTAAAGTCGAACTTGTTGCTGCTTACTTCACCCTGTCGGGCGACGTCTTTCCGTTTGGTCCCACCGAAATCAGTCCATTCAGCTTCAAGGATCGCGTTGAAGCGGCAGCAAAAGCGGGCTGGGACGGCATCGGCCTGATTCATTCGGATATCTATGCAACGGCCGACAAGATCGGCTTCCCGGAAATGCGCCGAATCCTCGAAGCCAACGGCATGAAGCACGTCGAGTTCGAGTTCCTGGTCGACTGGTATCAAACCGGCGAGCGCCGCCGCACGTCGGACAGCATGCGGTACTACTACCTGAAGGCTGCGGAAGAACTTCGTGCGCGCATCGTGAAGGTCGGTCCAGGCATTGGCGAAGAAACCGCAAACATCCCGCTGATGGTCGATGAATTCGGCAAGCTGGCTGACGATGCCCAGAAGCGTGGCACGCAAGTGATGCTGGAAATCATGCCGTTCAGCAACGTACGCACGATTGAAACCGGCAAGGCCATCGTCGAAGGCGCGAACAGGAAGAACGCGGGTCTGCTGCTCGACATCTGGCACCTGAGCCGCGGCAACGTCGACTTCAAGGAAATCGCCACAATCAAGCCGGAATTTATCAAGGGCATCGAACTCGACGACGCGGACCGTTACGCAATCGAGCCGCTGTGGATGGACACCTGCCACAAACGCCGTCTGCCTGGTGAAGGCGTACTCGACGTGCAGGGCTTCATCAAGGCAGTCCAGGCGACTGGCTTTGACGGTCCGTGGGGCGTGGAAATATTGTCGGAAGTCGAGCGCAAGCTGCCGCTCGAAGAGATGGCCACACGTGCGTACAACGCGACGATTCGGCAGTTCGAGAATTAAGCACGACGCTTGAACCAGGTAGGCGAACGGCCGCCGCCAGATGCTTGCGGCCATTTGTTTCGACATTTCGACGTGCCGGTCGCTCGTTCACGATGAGCGACCTTCTCTCCCAAAAGAGAACTGCTTCCCGCTCAGCAGTTCCTTTGTCCGCAGGGTGATATCCGACAGGCCCTTTTGCACGATTCTCGGGCGCTCGCGGTGCTCAAAGCAACGCGGCCGCTCGTCCCACCTTAGCGGCCGCACGACTGCCCACAACCTACATGCCGATGCTGGCGCCGCCGCTCGAACTCGTGCCTGTACTCGTTCCCGTGGCGGAACCCGGGGTCGATGCCGGATTCAGATCGATTCTTCCATAGACACCGTCCGCTTCGTCATTGGGCCCCGCGGCGAAGAAGAGGGTAGTGGCAGGCTGATTGTCGAGCCCGTTGCCGAACGCGATGCCCCACAAACCCGGCTCGACGATCGCCTTGCCGTTCGAACTCTTGATGGCGCCCATCGACTGGCCGCTCGATGCGTTGAACGCGTTGATCGTGCCGTCGCCGAAATTGCCGATCAGCACAGCGCCGCTCAATGAGCCGAAATTGCCCGGCGCTTGCGCAATACCCCACGGCGCATTCAGCGCGCCGCCCGTTGCAAAGTGCTGCTTGAGATTGCCCGCCGTGTCGAATACGTCGACCATACCGAGTCCTGCTCCGGCGACGTCGTCATGTTTGTCGGCATCCTGCTTCGCGTAGGTGACGAACAGATTCGATCCGATCAACTGGATGCCGAACGGCGCGAAGCCGGCAGGAATGGATGGATCCGCAAAGGCGCCGGGCATGGCGACCTTGGCAAAGTTGGTGTCGAAGACGTCGATCTTGCTGTTATGGAAATCGGTGGCGTAGAGAAAGTTGTTGCCGTTGTTCGGCGCGAGAGCGAGGCCCTTGTACACGGCGCCGCCGGTGCCGTCGTCGTACATGACAAATGCATTCGTCGGCCCAACGGCAGGCGCCCACGCGGTGACGGTGCCGCCTTCTCCCACGAAGATAAACGCGGCGACGCCCGTCTTGCCGTTTCGCGTCACGTTGAAGCTTTGCGTGCCGTTGAATACGATGCCGGTCGGCGACGCTGTTCCATTCGTACCATTGGGGATCGTGACGACCAGCGATTGCGGCACGCCGTTGCCGTCATAGAGTGTCGCGAGGTTGCTTCCGTTGTCGGCGACCCAGACGAAGCCTTTCGGATTGAAGGCCACGCCCCAGGCATTCTTCAGATTGGGGTCCGTGTGCGCCGCCGACACGGCGCCGTCCGAGACGAGCGCCGTTGCGGTGAACGACGACTGCAAAGGCGGCCCGGAACTGTTCGAGCTGGAACTGCCGCCGCACGACGCGAGTGTCGTGATAGCCGCGCCGCACGCTACGACGGTGAACGCTGCGAGTAGAGACTTCATGGCCGCACTCCTTGTTCCGTCCAAAGGTCACAACGCTGAATGAACGGGAAGGCGAACGGGTTTATTCCAGTGGTGGGAAATTATTTGCGGGTGCTTTGTATGGCTGAACTGGCGATCCGCTGCGGATCGATTGAGTCATATAACAGAACAGCGCACACGCCATGTCCGGCCGCTCAGTCGCTGTGCAGCGTATCGATAATCGCCTGTGTGATGCCGGGCCGGCCATATGACGCGCGCTGGATCATGCCGACTGTGCGCAACACCGGCGGATCCGAAATCGGCAGCACGCGCAGTAACGGATCGTTTTGCCAGTTGCCGCGATGCAGAAGCGGCAACACTGCGACGCCGACATTTTCGCGCACCAGCGCGACGATCGTCTCGATTGAATTGAGTTCGAGATATTCGTTGACCGTCACGCCGGCTGTTTGCAACGCATGCTCGACGACGCGCCCGGTGCGCACGCGCCGGTCGAAGCGCAGAAAGGGATAGCTGCGCAGAATCCGCCGCGGATCGTTGTCGCCGATTTCGCGGCTGACCACCAGCATCAGCGGCTCCGTGTAGAGCGTCGTCCACTTCAGCGTGTCGGGCAGGGTGGTGTCGGCATGCGCGACGACTGCCGCGATATCGACCTCACCCGCCTCGACTGTCCGCGCCAGTTCGTCGGAGCGCGACGACAGCAGCCGCACATCCAGTTGCGGATGCGCGGCCTTCAGACGCGCGATGACCAGCGAGAGCGCGCCGATCACCGACACCACCGCGCCGATGGTGACCGGCCCGACCATCGAATCCGCCGGCGTCGCCTCCAGTTCGGCCAGCAGGTCGAAAATCTGCTCGACCTTCGGCCAGATATCTTGCCCGTCGCGGCTCAATGCGATCTGCCGGCCGCTGCGGTCGAATAGCTGGCGGCCGAGCGCCTGTTCGAGCCCGCGCATCTGCAGGCTGACCGCCGCCTGGGTCAGCGCGACGCTGTCGGCCGCTGCCGCGAATGATCCGGTGCGCGCGACTGCCCGAAAGGTCCTCAGCATGCGCAGCGTGGGCATCGTTCATCCTCAAGAAAAAGTTAAGTACGGGTAAGAAATATTAATATTTTCTGTCATAAAGCGCACCACATAATCGCCGCGAGACAGCCTTGAACAGGACTAGCAGCACGATATGGAGTTTCCCAGCGTGACCGATGACGCCCGCCGACCGGTTCTCGAGGTTCGCGGCTTTTCGTTGAAGTTTTCGCGCGACGCCGACGCGCCCAACCTCGTCGACGACGTGTCGTTCTCGGTCGGCACTGGCGAGACGCTATGCCTCGTCGGCGAATCGGGCTGCGGCAAAAGCGTGACATCGCTCGCACTGATGGGGCTCCTCGCGAGTCCGCCTGCGCAACGCGTCGCCGGCACCGCGCACTTCGAAGGCAAGGACCTGTTCGCGCTGTCCGAGCGCGAACTGGCCGATATTCGCGGCAACCGGCTGTCGATGATCTTTCAGGAGCCGATGACGTCGCTGAATCCGGCGTTCACGGTCGGCGAGCAGATCGGCGAAAGTATCCGCCGGCATCGCAATGTGGAGCGCCGGCAAGCGCGCGAAGAGGCGCTCGAGATGCTGCGGCTGGTGCGGATTCCGGCGCCGGAAACCCGGCTCGATGCGTACCCGCATCAGCTTTCCGGCGGCATGCGCCAACGCGTGATGATCGCGATGGCGCTCGCCAATCGCCCGCGCCTGTTGATCGCCGACGAGCCGACAACCGCGCTCGACGTGACCATCCAGGCGCAGGTGCTGGCGCTCGTGAAGAACCTGCAAGCGGAGACCGGCACCGCGATGGTGTTGATCACGCACGACCTCGGCGTCGTCGCGGAAGTCGCCGACCACGTGGCGGTGATGTACGCGGGACGCATCGTCGAATACGGCACCGTCGCCGATCTGTTCGACGACCCGCAACATCCGTACACGATCGGCCTGATGGGTGCGATTCCGTCGGTCGGCAAGCGCGAAGGCGCGCTCGCGACGATCCGCGGTTCGGTGCCGTCGCCCGAGTTGATGCCAAGCGGCTGCCGCTTCGCGCCGCGCTGCCCGTTCGCCGAACAACGCTGCATTGACGCCGCGCCGCCTGACAAGGTGATCGCCGGCGTGCATCGCGTTGCGTGCTGGCTGGCTCCGGTCGAACAGGTCGCCGCGCCGCTCTTGCGTGAGGAAATGGCATGACGACGTCCACTGAACCGACCCCGCACGCACCGACGCCGCACGCACAGCCGGCCTCGCAGCCGGCTTCCCATTCGCCGGCGCCAATCATCGAGGCGCGCTCGCTGACGAAGCATTTTGGCGGTACGCGGCAGCTCTTCATGCGCACGCCAACGGTCTATGCAGTCAACGAGGTGTCGTTCGCGGTCCAGGCGGGCGAGACCTTCGCGATCGTCGGCGAATCGGGCTGCGGCAAGTCCACGCTCGGCCGCCTGCTGCTTCGTCTGATCGATTCGACGGACGGCCGCGTCTTCTATCAAGGCAAGGACATCACGCATGAGCAAGGCGCGCCCCTGCGGCGGTTGCGCCGCGAAATGCAGATCATCTTTCAGGACCCGTTCGCGTCGCTGAATCCGGGCATGACGATCGGCAAGATCGTCGGCGAGCCGATCGCGCTGCACGGGCTCGCGCACGACAGCGCCGGGCACCGCGAGCGCGTCGCCCAACTGCTGCGCACGGTCGGCCTGCAACCGGCCTACGCGAACCGTTACCCGCACGAATTCTCCGGCGGTCAGCGGCAACGGATCGGCATCGCGCGCGCATTGGCCGGTGAGCCGAAGCTGATCGTCGGCGACGAGCCGGTGTCGGCGCTCGACGTCTCGGTGCAAGCGCAGGTGATCAATCTTCTGGAGACGCTCAAGCAGGACCTCGGCCTCACGCTGATCATGGTTGCGCACGACCTTGCGGTGATCCGCCATATGAGCGACCGCGTCGCCGTGATGTATCTCGGCGAGATCGTCGAGCTGGCCGATGTCGATGCACTGTTCGACGCGCCGCTGCATCCGTACACGCAAGCACTGCTGCGCGCGATTCCGGCGAGCAGCCCGCACGAGCGGCGTGCGAAGCCCGCGTTATCCGGCGATCTGCCGAGTCCGACCGCGCCGCCTTCGGGTTGCCGTTTCCATACGCGCTGTCCGCATGCGAAGCCGCATTGCGCTGAAGTGCGGCCAGTCAGCGAACGACTCGATGACGGACGGCAGGTCGCATGCCACTTCTGGCGCGAGATCCAGAACGCCGGCAGCGGCGCACCGCTGGCCACGAGCGTCAGTCCGAAATTGATCGAGCGGCTCGCGATCTACCGTGAGCGCCAGACGGCGCTAGCTTCCGCGGGCGACTGAGCCGGTGGCCGCGATGAAATTCGAGCGAACAAGCGGGACGCGCGCCGCGCCGCCAGGTTCTTCACCACACCGTTTGATGAATCGGAATACAAAGGGAAAAATGCTCATGCGAAGAATGTTGATTGCCGCGGCGCTCGCACTTGGCGCCACTGCCGCGATGGCCCAGACCGGTCAGACAATACGGATCGGCTTGCAGGACGACATCGGTTCGCTCGACCCCGCACGCAGCGTGCAGCTCGTCGACCGGATCGTGTTTGCGTCGCTGTGCAACGCGCTCGTCGATATCACGCCCGACCAGAAGATCGTACCGATGCTGGCAACCTCGTGGACGACGAGCGCCGACGGCAAGACGCTGACATTCAAGCTGCGTAAAGGCGTGAAGTTCCAGAACGACGAGCCGTTCAACGCGGCCGCCGTCAAGGCGAACCTCGACCGCGACCGCACGCTGCAGACGAGCAACCGCAAGAGCGAACTGGCGTCGGTCGATCACGTCGACGTCATCGACGACTACACGGTTGCCATCGTGCTGAAGCAGCCCGACGCCGCGCTGCTCGCGACGCTGACCGACCGCGCCGGCATGATGCTCGCGCCGAAGACGCTCGCCGATCCGGCCGGCGTCGCCGCGCATCCGGTGTGTTCGGGGCCGTACAAGTTCGTTCAGCGGGTGCAGAACGATCGCGTCGTGCTCGAGAAATTCGCCGGCTACTGGGACGCCGACAAATACCCGATCCAGCGCGTCGTGTTCCTGCCGATTCCGGACAGCACCGTGCGCCTCGCCAATCTGCGCTCGGGTTCGCTCGACATGCTGGAGCGCCTCGCGCCGTCCGATGTCGCGTCGGCGAAGAGCGACACCAACTTCAGGTTCGCGCCGGTCAGCGGCTTCGGCTATTACTACGTGACGTTCAATATCGGCAACGGCAAGCGCAGCAACGCGGTGCTGAAAGACAAGCGCGTGCGGCAGGCATTCGAGCTCGCGATCGACCGCGACGCGATCAACCAGGTGATCGGCGCGGGCATCTTCGCGCCGGCCAATCAGGCGGTGCCGAAGTCGAGCCCGTACTACAACGCGTCGCTGCCGATGTCGCATCGCGACATCGCGAAGGCGAAGGCGTTGCTGAAGGCGGCGGGCCACGAGCATGTCGACATCGAGTTCACTTATCCGAACAACACGGTGTCGAGCCAGATCGTGCAGATGATGCAGGCGATGGTCAGCGAAGCCGGCTTCAATCTCAAGCTGCGGCCGACCGACTACGCGACCGAACTCAACGCTGCCCACAGCGGCGACTTCGAGGCGATGTACCTCGGCTGGTCGGGCCGCGTCGATCCGGACGGCAATCTGCATCAGTTCAACACCTGTTCCGGCAACCTCAATTACGCGCATTACTGCAACCCCGAAGTCGACCGCCTGCTCGACGCCGCGCGCGTGAAGCTGACCACCGCGGAACGCAAAACCGACTACGAAGCGGCGTCGAAGCTGCTCGCCGACGACGATCCGATCGTCTATGTCTATAACCAGCCGTGGCCGTTCGAGCTGTCGAAGAAAGTGCAAGGCTTCACGCCGTATCCCGACGGCCTGGTCCGCCTGCGCGGCGTCAGTATCAAGGGCTGAGCGGTCATGCTGCGGATCATTGCAAATCGCGTGCTGGTCGCCATTCCGACGCTGATTCTGGTGTCGATGCTGATCTTCGGCCTGCAGAAGCTGCTGCCGGGCGACCCCGTGACGGCGATGGCCGGGGAAGACCAGGACCCGCAGTTGATCGCGTCGCTGCGCGTCAAGTACCACCTCGACGAGCCGGTGCCGACGCAGTACGCGCTATGGGTCCGTGACGTCGTGCGTGGCGATCTCGGCGCGTCGCTGCGCACCGACGTGCCGGTGACGTCGCTGATCGCGCAGAAGCTGCCGGTCACACTGCAACTCGCGGCGATGGCGATGATCTTCGCCATCGGTATCGGTATTCCGGCGGGCGTCATCTCCGCAGCAAGCCGCGGCGGCGCGCTCGATTACGGAGCGAACGTGTTCGCGCTGTCCGGCATGTCGATCCCGAACTTCTGGCTCGGGATCATGCTGATCTTCATCGTGTCGGTGCGCTGGCATCTGTTGCCGTCGTCCGGCTATGTGTCGCCGACCGAAGACTTCTGGCTCAGCATCAAGACCATGCTGATGCCCGCGTTCGTGCTCGGCGCTTCGCTCGGCGCGCAATTGATGCGTCACACGCGCAGCGCGATGCTGAGCGTACTGCGCACCGACTATATCCGGACCGCGCGTGCCAAAGGGCTGCTGCGCGGCACCGTCGTCGTCAAGCACGCCTTTCGCAACGCGCTGGTTCCGATCGTCACCGTGCTCGCGCTGCTGTTCGGCGAACTGCTCGCGGGTGCGGTGCTGACCGAACAGGTTTTCACGATCCCAGGTTTCGGCAAGCTCATCGTGGACGCCGTGTTCAATCGCGACTATGCGGTCGTGCAGGGCGTGGTGCTCGTCACCGCGCTGTGCTTCATCGTCGTGAACCTGTGCGCCGACGTGTTGTACGTCCTCCTCAATCCCCGACTGAGACGCAGCTGATGGCTACTCCCGCCGCCCCCGTTCGTGCCTCGGCCGCTGCGTCGCAGACGACCGTACTGCCGCGCCGCGAGCGCCGCGGACTGGTGAAATTCATGCGCAATCGCGCTGCCGTGTTCGGCGCGGCGCTCGTGCTGCTGATCGTCTTCATGGCGGTCTTCGCGCCCTGGCTGTCACGTTACGACCCGGTGCAGGCCAGCTTCATGACCGTGCGCCAGGCGCCTTCGGCCGTGCACTGGTTCGGCACCGACGAACTCGGCCGCGACGTGCTGAGCCGTCTGCTGTGGGGCGCGCGTGCGTCGTTGCTGGCGGGCGTCGTGTCGGTCTGCATCGCGGTCGCGATCGGCGTGCCGCTCGGCTTGCTGGCCGGCTATTTCGGCAAGCTCGTCGACGGCGTGATCTCGCGAATCGCCGATGCGTTGCTGTCGATTCCGTTCCTGATCCTCGCCATCGCGCTCGCCGCGTTCCTTGGACCGAGCCTGACCAACGCGATGGCCGCGATCGGCATCTCCGCGATGCCGCGCTTCGTCCGGCTGACGCGCGGCCAGGCGATCACCGTGAAGGCGGAGGACTACGTGGAAGGCGCGCGGGCAATCGGCCTCGGCCACGCACGGATCATTGTGCGGTACATTCTGCCTAACGTGCTGCCGCCGATCATCGTGCAGGCCAGCCTGACGATCGCGACCGCGATCATCGCCGAAGCGAGTCTGTCGTTCCTCGGGCTCGGCCAGTTGCCGCCGTCGCCGTCGTGGGGTTCGATGCTCAACACCGCGAAGGACTTTGTCAGCCAGGCGCCGTGGATGTCGATTTTCCCCGGCATCGCGATCTTCCTGGCCGTGCTCGGTTTCAACCTGCTTGGCGACGGTCTGCGCGATGCGCTCGATCCGCGCGAGTCGTGACCGGATTCCGTCACCGCTTTCATCGGCCGACTGGCCCTCTCATCACTTTCGTTTGAGTTTTCAATGACACGTTTCAATTGGCAAAACCCGTATCCGACACCGCGCTTGCCCGTGTTCGCGCGCAACATCGTTTCGACGTCTCATCCGCTTGCCGCGCAAGCCGGCTTGCGCATGTTGTGGAAAGGCGGCAATGCCATCGATGCGGCGATTGCCGCAGCGGCGGCGATCACGCTCGTCGAGCCGGTCTCCAACGGCCTCGGCAGCGACGCGTTCGCACTCGTCTGGGACGGCAAGAAGCTGCACGGCCTGAATGCGTCCGGCGTCTCGCCGGCGGCATGGAACGTCGATTACTTCAAGCGTAAGTACGGCGAGGAAAACGGTCTCGCGAAGCATCCCAAGCGCGGCTGGGATGCCGTGACGGTGCCGGGCGTCATCGCCGGCTGGGAGGCGTTGCATCAGAAGTTCGGCACGCTGCCGTTCGCCGACCTGATGGAGCCGGCGATCGAGATCGCCGAACGGGGTCACGCGGTGGCAAGCGTGGTTGCGTACAAGTGGGCGGCGGCCGTGCCCGAGCTCAAGGATCAGCCGGGTTTCGCCGACACGTTCATGCCGCGCGGCCGCGCGCCGGAAGTCAGCGAACTGGTGCGCTTTCCCGGCCACGCGAAGACGCTGCGCAAGCTGGCGGAGCAGGGGCCGCGCGCTTACTACGAAGGCGAGATCGCCGAACAGATCGCCGCGTTCTCGCGCCAGGGCGGCGGCGCGCTCACGATGGACGACTTGCGCAACTACCGTGTCGACTGGGTCGAGCCGATCAGCAAGGACTATCGCGGCCACACGGTGCACGAGATTCCGCCGAACGGGCAGGGCATTGCCGCGCTGATCGCGCTCGGCATTCTCGAACAGTTCGACCTGGGCTCGCTGCCGGTCGACGGCATCGAATCGCAGCATCTGCAGATCGAAGCCATGAAGCTCGCGTTCGCCGACGTCTACCAGTACGTCGCCGACCCGCGCTCGATGGAGGTCACGCCGGAACAGATGCTCGACGACGCGTATCTGAAGTCGCGCGCGAAGCTGATCGACCGCAAGCGTGCCACGCAATTCGACTTCGGCATGCCGAAGGCGGGCGGCACGATCTACATGTCGGTGGCGGACGAGCGCGGCATGATGGTCAGCTTCATCCAGTCGAACTACATGGGCTTCGGCTCGGGCATCGTGGTGCCGGACTCGGGCATTTCGCTGCAGAACCGCGGCTACGGGTTCTCAATGGATCCGAAGTCGGCGAACGTGGTCGAGGGCGGCAAGCGGCCGTTCCATACGATCATCCCCGCGTTCCTCACGCAGCAGGTGGACGGCACACAGGAAGCGGTGATGAGCTTCGGCGTGATGGGCGGCGATATGCAGCCGCAAGGGCATCTGCAATCGATCGTGCGCATGCTCGACTACGGCCAGCAACCGCAGGCCGCCTGCGACGCCCCGCGCTGGAAGGTCAACCGCGACTTCTCGGTCGACGTCGAAGCGACGCTCGATGTGGACACGGTGCGCGCGCTCCAGGGGCTCGGCCATACGATCAAATCGGTCGACGATCCGTATATGGATTTCGGCTCCGGCCAGTACATCTGGAAGCTCGACCGCAACGATCCCGAACGCGGTTATGTCGCCGCGAGCGACACCCGGCGCGATGGACTGGCCGCCGGGTTCTGATCGGGGCGTTCCACCTACACCGCTTGCAACAGGGCACTGAGCGTGCGCGGCGCCGGAGCGAAGAACACCGCGCCGGTGTGCGCAGTCGAGAAATCGAGCAGGCGGTCGTGCATGCCCGGCGGATCGCCGAGGAACATGCGCTCCAGCATCTTTTGCGTCACCCAAAGATGCCTGGAGTAGCCGATGAAGTAGGTCCCATATTCGCCGTGGCCGGGGCGGCCGAAGGGCATGTTGTCGCGCAGGATATCGTGCTCGGTGCCGTCGTCGTCCACGATCGTGGCGAGGGTCTTGTGCGACTTCTGGCCGCTCGCCGCGTCGGGCAATTCCACGTTGCTGACGATCTCCCGGCCGATGATCTGTTCCTGCTCATTCCTGGGAAGCCGAGCCCACGGCTGCATTTGATGCAGATACTTTTGCACTACCACGTAGCTGCCGCCGGCGAACTCCTGATCCTCACTGCCGACCAGCGTTGACGAGCCTATCTCGCGACCGGTCGGGTTGGCTGTGCCATCGACGAAGCCAAGCAGGTCGCGCGAGTCGAAGTAGCGAAAGCCCGCAACCTCGTCGGCCAGCGTCACGCTATCGCCCAGTTGGTCCATCAGCAGGCGTTCGAATTCAAAGCAGAGATCCTCGCGCTCGGCCCGGATATGGAAGAAGAGATCGCCGGGCGTGGCCGGTGCCGTGTGCGTTGGACCCTCGATCGGCGTGAAGGGGCGCAGCTCCTTCGGGCGCTTGCCTGTCTGAAAACGGTCCCACAGCGCCGACCCCAGGGCCGTGATGCACGACAGCCGGCCGTTGAGATCGCGAAAGCCGACCGTCTTGATCAGATCGTCGAGACCGTCCAGGACGCCGGCGACGACCTGTAGCGCGTCGCGACCCTCGGCGACCGTCAAGGTGAGAAACACCGCCGCACGCGACAGTGGCGCATCGATGCTTTGCGAATCGATTGGGACTCGGTCCCAACTGCTGTCAGTCATTTGCCTCTCCCAGATATCCGTTAGCGGGCAGTCGCGGCATGATCAAGGGGCGCCACTACGAGCACAAGATGAACCCTGGTTCGCCCGCCGACTTCCCTGAAGGATACACAGCGCCCCGCAATACCTGTGAGAGTGTAGGTCTTCATAAATACCGCTAGCCATGTCGACACGACTGCTAGCGGCTAAGCGCGCGAGAAACTCGACTCCGGGTGGGCCGCGATAAAAACCGGCAAGTCGGTAGTCGGCGGTCTCGCGGGAACCTCGAAGAACATTTCGCAGACCCACCCGCGATGATACGAAGCGTGGTTCACGAGATGCATGAACATCGCGCCGCGCGACATCGTCGAACGCTCGCCCGAGATGAACGCGAACGTCAGCTCTTCAGCCAGCGACGCATCGCTTTGTGCATCGGCCCAACGTTCGAACCATGCGTTCACGTCCTGTTGCGCGCGACGCAAGTCGTTCAGCTCGGCGTGCAGGACCACGCTGCGCGTCGTGAAGCCGTGTTCCTTGCGCTCGATATGCGCCTTCCAGATCAGATCGACCACATAGTTATGATTCAGCGTACCGATCATCGTTTTGAACAACGTCTGCCGCGTCTTGACGACTTCCTCCGGCGCGAGGGCACCGGTGGCGTCGAAAAGCACCGTGTCGGCCCAGCTCTTGTAGCGGGAAAGAATGCGGGCGGTTTGCGTATTGATCATGACTCGTTTCCTCGATTATTCACTTGCGTCGTTTAACACGTCGAGCGCCGCGCGGCACGCGCCGGCCAACTGTTCGCGCATCAGGTCCTGCACGTTCGGCGAGCGGTTCACAATGGCATCGCGAATCTTGACCGCCTGCCTGAACGACGCGAGCATGCGGCCGCCGCGCGCCATCGCAATGCGTCGCAGGCGCCGCACAGGTCCGATCAAAGCTGCGTGACTGTCCTGTAGCGTGCGGTTGTCGGCGATCGTCATGACGAGTGTGTAGAAGCGATCTAGCGCATCGACGTAACTCGCCGGATCGTCGGCATCGACGCTCGCTTGCATTGCTTCGATCACGTCGTCGAATTGCGCGGTGCCGAGCGCCGTGATGCGCTCCGACGCGAGTTGCACGGCAAGACATTCGAGCGCCGCGCGCACCGTGTAAATCTCCTCGACATCGCGCAGCGTCACCGCGCGCACGTACGCGCCGACGCGCGGCAGGACCGTCACCAGTCCCTCGCGTTCCAGTTGCGCGAACGCCTCGCGCATCGGCGTGCGGCTTACGTTCAACTGCTTCGCGACCTGCACTTCCGAAAGGCGGCTGCCCGGCGCGAGCACGCCCTCGACGATCGCCTCGCGCAACGCGGGCACCACCACACCCTCGCTCAATGAGTCGCTCGATGCATGCACCGTGCGCAGGCGCGAGTGATATTTGATCGCGATCTTGTCTAGCGAATGCGCGCCTGCATGAGGCTCTTTCGCGCGCTTGCGCGCGGCGGCGCCGGCAGTCTTGACCACTGTTTTGCTGGAAGGCATTGACACCTCGTCATCATGTGAATACGCTGTATACAGATTATACAACAGGAGATGTCATGGATCGCAGTCCATTGCCGCAGCCGGTTTTGATCGAGCGAGCGGGCGACGTGCTGAGCTTCACGCTGAATCGCCCGGACGCGGGTAACGAGATTTCCGGCCCGATGTTCGACGCGATGACAGCCACGTTGCGCAGCGAAGCCGCGGAGCCGACCGCGCGCGTGCTGCGCATCCGTGCGAGCGGCGACGTTTTCTGCACGGGACGCGAGCGCGCCGCGCGCGATGCGGTGTCGATCCGATCGGAAGTCGCGCGGCTGATCGAACTGAAGCGCCTCGTGCGTGGCACGTCGATGATTGCGATCGCGGAAGTGCAGGGCGATGCACACGGCTTCGGCTTCGGACTGGCGATTCTGTGCGACTTCACGCTGGTCTCGTCGCGCGCGACGCTCGCGTTTCCCGAGATGCGCAAGGGTTTGCCGCCTGCCGCGATCATGGCGTACGCGGGCCGCTACGCTTTGCCGAAGGCGCTGTTTCCGATGGTCCTGTTCGGCGACGCGTTGACGCCCGCGGCCGCGTTGCAGGCGGGGTTGATCACGAAGGTCTGCGAGCCCGCAATGCTGCGCAGCGACGCGGACGCGCTCACCGATCGCATTCTCGCGCTCGACGATGCGGGCGTGCGCCAGTGCAAGGCATTCTTCCTGGCGGCGGAGGAATGCACGACCGAACAGAACTTCCGCAGCGCGACCGACATGCTGACCGTCGCGAGCCTGCGCCTGATGCAGGGGCGCTGAGCGCAGGTTCTTTCATCGAAGTTCATAGACGGCGAGCGCGAACTTTATCGCGGGACGGCTCGTGTTTGCGCAGACGCCAGCGGCAAGCACCTTGCCTGGGACAGCTTTGCATGGGACCGGACTAAGCGCTAAAGCGCCAAGTCCGGTCGACAGCTTTGCATGGGACGGGAGTAAGTGCTTTGCATGGGACCCGAATAAGTGCTGAAGCACTAACTCGGGCCGACAGCTAAAGCACTAACTCCCGTCGACAGCTTTGCATGGGACCGGACTAAGCGCTAAAGCGCCAAGTCCGGTCGACAGCGGTGCATGGGACGGGAGTAAGTGCTTTGCATGGGACCCGAGTAAGTGCTGAAGCACTAACTCGGGCCGACAGCTGAAGCACTAACTCCCGTCGACAGGAGACAGACAGACATGAACGTTAACGCAGGCCCGCGGCTCGACCGTTTGCCGATGTCGGGATTTCATCGGCGCATCATGTGGCTGATCGGCATCGGCATGTTCTTCGACGGCTTCGACATCTACGTCGCGTCGACGGTGCTCGGCGCCACGCTGAAAACCGGGTTCTCGACAATCGGCCAGAACGCGATTTTCGTGTCGCTGACTTTTCTCGGCATGATGCTCGGCTCGCTCGGCACCGGCTTTCTCGGCGACCGCTTCGGCCGCCGCTTCACGTATCAGGCGAATCTCGCGGTATTCGGACTCGCCTCGCTCGGCGCAGCGCTCGCACCGAACATGAGCGTGCTGATTGCGTGCCGCTTCGTGATGGGCTTGGGCCTCGGCGCGGAAAACGTCGTCGGCTATTCGACATTGACCGAATTCGTGCCGCCGCAAAAGCGCGGCAAGCTACAAGGACTGATGGCTGTGTTCGTCGTGTCCGGGTTGCCGGTCGCGGGGCTCATCGGCCTCGCGCTGATTCCGGCGTTCGGCTGGCGCGCGATGTTTGTTCTCGGCGGCTTCGGCGCGCTGGGCGTCTGGTATGCGCGCAAGTCGCTGCCCGAGTCGCCGCGCTGGCTCGACTCGGTCGGCCGTCACGCGGAGGCGGACGCGATCCTGCGACGCATCGAAGACGAAGTCGCGCACGCGCACGGCGGCCAACCGCTGCCGCCGCCTGCCGTTGCGAAGACGCCGAGCCAGGCTGCGGTTGCGCTGTCGTTCGGCTCGCTGTTCAGCGGCGCGATGCTGCAACGGATGATCGTCGGCTGCGTGACGCTCGTCGTCATCAATACGCTGCTGTACGGCTTCGTTACCTGGCTGCCGACCTTTTTCGTGCATCAGGGTTTCAGCATCGCGAAGTCGTTCGGCTTCGCGCTCGTCATGTCGCTCGGCGCGCCAATCGGCTCCGCAATCGGCGCATTGACGGCGGACTCGTGGGGCCGCAAGCCGACCATCATCGGCGCGTCGCTCGCGGCGATCGTGTTCGGCGCGATCTATCCGTTCGTCTCGAATCCGCTGCTGCTGCCCCTCGTCGGCCTGTTGCTGACCATTCCGATCTACGTGCTGGTCGCGCTGCTGTTCGCCATCTACATACCCGAACTCTTTCCGACCGAAGTCCGGCTGCGCGCATCGGGCGTCTGCAACACGCTGGGCCGCGGCGCGACGATCGTGACGCCGTTTATCGTCATCGCGCTGTACGCGCGGCACGGCATTGTCGGCGTACTCGCACTGATGATCGGCCTGCTCGCGATTCAGATCGTCGTCGTCGCGTGGCTCGGCGTCGAGCCGACCGGCCAGCGTCTCGAAGACCTGCAACCCGCCGACCCACAGACACCCGATGCGCTGCGCACCGATGCGCATGCATCGCCCCTGAAGTGAACCACCTGGAATCGATCTCTATGGACACAGTGAACCAGACCCATCTCGATGCACAGCTTTTCATCGACGGCGCATGGACGGACGCCGACACCGGCCGCACGCTCGATATCGTCAATCCCGCGACCGGTGAAGTGATTGGCGCGCTCGCGGCCGCGTCGGAACAGGATGTGGATCGCGCGGTGCACGCGGGCCATCGCGCGTTCGAAAGCGGCGCGTGGCGCGACATGCCGATCCAGCAACGCGCGCGCGTGCTGAATCGTTTCGCCGATCTGTTCGAAGCGGACCTCGAACAGTTTTATCGGCTCGAAACGTTGAACAACGGCCGGCCGATCTCGGAGACACGCGCGCAGATTTCGCGTCTGCCGCAGTTCTACCGCTATTTCGCGGCGCTTGCGCTGACGCGCCGCAGCGACGTGATTCCGGTCGAAGGGCCGTACCTGTGCTACACGCAGCGCGTGCCGCTCGGCGTCGTCGCGTTGATGACGTCGTTCAATCATCCGCTGATGATTCTGTCGAAGAGTCTTGCGCCTGCGCTCGCGACCGGCAATAGCGTCGTCATCAAGGCGTCCGAGCAGACGCCGCTGACCACCGTGCGCCTCGTGCGTCTACTGGATGAAGCCGGCGTGCCGAAGGGCGTCGTGAACGTCGTGAACGGCGAAGGGCGCGAAGCGGGCGCGGCGCTTGCGCGGCATCCGCTGATCCGCAAGGTCGTTTTCACGGGCGGCACTGAAGTCGGCCGCTCGATTGGCGAAGCCGCGGCGCGCAGCTTCGCGTTGACGACGCTCGAACTCGGCGGCAAGGGCGCCGTGATCCTGTTCGACGATTTCGACATGGAGCGCGCGGTGAACGGCGCGGCGTTCGCGGCCTTCATCGGCGCGGGACAAACCTGCGTGTGCGGCGCGCGGATTCTGGTGCACAAGTCGATCCATGCGGAGTTTCTCGAACGCTTCCGCGCGAAAGCGGCGGCCATTCGCGTGGGCGATCCCGCCGATGTGAAGACGCAACTCGGGCCGGTGATTTCCGAGCGCTCGCGTCAGCGCATTCTGGCGATGCTGGAGCGTGCGAAGGCAGCGGGCGCGAAGGTGCTGACGGGCGGCGGCGTGCCGTCCAGCCTCAAGCAGGGCTTTTTTATCGAGCCGACCGTGCTGTATGACGTCGATCCGCGTTCGGAGATCGGTCAGGACGAGGTGTTCGGGCCGGTCACCGTCGTGATGCCGTTCGACGATGAGGCGGACGCGATCCGCATCGCCAACGACACGCAGTTCGGCCTCGCCGCTTCGGTGTGGACGCAGGACGTCGCGCGCGCGCATCGCGTGGCGAGCAAGCTCGAATTCGGCATGGTGTGGGTCAACGATCACCATCGGCTCGACCCGGCGTCGCCGTGGGGCGGTTTCAAGAACAGCGGCGTGGGGCGCGAGACGGGTGTCGAATCGTTCGATCAGTTCAGCGAGCCGCGCGCGGTGACGATCAATACGAGCGGCAAAACCATCGACTGGTATGCGGACGATGGCGAACCTAAGCGTCTTAACTGATTCTTCTGGAGTGACGCAAGGGGACTGACTTCGCTCACGGCTGTCGGGTTGGTCGGAGTGAGCTGCGTTTGGACATGCGTGGCATGAGGAAATGGATTGGCTTTGCCGCGCACGAAGGCGCGGCAAAGCAGCAGATTGCAATGGTGCGGCGCTAAGCGGAAAGATCCAACAGCGACCAGAGGCGCGACGCGAATCCGTGCAGGACGGCGGCGCTGCGTCCAACGCCGTTCATGATCGTTCAATCACCACTTCGAGGTATTCGCTCGGCAGCACGAGCGTCGCGTCGCCGGACCGGTTGCGGCTTTTTATCAATGTCATCAGATCGCCGAGAAGCGCCGCTTGCCGTTCGCCCTCGAGTGCGCCAAATGCCTTGTTCACCGGCCCATAAAACGTGCGGAAAACTTCCACGAAATGTTCGGGCGAGCGGTAACGGAACGTGAAGTGGCGGCTGTTCGCGACGATCTTCCGGGTTTTTCCTTCGAACAGTGTTTCCAGCCGCGCCTTCGTTCCCCACAGCGCCGGTGACGCCACGCCCGCAGGTGGCGGAATGTGCATGGCAATTGTCTTGAACACCTGGCCGATGAAGCTATCCGGCGTCCAGTTCGCGAGGCCGATGCGGCCGCCCGGCTTGCACACACGAGCCAGTTCAGCCGCTGCCTTCGCCTGGTCCGGAGTGAACATCACACCGAACGTCGACATCACGATATCGAACGAGGCGTCCGCGTAGGGCAGCGCTTCCGCGTCCGCTTCCTGAAACTCGACGGATAGACCTTCTGCTTGTGCGCGGGCGCGGCCGGCGTCCAGCAGTGAGGCGACGTAATCCGTGGAGGTGACATCGCACCAGCGGCGCGCGGCAGCCAACGTTGCATTGCCGTTGCCTGCTGCAACGTCGAGCACGCGCGAGCCGGCGCGCAGGTCAAGCGCTTCGCATAGAGCTTCTCCGACGATCTGCAGCGTCGTGCCGACCACAGCATAATTGCCGGTCGACCACGCGGCCTGTTGACGGATCTTGACGGCAGCGAAATCTGCGACGGGTAAAAAAGAAGAATCGACTGCGGACATAAACGACTCCTGAGAACCGGGGCAGCGATGAGTCAATACTCAGAGTTGCTGCCATTCAGATGACGCCGCGAACTTGCACTGTGAAAAAGCCCGCGCGACGATCGGGCGAATCAAACCAGAACCGCGAGATGCAATGGCTATTCGGCAACGCTGATGCCCGAGCCGCCCATTTCCCCCGGCAGATCTTTCTGCTTGGGCAGACCGTCTTTCATTCGAAGGCGCGACTCCGGGTAATGAACGTGCACACCGGGTTCATAGGGGAAGTCGGCGATGACTGCGGCGTAGACGTCGATCAGTTCGAGCCCGGGATGTTCGGTAAACAGATGGCCGCCGCATGACTTGCACCACTTGCGGTAGCTATGGGCTGTCTTGTTGTAAGTGCCAATATCATCGGCGCCGCGAGTAACGTGCAGCGCCTCGGGCTTCCACAGCGTGAACGCATTGACGGGCGCTCCCGACCAGCTTCGGCACGACTCACAATGGCAATAGCCCATACCCGCAGGCTCCCCGCTTACCGTGAATTGCACGGTGCCGCAAAAGCATTGACCGCGATAAGTCTCTGCGTTACTCATGTCGTTCTCCTGATGGTGGAAGGCGGCGCTCTACCGTTCGTTGTTGCGGATTCGCGTGAGTGCTAGTATCGGGACGCAAGCCATATCGGTGAATGACCGGTCGTCCAGATATTTTGCGCAGGACGCCGAAACTGATGGACGACGTCATGGATGCTCTTTCCGACGTACTTCGCCTCGTGCATCTGAGCGGAGCGGTGTATCTAAGCGCCGACTTCACTGCACCGTGGTGTGTTTTCGGCGAGGCGACGCGGGAGTTGTGCGTATCGTTTTTGCCGCGCGCGGAGCGCATCGTCTCCTATCACCTCATCACAGAAGGAAGCTGTCGCGCACGGCTCGTCGACGACCCGTCTTCCGCTATCTGCGTCGATGCCGGAGAACTTCTCGTCGTGCCGCAGGGCGAAGCGCATCTAATGGGCAGTTCGGTCGATCTCGAACCGGCGCCCTCTCACCAGATGCTGTCGCAGTATCTGGAAACCGCGCCGGGCGACGTGATCAGGTTGAGCTACGGCGGGGGCGGCGCGAAAACGCGGCTCATTTGCGGCTTCCTCGCCTGCGACGATACGCTGACCAATCCGGTGCTATCGGCATTGCCTCGTATGTTCAAGATCGACATGCGCAACGACGCGAGATCCGCGTGGCTGGAGTCGTCGTTGAAACTCGCGGCTCTCGAAGCAGCCGAATTGCGCGTAGGCAGTGCGATCGTACTCGGACGTTTGTCCGAACTGCTTTTCGTGGAGGCGGTACGGCGTTGTGTCGATTCGCTGCCTGCGGACCGCAAAGGATGGCTGGCCGGCGTCAGCGATCGCTTCGTGGGACGATCGCTCGCGTTAATGCACGCGCAACCGGCGCATGGTTGGACAGTCGATGAACTTGCCCGCAAAGCGGGCCTCTCGCGTTCGGCGCTGGCACAGCGCTTTACTCAATTGCTCGGCCAGCCACCGATGCAATATCTGGCGCGCTGGCGTCTGCAAATCGCGGCACAGGCGTTACGTGACGGAGCGCAGTCACTTACGGCTATTGCGGAGAGGGTGGGCTATGAGTCGGAGGCGGCGTTCAATCGTGCATTCAAGCGTGAATTCGGCTTGCCGCCCGCCAGTTGGCGACGCAGCCACTTGACGACGGACGGCCACGATTCGTTGTCCGACGCGCCCGATGCGCGTTTTCTCTCAGGCGAATGTTCGGCCGAGGTCGGCTGCAAGACGGGCGTCAGTGGAATCTCGCCGCTATAAGCCGGTTACTGGCCACGCGGTTCATCATGCAGATCGGCAAGCTGTTCGCCGCCGTCAGAACTTATGCGTCATTCCGACGATAACACCGCGCGCATAAGCACCGGGCTCTACCGCGATGCCCGAATACTGCGTGCCGTCGAGCGTGTATTGCGCCTGATGGCGGTTCTGGATCAGCCCCGCAGCGGTGTACAGGATCGTCGACTTCGACAGATAGTATTCGTAGATCAGACCGACCTGCTGCGCGTTGTTGCCCTGGCCCGTGCGGTCGTGCGCATAACTGTACATCACTGAAAAGCGGTTGAACGGATTGAATAGATAGGTACCCGAAGCTTCGTAGATGTCGCGCTTCTCGCTGTGATCGCTCTGACGCTCCGTTTGATACGCCAGATAGAAGCGCGCGGCGCCGAGCCGATAAGACGCGGCCGCGCGGAAGATTTTTTGCACGGACGTTCCCGTCGCATTCGCCGACGACTCATAGCCGGCCCCCACATGAATCGGCCCGTGCACATAGCGCGCGACCACGTTATAGAAACGCAGCCCGTTGGACGGGCTCGTTGTCTGATCGCGCAGCGAGACCATGCCCTGGACCGTCAGCCCGCGGAAGTCCGGCAGAAAGTACGCGATTGCGTTGCTCGCGCGCACGGACGCGTCGGTAAAGTTGTTGATCGGCGATGCGAAGCTTTTGACCGCGGTGGGGTCTACTTCGCCGTTCAGGAACAGATATTCGGGCTTCTTCTGCCGCCCAAAGCGCAATTCGCCGAAACGCCCCGATACGCCGATCCACGCAAGCCGGTTGAACGACGCGGTCGGGTCGGTCGCCGCACCGGTCACGCCTGAAAAGCCCTGCTCGAGCTGAAAGTTGACGTGCACGCCGCCGCCAATGTCTTCGTGACCCATCAGCCCATACACGGTCGCGAAGAGTCCGCTCGATACCGCGCGTACCGCGCCTCCCGCACCGCCGTTCTGATATTCGATGCCGTTATCGACAACGCCATAAAGCGTCACCGACGACTGCGCATAAGCGCCGTTAAATGCACATGCCGATGCAACGGCCAATAGCGAATAGGCCAGCTTCTTCATTCTGTCTCCGGGACTGTTTCTTTTGGTGTGCCGCGAAAAGCGAGAACGCAGAATAGGGGATCGCCGCGCGTACGTCCCTGCACAAAATCCAGATTCACCGGCACTTTTCAAATGCCGATCGACGCTCGCGCGCTGACAAAAAAAGTGCCATTGAAAGTGACTTTTGTGTAGGGACGCGAGCCTCTTCCTCAAATATGCTGGGTCCGTCGAAACGATGCGCCCGGCGCCGGTGTGTTCCGCCGGTGCCGGCGGCGAATACTCCCAAGGAGAGGAAGTTGACAAGGAAAGTCCCGCTCAAGATTGCAATTGCTGAGCACCCGCACACCTCGGCTATCCGTAACGGTTCCATTCCCATTGAAGGCGTGGACGCGGAATTCATCACGGTCAAGCCGCAGATCGGCGCGTTTCGCCGGATGGTCCGCGATGTCGAGTTCGATGTCTGCGAACTTGCGCCGACCACTTACATCATCGCCCGCGCTTATGGCGCGCCTTTTGTCGCGCTGCCGGTATTCGTCGTGCGGCGCTTTCACCACGGCGGGCTGCTCGTGCGCCCGGACGCAGGCATCAAGACGCCTAAGGACCTCGAAGGCAAGAAGGTCGGCGTGCGCGCCTATTCGGTGACGACCGGCGTGTGGACGCGTCAGGTGCTGATGGACGAATTCGGGCTCGATTCGTCGAAGGTGACGTGGGTTGTCGACGACGAAGAGCACGTGACGCAACTGAAGCTGCCGCCGAATGTGGTTCACGCGCCGGCCAACAGTTCGCTATCCGAAATGATGGAGAAGGGCGAACTGGCGGCGGGCTTTGCGGCTGCCGCGGGCATCGGCCGCACCGGCGCGCCGACGGGCGGCTGGCAGGAAGTCGAGGCCGACTATCCCGACCTGCTGCCGAACGCGGCCGAGCTCGAAACGGAGTACTACGCGCGCACCGGCGTCTATCCGATGCACGGCACGATCGTCGTCAAGGATTCGGTGCTGGCCGAGCACCCGTGGATCGCGCACTCGCTGTTCGATGCCTTCGCGCAGGCGAAGCAGGAATGGCTCGCGCGGCTCGATGCCGGCGAAGCCACGAGCGCGAGCGACAGGAAATACATCGAGTTTCGCAAGATCGTCGGACATGACCCGCTGCCTTACGGTCTCGCCGAAAACCTCAAGACGATTCAGGCGCTCGAAGCGACGGCGTTCAGGCAGGGCCTGACGCCGCGGCGCATGTCCATCGACGAGCTGTTCGTCGATCCGCTCGCTCGCTGAGCGCACGCAAGTTAGAGAGAAAACATGATTATCGATTGCCACGGTCACTTCACGACCGTACCCGCATCATTTCGCAACTGGCGCGCAAAGCAGGTCGAATTCGCGAACGATCCCGCTAACGCGCCGTCGCGCGCCGACGCCTATGTCACCGACGACCAGATTCGCGAGGCCATCGGCAACGGGCAACTGAAACTGCAGCGCGAGCGCGGCAGCGACCTCACGCTGTTCTCGCCGATTGCCGGTCTGATGAGCCACCACCTTGGCAACGAGCGGACGAGCCTCGAATGGGCCGAAGTGTCGAACGACCTCGTGTATCGCGTGACGGAACTGTACCCCGACAATTTCGCGCCGGTGTGCCAGTTGCCGCAGTCGCCGGGCGCGGCGCCGGCCAACTCGGTTCCCGAGTTGCGCCGCTGCGTCGAGCAACTGGGCTTTGTTGGCTGCAATCTGAATCCCGATCCGAGCGGCGGCTACTGGACCGGCAAACCAATGAGCGACCGCGAATGGTATCCGCTCTATGAAGCGCTGGTCGATCTCGACGTGCCCGCGATGATCCACGTCGCCGCGTCGTGCAATCCGTGTTTTCACGGCACGGGCGCGCATTACCTGAACGCGGATACGTCCGTCTTCATGCAACTGCTTCAGTCGGATCTGTTCAAGGACTTCCCGACGCTGCGCCTCGTGATTCCGCACGGCGGCGGCGCGGTGCCCTACCACTGGGGACGTTATCGCGGCATGTCGCTGGAAATGCGCGAGCGTCCGCTGGAAGGGCTGCTTGAGAATATCTTCTTCGATTCGTGCGTGTATCACCAGCCGGGCGTCGAACTGCTGACCAAGGTCGTGCCGGCCGACAACGTGCTGTTCGGCTCCGAAATGATTGGCGCGGTGCGCGGCAAGGACCCGTCCACCGGCCAGTACTTCGACGACACGAAGCGCTATATCGACGCCTGCCCGGCGCTCTCGGACGAAGACCGCTACAAGATCTTCGAAGGCAATGCGCGGCGCGTCTATCCGCGTCTCGACGCGCGCCTGAAGGCTCGCGGCAAGTGATGCCGGCGCGAGCCGCTGCAACTCAACACATCGCGCACCTGAGCACGCACCTGAGCACGCACCTGAGCACGCACCTGAGCACGCACATAAGCATGCACATAGACAGGCACACAGAAAAGCACAGAGACACTCATGACATTTTCAATCGTTGATATTCACCCGCACATCATTTCCGACGACGAAAGCCGCTACCCGCCGGCGCCGTTGTTCGGCAAGCGCTCGGACTGGTCGAAAGAACGGCCCACGACGGTCGAGACGCTGATCGCGGCAATGGACGAAGCCGGCGTCGCGAGAGCCGCTGTGGTCCATTCGTCGACGACGTATGGCTTCGACAACAGCTACGTGGTGGACGGCTGCGCGAAATACGCGGAGCGTCTCGTGGCCGTCGGTTCCGTGGACGTATTGCAGGCCGATGCGCCGCAAGTCATTCGCGGCTGGGCAGAGCGCGGCCTCGCGGGCCTGCGCCTCTTCACGGGCGGCAGCACGAAGGACTTCGATCCAAGCGAACTCGACGACCCGCGCTCGTTTCCCGCGTGGGAACTGTGCGGCGAACTCGGGCTGCCGATGTGCATCCAGACCGGGCCGATCGGTTTGCCGCAAGTCACGGCGCTCGCGCGGCGCTTTCCGAACGTGCGGATCGTGCTCGACCATCTGGCGCGTCCCGAAGTCGCCGACGGTGCGCCGTATGCAAAAGCGCAGAGCCTCTTCGATCTGGCGGAGCTGCCGAACATCTACCTGAAGCTCACGCCGCGCATTTTCGGCGATGTGAAAAAGGACCAGGCGAGCGCCGAAACTTTTTTCCCGCGTGTCGTCGACGCATTCGGCGCGCAGCGGCTCGCGTGGGGTTCGAACTATCCGACCTCGCCGGGCACGCTCGCCGACATTCTCGCGACCGCGCAAGCCGGCCTCGCCTGCCTGAGCGAAGCGGATCGCGCGTGGATCTTCGGCGACACCGCACGGCGGCTGTATCCCGCCTTGGCCTGAGCAAGCCTCACACAAACCAACGAGAAAACAGAAGATGGAGACAAGCAGATCTGAACGACAGGCAGGCGTGAGCCGGTGGGCCGTGCTCGCACTCCTTGCGCTCGGCGTGTTGATTTCGTTCGTCGACCGCACCAGCATTTCGTCGACGCTCGCCGACGCGAACTTCATCCGGCACTTCGCGCTCACCAATGTGGATCGCGGCTGGATCAACGCGGCGTTCTTCTGGTCGTACGGTGCGTTCCAGATTCCGATGGGCTGGGTCGCCGACCGCTACGGCGTGAAGTGGCCGTATGCGATCAGCTTCGCGTTGTGGTGCGTCGCCACCGCGATGATGGGCGCGGTCACGGCGCTCGCGAGCCTCGTCGTGATGCGCCTTGTCATCGGGATGGCCGAGGCGATTGTGATTCCGGCGAGCTACCGCTGGATTCGCAACAACTTCGACGAGAGCCAGAACGGTCTCGCGGTCGGGCTGCTGGCGATGGGCAACAAGTTCGGCCCGGCATTGGGCGCGCCGGTCGGCGCATGGTTCATCGTCCACTATTCGTGGCAGGTGATGTTCGTCGCCACGGGCCTCGTCGGGCTTATCTGGCTCGCGCCCTGGCTGCTGCTCGCGCGCAACGATCTGCCGGACAAGGCGCAACTCGCGGCGGCGAACCGGCGCGCGCGCATGGTGAGTCTCGGCAGCATCGTGTCGAGCCCGGTGGTGTGGGGCGGTTTGATCACCAACTTCTGCTACGGCTATTTCACGTTTTACTGCATGACGTGGATGCCCGCGTATCTGGTCGAGCAGCGTCACCTGTCGCTGTCCAAGTCGGGGCTTTTCACTTTCTTCAGCTTTGCCGGCATCGCGATCGTCGCGGCGCTCGCGGGATGGGCGGCGGACCGGATCATCGCAAGAGGGCACAACGCGATTCTCGTGCGCAAGGTGTTCACCATCACCGGCTTTGTCGGCGGATGCACGGTGCTGCTCGGCGCGTATGCGCAGACGCTCGACATGGCGCTCTTCTGGAATGTGCTGTCGCTCTCGCTGCTTGGCCTCGTGACGGCGAACAACCTGGTGCTGTCGCGGCTCTCCCTCATTCCGAAGCAGGCGATCGGACTCGTCACGGGCGTACAGCAGGTCGCGACGAGTCTCGCGGGCGGCGTGACGGCGAGCCTGTCCGGATGGCTGCTGCATGTGAGCGGAAGCTATGACCTGCCGATGATGGTGATCCTCGTCTTCCTCGCGATTGGAGCGCTCGCCACGGCGATTCTTTATCGCCCCGAATGGGCGCCGAAGGTCACGGAAATGCAGCCTGCGCTGCGCGAGGCGTAGCACGCACGCCGGCGCCGTCGAGACCAATGTTGAAACACTAATTCACTGAGAAACCTTACATGGCGAAGATTGTATTCGGGATGGCAGTGCCGCATAGCGGCATGCTGGGTCAGGCACCGGAGGACTGGCTAAAGAACGGTGAGCGCGACCGTAGCAATCCGGAGCTGTGGTATCGCAATCGGACCTGGACTTATGCGGAGCTGGAAGCGCATCGCGAAGCGGCGTTCGAGAAGTTCCTGACGCTCGAGGAGCGCACCGCGCGCGCCGCGCGCTGCCGCGCCGCGCTCGACGTCATGGCCGCCGCGTATCGCGACGCGAACATCGACGTCGCGATCATTCTCGGCAAGGACCAGAAAGAGATCTTTACGCACTGCTCGCCGTCCATCGCCATCTACAGCGGCGAGCAAGTGCATAACGGCCCGCCGCAGCGCTCCGTTTATGCACCGGACCACCACGTTACGCACCAGTGTCATCCAAAGCTGGCGAGTTATCTGATCGGGCACTTCCAGCGCGAAGGCTTCGATCTCACCGATCTGTTCGCGTGGCCCGACAACGTGTGGATGAAGCCATTGCCGGCGTATCCGGTCGTGCCGCATGCGTACAGCTTCGTCTATCACCAGATCATGGGCGACGAACCGCCGCCGCATGTGCCGATCATCATGAACTGCTTTTATCCGCCGACGCAGCCGTCCATGTCGCGCTGCATCGAGTTCGGAGCGGTACTGCGCGATGCGATCGACGCGTGGCCGGAGGATGTGCGAGTCGGCATCTTTGCATCCGGCGGTCTCTCGCATTTCGTCAACGACGAGGAATTCGACCGCCGCATCATGAAGATGCTCGCCGACTACGACTACGAAGGTCTCGCCGCGGTGGACAACCGTTCGTATCAGTCGGGCACCTCCGAAATCAAGCTTTACGTCAGCGTGATGAAGGCCGTGCAGGAAACGCGCGCCAGCATGACGCTCGTCGACTATGTGCCGTGCTGGCGTACGCCGGCCGGCACCGGCGAAGGCATGGGCTTCATGTACTGGAAGGCCGACGAATGAGCCGCGCCCAACTCAAGTTCATGCATCCACGCCTGCCCCTCTTCATCCTGAGATAAAGACCATGAGCGACACGCGACTTAACAGCATCATCCGCGCATTCGAATCCGGCAAGCCCGCTTTTGCCGCGTTCTCGAAGCTCGACAAGCAGACCGCCATCGAGATGAGCGATGCGCCGTACGACGGCATCGTCTTCGAAATGGAGCACAACCCCTACGACGTGACCGCGCTCGGCGACGCGTTGCAGTACATGCTCAGCCGCAAGCAGATCGCCGAGTCGGGCTCGGTAGCGCCGCGTGTGACGCCGATCGCGCGCATTCCCGCCAACGGCGCCGAAATGAATCAGGCGTTCGCGAAGCAGGTGCTCGACCGCGGCGCTTACGGCGTGATCTGGCCGCATGTGGCGACAGTCGAGCAGGCATACAACGCAGTCGCGTCGTGCCGGTATGCGCGGCCTAAAAGCGCGCCCTTGTATGAGCCGAAGGGCGTGCGCGGCGACGGCCCGGCCAACGCCGCGCGTTACTGGGGTTTGAGCATGGCCGATTACTACCGCAAGGCCGACGTGTGGCCGCTCGCGCCGCAAGGAGAAATTCTCGTCGGACTGATGTGCGAGAGCACCGAGGCGATCGAAAACCTCGACGACATTCTGTCGAACGTGCCGGGCATCGGCTTCATTCTGATCGGCGAGGGCGACCTGAGCCAGGAGCTCGGTTATCCCCGCGACTATGAGCACCCGGTGGTGGTCGACGCGATGCGCAAGATCGTCGAAACGTGCCGCAAGCACAACGTGGTGGTCGGCAATCCGCACGTGAACGCGAAGAACCACAAACGCCTGCTCGAAGAGGGATATCGCTTTCTGATGTCGGCGCCGCTGCGCAGCTACGGCGTGGTCGGCATGGCGCGCGAGATGGCGGGGTATTGAACCGGATTCATTCAAGCACAGGAAAGAAGCGCAATGACAACGACGTTTACCGAGCGGTCCGCGGGCGTGCCCGCCTTACGCACGAATCTGGCCACTTATCCGGTCACGAAGGCGATGAAGGAAGGACGCGTCGCCTCGGACCTCGTCAAGCTCGACTACTGCGGACCCACGCCGGCGCACAACGGCTTCAAGGCGATGGTGCGCGAGAACGCGTTCGACGCCGGCGAACTCGCGATCGTCACCTTCCTGCAGGCCAAGGCTTACGGCAAGCCCTATGTGTTGTTGCCGACGCCGATCTCCGGGCGCTTCCAGCATCACTGCGCGGGCTACAACATCGAGTTCGGCCAGCTCGATCCGAAGGACATAGAAGGCAGGAAAGTCGGCGTTCGCACTTATACGCAGACGACCGCGCTATGGATTCGCGGCATTTTGCGCCACGAATATGGCGTCGATCTCGACAAGGTCACATGGATGACGCTCGGCGACGGCCATCTCGCCGAGTACCGCGATCCGAATAACTGCGAACGTTTGCCCGCCGGTTCGTCGATCCCGCAGATGATGCTCGACGGCGAACTCGCCGCCGCGCTGCTCGGCGAGGACATGCCCAAAGACGAACGCGTACGCACGCTCGTGCCCAACGCGCAGGCCGCGGCTAAAGACTGGTTCGCGCGCGAAGGCGTGGTGCCGATCAACCACATGTTCGTCGTGCACGAGGACATTTCGAAGAAGCGTCCGGACATTGTGCGGGAACTGTACCGGATGATCGTGGAGAGCCGCGCTCAGACCGAAGGCGGTGTGCCCGCCGTGTTTCCGCCTATTGGACTCGAGGAGAACCGCAAGGGCATCCAGTTGGCAATCGACTGGGCGCTCGATCAGAAGATCATTCCGCATCGGCTTTCGGTGGATGAACTGTTCGACGACGTGACCGGCAGCCTCGGCTGAATCGTGCCCGGAAAGCGGGGGCGAACGGAGGTATCGAGGAAATAAAACCGCTTGATCATAAAACTCATGGAGGCATTCGCTGTGTATCTCACTTCGTCCTTAAAGAAGCTTCTCGCGTGCATCGCCATCGGGGCTGTCTCGGTTTCCGCTTCGGTTTCGGTTGCCGTTGCGGGCACCGCGGGCGCGGCGCCGAAAGGAACCCTGTTCCTGAACCGGGTCGGCCCCGTCAGTTCAGAGTTGTACATATCGAATGCCGACGGTACTGGCGAACGCAAGCTGATTCCGAGTACCGGCTTCGACTATCACGCGTCCTTTTCGAAAGACGGCCAGTGGCTTGTGTTCACGTCCGAGCGCGACGGCGCTGGTCAATCGAACCTGTATCGCGTGAAAGTGGACGGCACCGGTCTCGAGCGGCTAACCGATCACATTGCGGTCGACGATGCGGCCGTCTTCTCGCCGACGGACCCGAACGTGATCGCGTTCGTCTCGTCGCGCCGGGGCAACGACGGCTTCGGCACGACCAACGTGTGGACGCTGAACCTATCGACGGGCGCATTGAACAACGTGACGGGCTCGCTCGGTTTCGATCCGACGCGCCCGCATGGTTACTTCAGGCCGTCATGGTCGCCGGACGGCAAATGGCTCGCGTTGTCTTCGGATACCGGCTCCGATTGGCGCGGCCACAATCTGCCGACCGGCTGGGAGCGCACGCAGGAAAGCAGTATCTATATCGTCCGGCCAGACGGTTCCGGCTGGAAGAAAATTGCCGGCGTTTCCGGCTATGACGAGGGTTCGCCGTCGTGGTCGCCGGATGGCAAGCGCGTGGTGTTCTATGAAACGCCGGTGGAATCGACATGGGGCGCGCACCGTCCCGAGTCGATCAACTCGGTGAGCTCGCAACTGGTCTCAGTGGATATAGCGAGCCTTTCGCGAACGGCGCTCACCTCCACGGCGGGCTTCAAGGTCTTTCCGCAATATCTGAATGCGGCCACCGTCGCGTATCACGTCAAGGGCGGCTCGACCGAAGGGCTTTATACAACGGCAGGTACTTTCCACTCGACAGCCAATACGGGTATCCGCTCGCCGCGTTATTCGCCCGACGGCACGAAGCTGGTCTACGAAAAAGTCGCGTTTAGTCCCGCACGCGCCAATGGCACGCCGCTCTTCAGTTTCGACCCCGCATGGAAGTACACCTATCTGGACGTATTCCCACAATTGTCGAGGGATCGCGCGAAGCTCGTGTATACGGAGAAGGCAATTAATTCGTCGATTGCCGTTGCGAATCCCAATCTGTCCGGTTACACGCGCATTTACGATCCGGCGACGAGCGGCCTCGACCCCGCTGCCATCGCTCAGGGTCTCGCCGGCGCATTTCAACCGGCCTGGTCGCCCGATCGGCAGTGGGTCGCTTTCGGCGTGGGCAACTGGTTTTTCACGCGCAGTACCGGCCCCGCGCAGATCATGCGTATCAAGGCCGACGGCAGCATGAACGGCCAGGCTGAAGCATTGACAGACGGCTCCATCAATTCGGGCTTTCCGAGCTACTCGCCGGACGGCAAGAAACTCGTGTACCGCGTATGGAGCGAGGAGGTTCAGGGGCTACGCATTCTCGACCTGGCCACGCGCAGCACGACTGTGTTGACGAGCGGCGCCGACAATCTGCCGGGCTGGTCGCCGGACGGCAGCAGGATCGTGTTCACGCGCAAGCAGATCGACGCCACGAATCCAAACCGGTTCAACTACGACGTGTTCACGATCCGTCCGGACGGCACGGGCCTCACACGGCTCACGACCGACGGCTCGAATCAGGGGCACGCCGTATGGACGTGGGACGGCCGCATCGCGTATAGCTCGGGAACGTACGGCTTTCGCGACGAACTCGCGCTCTACGACAACAGCTTCCAGCCCGACGGCCAGAACTGGGTGATGAATGCGGACGGCAGCAATCAGCGGCCGATCACGGATACGCTGTGGGAAGAAGCGATGCCGCTATACATTCCGACGCTGTGAGCATGGAGACGAATCAGTTGACGCACAGACGCGCGGGCGCTGAAAACCCTTGGGGCATCCTCGTGCTTCTCGCGCTAGGTCTGCTGATTTCTTTTGTCGATCGCACGAGCCTTTCCGCTGCGCTCGCGGACAAAAGCTTTGTCCGGCATTTTGCGCTGACGAGCATCGAGCGCGGCTGGCTCAATTCCGCCGTCTTCTGGTCTTATGGCCTGTTTCAGATGCCGATGGGCTGGCTCGTCGATCGCTATGGCGTGAAGTGGCCGTATTCCGTGTGCTTCGTGCTGTGGTGTCTGGCAGCCGCGGCCACCGGCATGGTGACGACATTGTCGGCGCTGATCGTGATGCGTCTGCTTATCGGCGTTGCGGAAGCGGTGGTGGTGCCGGCCACCTATCGCTATCTCGCGAACAACTTCGCGGAAACGCAGAAAGGCACTGCATTAGGCATCTTTTCGATTGGCGGCAAGATGGGGCCCGCACTCGGTGCGCCTATCGCGGCGTGGATGATCGTCGGATATTCGTGGCAACTGATGTTCATTGCAACAGGACTCGTCGGACTCGTCTGGTTGCTGCCCTGGCTGCTGATGGTGCGAAACGATTACCCGTCGCGCGATGAACTCGCGGCGGCCATGCATCGGGCCGCTTCGGTGCCTCTCCGTAATCTGCTGGCGAGCCCTGTTGTATGGGGCGGGCTCGTCAACAATTTCTGCTACAGCTACTTCGCGTTCTACTGCATGACATGGATGCCTGCCTATCTGGTGGAACAGCGCGGGCTTTCGCTGGAGAAGTCGGGCGTTTATACGTTTTTTAGCTTTGCGGGGATCGCGGTCGTGGCGGCGCTCGCGGGGTTCGCCGCAGACAGAATAATCGCGCGCGGACACGACGCCGTGTTCGTGCGCAAATGTTTTATCGTGGCGGGTTTTATCGGCGGCACGACGGTTCTGCTCGGCGCCTATGCGCGCACCGCGGACATGGCGCTCTTCTGGAACGTAGCGTCGCTGTCGCTGCTGGGGCTCGTCACGGCGAACAATCTCGCGCTGTGCAAACTGACGTTGATTCCGACTCAGGCCGTCGGCTTGAACACCGGGCTACAGCAGGTCGCGACCAGCCTGGCGGGAGGTGTATCGGCGAGTCTTTCGGGCTGGCTTCTGCACGTTGGCGGAAGCTACGAACTGCCGATGATGGCGATTTTTATCTTCCTGTTAATGGGCGCCGCGAGCACCGTCGTTCTGCTTCGCCGCGAATGGGCGCCAAAAATCAACGAGGTCGACGAGGCGCTTTCGCTCGAGCCAGTACTACCTAAAAAATGCCAGTGAAACTGACTTTTGTGTAGGGACGCGCCACCGCTCATTCAATACGCTTGATAGCGCACAGCGACCGTAGCGGCCGTAGCCACCTTGGCGGCCGGGATAAGGCTCGCACAAACAAACTATAAACAGGAGACGAAATGAAAAAGACCATCATGGGTTTATCCGTGATTGCATCGGCATGCGCTTTCAATGCTGCATACGCGCAGTCGTCGGTCACGCTGTACGGGGTTATCGACAACGGCATCGAATACCGGAATTCCGCTGCGGGAACGGTTCTTCGCGCGGTGTCCGGCGGACTGTTCGCAAGCCGGTACGGCTTGAAGGGCAGTGAAGACATAGGTGGCGGTCTGCACGTCAATTTCCAGTTGGAGCAGGGCTTCTCCGGCGTGACAGGCGCGGCTTCAAATTCGGCCGCCGCTTTTAACCGGCAGGCGTGGGTCGGTCTATCCGGCGCATTCGGCGAGACGCGCTTTGGCCTGCAAAACACGCCTCAGTACATCTTTATCAACCCCGAGCTCGACCCTGTGGCGGTCATGAGCATTGGCTCGCCAATGAATAACTTCAACAGCCTGACCGTGCGCGTGAACAACGCGATTTCTTATTTCACGCCGACGGTGTACGGCCTGAGCGCGCAGTTCATGGTGGCAATGCGCGATTCCACCACGAAGCCGACCAACGGATTCCAGTTCTATAACGCGGCGCTTCGCTACGAGAACGGACCTTTTCGCATCGCCGCAGGCTACGAGCAGGCGGCAAACGCCGCGGGAACGTCCACACTCAAACTGTTCAACGCGGGGGCGTCTGTCGGTGTAGGAGCCGCGCGGTTCTATCTGGCGTACCACACCGAACACCAGACCGATAACAGTATCAAACGCGATGTGTATGAGGCATCCGGTTCTTATGCATTCAGTCCGGCCGCGCAGTTTTCAGTCATGTACGGCTATGCGCATGACCGGACCGGGCAGGGCAATAATGCGCAGCAGGTCGGTCTGACGTACGCCTATTCACTGTCGAAACGCACGACGCTGTACGGCTCCGCAGGCTTTATCCAGAACCGCAATCAGGCGCGCTTCACGCTCAACGGCACCGGTTATACGGGCCTTGCCGTCGCACCGGGCGCCGACACGCGCGGCGCGATTATCGGCATGGTGCATCGATTCTGATCGCCGCCGCGCTGCGCGTTCGGGTAAATAGCAGGGCGCGTGCTGTTCGAAGATATGCAAAAATCTACGGCGCTCTCGTGGGTTTTTTCCGCTGTTAGCGCTGCTGCAAACTCGCGCATGCGCACCGCAATTCGTGCCGCGTCCATCTTCTCACGCACTTCGCGGTTCCACTCGCCATACGCCACGAGCAGCATGCGGTTATCCGCATCGCGCTGCCCGATGGCTCGCGAAACCGGAATGCTGATAGTGGGCGCGTGAATCAATAGGCGCGTGAATCCGTAGCGGCCAAGGAGACTTTATGACAAACAGTGCGTCGGCAAAGTATCAAACGCGGTCCGGTTCCAAGGCGAAGCTGACAACTGTTCCGAAGGTTCGTCTGTACGTTGAGCGCCCTGAAGAACGGGACTGGTTCGTGCACGTTGGACATGTCACCGAACGAGGCCGCTGGCGAACCGAGCCTCACGCTCATCCGGCCTACGGGCAAGTGATATTCGTGCGCAATGGGCGCGGCGTGATGAATCTCGAAGGCAGCAGCGTGCCGTTCGAAGGGCCGTGCGCATTGCTGTTGCCGACCGAGTGCGTGCATGGTCTCGACTATGAAGTCGATGCCGACCGCTGGGTCGTCACGATCGAGGTCGCCTATCTGGCGCAGGTGAACGCCAGGTTTCACGAATTCATCGCACTGTGGGCTGCGCCGCGCGTGATTCCACTTGCCCATTCCGCAGAAGCGGGAATGGAGTTCTGCAGCTTGATCCACAGCCTGAAGGAAGAAGTGGAATCGGATGCGACCGGCCATGTGGTCGGCACCGAAGCGCTGCTCACCATGCTTTTGCTCAAGCTGGTTCGCGAGGCGCGCCTCGATGCGGCGCACGAAAGCTCGACTCGCAACGACATTCGGCTCGTCGAACGTTTTCGCAAGCTGATCGATGAACACTTCCGCGAGAATCTGCCGCTGCAGGACTATGCATCGATGATGGCGGTGTCTCTCGTGCAACTGCGTGCAGCGTGCGCGTCGGCGACTGAGCAAAGCCCGACCAAGATGATCCACGCCCGCATCATTACGGAGGCGAAACGCAATCTGATCTTCGGCGACATGTCGGTGGAGCAGATTGCTTTTGGCCTCGGTTTCGCCGATGCCGCGTATTTCACGCGCTTCTTTCGCAGGGAAGTCGGTCAGGCACCCAGCCAGTTTCGCGTGGCCGCGCGGCAGCAGCCTCATCGCAAGGCTTCGTCACAGTAAGCGCCTGGACAACGCAGCGCGTGCAGCGAAAAATGCCGGCGAATCGTGCTTTTATGCAGGGACGTACCGCGGTGAATCGAATAGTCTGGAAACATCTCTAGTTCACTCAGGTCTCCAGATTCGTCGCCCATGACCCAGCCTTTAACGAGAATCAGACGTACCCAATACGTTAAAACCGGCGCGTTCGCTGTACTGATGTCGCTCGCGGCGGCATTGAGTGCGTGCAGCAGTGCGGGCACATCGTCGCAAGACGCACGCACGGAACTCGTGTACATCGGCACGCAGGACCGCCAGATTCACGCCATGCGCTTCGATACATCCACGGGCCGCCTCACGACGATCGGCAAGGTTGCCGAGGGGCCGCGCTCCACATGGGTCGTCGCGCATCCGGCTTTGCCGGTGCTCTACGCGGTCGACGACGACAACGCGAAAGAAGGGCGCGTGATCGCCTACGCGGTGAATCGCTCGAACGGCGCGCTCGCCAGGATCAACGAGGTTGCGACGAGAGGCAGCGGCACCACGAACCTGTACCTGGACATCCCGTCGATGACGTTGCTCGCTGCGAATTACGGCGGCGGTTCCGTATCGAGCATCGCTGTCAATGACGATGGAAGCCTGGGCGCGGTCGTCAGCACGGTTAAGGAGACCGGTTCGGGCCCGAACCGCAGGCAGGCAAGCGCGCATGCGCATAGCGCGGCAGTCGATCCCTCGGGGCGGTATGCACTTGTTCCCGACCTCGGCGCCGATCGCGTGTTCGTTTACGGCTTTGACCGCGCGGCGCACGCGCTCGTGGCCGACGACGCCACTCCTCCGCGATCGTTCGCTGCGCCGCCGGGGAGCGGGCCGCGTCATATCGCATTCGGCGCGAACGGTCAGTTTGTCTATGTGATCAGCGAATTGTCCGCGCAGGTGCTGGTGTTTCGTTGGGACGCATCGCAAGGGCGCTTGACGTTGCGGCAGTCGTTGCCGGTCAGCGGCGAAAACTTCAAGGGCACGCCGAGCGGAGCGGAAATCGCGGTCAGCGGCGACGGACGCTTCGTGTACGCCGAAAATCGCGCGGAGAATCTGCTCGCGGTCTATCGCGTCGATGCGGCCTCCGGCGAACTGTCGCCAGTTCAGCGCATTTCGTCGGGCGGTGAGAAGCCGTGGGCATTCGCGATCGATTCGTCCGGAAAGTGGATGCTGGTCGCGAATCAGCGCAGCGGCACAGTGAACGTGCTCGCTATCGACAATGCTTCTGGCATGCTGTCGCAGACCGGGCAAGCGGCGAGCGTGCCGTCTCCTGTGAGCATAGCGTTTGTAACGCGGTGAGCGGTACGACGTATTCGCGCAGTATGGCTAACTATTCCGGCTAACTACTCCGCGTCCATGAACTCAGACGATCTCGCCATGTTCGCGCGCGTCGCGAAAACCGGCAGCATCTCGCGCACCGCGATGGAGCTGGGCGCGAATCAGTCGACCGTCAGCCGGCGTATCGGCATGCTCGAAGCGGAGCTCGGCGTGCGGCTCTTTCGCCGTAGCGGCCGCGGAGTCGGGCTCACCGCGCGTGGTGAACAACTCCTCGGTTACGCGCTCGCGATGGAAAAAACGCTCGACGAAGCTCGCGTCGCGATGCAGGACAGCGCCGCGCGCGGGCCGGCCACGCTCGCCGTTGCCGCGCAGCCGACCATCGCGCGCATGATGTTCGGCAGTCTCGGCCATCGTCTGAAGGCGCGCTATCCAGCCACGCGAGTGCGCTTCGTCGAAGGACTCGCGACTCATCTTCTCGGCTTGCTGAACGACGGCGAGATCGACCTAGCGATCATGTATGTGCCCGAGCATCCGGGCACAAGCCAGTTCGATGCGCTGCTGTCGGAGCAGGTGTGCCTCGTGACGCCCGCCGCATCGCCGGTGTCCGACGGGCCGTTTGCGGTCAGCGGGCTCGCCGGCGTTCCGTTGATTCTGCCGAGCACGCATCACGGACTGCGCGTGCTCGTGGAATCGCTTGCGGCGCGGCACGGCTTTGCGCCTATGATCGCGCTCGAATGCGATGGCTCGATATCCATCACGAAGCGCCTCGTGATCGAACGATGCGGCGCGACTGTGCTGCCCGCAGCCGCCGTCGTCGACGAAGTGGCATCGGGCACGGTGAAATGTTTTCCGTTGACGGACCCCGTCGTGCAGCGGGAAGTCGCCATCGCGTGGCCGCAAAACCGCGTGATGCCGGAAGGCGTATGGAACGTCGCGCAGATGATCCGCGATCTTGCCGCGGATCTCGTCAGCGACGGCACGTGGCCGAATACGACGTTGCACGCGGCCACGCTCATGCACTCAGACGGCTAACCGGCGTGATCTGCCGCGGATCGGTGCGCAGTTCGATCAGCGCCGCGACGCCGGCCTGTTGCGCGCGCTCGAACGCAGCGGGGAAATCCTCGGTACGTTCGACGCGCTCCGCGTGTGCGCCGAGCGCTTTGGCTAGCGCGACGAAATCCGGATTCGCGAGCTGGGTCGCCGAGACGCGGCCCGGATACTCGCGTTCCTGGTGCATGCGAATCGTGCCGAGCATCCCGTTGTTGACGACGATTACGATAAGCGGCGCGCCGAACTGCACGGCGGTGGCGAGCTCCTGCGGGTACATCATGAAACAGCCGTCGCCGGCGAAGCAGACCACGCTGCGTTGCGGATCGCGCAGCTTGGCGGCAATGGCGGCGGGAAAGCCGTAGCCCATTGCGCCGTTCGTGGGAGCGAGCTCGGTCGCGGGCATCCTGTACCGGTAGTAGCGGTGCACCCAGACCGTGTAGTTGCCCGCGCCGTTCGAAATGACGGCGTCGTCGGGCAGCACTTCGTTCAGGTGGCCGACCACATGCGCGAGATCCACACCCGCAATTTCCGGCGATGGTGCGGGCGGCGTCGAATGAGCCACGTAGTCGGCGCGCGCGTCCTTCGTCCATTGCGCCCACGCATGCGAGCTGACCGGCGCGACGCTATCCAGCGCGAGCGCGAACTCGCGCAGGCCGGCGTTGATCGGCAAGCGCGCCTGGTAGACGCGGCCGAGTTCCTGCGGATCGGGATGCACATGAATCATCGTCTGCGCGGGCGTCGGGCTTTCGAACAACGTATAGCCCGACGACGTCGTCTCCGCGAGCCGCGAGCCGACCACGATCAACAGGTCGGCGGTGCGCGCGCGTTCGGCGAGCTTCGGCGATACGCCGAGGCCGAGCTGGCCGACATAGTGCGGATCGCGATTATCGAAGAGGTCCTGGCGGCGGAACGAGGCGGCGACGGGTAGATCGTTCGCCACGATGAAGCGCCTCAACGCCGCGGTCGCTTCGGCATCCCAACCGGTGCCGCCGACGATCGCGAGCGGCCGCGACGCGCGTTCGAGTAGCGCCCGCAGTTCACTCAGCGCGTGCGCCGTGGGCGCCGCCTCGACGACGCGTGCCGCGGGTGCATCGGCTACCGTTGCCGATCCGAACAGCACGTCTTCGGGCAGCGCGATCACCACTGGACCACGACGCCCCGACATCGCGATGCTGAATGCCTTCGCGAGAATCTCGGGAATGCGTTCGGTGCTGTCGATTTCCGTGACCCACTTGGCAATCCCGCCGAACATCTGGCGGTAGTCGACTTCCTGGAATGCGCCGCGGCCCATGAAGTCCTGTTCCACCTGGCCGATGAACAGGATCATCGGCGTGGAGTCTTCACTGGCCGTGTGCACGCCGTTGCTCGCGTGCGTGGCGCCGGGGCCGCGCGTGACGAAGCAGATGCCGGGGCGGCCGGTGATCTTGCCGTATGCATCGGCCATGTTCGACGCTGCGCCTTCATGGCGCGTCGTGATCACGCGGATGCCATGCGCGTCGTGCAGCGCGTCGAGCACCGGGAGATAGCTTTCGCCGGGAACGCAATAGACGGTATCGACGCCGTTGCGCGCGAGCGCATCGACGAGAATGCGTCCGCCATTGCGCGGTTGTGCAATGGCATTTGCATTTGCATTGTCAGACATGGATTGGGGTTCCTCGTTGCCGGTTCGCGGGACAAACGCGGCTTCAATGTGAGCGTTGCGTCACGGCATTATGCGGTTGCCGTTTGCGCTGCACATTGCGAGGGATGCATAGCAGTTATGAGTTTGGCGGCTGGTGAGTGCCTGGCCGATTAAGACGGCAACGGCACGTCTTCAACCAGCCCGGCTTTTACAGCGCGAATCCTGCGATCGACGAAATAACCACCGCCTTCCGTGTAGTGCAGATAGAGACGCCCGCACAGTTTGCATTCCCATACCGCGCAGCGGTTGTATGGAAAGTAGCGTGGTGCAATAGGCGCATCGACGGACCAGTAGGTCGTTTTGCCGGGGAGATACTCGCTGAAGGTCGGCTCCGCATAGTCTTCAGTAGAAAGCGTACCGATTTCCGCGAACTGCGTTTCATCGAGTGACAGCGGTTGCGATTGCCAGCCGTCGAGCGGCGTCTTCATGCACGGGCAGGGCGCGCTTGCGCGCACTTCCGCGGCGCGCGCGAGTTCGAGAAGCATTGCAGCGTTCAGATATTGCGCCATGAGGCTCACATTCAGGTGTTCATCATCCTGTCGCGTTGCGGGGCTACCCACGAGCGGTCGAAATTGCCTTCCGCAATCGACTTCAAGGCCGCCGTTTCTTTCGCATGTTGCCGGCGCGCGCCTTCGATAACGGCGTCGACATCGGCGGGCGCGATTGCGAGCAGGCCGTCTTCATCGCCGACAATGATATCGCCTGGATGGACAACCATGCCGCCTACCGTGACAGGCACATTGATTTCGCCAGGGCCGTTCTTGTACGGACCACGATGCGTGACGCCGCGCGCATACACCGGAAAATCGCGCTGACGCAACGCGCCGACATCGCGGATTGCACCGTCGATCACGAGTCCTTCGACGCCGAGGCTTTGCGCGAAGCTCGCCATGATCTCGCCCATCAGCGCCTGCGTGAGGTCGCCCGCGCCGTCGATCACCAGCACGTCGCCGGGCCGGCAAAAATCGAACGCGCGATGAATCGCGAGGTTATCGCCGGGCCGCGTATGCACGGTCACCGCCGTGCCCGCGAGAGGCTTCGGCCGATGATACGGCCGCAGTCCGATCATGCCGCTCGCTCGCGCCATGTTGTCGCTGAGCAGCGAGACCGCGAGCTCGCGCAATGCGTCGAGCGTCGCGGGCCGAGCCTGCGGTGCGGACTCAAATTCCCGCCATCCTATTGGGTTCATGCAATCGCTCCTTGCGCCGCGAATTGTCGATCGAGTTGACGCGAAAGCCGCGGATACACCGCTCGCGCATTGTCTTCGTAGATACGTTGCCGGTCCGCGTCGCTGAGCCAACCGATTGCATCGATGTAGCGGCGCGTATCGTCGTAATAGTGGCCGGTTTCCGGATCAATGCCTTGCACCGCGCCTATCGTTTCCGACGCGAACAGAATGTTCTCGACCGGAATGACTTTCGCGAGCAGTTCCGCGCCCGGCTGGTGATACACGCACGTATCGAAGAACACGTTGTTCAGCAGATAGTCGCGCAGCAGCGGACGCTTCATGTCCTGTGCGAGACCGCGGTAACGTCCCCAGTGATAGGGCACTGCTCCGCCGCCGTGCGGAATGACGAAGCGCAAGGTGGGAAAGTCGGCGAACAGATCGCCGGTGAGCAACTGCATGAACACGGACGTGTCGCCGTTGATGTAATGCGCGCCCGTCGCGTGGAAATTCGGATTGCACGATGATGACACGTGGATCATCGCGGGCACGTCCAGTTCCACCATCGCTTCATAAAGCGGATACCACGAACGATCCGTGAGCGGCAGTCCAGACCAATGTCCGCCGGATGGATCGGGATTCAGATTGCAGCCGATAAAGCCGAGTTCTTCGACACAGCGCCGCAATTCGTCGATACAGTTCGCGGGCGGCACGCCCGGCGCTTGCGGCAACTGGCATACGCCCACGAAATTGCGCGGAAACAGCGAACACACGCGATGCACGAGGTCGTTGCATTCGCGCGACCAGTGCGCGTTCGCTTCGGCGGTGGCCAGATGGTGACCCATGCCTGCGGCGCGTGGCGAAAAAATCGTGACGTCCGTTCCGCGCTCGCGTTGAATGCGCAGTTGGCCCGTTTCGATGCTTTCGCGGATTTCGTCGTCGCTAATGTTGGGGCGTGCCGGTGGCATGTGACCGTCCTTTAGCGCGGCGATCTGCTGGACGCGCCATGCTTCATGCTGCGGCGGCGAGGTCGTGTAATGCCCGTGACAATCGATGATCATGTCTGCAAGTACCTTCGTTCTGGTTGTCGCAAGATTGGTTGGTCATGCACGCGGCGCGGCATCGCCGGCGGTGAGCGAGGCGGTTTCGTCGTCCGACGCCGTGACTCGCATCACGAGCGCGATGATCGTCGATACAAGAAGGAACGCGGCAATGGTCAGCAGCGCAAGCTTGAAGTTGCCGGTCGCGCTGCGCACGAGTCCGATGCTCCACGGCCCTACGAGCCCGCCGAATTGCGCGATGGTGTTGATGAGCGCGATCGTCGCGGCGCCCGCGGCTCCCGTTCTGAACGATGACGCCAGGCTCCAGAAGAGCGGATTGCCCGCGTAGATGAACAGGCCCGTGATGCACAGCAGCACATAGGCGATGACGGGGTTAGGCGCATACGCGCTGCCGGCAATCGCAAGTGCACTCATGCCATAGACGAAAGCGAGGTGTTTCTTGCGATCGCCGGTGCGGTCGGAACTGCGGCTAATCAGGAAAGTGCCGAGTACGCCGAGCAATGGCGGCGCGGCGGACAGAAAATCGACTTCGAGATTAGTTAGATGTCCAAGGCTTTTGACGATCTGCGGCAGCCACAGGAACAATCCATAAATGCCGACCAGCGCGCAGCCGAACAGACATGCAAGACTCCACACGCGGATGTCGGCCGCCACGCGCAGCAGCGGAAAATGCGTGTTGCCTCCCAAGGCCTCGCGCTCGGCGGCGAGCGTGGATTCGAGCCAGCGTTTTTCATCGGCGGAAAGCCAGGCGGCGTCGGCGGGGCGCTCGGTCATGATGCGCAGTGTGAGAAGACCGAGCAGCATTGCCGGCACGCCTTCCAGAATGAACATCCACTGCCAGCCGTGCAGACCGAGAATGCCGTCCGCGTAAGTCATCAGCGCGGTGGAAATGGGACCGCCCAGCACCGCCGAAAAAGAACCGGCAATGATGTAGCCGCCCACGGCGCGCGCCCGGTAACGTACAGGAAACCATTTCGTCAGATAGACCGCGACGCCCGGCAGGAAGCCCGCTTCCATCACGCCGAGCAGAAAACGCAGCACGTAGAAGCTCGTGTCGTTGAAGACGAACGCGGTGACCGCGGCCACAGCGCCCCATGTCAGAAGAATGCGCGCGATCCAGCGGCGTGCGCCGACGCGATGTAACAGCAGGTTGCTCGGCACTTCGAGCAGCATGTAGCCGACAAAGAAAATGCTGCCGGCAAATCCGAACACAGCGGGGCTGAAGCCGAGCTGCTTGTTCATATCCAGCGCGGCGAATCCGATGTTGATCCGGTCCAGATAGTTGAAAAACATCATGGCGAAAAGCAGGGGCATCAGGCGCCCATAGACCTTTCGCATGGTGGCGGCTTCGTCGATCGGATTCATCCTGTCTCCTACCTTGCGGCGACGGCGAAGTTGCCGTCCCTGCGTTCTTGTCATGTGTGCAATCAATGATAAGAACGCGGCGGTGATGAGTCCAAGACGGGTTGCTTATGCTTCTATAGGTTTTTGCTTATAGTGCTGCGTCCGCAATTGGCGGCGGCAGACAGGCGAGGAATGCACGCAAATGGGGTGAAGCGTCGTCCGTGCGAAAAGTTGCGGCGAGCGTCGAGCGATGCGTTGAACCGGGCCCGGTCAGATGGCGATACACGACGTCGCTGCGGCCGAGCCGCGCGACGGATTCGCCGATGAAGGTGACACCGAGTCCGGCCGCCACGAGCGCGATTGCAGTCTGGATTTCATACGCCTGATGAGCGACGAGCGGCGTCAGGCCGGCGTCCCGATACAACGATAGAACCGAGCGCTTGAACTGCGCATTCTGATGCTTCGGATAAAGGATCAACGGCGTATCCGCGAGATCGGCGATTTTGACTTTCTTCTGCGCGGCGAGCGGATGACCGGGCTCCAGTGCGACCATGACCCGTTCGCGGAGCAGCGGATATGACGTGCAACCGTCGATGGCCAGCGGCTGCCGGCCGATGCCGACATGAATACGCATGTCGCGCAACGCATCGGTCTGTTCTTCGGTGAGCATCTCGAAGAGCTTCAATTCCACTTGCGGATACGCGTGATGAAATGCCTTGAGCGCGGGCGGCAAGATGCTGTACATCGCCGAGCGCGTGAAGCCGACGCTGAGCCAGCCGCGCCGGCCCACGCCGATTTCCTGCGTCGCGAGGCCGGCCTGCTCCAATGCGCCGAGTATCTGGCGAGCTTCTGTGCAGAGATAGTGGCCGGCTTCCGTGAGCGCGAGCGGACGCCTCGCGCGATCGACAAGCTGCGTGCCGAGCCGGTCTTCGAGTGAACGGATCTGCTGGCTGAGCGCGGGCTGCGCGATATGCAAGCGCTCCGCGGCGCGGCTGAAATTGAGCTCCTCTGCAAGAATCACGAAGCACTGTAGAGCCCTAAGGTTCATGGCGATGGTGTCTGTCGTCGGTATGCGCAGGATAACCTACGCGGTCGTAGGCGCCGCAGTTGGCAGAAAACGCCGTCTGGTTGGCTGTGTTCCAGGCATCGATCGAATTGAAAGTTGCTTGCCGCACTCCGATACTTTGGGTGCGGGCTTTCCTTCTCAACGTAGCTATCTCAAGCCGCCCGGAATGCGCGGCAACTACGCACACATTGGAGCAACGAACATGACGACGATTGCAGGAATCAAGATTCCCGACAGCGCAATGGCACGCGCAGCCACTCAACTGGTTCGCGATACAGAGTCGGACCTGCTTTTCCATCACTCCACTCGCGTATTTCTTTTCGGCGCCCTCGCCGGCGAGCGCAAGCGGTTGAAGTATGACCCCGAGCTTCTGTATATAGGCGCAATGTTCCATGACATGGGTCTTAGCGAACAGTTTCGCGGATCGCAGAACCGCTTCGAGGTCGACAGCGCAAATGCGGCGCGCAGCTTCCTTCAGGGGCACGGCATTCCCGAAGGCGAGGTCGAGCTCGTGTGGGACGCGATCGCCCTGCATACCACACCGGGTATTCCGCCGTTCAAGAAGCCAGTGGTTCAACTCGTGACGGCAGGCGTCGAGATGGACGTGCTGGGCTTCGCGTATGACGAGTTCACCGAGGAACAGCGCAAGGTGGTGGTGGCGGCTCACCCACGCGGGGAGAACTTCAAGGAGCAGATTATCAACGCCTTTAACGAGGGCATGAAGCACCGGCCGGACTCGACATTCGGTACGGTCAACGACGACGTGCTTGCGTTGAAGGACCCCGGTTTCCGTCGCAAGAACTTTTGCAGCATCATTCTCGGAAACGCGTGGAACGACTCGAATTACGCGTGCACCTGCAATGATCCGGGGCATCGGCACGGCTGAACTGGATTGATGACGGCGAGTGCGGACAGCAGGAGAGAGAGCACGTCGCTTACCGTAGCGACCGGAAAGCTGCCCTCAGTTCCTGAGCAAATATCGTCGGCTGCTCCCACGCTGCAAAATGGCCTCCTTTCTCGGCCTGATGGTAATAGATGAGGTGAGGGTAGGCCTTCTCGGTCCAGCTACGCGGCGCCTGATATTGCTCGCCGGGGAATACGCTGACGGCGACTGGAACCTTGACGCCTTTTGCGTTGAAGAATCCACCCTTATATTCCCAATAGAGACGCGATGCAGACACGCCCGTATTAGTCAGCCAATACAGCGTGATGTTGTCGAGAACTTCGTCACGCGTCAGTTCGCCTGTTGCGCTCGCACTCCGGTTCAGCGCTGCAGCGACTGCCGCGGCGGGCTGAGCATTGGCGTCGTTGTGATCGAGTAGCCAGGCCGCCAGGCCGACGGGTGAATCGTCAATGCCGTAGAGCGTCTGCGGGCGCGAGCCCATCAAGCGGGCGTAGTCCACTTGCTTGAACGTTTGGGCGAGCTGCCCGTAGGCGCGTTTCTCGTCCGCTGACATACCGGCTGGCGCCGGGGCGCCGATCCTTAGCGCCTCGTCGATGTCCGCAGGAACTGTCGCGGGCATGTTGGTGTGGATGCCGAGCAGCCCCGGAGGTGCCTGCAAGCCCATTTGATCGACGACGAACGCACCCCAGTCCCCGCCTTGAGCGACGTAATGCTGATAGCCGAGACGGCGCATCAACTCGGCCCACGCGCGCGCCATGTGTTCGGGACCCCAGCCGGTCGTCGTCGGCTTGCCGGAGAAACCGTAGCCGGGCATCGACGGGATGACGACGTCAAACGAATCGTCGGCTTTTCCGCCATACGCGACGGGGTCGGTCAGTGGCCCGATGAGCTTGACCTGTTCCAGCACCGAGCCGGGCCAGCCATGATTGATGATCAATGGAAGCGCATTCGGGTTCTTCGATCGAACATGGATGAAATGGATGTCCACGCCGTCAATGGTCGTCACGAATTGCGGTAACGCATTGAGCGCCCCTTCCGCTTTACGCCAGTCGTAATCCGTTGCCCAATAGCGCGCGAGTTTCTGCATCGTCTCAAGCTGCACGCCCTGTGACGAGTCCGCCACGGTCTCTTTTTCCGGCCATTGCGTGGCGGCGATACGCCTGCGCAGGTCGTCGATCGCGACCTGCGGCACATGAACCGGTGCAAACGGACGGATGGACTCGTCCTGGACGCTTGCATGCTGTGTTGCCGGAAGTACATCCGGTGTTGGAACCGCGTACGCAGAGCTGAAAGCCGTCGCTAGCGTAAGGCCCAAAGAGGCTGCGACAAACGCAGCAAGCGTGCGCCGCGCGGGCGCTGATGATGCTGAAAAATACATGGTGACTCTCCTGCAATGAGTGCTCCAACGCATGCGGGTCGGAGCGTTTCGCGCTTTACGCACGCAATGGCCTTAACCCCGCTCGCACTTCATTCGCGAAGATGATCGGTTCTTCCCATGCCGCGAAGTGCCCGCCGGTTTCGGGTTTGTTGAAGTACATCAGATTGTGATAGGCCTTTTCGGTCCAGCTCTTCGGCGCCTGGTAGTTTTCTCCCGGAAAAGCGCTCACTGCGGCAGGCACGTTGACGTCGGCCGCAAGGAAGAAATTCGCGTGCGACTCCCAGTAGAACCGCGAAGCCGACACACCTGTATTGGTGATCCAGTAAAGCGTGATGTCGTCGAGAATGTCGTCCCGCGTCAGCGCGCCTGCGGAATGTCCATTGACGGGATGCCCGAGCACGGCCGCGCTCAGCGCCGCTGCGGGCTGGCCGTAGCCATCGCCGTGATCCAGCAGCCAGGACGCCAGCGCAACGGGCGAGTCGGCAAGTCCATAGAGCGTCTGTGGCCGCGTGCCCATTTCGACCGCGTAGCCCCGCTTCTTCTTGAAGTTCGCGCTCAACTGGTCATAAGCGTGCTTCTCCTCGTCCGATAAGCCTTGAGGTATCGGATCGCCGGCCGCCAGCGATTTGAGGATCTCAGCCGGAACGGCCGCCGGGAAATTCACATGAATGCCGATCAGTTCGGGCGGCGCCTGTTTTGCCATGATGTTGGTGACGATGCCGCCAAGATCGCCGCCCTGCGATGCAAAGCGCTCGTAGCCGAGCCTTTTCATCAACGTGACCCACGCACGGGCGGTGCGCTCCGGACCCCAGCCGGTCGTTGTGGGCCGTGCCGAAAAGCCGTAGCCGGGCAACGACGGAATCACGAGGTGGAATGCATCCGAAGCCGGTGCGCCGTACGCAGTCGGATTGACGAGCGGGTCGATGATCTTGAACTGTTCGATGACCGAGCCGGGCCAGCCGTGCGTCACGATCAGCGGCATTGCGTTCTCGTGCTTCGAGCGGATATGAAGGAAGTGGATGTCGAGCCCGTCGATCTCCGTAATGAACTGCGGATACGAATTCAGCCGTGCTTCGCATTTGCGCCAGTCGTAGCCGGTCGACCAGTATTGCGCTAGCGTCTGAATCATGGCGAGCTGGATGCCTTGTGACTCGTCGGGCACGGTCTCGCGATCAGGCCAGCGGGTCGCCTTGATACGGCGGCGCATGTCGACGAGTTGTGCCTCGGGCAGTTGAACGCGAAACGGGCGAATTGCGGACTTGTCGCCGTTCGCGGGTTCGGTGATCCTGCCGATTGCCGGGCTGGTGTCCGCGAAAGCAAGCCGGCTGAGCGAACCGGCAGCCAGGGCTGCGGCGGCCGCACCGACGAAGTGGCGGCGGGATGAGGATTGGGGAGTGTCTTGTGACATGAGATTGTCTCCTGCTTGATCAGCGTGTTGTGTTGCGGGTGAAGTCGGCGGCGTGCGGCCTCACGAATACACACATCATTTGAAATTTGCGAACCAGCATCCTCTGGTCAGCGCGAACCTGCAACAGCGGCCGCCTGCGTGCGCACATCGTCGTCAGCCTTGTCACTGACAGGCAACGAGTGCGGAGCGCGTTCGTGAACATGCGCGGTGGGCGTGCGGTCAATCATCAGACTGAGTAGTTCGGGGCGGTTGTAGTGGCCGGCCGCGTCCATCAGCATCTTGCGGAGGTCGATTTGCGCGAAGTCGAGATCGACGATCACGTCGCCTTCTCCCGAGCGGAGCGGTTCGGCCATCAACATGCCGTCAGGCGAAACGATGGTGGTGAAGCAGCCACCCGAGATCGGAGCGATTCCACAACCGGTGTCCTTCATGATCTGCGCCTGCTGGTCGGCGTCGAGCCATGCCGTCGCGTTGACGACGAATGCGCCGGACTCGAGCGCATGCTGGCGGATATTGATTTCCATGCGCTGCGCAAACCCCTCGCCAAAGGCAGAGCCGGGGTACATCGCCGAATGGATCTGCTCGCCGTCGGCGATCATTGCGTAGCGGGCGAGCGGGTTGTTGTGTTCGAAGCATGCGAGCTGGCCGATGCGGCCGACGGCGCTGTCGACTGCACGCAAGCCCGAGCCATCTCCCTGGCCCCAGATCATGCGTTCGAAATGCGTCGGCGTGATCTTGCGGCGGCGCTGGATCAGCGTACCGTCAGCATCGAAGAGCAATTGTGTGTTGTATAGCGTGCCGGCATCGCGCTCATTCACGCCAATCGACACGACCATGCCTGCCTCTCGCGCGGCTTTGCCGATCGCGTCGGTAGCAGCGGACGGCACAGTCACAGCCTGCTCGAGCAGACGCAAATGTTCGGATCCCGAAAGAAGTTCGATGCCGGTCTGGACTGCCGCAAAGTAAGGGTAATAAGGCACGACCGTTTCGGGAAAAGTGGCGAACTGCACGCCCTTCAGGCCCAGTTCGTGGATCTTCTGCACCACTTTCGCGACGGTGGCTTCACGGCTATAAAGCACCGGACTGAACTGGACGGCGGCGGCTTTGACAACTTTCATGACGAACTCCTTGATGCGGGGAAGGGTGCGAGGCGTTGGTCGATCTTGCACATGCAACATCGACCGAAAAACTTCAAACGATGCGCGGCGGCAATTGCTGCGCGATATTCATGAGGCCATGTGCGCCGCCCTCGCCGAGGACGCGCGTCGCGTGGCTCTGTGCCGCCGCCCACGCGTTAGCGGCATTCGTGAGCAGCGCGTTGCCTTCGTGCGTGAGCGAAAGAGGGCGGCTGCGACCATCGCTGCCTGGCGCGCCTTCGGCAACCCAGCCCTGGGCGATCAGCGGTTGCAGGTTCCGTGTCAGCGTCGAGCGCTCGTGATAATTGCGTCGGCCCAGATCGGAGCGGCTCATCGGCCCGAACTCCGCGATCATTACGAGCAATGAGAACTGCGAAGCGACGATGCCGAACGGGCGCAACGCGTCGTCGTAGATCGAAGTGAGGAAACGCGAGATCTGCCGGGCGCGCGTCAGCAAACAACTGCGCGCGATCTGTCTGCTCGGCGCTTCATGCGCGGTGCAGTCCTGTTCAACGGGTCCCTTCGACTTATGCTGCATATGCACCACCTTCAGTTTGCGGAGCGGTGTTTGCTCGCGATGGGCGTATTTGAGCGGACGGACGTATCCCGCTTGTGTCCGGAAGTCGGTTGTTTGTAAGCGCGCGTATCGCTGTCGGTCGTGGATACGTTGAGATACATAAAGGCGCGGCGGGGGAAGCAGCAGGGTCGAAGGAGCAGTCGCCGGGGAATTTAAATCGGCTTATCCGCGGCCCCCGTATAATCCGGCATGACTCAATTCATCCCCACAGCAGCAAGCTTGCGAGCAGCGGCACCGGCTGCGCGTTTCATCGGCCCGGTCCATTCACCCTCCACTCGTGCGGAATCCACGTTCGTCGAGCCGCAGTCGGCGGTCGCATGAAAATACCTAAACGGCTTGCCCCGCTTCTCGAAGAAGGGCTCATCGACGAAGTCATCGGCCAGTTGATGAGCGGCAAGGAAGCAACGGTCTACGTCGTGCGCAGCGGCGAATCGACGCGTTGCGCGAAGGTCTACAAGGACGCGAAGCAGCGAAGCTTTCGGCAAGCCGCGTCGTATCGCGACGGCCGCAAGGTCAAGAACAGCCGGCAAGCGCGGGCGATGGAAAAAGGCACGCGCTACGGCCGTCAGATGCAGGAAGCGTCATGGCAGAACGCTGAAGTCGACGCACTGTTCCGGCTCGCCGCGGCAGGCGTGCGCGTGCCGCAACCCTATATTTGCACCGACGGCGTGTTGCTGATGGAGCTGGTGATCGACGAGATGGGCGACGTCGCGCCGCGCCTGAACGACGTCGATATGACCGAAGCCCGCGCCCTCGAACTGCACGCGCTGCTGCTGAACCAGGTTGTCCGCATGCTCTGCGCAGGCATGATTCACGGCGATCTGTCGGAATACAACATCCTGCTCGCAGCGGACGGCCCGGTGATCATCGATCTGCCGCAGGCCGTCGACGCCGCCGGCAACAACGAAGCCGCCTCGATGCTCAAGCGGGACGTCGACAACCTGGCCGCATACTTCGGACGGTTTGCGCCGCAAATTCTCACCGCGAGTTACGGCGCGGAGATCTGGACGCTGTTCGAATCGGGGCTGCTGCATGTCGATATCGAACTGACCGGCCGCGTCGAAGTCGACACGCGACCTGTGGACCTCGATGGCGTGCTTCAGGAACTCGAAGAGACGCGTCTTGAGGAAGACGCGCGAGTACGGCGGCAGCAGGAACTGAGCGCGGGTTGATAGCCGCGCTCGATTTCGGGCGAACGCCGCGACGCCGTCAGCGAGGAGCCGGCTCGTTCAGATAGACGCCCGCGGACAGCGCGGCTTTCACCTCTCGCGTGAACTCGTCGGTGGACACTTCCTCCGCGCCGGCCTCGATCGCGTCGAATGCCTGACGCACCACGTCGGCCGGTGTCGCCTTCGGTACTTCCAGCCCGCGCGTCAGATCGGTGTCGATGAAGCCGGCATGCAGCCCGACAACCTGTGTGCGCTGCTCGCGCAGCGAATGACGCAGGCCGTTGGTCACCGCCCACGCGGCCGACTTCGACACGCCGTAGCCGGAAAGGATCGGCCGGTTGATCCAGCTCGCGACCGACAGCACGTTCAGAATCGCGCCGCCGCCGTTGCCGGCGAGGTGGCCCGCGAACGCGCGCGACATCGCGAGCATCCCGAAGACGTTGGTTTCGAAGTGATCGCGCAACACGTCGAGCGCGCCGTCGTCGGTCAGGCTGCCCAACCGCGCAATGCCCGCGTTGTTGATCAGCAGCGTGACGTCGCGCGCCGCTTCCGCGGCAGCGGCCACAGCCGCCGGATCAGTCACGTCCAGCTTGAGAGGCACGACGCCCGGCAGCGTCACGCTGGCCGGATCGCGCGCGCCCGCATAGACCTTGCGCGCGCCTCGTTGGAGCGCCTGTCTCGCGAACTCGAGGCCAAGCCCGCGGTTCGCGCCCGTCACCAAAACAACAGAACCTTCGATTTTCATGACGCATCCTTTCCTGGGGTTGATCGCCGGCGCGCGGGTTCGCCGGGCGCAAGAAATCGGGTGAAAACGATCGGGTGAAAACATCGGCATCAAAGACGGCATGACCCACATTGCCGTTTGCACCTTGTCCCGCGTCGCTTCGCGTCATGGGCCAAAGTCGGCTAAACTTATCTCAATGTCGATCGCCATCGTCTTAAGACGCATTGTGTCGACGCAACTCGGACATGTCAATGGTGATCGACATTGTGTTTATTAATCGATGCGATCGCCTGAACAAAGGAGGAATCGATGGGTGTGTCACGACAGCAGGCCGCCGAGAACCGCAGCGCGATCGTCGCGGCCGCCGAGCGGCTGTTCCGCGCGCGCGGGGTCGACGCTGTGGGGCTCGCGGAGTTAATGAAGGAAGCCGGTTTTACACAGGGCGGCTTCTACAACCATTTCAAGTCGAAAGACGCGCTGGTCGCCGCGGTGATGGAAAAGGCGATGGAAGACTATGCAGATTCGCCGAACGCCGGGAGCCTGGCAAAGCAGGCGGCGCGCTACCTGTCGACGCGGCACCGCGGCAACGTCGAGGCCGGCTGCCCGCTGTCCGGGTTCGCGGGCGACGTGCCCCGTATGAGCGACGCGGCGCGCGCGTCCTACACGCGCGGCCTGGCGGCGTATCTCCGCCGGCTTGAAGCCATGATTTCCGCGGAAGGCGCAACGGCGAAGCAGAGCCGTCACGATGCCATCGCGGCGTTCAGCCAGATGGTTGGCGCACTCGTGTTGTCGCGTGCGGTCGTGAGCGCCGATCCCGCCTTCGCCGACGAGATCCTGGAGGTGGGGCGTCGCACACTTGTCGATAGGACGCCACCTAAGGCGCCATGAGCGCTGGCTCCGAATTCACGGCGGGCGAGCACGTCGCGAGTTGCGGGGCCTTCAGCTTTAAAGATCGCAGGCCCGCGCCAGTGCAAGCGTGTCGATGTACTCGCGGATGTTTGTCACCTTGCCATTTCGAACGGTAATGGCGAAGACCCAATCGTCGTCGAACGTCCTGTTCGTGGCTTTGGCTCTGCCCGTGGCGAAGCCGACGACCAGAACCCGGTCGCCCTGCGCGACGAATTCGAAAGGGGCTGGGTATGACGTTTCAACCGTGTCGGAAGCCTTCTGAAGCAAATCCGCCAATCCCGCGTGTCCGCGATGGGTGCCGGCCAGTGGCCACTCGCCCGGAATGATCCACTCTATGTCTTCGGCGGAAATCGCGAGCAGGCCCTGCTTATCGCCGCGGCCCATTGCTGCAAAAAAATCCTTCACAATCTGGACATTCTCTTGCGTGCTCATTGAAGTTCTCCATCTCCGTTTCATGTGGCCGAAAAGCCGCCGGAGGACGTCGCGCCGGTGATTCAGCCAATCTCGACGTTCAACGCGATATCCCATGTGCCGGCGCCGTTTTTCGCGAGGCCGATCATCATCAGACCGAGCGCCTCGAGCGTCGCGGCCATGTGCAGGCCACCCACATCCAACGGACGCAGTCCGAGACTCTCGATCAAGGTCGAGACGCGCGCCTTGGCCTGTGCATCGTCGGCTGCGATGAACGCGTCGAGGCGTCCGTTTTTGGCCAGTACGTGGCCAAAGACGGTGTTGAACGCCTTTACGACGTGTGCGGTGGCGGGAAGACCCTTGGCGATCTCCTGCGCGCCGGAACTGCCGTGCGGGGTGACGAGGCCGGAAAGGTCCGGGGCGACCGGATTGGTGATGTCGATGATCACCTTGCCTTCGAGCGCGTTTCCGTAATCGGCGACGACCGCCGCCGCACTGCCGTACGGCACGGCGAGGATGACGATATCGCCTGTCGGCGCGGCGGCGTAAGTCCCCGTGGTTACTCCCGCTGAGAGCTTATCGGCCAGCGCCCGCGCTTTGGCTGGGTCGCGGTTCAGGACCTCGACGGTATGTCCTGCCTTGGCGATACGGCCGGCGACGGCCGTGGCCATGGTTCCTGCGCCAATGATGCTAATCGTGCTCATGTCAAATATCCTTCTGAGTTGGGGTATGCCCGTGATCTGTACGAGGCTTCGCCCATGATGTTTTTTCGTGTGCGCCGAGCCACTTGCGTCACCTTCCTGCTACTCCGTGACGGGCTCGGCGCGATGGGGGAGTCACTGCCGTCTGCTTAGTTCAACGGACAGGGAAGTAGTGGCCATTGTCCATATCGGCAAACAGGCCGGGCTGCGTTGGTGTCCAGCCGAGCGTCTCGCGCGTGATCGCATTCGACGCCGGTGTATCCAGCGTGACCAGATTTTCAAGGAATCCGAAGTACCCAGGCAGCATCAGCACGTCCGCGGGAATGGGTACGGCGGGCAGATTCAAGCGACTGCCGATGGCCTCGGCGATCTCGCGGTACGCAATGCTCCCCTCTGCAACCGCGTGCCAGCTTCTGCCGGCGGCGCCTTTCTCAAGCGCCAGGCGGAACACGGTGGCGACGTCGCGGGTGTGCACGGCGGCCCACCTGTTCGCACCGTCTCCGGGGTAACCGACGACACCCTTTTCCTTCGCCAGCCCGATCAGCAGCGGAAGGAAGCCGGCATTATCGGTCGCGCTGTGCATGATTTCAGGAATCCGAACGACCGAAGACCGCACGCCTTTTTCGGCGAGCCCGATTACCGTGGTTTCCACGATGTTACGAACCCGCAAGGTGTTCTTGTACGGATCGCCGCCGGGAAGAGGCGGATCCTCCTCGGTGGCCGGCCGGCCCAGGTTGTCCCAGCCGGGCGAGCCGATGCTTCCCGATGAGACCAGCGGCTTTCCGGTTCCGGCCAGCGCCTCGCCATATGCGAGCATGATCTGAAGCTCCGCATCGGCCACGGCGTTGATCCCGCCGACCGGAATCAGGTCTTGCCGGTGCGCGACATGGATGACGCCGTCGGCGGCGGCGGCCGCTTCTTTAAGGCCGTCGAGATCCTCGAGGCTACCGAGACGCGGCTTCGCGCCAAGTGCGGACACCGCAGCCGCCGCCTTGTCAGAACGAGCGAGGGCGGTGACCTGATGGCCTGCGGCGATGAGGTCGGAGATGATGTACGGGCCGGAATGGCCAGTCCCGCCGGTGACGAAAACCTGCATGTGAATGTTCCTTATCAGTAATGTGATGCGGGAAGCGGTGGTCCGGGTGCATTCAGCCGGGAAGGCTGACGCCGATTGAGAAGTTCGTGTGCTTGACCGAGTGGGCGAGGAGGCCCAGCGACAGCAGGCACGCGTGCTCCAGTGACCTCGCCATTGGCAACGGCCCGGTATCCATTGGACGCAGTCCGAGGCTCTCGATGAACGCCGACACGCGTGCCTTCGCCTGCGCGTCGTTTCCGGCGATGAACACATCCAATGCGTGGCCCGGGACCGGACCGGCCGCGAGGACGTGAGAGAACTGGGTGTTGAACGCCTTGACGACTTTCGCATCGGCAGGGGCGGCCTTAGTGATCTCCTTCGCGCCGAAACTGTCTCCAGGGGTCACGAAGCTCGTGTGATCGGAGGCGACCGGATTCGTGATGTCGACTAAAACCTTGCCTGCCAGCCCTTCGCCGTACTGCTTCACCACGTCGAGAACGGCGGAGTAGGGAACCGCCAGGATGACAATGTCCCCGGCCGGGGCGGCGCCGAACGCGCCTGTCGTCGCGCCGGCTCCGATCTGCCCGGCGAGCGTCCGCGCCTTGACGGCGTCGCGACTCATCACCTCGACGATGTGTCCCGCCTTCGCGGCAAGGCCGCCGATCGCTGCGGCCATGCCGCCTGTGCCGATGATGCTGATAGTGCTCATATGCAGCCTCCTGGTTTGTTGGGTGCTGCTCGTACTCCCGAACAACCATGCTAAACATATTGCTTGCAAAAAACAAGTAAACGGCGCAAATTACTTGCGTTATGCAAGCGATGTTAATATCGAGCGATGAAGACGACATCCATGAAGACGACATCTAAAGAAGACATTCGGTCCCATTGCGCAGTGAACTACGGCGTGGAGGTTTTCGGCGACCGGTGGTCGCTCCTGATCATTCGCGACATCGTCTTTGCCGGCAAGAAGACGTATGGCGAGTTCCTGAGATCGGAGGAGGGAATCGCGACCAATGTCCTTGCTTCGCGCCTTGCGTTTCTTGAGGAGCAAGGAATTCTCTCGAGGGCACCCAGTGCCGACGACAGGCGGAAGGACTTTTACACGCTGACCGAGAAGGGCCTGGACCTCATTCCGGTCGTGCTTAACATAGTCGTTTGGAGCGCGAAGCACGATTCGAAGTCGTACGTGCGGCGCTGCAAGGAGTTCGTTGCCCGATTAAATCGAAACCCCTTACAGGTGAGCGAAGAGGTGAAGGCGCTGATCCGCAATGGCGGATGTATGTTTCCTGAGAGCAAGGAATAAGCAAGACGGCAAGCGCGCCGTGTCACGTCGCACGAACGATATGCGCACACCACCGGCTGCGTCGCGAATTACCAAAACCCCGCTGCTGTTTTCGCAACGCAGACAGTCCTCAAAAACCTGTTTGCTACGGCACGACACCTTTCTCCCCCTCGCGTGCCGAAAGCGCTTGAAAAGCCTGCTGGTAAATTTTTAATTCCCCTTTGTTTTCAGCGGCTTGGATGCCTATATCCGCCTTGCGCGATTAAGCCTGGCATACCCTGTGCAAATACCCCTGTGAGCGCAACGAATAGTGCTCTTCCTTCCAGACTGAAGACCCTCACAGGAGATTTACCATGACCTCGCTGATCATCAAAGACATCGCCCATTCCGAAGACCTGTCCGCCAAGGCTCTGTCCGCTGTACGCGGCGGCAGCAACTACAACGTCGGCAACGTCAATGCCGCTTATGGCGGCGGCTTCGCCAGCCCGGGCGTCGTCGTCGCACCGGTCACGCAGACCGACACGCAGACGAAGGTCGAGATCCCGACGATCATGAACTTCGGCGGCCTGCAGTTCGCCAAGGCGTGAGTTAAGCGCCGGGGAGAGCGGCGCTCTCCCTGACGGCACGCCGACTGTACCTTCCAAACCCGAAACAGAGACATCTCAGGAGACTTACCATGACCTCGCTCACCATCAAAGACATCGCCCATACCGAAGACCTGTCCGCCAAGGCCCTGTCCGCTGTACGCGGCGGCAGCAACTACAACCTCGGCAACCTCAACGCTGCTTATGGTGGCGGCTTCGCCAGCCCGGGCGTCGTCGTGGCACCGGTCACGCAGACCGACACGCACACGAAGGTCGAGATCCCGACGATCATGAACTTCGGCGGCCTGCAGTTCGCCAAGGCGTGAGTTAAGCGCCGGGGAGAGCGGCGCTCTCCCTTTGCTTGCCGAACCGTACTTCCAAACCCGAAACAGAGAAACATCTCAGGAGACTTACCATGACCTCGCTCACCATCAAAGACATCGCCCACACCGAAGACCTGTCCGCCAAGGCTCTGTCCGCTGTACGCGGCGGCAGCAACTACAACCTCGGCAACCTCAATGCTGCTTATGGTGGCGGCTTCGCCAGCCCCGGCGTCGTCGTGGCACCGGTCACTCAGACCGACACGTACACGAAGGTCGAGATCCCGACGATCCAGAACTTCGGCGGCTTCCAGTTCGCGAAGGCGTGAGTTAAGCGCCGGGGAGAGCGGCGCTCTCCCCCTTGCTCGCCAAACGTACTTCCAACCTGAAACAAAGAAACAGCTCCAGGAGACTTACCATGACCTCGCTCACCATCAAAGACATCGCCCACACCGAAGACCTGTCCGCCAAGGCTCTGTCCGCTGTACGCGGCGGCAGCAACTACAACGCCGGCAACCTCAATGCTGCTTATGGCGGCGGCTTCGCCAGCCCGGGCGTCGTCGTGGCACCGGTCACGCAGACCGACACGTACACGAAGGTCGAGATCCCGACGATCCAGAACTTCGGCGGCTTCCAGTTCGCGAAGGCGTGAGTTAAGCGCCGGGGAGAGCCGCGCTCTCCCCGGCGGCACGCCGACCGTACTTCCAAACCGAAACAGACAAACAGCTCCAGGAGACCTACCATGACCTCGCTCACCATCAAAGACATCGCCCATACCGAACACCTCTCCGCCAAGGCCCTGTGCGCTGTACGCGGCGGCAGCAACTTCAACTTTGGCAACTTCAATGCTGCCTATGGCGGCGGCTTCGCCAGCCCTGCTATCGTCGTCGCACCGGTCACGCAGATCGACACGTACACGAAGGTCGAGATTCCGACGATCCAGAATTTCGGCGGCCTGCAGTTCGCCAGGGCATGAGTGCGAGGCATTGAGCGTTGCGCCCAGGGATCGGAGCCCGATCGCGTGACGCGGGCTTTCCGCAGCGTCGGGGGTGGCAAGCTGTCGTCGACAGGACAGCGCGCGCTGTCTCGTTGACCGTTTCATAACAAGGGGAGCGTAGTGGCAGGACCAAGCGGTTGATCCAGTCACCATAGTTCGTTATCCTTCCGAACCCTCCGGACTTGTCACCGAGGTTTGGATCTAAGGGCTCGCCGGCCACTCCACCCGGCGGGTTTTTTTCGCGCGCTTTTTAGTCCTGGTTTCGGCTGCGGCGCAGCCTGGTTCGGTGAATGGTTGTGAGCGACCCTACGTGCCTTAAATGTGTGGGCCGGTTTCTCCAAACGCCGCGGTGATGGATGTGGTATTGGCCGTAGAGCGCCTCCAGAAAAGCGCTGCATTACCCGCAGGACGATGCCCGCATCAAGCCGCCAACGCCCGACGTCCGACCGACCAGCCGTTCATCGTCAGAAACACGATCAGCGTCGCGCCGAAGATGCACTGACGTCCAGCCTCGCCGATCTGCAGCGCGGTCAGCAAACTGGTCAGCGCGGTGATGAACAGCGCGGCAATCGCCACCGCGATGTAATCGCCGCGTCCGCCGCCCAGCGACACGCCGCCGATCACCGCCACCACGACACTCGTGAGCACATAGCCGCTGCCGAGTCCGAGAAACGCCTGGCCGACGTAGCCCACCAGCAGCATGCCGGTCAGCGCGGCAATCATCGCGCTCGCCGTATAAGCCGCGATACGCACCGCTCGCACGCGAGCGCCGGTGAGCAGGGCGGCGGTGGGATTCGCGCCGGTCGCCATGAGGCGGCGGCCCCATGCGGAGCGATCCAGAAACCACCAGACCGCAGTGCCGGCGACGAGCCACAACACGGCGACGGTCGGTACGCCTGCCACGCTACGTCCGGCGAGCGCAACGAGCGTCGCACTGGCCGCGGTATTCACATGCATGAGCGACGACCACACGATCAAACCGCCGTCGACCAGACTCGCCATTGCGAGCGTCATCACCAGCGGCGGCACTTTGAACACCGTGATTCCGCAACCGTTGACCACACCGACCACCGCGCCGCACAACGCCGCCGCAAAAAACGCGAGCGGCAAGCCAACGGGCAAACCCGCTGGCCCCACATTGATCACCGCCGCGCCGATGATCCCGCCCAACGTCGCGACCGCGCCGACCGAGAGGTCGAGCCCCTGGCCGCCGGCCATCATCGCGAGCGTCTGAGAGATGCCGAAGAGGCCGAGGAAAGTTGCAATCTTCAACTGGTTGCCCAACTGGTCGGCGTTCGTAAAGCCGGGCACCGCCCACTGTCCGCCGACCATCACGAGAACGACGAGCACCAGCAACAACATGCGCCGGGAAGTCAGCGTCGCGCTCATGCCGGTTTCCTCGCGCCGATGAAAGTGCAACCGAGCGCGAGCAGAATCACCGCGCCCTTGAACACTTCCTGATAGTTGCTCGGAATGCCCGCGAAGTAGACGACGTTGCCGATCAGCACGAGCACCAGCGCGCCGCAGATCGCGCCGAGCATCGAGCCGCGTCCGCCCGCGAGCGAAATCCCGCCGATCACGACCGCTGCCACCGAATTCAACGTGTACGGCAAGCCGAGGCGCGCATCGCCCGACGAGGTTTGCGCGGAGATGCAAAGCGCCGCGCCGAACACGAACAGCCACGCGAGCACATAGCCGAGCAGCTTGACAAGCCGCGTATCGACGCCGGACTTGAACACCGCATCCGCCGAACTGCCGGTCGCGATCAATCGGCGTCCGAAGCGATGACGTTGCAGCAGCGCCCACAACGCGCACGCCGCGAGCACCGGAATGGCCGCAAGCGGAAACACGCCGACGCGCATCGCAAACCACTCGCCGAGTATTTCCGGCACTGCGCCGCCGGGCTGCGGCATCAGCAGCAGGGCGCCGCCGAACCAGATCGCGCCGGTGGCGAACGTCGCGATCAGCGCGCTTTGCCGCAGGTAGCCGACCAGCAAGCCGTTGCAGACACCCGCCGCAACCGCGATGACAAGCGCCGCGACGCAGGTCGCCGCCGTGCCCCAGCCGGTGAGCGACGGCACCGCGGCGAGCACGCAATTGATCAGCGAGATCCCGGACCCCACTGAAAGATCCAGCTCGCCGAGCAGCACGATCACCGCCTGCGCCATGCAGACGAGAATCACGGGCGCCGCGTTTTGCAGATTGCTCGACAGCGAATCGGCGCTGAAAAAATCAGGTTGAAGAAACGCATTGCAAGCCAGCACGATCAGCAGCATCGCGACGCCCGGCAACGCGCTGCTGTTGCGTGACGTGATCGCGTGAATGCATTGACGCAAACTGTGGACGGGCTGCTCGCGCGCAGGCTGAAGTCGTTCGGTCAGGCCGGCTTTCATGCGGCGCTCCTGCCGAACAGCGCGCTCGTGACGCGGGCTTCGTTCATGTCGGGTCCTTCGAGTTGCGCGACCACGCGGCCTTCGTACATCACGATCAGGCGGTCGCAAACGGCGAGCAGTTCATCGGTGTCGGATGCGTAGACGATCGCGGCCGCGCCCGCTTCGGTCAGCGCGCCGATCGCTTCGTAGATCTCCTTGCGCGCGATCACATCGACGCCCTTGGTCGGATCGCTCAGCAGCAGCACCTTGATTCGGCGATCGAGCCAGCGGCCTATCACGACCTTTTGCTGATTGCCGCCCGACAGCGCACGCACGGGTTGTCGCGCGTCGGACGTCTTGATCCGCAGACGCTTCACGGCAAAGTCGACCAACTGGCGGATCGACGCACTTCGCAAACGCCACGGCTCGCGCTGAAAATTGGCCGCCACTTGCGCGAGATTGAACTCGACCGAATGATCGAGCCACAGTCCCTGCCGATGCCGATCGTTCGGCACCAGACACACGCCCGCGTCGATCATCTGACGCGGCGAGCGGACAGCGATCGGTGCACCGTCGAGCGTTATCTCGCCATCATCGAGCTTGCGATATCCGGCGAGCGCATCGAGCAATTCTTCCTGGCCGTGTCCTTGCAGTCCGGCCACGCCGAGTATTTCGCCTTGCCGCAATTCGAACTCCACGCCGCGCAGGCGGGCGCCGGCGCGCAGGCCACGCGCGCTCAACGCGATAGGGCTGATGTCGTTGGGCGCGCTAGCTGTAATCACGGCACTCATGCGCGGACTGTGTTGCGAATGCCGGCGAGCGGCCGCACTTTCACCGTGCATATCCACGTCAGCGGCGCCGCCCATCCACGCAAGCACGCGCGCTTCGTCGAGCTTGCCTTGCACCGGAATTTCGCCGGCATGCCTTCCGTTGCACAACACCATCACGCGATCGCACAGCGCCTGAATCTCCGCCATTCGATGCGAGATGAACACGATCGCTGTGCCGCGCGCGGCCAGTGCGCGGATCACGCGCATCAGGCTCTCGACTTCGGCGGCGGCGAGCGCGGCCGTCGGTTCGTCGAAGATCAGCACGCGCGGTTCGAGCGCCAGCGCCTTGGCTATTTCAACGAGCTGCTGATCCGCGACAGAGAGTTGCCCCGCGGGAAGGTCCAGGTTCCAGCCGGCACGCAGGCTCGAGAGCAACTGCGCCGCGCGCCGCCTTGCCGCCGTGCGATTGAGAAAGCGCCCACGCCGGCACATTTCCGCGCCGAGAAACACGTTCTCCCAGACCGGCAGATCGGGCGCGAGCCCCGGATGCTGATGCGCGATCGCAATGCCCGCCGCGCGAGCCGCACGCGGCTCGCCGGGCGGCAGACGATGCGAGTCGAGCGAAAGCGTGCCCGCGTCGGGACGATTGTCGCCGGCGAGAATGCTCGACAGCGTCGACTTGCCCGAGCCGTTCGCGCCGAGCAAACCGAGCACTTCACCCGCATTCACTTCGATGCTGACGTTATCGAGCGCGACCACGCCGCCATAGCGCCGCGTGATTCCTGTGGCAGTCAGTAAAGGCATGCGCGTTCCGTCAGGGCGTGAAGAGCGCGTCGAGCTCCGGCTCGCTCAGCCATTGCCCCAGAAAATAGCTGTCGGGCTTGCCGTTCATCGACGCAAGCGTGGCGTCGAGCGTGTCGGCGGTGACCGTCTTCGTGATCGGGAAGTAGTAGGTGTTGTCCGGCAGCGGCTTGAGCTTGTGGCCCTGCGCGAGCCGCACTGCGATGCCGAGCGCGGTCCGGCTGATGTCGGGCGGATTCACCTGCACGAACACCTTCATCGGATTGCCCGCGTCGCGCTGCTTCTTCCATTCCTGGAGGAAGCCTTTCTGCGCTTCGCCGGTCATCACCGCGACGCGCCGGTTCGCGTTCTCGAACGCACGCAGCACGCCGAGCGCCATCGCGTCTTCGGTAAAGACCGCGTCGATTTTCGGTTGCGCGGCGATCACCGTTGCCATCACCGCCTGCGCCTTCGCTTCGTCCCATTCGCCATAACCGGACCACACGACCTTGATGCCGGGATACTTCGCGAAGGTGTCGAGCGCCGCTTTCTTGCGCGCTTCGGCTGCCGGATGACCGGGAATGCCGTCGAGGACCACGACGTTACCCTTGCCGTTCAATTGCTGCACGATCCACTCGGCGTAGCGCTGCCCCCACTTGTAGTGATCGACGGTGACGTTCACCGCGTATTTGTTCGACACGGCCTGATCGAACGAAACGACCGGGATCTTGCTACGCTGCGCTTCGGAAATCACGCCGTTCAGCGCGGTGGCCGAATTCGCGTCGACCATGATCGCGCCGGTTTTCTGGCGGATCATGTTGCGCATGTCCTGGATCTGCTGGCCCGTATTCGTCCCCGATTGCTGGATCACGAGATTGCCCGCGAGACCCTTGGACTTGTAGGTCTGAAACTGTTCCTTCGCGCCGTCGACCATCTGGTTGCGCCATTCGGTTCCGAAATAACCGTTCGATAAACCGATATCCGGCGCGGCGGCCCATGCCGACGCGCACACGAAGCTCGCCGCGCAAGCGGCGAGCAGAGCAAGCGATTTCATGCTGTCTCCCGTCCCGTGAACAGGGATTGCTGTTTTGATGTGCCCGCAGCCGCGCCGAAGTCCGCGCCGCTCAGTGAACCGGCGCGTGAGTCGTCTGCGCGACGCCGGCATCGGCCGGCAACGGCGCGCCCGCATGCAGTTCGCCGTGCGGCGGCACGACGTCGTGCGAGGTCTTGAAGATCTCGCCGTCCTTCATCACGAGCGTGATTTTTTGCGGGTCCTGCAGCACGGCCAGGTCCTTCAGCGGATCGCCATTGACGAGCAGGATGTCAGCCAGATATCCCTCGCGAATCTGGCCGAGTTCGTGCGGCCGCATCATCAGTTCGCCGCCATATCGGGTGGCCGCCAACAGCACTTCCATCGGCGTCATGCCGATGTACTTCACGAAGTATTCGAGGTCCCGCGCATTCGTGCCGTGCGGCATCCATGCGAAGCCGTAGTCGCCGCCGGGCAGGATGCGAATGCCGCGCTTGTGCATCTTCTGCAGCGTGATCGCCGCGGTTTCGAGCTCGCGTTTATAGCCCATCTGCGTGGCGGCCGCTTCGCTGATGCCCCACGGTTCCGCGTGATACAGCGTGCTGATCAGCCAGCCGATTCCCGGCGCGACGAAGTGCTTGTCCTTGTTCGCTTCGAGCATGTCGAGCGCTTCTTCGTCCGCGAAGCTTGCGTGGAAGATCAGTTCCAGCCCGTGACGCACGCATTGCTTGACCGACTCGCTCGAACGCGCATGCGCGGCGACGCGCTTGCCTGCACGTTTCGCCTCGGCGGCGAGCATGGCGATTTCTTCTTCCGAGAATGGCGACGATTCCGCCGAAATCCCGGCAATGTACTCGCCGGACAGATTGATCTTCAGATGATCGACGCCGTACTTGACGAACATGCGCGTGGTGGCGCGCATCTCCTCGGGACCGCTCACCACCGCGCCGAAGTTCAGTTCCTTGAACGGCATGTGCGGCAGGGTGTTGTCGGCGAGGCCGCCGAGTATCGTGATCTCCTGGCTGCCGGCCAGATAACGCGGGCCGGGGAATTCGCCTGCGTTCACCGCGTTGCGCAGCACGACGTCGAGCCGCGGCTTCGCGGCCGCCGCGCCGAGCGCCGAAGTCCAGCCCATCTCCAGATAGCGTTTGGCGACGCGCACGCACCACAACATGTGTTCTTCCGGCGGCATGAACTGGATCGCCGACAGCGAAGGCTGATCGTTCCATGAGAAATGCGTGTGCGCTTCCGTCATGCCGGGCATCAGGAACGCGCCCTTGCCGTCGATGCGTTGCGCGTGCGGCGCGCTGACCGGCTCGCCTTCGCGTCCTACCTTGGCGATGCGTTGGCCTTCGACGAGCACTTCGCCTTTGAAGGGTTGCGCGCCGCTGCCATCGAAAACCGTTACGTTCGTGAATACGATCGAGCTCATGTGTCTCCTCCAGGCGGGCGGACTGCGACTGGCGCGCATCTCGCCCTAAGGGTTATGTTTCGCTAAAGACGTATCACCCGCTTGGGCCTTGTCGGTCACTTCTTTATCAGCGGGCGGCGCTGTAGAACGCCTGCAATTGAGCCTGCGATTCCGCGGGCTTTTCGAACGTCGTCCAGTGTCCGCAGCCGCTCAGCACGACTACCTTCGCGCCCGCGATGCGCTCGCCCATCGCCTGCACGGCTTCGGGCTTGCCCACGCCGTCCTGATCGCCGGTGACGAGCAACGTGGGCACCTTGATCTGTTCGACCGGCGCGGCCTGTGCGCCAGCCAACGCTTCGCAGCTTTGCGCATAGCCTTCCGGCGACTGGCGCATCACGCTCTCGCGCACCAGCGCGAGCGTGACGGGGCGCTGAGCCTTGGTCTCGTCGCTCGTCGCGCCTTTGACGATCGCATCGGCGATTTCCTGCAAGCCCGCGACGCCCTTGTCGCGTGCGAGCGCCGCGCGCTGACGCATGCCCTCGCGGCCGGCATCGGGCGGCGCGAGCAGCGGCCCGAACAGCGCGAGGCTTTTCACCAGTTGCGGATGCCTGATCGCAAGATGCTGCGCGACGATGGTGCCCATTGAATGCGCGACCACGTCCGCCTGTTCGATCTTCATCTCGCGCAGCGCGGCGGCGATCACGTCCACGTAGCCGTCGATCGACAGCTTCTGCGCCGGCAGTTCCGAGCGCGCGCTGCCAGGAAGGTCGATGCGAATTACCCGCTTGCCTTCGAATGCGCCGAGCACCGGCGTCCAGTTATTCGACGAGCCGCCGAGACCGTGAATGCACACGACGGGCGCGCCGTCGCCTTGCGTTTCGATGTAAAGACCCTGGACCAGAGTTGTTGCCATTTATGCCACCTCGTTTTCAAGAACGCCGACGCGCGGAATTTCCATCCGCACGACGTCGCCGGATTGCAGGAAGCGCGGCGGATTGAAACCGATGCCGACGCCCGCCGGCGTGCCGGTTGCAATCACGTCGCCCGGTTGCAGTGCGATGCCGGCCGAAATGGTTTCGATCAGCGTGGGGATGTCGAAAATCAGATGCCGCGAGTTCGACGATTGGCGCAACTCGCCGTTGACCCAGCAGCGCACGTCGATGTCGTTGGCGTCGAGTTCGTCGGCCGTGACGAGATACGGGCCCATCGGGCAAAAGCCGTCGAGCGATTTGCCGAGGAACCATTGGCGATGCAGCTTTTGCAGATCGCGCGCGGTCACGTCGTTGATCAGCGTGTAGCCGAACACGTGCGCGAGTGCATCCTGCTTGCGGATACCGCGGCCCGCTTTGCCGATCACAACGCCGATCTCAACCTCGTAGTCGAGTTGCTGCGTGACTGCGGCGTGACGCGGAATCTTGTCGCCTGGGCCGATCACCGTCGTCGCCGGTTTGGTGAAGACGACCGGTGCTTCGGGAATGTGTTCGCCGGCCTGGGCGCTTTTGTCGAAGCCGGATTTGCTGAACTCTTCCGCATGGTCGTGATAGTTCTTGCCCACGCAGAAGATGTTGCGGCGCGGCTCGTCGATCGGCGCCAGAACCGTGACGCCGCTCAGGGGATGGCCGTCGTGCTTCGGCACCAGCGCGCTCCTGATCGACGAATAGTCATGTACCAATTGGATCATATCGCCGCGAAAGCCGTCGCTCAATTCCGCTACGGTCCAATACTGTTGCCGTTCGGGATCTATCACAGCAACGGTTTTCGCGCCGTTCACCAGCAAATTTGCCAATTTCATGTCGAGCCCTTAATCTAGGTCCAGTTGGTGAGAATGTGTGTCACTGTAGGACCAAATGCGACCACAACCAACCAGGGTTAACCAAAGATAAGTACCAATTGGTTCTATGCAAGAGGCTTCACCGGCAAGGAAGAAAGTCATGGGCGACGTTGAGACCGGCAAGATTTCTGTGAGAGCGGAGGGCGCGCGTGCGCTTGCGAGCTATCTGGAAGAGGCCATCCGCACCGGGCGTTTGCGAGAGGGCGTCAAGCTTCCCGCCGAGCGCGAATTGAGCGAGGAATTCGGCGCGTCACGCGGGGCGGTGCGGCGCGTGCTGGCCGATCTGAAGGGGCGCGGGTTCATCACGCAGGTGGTGGGAAGCGGCACTTTCGTGCTGCCGCAGAAGGACGTCGCCGCAGCGGCGGTGCGTGTCGAAGCGCAGAACGCGCAGAACGCGCAGGCCGCGCAGGCCGCGCATGGCGCACAAGAGGTCGTGCAGACCAGTCCCGCAGAGCTGATGGAAGCGCGCTTGCTGATCGAACCGCTGATGCCCGGCTTGATCGTGCGTTATGCGACGGCCGCGGACTTCGCGCGGATGGTCGAATGCATCGAGCGTTCCGAAGCCGCGCAGAGCATCGAAGAGTTCGAGAAGTGGGACGGCGAATTGCATAAGACATTCGCGCTGGCCACGCACAACAGCTTCTTTCTGCGCGTGCTCGAACTGACCAACGAGGTGCGCGAGCAGGGCGAGTGGGGCCGGCTCAAACGCAAGTCGCTGACGGCCGAGCGGCGCGCCGAGTATGAGGCGCAGCATCGCGCGATCGTCGATGCGCTGCGCGACCGCGACGCCGATCTCGCGTGCGAATTGCTGACCGGACATTTGAAGCAGATCCGGCACAACCTGTTTGGCGGGTGAGTCCGAGAGTGGGCGCGTCGCGCCGTCACATCCTTCGTGGAAGTATTAGCCCGGTCCGTCGCTCGCGGCCGCGAGAAGCGGCACGACCAGATCGCTGATCGGTGTGGCGATACCGTGAGACCGGGCACGTCGCTGCACGACGCCGTTCCGGCTGTCCCATTCGAGCGGGCGGCCAGCCTCCCGGTCGGCGAGGATCGAAGTGCCCAGGTCGGCCGGATAACCACGAAATGCATCGACGATTTCTTGCGGGACTTCGTCGCCCAGTGTCGCGCCTTCCGCACGGGCAACCGCGAGACATTCCTGCAAGTAGGCGAGAGCCAGGCCGGCGATATCGGCTCGTGAGTACATGCCGGCACGGCGTCCCGCCAGAACCATTAAACCTGCGACAGCATTTTGCAAAAGCTTGCGCCACGCGACGGATGTGAAATCGGCTGCTACGTCGACCGAACACCGTGTGCCACTCAATGCCGAAAGGACAAGGCTGCTCTCTGGCGTGTCCGGCAACGTAATGCGAGCTTTGCCGCGTAGCCAGACAGAGGCGTCCGGTTCGCGTTGAGCAGGAAACCAAACCACCGAGGGTAAGACCGGGCTGCCGGGCACATGCGGCGCGACAAGCGTTTTCTGTTCGACGCCGTTTTGCAGCACGCAGACCACGGTGTTCTTGTTGCACAACGCGGAGAGCCACGGCGCTGCCGCGTCTATTTGCGTTGACTTCACCGCGACAAAAACCAGGTCGAACGTGTTGTCGACTTCGGACGGATTGGTGCGCACAGGTCCCGGCACCGCGATGCGGCCGCCGTCGAAGCGCAGTTCCAGATGTTCGTGCGCCGAGCGGCCGAAAATGGCCGGCGTGCGTCCGGCTTCATGAAGCGCCGCCGCTACGGTCGTGCCGATTGCTCCCGGCCCAACCAGGGCGATCGTTGGATTTTCTGACATCGTCATTATCGTCCCGTTTCAATAGTCAGTGTAGTTGGTGCGGGCTTGGCAGCATGCCGCGCCGGCAGTTTGAGCAGTAGTTCGTTGAGCGACCACGCAGGTTTTAGCACATCGGCGAACTCGCTGCAGGCAGGCAAATCGCCGAGGTCGATTTCTCGATTTGCTGCGGGCCGTCGAGCGCGTCGTACATGTTTGCGGCCAGATGCGAAGTCTAAACTTTTGCCGCTGCGGTCGCTTGATCCAGTGCGGCGATGGCCGGTTTGCGCAGGGCTGAAGGCTCAAATATGCGGATGTAGATCGCGCACCGGGCTGACCGATTCGAGTAGTGACGCAACGTGAAGAATGGTTGACTCAGCCTGCCAACTCCCGACAATCTGTACGTTGATCGGCAGCCCCTCCTTGCTCGTGCCGAAGCGCATCGAGATGCCGGGCAAGCCCGTGACGTTCAACGGCACAGTTGCGCCCTGCAGATAGGTGGCATCCACTGCGTGGCCGTTGATCGAGAACGTGTCCACGCCGTGCTTGTGAGCCGGGATCGGAAGCACATGCGTAATCAGCGCGTCGTAATTCCGGAAGTATTCGGCGTATCCGTCTCGCAGACGCTCGGCCGCCTGTTCAGCGTCGATGTAGTCCCTCATCGAAGTGTCGGGCAGCGCCAGCATCGTCTTGGCCATCTTGTAGAGTTCGTCCTCAGCGCGACCTGCTGTCACTTCCGCAAAGGCCGGCTTCATTTCCATGACGTGCAGGCGGTTGAAGACGTCGAGAGCGAAGTCACGCTCGAGGGCAGGAATGCGTACAGGCTCCACCACTAGCCCCAAACTTTTGAGCGCTTCCGCCGCCGCCTGCACCGTTGCCGCGACTTGCGGATCGACGGGCCCGAAGCCCGGTTCAACCATCCAGCCCACTCGCAGCGGACGGTCTGGTGAGCGGCCCACGCCGGCATCGAACGGGACGGTACTGCTTGCAAAAGCGTCGTGCCCATCGGGACCGGACAACTGCGAGAACGCGAGCGCCAGGTCGCGGATGCTGCGAGCCATCGGACCCACGTGCCAGAAGCGGCGTGGGGCGCGCGGCCAGATCCCTGTCATGGGCACGCGTCCGTGAGTCGCCTTTAGCGACACGATGCCTGTCTGCGCAGCGGGTCCGCGCACAGAGATCGCCAGATCGGTGCCGAGCCCCAGCGGCGACATACCCGCTGCGATGGCCGCCGATTCGCCGCCGCTGGAGCCGCCCGGAGTGCGCTCCAGATCCCACGGATTATTCGATCGGCCACTGAGCAGATTGTCGCTTTCGATCCAGTACGAGAATTCGGGCAAGTTCGTTTTTGCGAGAAGGATGCCGCCTGCGTTTTTCAGCCGGGCCACGCTAGTTGCGTCGGCGTCAGGAACGCGTCCTTTAAAGATGGGCGAGCCACGTTGCGTCGCCACGCCCGCCGTGTCGATCGAATCTTTTGCGGTGAAGGGCACTCCGTGCAGCGGCCCCAACGCCTTGCCCGACAGCACTGCCGTTTCGGCAGCCCTGGCGGCTTCCAGCGCATCGTCCGCGACTGTCACGATCGCATTGACTTTCGGATCGACCGCGTCGATGCGATCAAGGTGTGCCTTCACGACCTCGACGGGCGAGACTTCGTGTGTGCGGATCAGTTCGGCCAGTCGGGTGGCATCGAGGTAAAGGAGTTCGGAGGTCATGGTTTTTCCTTGGCGGTTGTGGGACGGATTGAATCAAAACTGATGAGACTACCTAACAGTAGTTAGGTAACCATTATCAAAAAAATGCCGCTCTTGCGATGCGACATGCGGGTTACCTACCTAACGTTTGTTAGGGGCAACTTTAGGCGGTACAATGCGTCAGGTCAACAACTTTTTGAGGAGACCGTCGTGACCATTGCAGCCGTCACCGGCTCAGGGGACCGCATCCTTGCTGCTGCGACAAGAATGGCGCAGGCGCACGGCTATACCGGGCTCAATATTCGGGACCTGGCGCAGGATGTCGGCATTAAAGCTGCCAGCATTTACCATCACTTCGCGAGCAAGGCGGACCTCGCGGCGGCAGTCGCGCGACGCTACTACGAGGACGCGGCCGCTGCGCTGGAAGAACTCTCGGCGGCATCAGGCGATCCGCTCGTCAGCTTGCGTCGATACCCGGAGACGTTTCGCCGGTCGTTGGAGTGCGACAACCGCATGTGCCTGAGCAGCTTCATGGCCGCGGAATACGACGATCTGCCTGAAGCGGTCAAAAAGGAAGTGCAGGCCTTCGCTGACGTCAACGTGGCCTGGCTCCGTCGGTCGCTGGAGGCGTCTGGCGTCGTCACCGGCGAGGCCAGCCGCGAACGCGCGTGCGCGATTTACGCCGCAGTCGCGGGCGCTCAGTTGATGGCGCGCGGGCGGGCGGACATTGCCTTGTTCGACACCTTGATCGGCACTTACAGGGCAGTTGGCTTATTGCCGGGGTAAGAGGTCGAACCAACGTCGGCCTAATCCGCGAGACCGTCGAAAGCAGACATGCTATTTCCGAGTGCGCGTTGCGCGTTCAAAAATTCTTCGCGGCTTTCGTCGATTCTTCTCCACGTCATTCGTCGGTATGTATGGTGGCGGCAATCCTGCCGCGGCTCGATCTCAAAGGAAAAATGATGACCAAGATGATCTTCGTTAATCTGCCAGTGACGGACCTGGAGCGGTCGAAAGCCTTCTACGCGGCAGTTGGCGCGGTCAATAATCCCGCATTCAGTGACGATACCGCCGCGTGCATGGTGCTCTCCGATACCATTTTCGCGATGCTTCTCACACACGACAAGTGGCGCCAGTTCACCAGCAAGCGGATCGTCGATGCGCACACCGACGCGCAGGTGCTGCTCTGTCTGTCGGCGGATGATCGCGAGCAGGTATCCAGCCTTGTCGAAAAGGCGAGTAATGCCGGCGGCAAGGCAGACCCTACGCCTGTGCAGGATTTCGGCTTCATGTATGGCCGCAGTTTCGAGGACCCGGACGGTCATATCTGGGAAGTGATGTGGATGGATCCCGAGGCGGTTCCGCCACACGGCTGACGAGTACTTCGCCGGGCAGGAGCCTTCGCGACTAGTCGCGAAGGCCGCGACAGTCCGGCTTCGACAGGAACGGGCACAGACGTTCCGGCAAGCGGCATTTATCTCCCGGCATGCCGGACCGTCGCTGCCCAGAATGCGAATGCAGTCATGCTGACGACGAAACCTAGTGCGCAAACGCCTGGCCACCCTGCACGCGAATAAATCACCGTCGACGATATCGCGCCCAAGCCGCTTCCAGCGGAATAAAAAAGCATGTAGCAGCCGACCAGGCGGGCATGCGCCTCGGGACGCGTGCTGAATATCATGCTCTGGTTGACGACGTGTATCGCTTGCCCGCCTATGTCAAGAAGTATGATGCCAACAATCAATAGGATCACTGACTTATCGATAAGCGAGATCGGTAGCCATGACGCGCAGAGAAGAACTAGCGCGACGCACGTTGTGGTCTGACCGTGGCCCCGGTCGGTCAAGCTCCCGGCACGTGCCGCCGCCATCGCGCCGAGTGCCCCGACCAGACCGAATGCACCGATGCCCGTATGTGACATTGCATGAGGCGGCGCACTTAGCGGTAGAACAAGTGCACTCCAGAAAATGCTGAATGCTGCGAACATGAGAAGACCAAGGAAACCTCGTACCTGCAGTACGCGCTCACGCAGCAGGAGTTCGATCATCGAGCGCAGCAGGCCGGCGTAGCTCAATTGCACTCGGGACGGCCGCGGAGTCGGTAGAAAGAGAAGAAGCACAATCAGCATGCCGACAGCGAAAATTGCAGACACGAGGTAGACGGCTCGCCAGCCAGCCACATCTGCCACGACGCCGGCGAGTGATCGAGCCATCAGCAAGCCAACGACAACACCGCCCTGTGCCGTACCGACTACTCTGCCGCGCTCGCTTTCGTTGGCAAGCGCGGCTGCGCATGCGATCAGAACCTGCGTCATTGCCGTGCCGAGCAATCCGACGCCAATCATTCCAGCGAGCAAGGCATGCTGCGATCCTGATAGAGCCACGGCTACGCACGCGATGGCGAGCAAAACCAGCTGGCAGACGATAAGCCGCTTGCGGTTGATCAGGTCGCCGAGCGGCACGACAAACATCAGCGAAAGCGCGCAGCCCACTTGAGTCGCTGTTATGACGCCACCCACATCGGAATGAGAAATATGGAAGTCGTGGGAGATGGCGTCGAGCAACGGCTGGGCGTAGTAGACGTTGGCAACGCTCACCGCACAACACACCGACATCAGGGCGACGAGGCCCCTGGGCATTTCTTTGCGCTCTATCGAGTCAGTGGGCGGATCATGCTGCACTTCGGGGGTACAGGACGTGCTCATGGAAAAGTCGATTTGTGTAGTTTCAAATTGCAACTACGAAGAGTGTAGGGACAGTTGTTTTAAAATGCAACTTACGATTGAGCTTACGTGCGACCGTCGGTAATGTCGGTCGGGCTCGGACGTTCGCATTGAGATCGAGGAGCGCCAGATGGCCAGACAGAGAAGTCTTGTTGATTTATCGTGCCCGGTTGGCCGGGCGATTGACATCGTGGGAGACAGGTGGGCACTGCTGATAGTTAGAGACGCCTTCGACGGCGTGAGTCGGTTCGGTGAGTTCGTTTCCAGCCTGGGCATCGCCCGCAATATTCTAGCCGACCGCCTCAAGATGCTCGTTGAAGGCGGGGTGTTCGAGGTTGTGCCAGCGTCGGATGGTTCCGGACACCAGGAATACGTCCTGACAAAGAAGGGCGAAGCGCTTTTCCCTGTCATTGTGATGTTGCGTCAATGGGGCGAGGCCAATCTGTTTGCTCCGGGAGAGAAGCACTCGGTACTGGTGGACCGCAAGACGGGACGCGTAATCAAGAAGCAGACATTGAGGCACGATGATGGCCGCTTGCTGAATGCAGCGACCAGTGCGGTCCGAAAGGTGGCGCAGCCATAACGTTTCTAGCCGCTATTCTCGAAGCGCGAATTTAGCCGCGCCGTCCCAATGTACGCGAAACGCGTATCGCTCGATTCATAAACGACTGGCCGATTACGGCGGCAACGGCACGTCTTCGATCAGCTCGGCTTTTTACAGCGTGCATCCTGCAATCGACGAAACAGCCGCCGCCTTCCGCGTAGTGCAGATGGAGCAGTCTGCATAACCTGTTCCCATTCTGCGAAGCGATTGTACGAAAAGTAGCGCAGTGCGAATAAGCGCATCTACGGACGACTAAATACGATTATTTCGTACGACGATATTATCGACGATTCAGCGATTCGCGACATTACTACTCGACTTTAGGCCGCGCCGACTGCACTGATTATATGAACGCATAACTTGAATATCGCCAGGCACTCTGTTGCTGCGCGAGGGCAGGGTGCGCGAATCCGGTTCGGGCGAAGTAACGCAACCTACCGTCCGGGCCGGCGGCTGATTCAACGAAAAAGCGTACCCGTGAGCGGCTTCGCAAAACGGATGTGTTCAGGATGTATTCATCCAGGCGGGCTGGAGGTAGTCGATGAGAGTTCGATACAGCGAATGTCCAGCGAACCATTCCGAGCTGTTCTTCTCGGTCGTGATCGCCAACTACAACTACGGTCGCTTTCTCCGGCAAGCGGTGGAAAGCGCGCTGACGCAGGATTGGCCGCACGTCGAAGTCATCGTCGTCGACGACGGCTCGACCGATAACTCAGCGGAAGTCATTGACTCGTTTGGCGAAGCGATTACGGCCATCTTCAAGGAGAACGGTGGTCAGCGTGAAGCGAACAACATGGGCTTCGCGAAGAGTTCGGGCGACGTCGTTATCTTCCTCGATGCGGACGACGTTCTGGTGCCCGGCGCGCTGCGCTCGATCGCTTCGGTGTGGCGCACGGGCCTCACCAAAGTGCAGGTATTGATGGAGCGAGTCGACGCACACGGGCGTCCCATACACAACGACAACGCCATTCCGAAGATTCGAAACGTGATTCCAAAGGTCCCGCCGGGACTCTCGCCGGAGGCGATCCGTCAGTGGGCATACAGGACGTCGGAGTATCCCACGCCGCCGGGTTCGGGAAATGCGTGGGCGCGCAGCTTCCTCAGAAAGATCTTTCCACTGGACGCGAGTTGCGATTCGTTCACGGATTCGACATGCATCGCGATGGCTCCCTATATGGGCGACGTCGAGACGATTCCCGCGCCTTTGGTGCTCTATCGCATGCATGGCGAGAACGATAGCGCGATGAGCGCGAACACGAATAACTTCGGCCGCGAGATTGCGCGGGCGCTCAAGCGACACCATGCCGCGTGCAAAGCCTGCGCCATGACCGGCAGGCCGCCACCGCCGATTAGCACGCTGTTCTGCGCACCGCATTTGCTTCAATTGCGAGTTGCTTCTTTGCGGCTGACACCGGAAAAACATCCGCTGCCCGGCGACAGCCGATTGCGCGCCCTGCGCGACGCATTGTCCATTCCCTTTCGCCCGAACTTCGAGCGAGCCGCGTTTCGTTGCCTGATTGCGGGATGGAGCATCGTCACGTTGCTCGCCCCCATGAACATTGCAAGATCGCTCATCCGGCGCCGATTCGTTTGAACGTATCCGGTCGGTCAGATCGCCTTGAGCTCTTGCCGGGAAGTCACCATGAAAGAAATGAACGTTGTGATCTGCAACTACAACTATGAAGAGTATCTGGCACAGGCAATAGATTCCGCGCTCGCGCAGGACTACATGAATACACGCGTCATCGTCATCGACGACGGATCGACGGATGGATCGCGCGCCATCATGCAAGCCTACGCCACGCGCATAACGACTATTTTCAAGGACAACGGCGGACAGGTCTCCGCCTACAATCTGGCGCTTCAGCGGCTCAAGACGGGCTATGTTCTGTTTCTCGATTCGGACGACGTACTCTATCCCGGCGCAGTGACCGAAGTGATGCAGAGCTTCGAGAGAGAAAACGTGGCAAAGGTGCAGTTCCGGCTGGATGTGATCGACTGCACCAGCAAATGTACGGGAGTTTATGTACCTCACTCGTTAGCCGACGGCGACTGTTTGAAACCTCTGCTCGACGGATGGCTGTACCCGTCACCGCCTGCGTCCGGCAACGCGTATAGCGTCAGTGCGTTGCGAAAAATCTTCCCCGTACCAGAGACGGCCAAGAGCCGGTATGGCGCGGATTTCTACGCGATTTACGGGGCGGCTCTCGTTGGAACAGTATTGAGCATTCCAAAGTCGCTCGGCGGTTACCGCGTGTATTGCGGAGCGCGAGGCGCTACGTTTGCTAATTCCGAGCAGACCGACAGGGCGCCTAAAGCATTCACGTCGCGGTGGGCGACTCTGCGCGAAATAGCATCGCGCCGCCTGGGCATGCAGTTGCCACGGGACTTTCACGATTTCGCGCTTGAAAGGGCGTATTTCTGCGCGAGTGTCTACAACGCGCCGCTGACGGCCCGCTGGCGCTGGATGTTAAAACATTCGCATGCTTATCTCCATGCGATCGTGGCAAATCCGTTCTGGAGCCTGAAGAAAAAGCTCGGGACGCTCGCGCTTTCCAGTCTTTGTCTCGTTCCATATTCGCCTATTGCTGATTACGCAGTCCGTTATATTTGCAACCCGTTAGCTCGCAATCACACCGCTAAAAAAGGAGTTCGCGTTGTTAGCGAAGCACGAGCGACGCACTTATAGGAGCGAGGTGCGTCACAGAACCCGGCCGTGCTTTATACCGTGAACACCTCAAGGCTTTGAGGATCGCTATGAAAGACGAATTACTGACGAAAGACGTGGCGCGCAGCTTTCATGACGCGGAGCTACTGTCCGTGACACATGATCGCGCCAGGTCCGAATTACGCACGACGTTCGCGCTGAGGGGCGACAACGTGCGAGCAATAACCTGCGAAGGAATACATGCGCTGAGGGCGGCAGACATCATTCGTCACAATGTGGTGTCGAGAGTATTGCTATCTTCGTGGCATCGATTCGCGGAGGGTGAACTGGCAGCGAAAGTCAACTGGGCCAATTCACTCGATGGCACCGAGGTCCGGCTTGGTTCGCCCTCCATGACGAGGTACGAGACGAGCATCGCCAGTGGGGATTGGAATCTGCTGGTGATCGAGCCGTCATATGGCGCGGAGATCGTCGTGATCTGCGACCGGGTAGCTTTAACCGCTTGCGTTGACGATGAGTCATGGTTGATGAGTCATGGCTGACGGCGCGCGTTTTTTAGATCGTTAGTGTTGAACCGGCGTGCGGAAGACCCATGCCGGGCGAGCGAGCAGACAAGCTCGGCGCGGTCGAAAGTAGTTCCTCTCTTTTAAGGCGGAAGGCACCGATGAATGCGACGAACCTCCTTCTCGAACGCGTCATCAACCAACGATTTGTATCAGCTGGCATCCAGCAACTTTTTGCGGGGATGAATCCACTACACGACCTGGATGCACAGCGAATCTGGACCGGCGATGGCCTCGTCTCTTTCGATGCGTTCGACACTTTAATAACAAGGCCCTTGCGGCGACCCTCCGATCTGTTCCTTGTGGCGGGATATCGGCTGCAACGCGAATTTGGTTCTGTCGTCGAGCCGGGCGAATGGATGGCGATCAGGCAATCGGCGGAGTGGAGGGCACGCAAGGCCCGTGTCGAGCGTGAAGTGACGCTCGACAACATTTATGCGGAGATCGCAGAGTCGGTGGATTTGCCACGCGAATTCCTGTCCGCGGCGCAGGGCATCGAAGTCGCGCTCGAAAAGCGCTTGTTACGTCCCATAACCGGCATGGTCGAGATATTCAATCGCTTGTCGGCATTGGGAAGAACGGCAATTATTTCGGATATCTACTTTTCACGATCGGATCTGGAAAGCATGCTCAGCGGTTGCGGCGTGCGCGTGCAGCCGGGGCAGTTGTTCATTTCATGCGAGAACCGTCGTACCAAGAGGAGTGGGACTCTCTTTTCGGATGCGAAGGGCAGTGGAGTCAAACACCTGCACGTCGGAGACAACGTATTCTCCGATGTATTCCAGGTATGGCGCGTAGGCGGTCGTGCCGCGCCGTTCTTCAAGACTGCGCCCGGGCGGCTCGAACGCGAACTGGACAAGGCGGCGATCGAGCCGCCGCTGCTTGGGTCTGCTCTGTCGGGAAGCGCGCGCACGGCGCGGCTGCGCGTCAAGCCCGTCAGCGACCACGACGAGACGCTCGCAGAGGTATCGGCTGGCTTCGTGGGTCCGTTGCTGCTCGCGTTTGTCGTGTGGATTCTCACAGAGGCGAGACGCAGGAAAGTCGATCGATTGTTCTTCCTCGCGCGTGACGGCCAGATACTTTTATCGATTGCGAAAAAGATAGTAAGCGCATACGACTTGCCGATCGATTTGCGGTATCTGCACGTGTCGCGGCAATCGCTTCACTTGCCTGCTGTTCTGGACATATCGGAAGGCGACCTGAGTCATTTCGGTTTCAAGGCAGGCAATTCGCTCGCGGACGTGTTCAGGAAATTCGATCTGGATATCAATCACACGGCCATCGCCGGTTTGCAGGAACGTCTTGGTATTCGCTCCCCGCATGCCGCGATGAGTCGCGCTGAAGTAGAGCAGTTGATCCGGTACATCCAGACCGACGATCAGGTTCGCGATCTGATCAACGCGTCCGCTTCTTCTGCGCGACGGCTACTGCTCGACTATCTGGAGCAGCACGCATTCTTCGCGGACGGTAACGTCGGTGTCGTCGATATTGGATGGCGCGCAAATTTGCAGCGCTCGCTGGCAAAGGTTGCGTGCAGCCGGGAAGCAGGCTTCGACCGACGCCTCTCGGGCTTTTACTTTGGCCTCTATCATCGCCCGGAAAACTGCGGCAGCCTCGATGACTATCTCAGCGAGTCCGTGGGAGAGCCTATAAGACCGCTGATTCGCGCGCCCATATTCGAAGCCTTGTGTGCGGCGGATCATGGCACGACGACCGGATACACGCGGGCGGACGACGGCTCTGTCTTTCCGAAGCTTCTCACTCGCGACAATCCGCAGGCGCTGGAATGGGGTTTGAAAATCCAACAGGATGTCATCAACGCTTATGTCGATGATGTACTGGCCGTCCTGACGGCGGCTGAAATCGACATACTGGATTGTATGGACGGCTTGGCGCGCGGGGCGGCCGTCGTGACGAGCCAGGTGATAGGCTCGCCGTCACGTAAAGAGGCCATCGCGCTAGGCTCGTTTCCGCATGCGAGCGATCAGTTGCATAACGTGTTTGGGCAAGTCGCGCCTCCGTTGCCGCTCAGCGCGCGCAAGTGGATATCGAGACTGGTAGCGCGTGATGGCGAGCCGATGATTTCCGAATGGCCTGAGGCAAGCGTGGTTCGCGCAGCGCCGCCGCTTACGGCTGGGATGATGCTGGGCGGTCTCAGCGTGGCGAGATGGTTACGCAGGCGTCTGTAGCCCGCCGGCTTCTGAGAGGAGAAAACGACTAACAATATTCGATGCTTTGCTATGACGGCGCAGTGCTAAGCACGTCGTTATGTTTTCAAAGTACGTAACATCGCATGGGAGGGTGACGCAATACGGACGGAATTCGTCGTTATAACGGCATGCCGGTGCACATTGCATACGCAGCGCATATCGTTAGAAGGATTGATTCGTTGGAGAACAGCAAAGTTTTTACTTAGGCTGCGGGATGTATCTCCACACTCCTTCCCGATGACTCATGACGTCTCCCGCCGCATGGCCGACCTGACTTCCATCCGCAACAGCTATGTCGCCGCGCAACCGTCCCGCGTAGGCGTTTCTCAAGCGACGCTGTACATCTGGCTCTCGTGGATAATTCCCGCGGTCGTCGTGCTGCTGTGGGAAACCGCTGCACGCGCCGGATTCATTGCGCCGCAAGTGCTGCCTGCTCCGAGCAGCGTGCTTGAAACCGCCCTCAACCTGGCACGTAACGGCGATCTTTTCGTTCATCTCGGTGTGTCGCTGCTGCGCGCCGCGGGCGGGTTCGTGATCGGCGGAACGCTCGGCCTCGCGCTTGGCGTCATCGTCGGCTTTTCGCCGCTTGCACAGGCGCTTCTCGACCGCTCCGTTCAGATGGTGCGTGCAGTTCCGTTCCTCGCCATGCTGCCGCTCGTGATCGTGTGGTTCGGCGTCGGCGAAGTCGCGAAGATTTTCCTGGTGGCGCTCGCGGTGCTCTTTCCGATTTACATCAACACGATGCTCGGCATTCGCCAGATCGATCCGAAGCTCATGGAGCTTGGCCGCGTGGTCGGACTCGAGCGGGCCGCGATCGTGCGGCGGATCATTCTTCCGGGCGCGATGCCTTCCATTCTCACGGGCGTGCGCTACGCGCTCGCGCATGCGTGGCTCGCGCTGGTCATCGCCGAAACGCTCGCAACGACGAAGGGCATTGGCTTCCTCGCGATGGATGCACGCGAATTCCTCAATACGAACGTCATCATCCTCACGATGATCATTTACGCGATCATCGGCGTCGTCGCGGACGCGCTGGTGCGTCTGCTCGAAGGCCGCTTCCTCTCGTGGCACGCGAATTACACGAAAGGAGCGCGCAAGTGAATCAGCCTACCGCTCCATCTCGCGATCGCGCTGCGGCAGCGCCTTCACGGGAACGCGAACGCATCGGTACTCAAGCATTGGCCGTTTCAGTGCGTGGACTAAAGCGACGCTATGGCAGCCGCGTCGTGATCGACTCGCTCGACCTCGACATCCAGAAGGGCGAATTCGTCGCGCTGCTGGGTGAGAGCGGTTGCGGCAAGACGACGCTGCTGCGCGCGTTGGCCGGACTCGATCAGCCGGACGCGGGGACGATTCGCGCGCCGGAACGTCCGTCCGTCGTGTTCCAGGAACCTCGCCTTTTGCCGTGGGCGCCGCTGTGGGAGAACGTCGCGCTCGGTCACGAAAGGACGATTGGCCGCGACGGCGCCGCGCGCGCGCTCGCCGAAGTCGGGCTCGCCGGCCGTGAGGACGACTGGCCGCGCAACCTCTCGGGCGGCCAGGCTCAGCGCGTGGCGCTGGCACGCGCGCTTGTTCCCGATCCCGCGCTGCTGCTGCTCGATGAACCGTTCGCGGCGCTCGACGCGCTGACCCGCATCAAGATGCACGGACTCGTCAAAGAGCTTGTCGCGCTCCACCAGCCAGGCGTGCTGATCGTCACTCACGATGTCGACGAAGCGCTGACCCTTGCAGACAGGATCATCGTCATGCGCGCAGGCCGCATCGCGGCCTCGTTCCGCCCCAAAGACCACGCCGGCACGCTGCGGTCCATTCTGCTCGAAGAGCTGGGCGTTCAGTCGCATTGACCCGTTTCACGTCAAACCGAAGGATCTCAAAGGATGAATGATTCATTGCTGAGCCGCCGCCAGTTGCTGCGCGCGGCGGGCGGCCTGCTGGCCGGCGCCGCCGTGGGCGGCCTCGTTCCGGCGCAGGCAGCCGAACCGCGCAAGCTCACACGTAATACGGACACCGTACGAATCGGCTGGGGCTACGGCAGCCTGCCCGACATCGCCAAACAGCGCGGCGTGTTCGAAAAGACGCTCGCGGCCAAAGGCATCAAGGTCGAATGGATCGGGCCGTTCCCGAACCACGCGCCGTCGATTCAGGCCGTGGTCGGCGGCAGCGCGGACTTCGGTTTCTGGGGATCGACGACGCCCGCGCTCGCCGCAATGCTCGCCGGCTCGCCGATCGTCTTCAATGCGTTCGATATCTATTCGCCGCGCTCCACTTCCATCATCGCGAAGAAGTCGAGCGGCATCAACTCGATTGCGGATCTCGCGGGCCGCAAGGTCGCCGTCAACCGCTCCGGACTCGGCGAGTTTCTGCTTATCGCCGCGCTGGAGAAACATCGCATCGACCGGGACAAGGTGCAGTTCGTCTATCTGAATCCGCCCGACGCCGCACCGGCGTTCGCGCAAGGCCGGGTCGACGCCTGGTCCATGTGGTCGCCGGGCGTGGACATCGCGCGCTTCTCGAACGACGCGAAGGACATATTCAACGAAGGCCGCGACCTGGATTTCCTGATCGACTATAGCTCGCTGGTCACGCGCCGCAAGTTCACCGAAGAGAACTCCGAACTGATCCGCGCGGTCATCGATGCGTATTACGTTGAAGGGACATGGCAGTCGTCGCACTCCGTCGAAGCGGAGCAGCTCGTGCAGCGCGAGGGCAAGTATCCGGATCAGGTGCGCGACTATCTCGCCGGCCTCAAGCGCGTGAACCAGTTCCACGAAGCAGACGACGCCGCCTTCATCGCGCAGTTTCAGCGCGCCGCCGACTGGCTCGCGGAGCGCAAGATCATCAACTCGCGCATCAAGGTCGCGGACTACAGCATCAGAGTTTGAACACGGGCGAGCGCATGACTGACACCAGCAACATCAAGGAAGCGGGGCCCACGCAGTGGATTTCGCCGCTGAGCGTGAAGCTCGGCTTCGCGGAGATTATTGCCGACATCGCCGCGACTGCCGCGGCGCGCGAACGGGAACATCGTCTGCCGTACGACGAGATCGCGAGACTCAAAGCGATCGGCTTCGGCGCGTTGCGTCTGCCGTCCGATAGAGGAGGGCATGGCGTGTCGCTCAGCGAATTGTTGGTCGTAGCCCGCGACGTGGCCGCCGCAGATTCGAATATCGCGCATGCATTCCGCAATCATCTGTGGCAAGTGGAAACGGCGCTCAGGAAGCGCGATCATCCGTTCCATGCACACGTCCTCGCATTGAGCGCGCAGAAAAAAACCGTCGGCCTGAGCTTTACCGAAAGCGATGTGAAGGCGGCCGGCGCGCGTCCGACTCAAGTGTTGAGCCGGCTCGAATGGGACGCTTCGCGCGACCTGTACGTCGGCTCGGGAGAGAAGGTGTACGCGACGGGCAATCTGTACAACGACGCGTTCGTCGGCCTCGCGGTGGAGAGCCGCGCGGGGCGAACCGTGCAATATGTGCTTGAGCGAAGCGCAGGCGTCAGCAACGACGACGACTGGCAAGGTTTCGGCCAGCGGCTGACCGGCTCGGGCACGGCCCGCTTTCGCGACGTCACCGTGCCGGCGACGCATCTTTATCCGCTCGACCCGCCGGCGTCCGAACACGCCGCGCCGTGGGGATTCACGTTCCATCAGGTCTATCTGACCAACTGCATTGCGGGCATTGTGCGCCGCGTCGCGGTGGACGCCGTCGACGTGCTGCGCACGCGCGGCCGCAACTTCTATCACGGCGAAGCCGAGCATCCCGCCGACGAACCCGTGCTTCAGTCGCAACTCGGTCGAATCCGCGCGTATGCGGCGAGCGTCGAAGCAACCGCCGATCGCGCTGTCGCTGCGTTGCAGCGCGCCTGGGACGCTTACGGCACGGACGGCGAATACGAGGCCACGCTCGCTGCCACCTTTACAGCGTCCGAAGCCAAGGTCGTGATCGACGACCTCGCGCCGCAGATCGCAAGCTGGCTGATCGATCTCGGCTCGGGCTCGGTCGTCTCGCGTGTCGGTGCGCTCGACCGGCACTGGCGCAACATCAAGGTCATCGCCTCGCACAATCCGCGGCTCTATAAGGAGCGTTTGCTTGGACAGAATTTGCTGACAGGTCAGTTGCCGCCTACCGGTGCGTTTTTCTAGGCGTGCATGAAAGCGCCCGCGCGCGTGCCACGATGTGACATGACGGGCGGGCGTTTGACTTTCGGCGGTGGCGTTGTGTTCAGTCCAGCAGGCGGCGAACGCGCGGCATGACTTCCTCGGCGAAACGGGCCATGTCGGCTTCGAAAGGCTGGAACTGCAGCATGAACAGTTCGATGCCCGCGCGATGGAACTCCGCAATGCGCCGCGCGACCGTATCGTAATCGCCGACAAGGCCCGCAGCCGTGCCGCCGTTCGATCCGACGCGCGCCGAGCGCGCGAAGGTCTGATGCATCACCGCGTTGGGATCGATGTTGGCTTTTTGCCGTTCCCGTAGCGGCTTGTCGAGTTCGGCCAGCGCGAACAGGTGCTCGAGATGAGCGTCGGCCCCGGACTGCGTCTCGCGTGCAATCACGAACGCCGACAGGCCGAAGCGCAACGCATCGTGGCCGGCCGGACGAGGGCGGGCGGAGACATCGGCGATAAGAGCCGCCACGTCGTCATGCGGCTGTCCGTTGATGAACCACACATCGCCATGCGCGGCCACCAGCGAACGCGCAGGCTCCGACTCGCCGCCGACATAGATGCGCGGCCGCGCGCGGAACGGATCGGCCGGACGCAACTGATAGTCGTCGATACGGAAGTTGTCGCCGCGATGCGTGAGCGCTTCACCGCGCAGCAACGCATCGACGACGGTGATCCATTCGCGGCCGTACGCGTAGCGTTCGTCGTGTTCCGCAAAGCCGATGCCGGCGCGCTCAAGCTCGGGGCGATTCCATGCGTTCACGAGATTGATTGCGAAGCGCCCGCCGCTGATGTGCTCGATCTGCTGCGCCATCTTCGCGAGCACGGCCGGATGGTACAGATACGGCTTGATCGCGGCGATGATCTCGATGCGCGAGGTCAGTGCCGCCAATGCAGCCGATGCCGTCCACGCCTCGAGCTGATCGAGCGAAGGATCGTGCGGATTGATGGTGTGCTGCGCGACGAGCACGGAATCGTAGCCGAGACGCTCGGCTTCCAGCACGAGCGCCTTGTTGCGCGCCCATGAAGCGTCGTAGGGTTCCGCGGGGTCCTGCAGCGCCGCACGGCTGCCATGTACGAGCGCCCAGACGCCGAAGCGGAGAGGTTGGGACATTGCGCGAGTAACCCCGAGGACGGAACAGGAAGGATGCCTATGTTAAAGGCCGCACGCGTGCGCCGTTCCAATTTCTATCGATATGCAATTGCCGTATTGGCATTTGCAGCGCGTCAACCCATCCACGTACCTCTAGGAAGCTTGCGACGAATCTCACATTCCCTTCTTCACATCCTTGCTCGACCGGTTCGTCAGCATCGCGCCCGCGATAAAGTCGAAGAGATAATCGGCGCGTGGCGCGAACGACGGCTGGTCGACGACCCAGCCGAGTGCCGACATCAGCGCGAACAGGTCGACACCGTTCATGTCGGCGCGCGCGGTTCCTTCGGCCTGAGCGCGGAGCAATAGCCGCTCGCCCGCCGAGTGCACCGCTGCGCATGACGCGTAAAGCGCGGACTCAGGGTCCGCGTGGGCGCTCGCCATCAACGCGACAACGCCGTTATAGCTATGGACGAATGCGACGCCTTCGCGAAACCAGGACACGAGCGCTTCGTCAGGTGGACTCGACGCTTCGAGTTCGGCCGCCTTTTGCGTCAGCGCGTCCAGATGCTCGCGCAGCAACGCCTCGAACAACGCTTCTCGCGTCGGGAAATGGCGCAGCACGGTTGCCAGCCCGACGTCGGCGCGGCGGGCGATATCTCGCATGGACGCATCGGCGCCATGTTCGCTGATGACGTCGCGCGCGACTTCAAGTAGATGGCTGTAGTTCTTTCTGGCGTCGGCTCGCATGATTTTCTTGACAAGTGGATCGGTGATCCATATATTTGACTCAGGATGTGGATCAGTGATCCATAAGATACAGCGCTTTTGTTCAAATGGGAATAGAGGCGCTGCCCGACACCACGAAAGGAGAAGTCATGGGAAAGCTAGACGGTAAGGTTGCAGTCATCACGGGCGGTTCGAGCGGCATGGCGCTGGCGAGCGCGAAGCGGTTTGTTGAAGAAGGCGCGTATGTGTTCATCACGGGCCGCAGGCAGGAGGCGCTCGACGAGGCCGTCAAGCAGATTGGCCGCAACGTGACCGGCGTGCGCGGCGACGCGGCCAATCTCGACGACCTCGACCGCCTGTTCGATACGGTCAAGCGGGAGAAGGGCAAGATCGACATCCTGTACGCAAGCGCCGGCACGGGCGAAGCGCTGCCGCTGGGTCAGATTACCGAGCAGCACTTCGACGCGGCCTTCGACCTGAATGCGCGCGGCACGTTGTTCACGGTTCAAAAGGCGTTGCCGCTCTTCAACGATGGCGGATCGATCTTCATGACCGGATCGATTGCGTCGATCAAAGGTTTCCCTGGTTTCAGCGTGTATGCGGCGAGCAAGGCGGCGCTGCTCGCGTTCGCACGCGGCTGGCTCAACGAACTGAAGGGCAGGAATATCCGCGTGAACGTGCTGAGCCCGGGGCAGATCGCCACGCCGATTCAGGAACAAGTCTTCGACGAAGAGACGAAGCGGCAGTTCGAATCGCTGGTGCCGCGCGGAAAGATGGGTCGTCCCGAGGAAATCGCGACGGTTGCGCTGTTTCTCGCTTCAGACGATTCGAGCTTCGTGAATGGCGTGGAGTTGTATGTCGACGGCGGCACGTCGGCTATCTGAGATCGCGCCGATAAGCGTGTAGAAGTAGCTATCGACTTGATGAAGGTGGTCCAAGTACTTCCATAAATCCGGATTCCTTATCATATTGAATGGAGTTTTTGCATGAGCTATTCGATTATTGGCTTTGGCGCGGTAGGCCAGGCGCTCGCCCGAGCGTTTGCAAGAAAGAACATCGAAGTGACCGTCGCCAGCCGGCGCCCGCCCGAGAGCCTGACGCAGCAGGCAAAAGCGATCGGCCCCACCGTTGTCCCGAAGACGCTGCAAGACGCCATCGCGTCCGACATCATCTTCCTGGCCATTCCGTTCTGGGAACATCGCGAAGTCGCGAAGCTGATCCCGAACTGGCAGGGCAAGACGATCATCGACGCGACCAATGCTTTCGGTGTTCCCGTTGAGGAACTGGACGGTCAGCCGTCGTCCGCGGTTATCGCCAAAGCGTTCACCGGCGCCCGGTTCGTAAAGGGCTTTAACCATCTGCCCGCAGGGGTTCTTGCCTCTGATCCGAACGTGAACGGCGGCAGCCGCGTCGTGTTTCTGTCGAGCGATGACGAAAAGGCGGTGGCACCGGTCGCGGCTCTGGCCGAACAACTCGGCTTCGCGCCGATCGCGCTCGGACCGCTCAAGAATGGCGGCTCGCTCGTGCAGGCCAAGGGTAATACGTGGGCCAAACTGATCTTCAAGGATCTCGTCAAGTTCAAATAGCGGCGCGTCGCGGGAAAGTCGCAGCGGCCACGCGTATCGCATCGCTAGACGCGTGGCCGTGATCCGCACAACTCCTATCTCAGCGCTTGCCCGACACGACAGCCGCTCCCACGTTTCCCCTACCGCGTTGCCTCAGCCAAGCGCCACAACAGCAATTTCGACCAGCAGCTCCGGCGCGGCAAGTTTGGCCTGCACCGTCGCGCGGGTCGGCGCGCAGCCTTGCGGAACCCACGCGTCCCAGACCTCGTTCATGCCGGCGAAGTCGCGCGAAATATCCGCGAGCCAGACTTGCGCGGAAACGAGCCGCGTCTTGTCGATGCCGGCCTTCTCCAGAAAGCCGTCGATTTTCTCCAGCACTTTGGCGGTCTGAATCTTCACGTCGGGCGCGTGATCCGCGGAAGTCTGGCCGCCGATAAACACGAGGCCGGCAGCCTTCACGACGCGGCTCATACGTTGATTGGTTTCGATACGAACAATATCGGTCATGACAATTTCTCAGGTTGAGGTCGAACGAAGCCGCCGCGCGTGCTCGCGAAGCGCGCACGACGGAACAAAAAACAGAACCGCTTAATGCGTCGCGAGTTGCGCGGCGCCAGCGTGAGAGGGCGCCGCTTTGCGCTCGAAACGATCGATCGCGAACGCGTCGAGCGAAAGGCTTGGCGTGCCGTCGAGCATCAGTTCGGACACGAGCTTGCCGCAACCCGGTCCCAACTGAAAACCGCTGCCGCAATAGCCGAACGAGTAATACAGATTCGACGCCTCGCGGCTCGCGGAAATCACCGGTAGTTCATCTTCGGTGAATGCTTCGACGCCGGCCCATGCGCGATTCACGCCGAGATTGCGCAGATGCGGAAACAGGTCGGTCACGGTTCGGGCGCTGCGCACGAGCCGCACGAAATCGACTTCGCCGTGACGATTCGCCAGATCGGCAATGCCGATCAGTTTTCCGCCGATCACGACCGTCCCGTTGTCGAACTGCTTGAACGACAGCGGCCGGCCGGTTGCGCCGAGCGTTGCGCGGCAAAAGGGCGCGACGCGATGCGTGACCATCAGCATCAGACCTTCGGGATGCACGGGCACGGGCTCGCCCACCTGCTTCGCCAGTTCGCCGGACCACGCGCCTGCGGTGACGAGCAGTTTCTCCGCGCTGAACGTGCCGCGCGGCGTGTGCGCGAGCCAGCGCGTGCCGCGTTGTTCGATGCGGCGCACGGCGGTGCCTTCGAGAAAACGCGCGCCAAGGCGCTGTGCGGCGAGCCGGAAAGCCGTCGTGGTCCGATACGGCAACGCGTAGCCGTCGCGCTCCACCCAGATACCGCCGGTCACATGCCGCGCGAGCGCCGGTTCGAGGTCGAGCACGGTCTCCGGGTCGATCACCTTTTCATGCGTGAAGCCGTGCGATTCGAGCAGCGCGACTCGCTCGCGGCATACCTGAAGTTCGTCGTCGGTTTCGGCGATCTTCAACTGGCCGGACGCGACAAACCCACCGTCTTCGCCGAGCAGATCGGTCATGCCGTGCCAGATTTCACGCGACATCAGCGCAAGCGGAATCTCAGGCAGCGGACGGCCCAGCGTCCGCACGCCGCCCGCGTTGACCCCCGACGAATGACGCGCGACATAATCGGCTTCCAGCACGATCACCTTCGCGCCGCGACGCGCCAGATGAAACGCGCTGCTCGTGCCGTGCAGCCCGCCGCCCACCACGAGCACATCGGCTTCCTGCGTGACGGTCGTGTCATTCACCGGCGAGTTCTCCGAGCGTGAGCGGCTTGATCGGCGGACGGATGCGGTAATAGCCGACTTCGGCCGGCGAGACGCGGCGCGCATCGGCGATTACTTCGGTCACCGTAAGACCGCACATGCGTCCCTGGCACGGTCCCATGCCGCAGCGTCCGAACGACTTCGCCTGATTCGGTCCGACGCAGCCGAGTTCGACGAACTGGCGCAATTCCCCCGCGGTCACTTCCTCGCACCGGCACACGACGGTCTCGTCGCGCGGAATGCGGTTGATGTCGCGCGGACGGTACAGGCTGTCGAGAAACGGCCGAATGCGCATCACACCGGCAAGCGCGCGGCGATGTTCGACGGCTTCGGCGTCGCGTGTCGCCGCGGTCAGCGCGCCGAGTTGCGCGGCCACCGCGAGGCCCGCGAGCGTGCCCTGCAACGCGGCCGCCTGCGCGCCGCCGATGCCCGCGCCATCGCCCGCGATGAAGGTGCCCGGCACGTCGAGCTCGCCCCATGCGTCGACCTTCGGCGTGAAGCACAGTTGAGCGTTGTCCCAGCGATGCGCCGCGCGCAGCGCCTGCGTGAACTGCGTATTCGGCACCACGCCCTGATGCAGCAGGATCACATCGGCTTCGATACGATGCGCTTTACCGTGGCTCGTGAAGTGCAGCGCGGCGGCGCGCTCGACCTGATCGCTGCCGATGCGCCCCTCGACGCGCAGATCGTCGGCGGCCTCGAAGATCGGCACGCCCGCGTCGCGCAACGTGCGAATCAATTGCAGGCCCTTGCTGAGAAACGGCCATGCGCGCAGCGCGGCGAACATGTGACGTTTCGCGCGCCAACGGTCTTCATGACGCGTGGTATCGACGAGCGCGCGGATCGGCACGCCCGCACGCACATACTGCCAGCCGAGCAGATACAGCAGCGGTCCGCAGCCGGCCAACACCGGCGGCGCGGCAGGCACTTCGCCCGCGCTCTTCAACAGAATCTGCGCCGCGCCCGCCGTCAGCACGCCGGGCAGCGTCCAGCCGGGAATCGGGAAGGGCCGTTCCAATGCGCCGCTCGCGAGAATCACGCGCTGCGCGTCGAAGCTGCCGATCTTGCCGTCCTTCAGATAATTGACGCCGCGCTCGCGCGTGACCTGCCACACCGTCGCATTGGTCAGATGACGCGCGCCGGAGGCGGCGAAGGCCTCGGCAAGCGCCGCGCCCGCCGCGTAGTCGGGGCCGAGAATCTCCTTGCGGCGCGCATCGGCGCGACCGATCGCGCGATAAATCTGGCCGCCCACGGCGTCCTGCTCGTCGATCAACACAGTCTTGAGGCCGGCGCGCGCCGCGCGCGTGGCCGCGCTCATGCCGGCAGGACCGGCGCCGACCACGACGACGTCGACAGCTTCGGAAGCGAATTCGGAAGCGAACTCGGAAGCGAAATCAGCGGCCATGTGCGTTCTCCATCGGTGCGTCGGCGAAGCTCACGGGCGGCAGATCGCGCGCGCCTTCCTGCGAGCGGATACGCATGCCCGCCTTGACTTCGACCATGCAGGCCTGGCGGCTCGGCACGCCGTCGATCTCGACGAGGCAATCGAAGCACGCGCCCATCATGCAGAACGGCGCGCGCGGTGCGCCCGAAACCGGCGTCGCGCGAAAACGCGATCCGCCTGCCGCGAGCAGGGCCGCGGCCACTGAACGACCACCGGGCACGGTAAGCGGCTGATCGTTGAACCAGATGGCGACGTTGGTGACGGCCGCGCCTTCAGCGCCGGGCAGCACCTTGAAGAGCGTGTGAGCCGGTGTGTGAGTCGATTGAGTAGTCATGTCGGATTCAGTGTGCGGAAATCAGTTCTCTCGCGTGCTCGAAGCGTTGCGCGGAGAAGGTGGGCAACTCGTCGGGCATGGCCGCGCCCATGATCCACGGCGCGACGCGCAGCGCATGCGCGGCCGCGAGCGTCACGCCGCTATGGCACGTAACGACGAACGCGCCCGGATGCGCTTCGGACTGGTCGTAGATCGGAAAGCCGTCAGGGCTATAGACGCGCAGCGCGGCCCACATGCGCACGAGCCGCACGTGTTGCAGCATCGGAAAAGCGCGCACGCCGCGCCGGGCAATGTCGGCGAGCACATGCGTGGTGGTGAAATCGTCGAAGCCGACTTCTTCCATCGAATCGCCGAACTGCACGCTGCCTTCGTCGGTCTGGCGCACGTTGAGCGTCGGATAGTGGAGAAACGGCGCGACGCGCTCGCTCACCAGCACTTGCCCGCGATTCGGCGCAACCGGTGCATGAAGTCCCACGAACGGCGCGAGCGTGCGATTGCCGAGTCCTGCGGCGAGCACGACCTTAGCAGCGCGATACGTGCCGCGTTTTCCATGCACGACAAAGCCGTGTCCTTGAGCTTCGATGCGCGCCGCGCGTTCGCCGGAGACGAGCTTCACGCCGCGCGCCTGCATCGCCGTGTGCAGCGCGCGCAGCAGCTTGAGCGGGTTCACGTGGCCGTCCATCGGCGTGTAGCTCGCGCCGATCACCGCGGGCCCGACTTGCGGAATGCGCGCGCGGACTTCGGCGGCATCGAGCATCTGATACGGGTAATCGCCCAGTTCGGCTCGCAGCGTCGACAGACGTTTTTCGCGCTCGGCGAGTTCGTCGTCGTTAAAGCAGAAGTGGAAGCCGCCTGGCTGCTTCAACGCGACGTCGATGCCGCTCTCCTGTTGCAGCGCTTGCGCGAGTTGCGGCCAGCGCGTCGCTGAGCTTCGCGACCAGCGTGCGTAGGGCGACAGGCCGTAGCCCTTGCCCTGAATCCAGACGAGGCCGAAATTGCCGCGCGAGGCGCGAAAGCCGCCGTCGTCCTCGTCGAGCACGGTGACGCGCGCGCCTTCGCGGGCGAGCCCGTAAGCGACGGCCGAACCGACGAGGCCGCCGCCTACGACTACCACGTCCGCGAGCTTATCGGCACTCGCGGCGGTGCTTGTCAATGTCATCGAGCTTCTCCGATCAGAATGCGGTCGAGTCCGACCATGCGGTCAAGCAGGACCATCAGCAGGACCGTGCCGACAATCAGCACCGCCGACACCGAAGCGACGAGCGGATCGATCGTCTGCGCGATCTGGTTGTACATGGCGACGGGCAGCGTGGTCGTGCCGGGCGTCGCGACGAAGATGGTCATCGTCAGTTCGTCGAAACTCTGGATGAACGACAGCACCCAGCCGCCCGCGACGCCCGTGCGGATCATCGGCAGCACGACGCGGCGAAACGCGGTGAAGCGGCTCGCGCCACACGACAGCGCGGCGCGTTGCGCATCGCGATCGAGCCCGACCGCCGACGACAGCGCGAGACGCAGCGCATACGGCAGCACGATGACCACGTGCGCACAAACGAGAGACCAGAACGAGCCCGACAGATGCAGCAGCGAAAGAAAACGCAGGAAAGCGATGCCGAGCACGACGGCCGGAATCATCATCGGCGAAAGGAAAAAGCTGGTCAGCGCGGCGCGGCCCGGAAAGCGATAACGCGCGATGGCGAGCGCTGCGGGCACTGCGAGCAGCACGCCGATGGTCGCCGCGGCAAACGCGAGCCGCACCGACAGCCAGAACGCCGAGACGATATCGCCGTTCTCGATGATCGCGCGGAACCAGCGCAGCGACGCGCCATCGAAGGGCATCGAAATAAAGCCCTTGTCGGTGAACGCCACGAGCATCACGACGACGAGCGGCGCGAGAATGAAGGTGAGGAAGAACGCGTTGTAGACGAGCCCGAGAATGCCGTTCTGTTTCATGATCGCTCTCCTTCGCTCAGTCGAAGATATGCCGGAAGCGGCGTTCGGCGAGGCGGCTGCAGCCCATCACGATCGCCACGTTGGCGATCAGCAGCAGCACGGCGATACTCGCGCCGAGCGGCCAGTTCAGCGTGCCGAGGAACTCGTCGTAGGCGGCGGTCGCGACCACTTTGAGGCGCCGCCCGCCGATCAGCGCGGGCGTGGCGAACGCCGACGCCGACAGCGCGAACACGATGATCGAACCGGACAACACGCCCGGCATGATCTGCGGCAGCACCACGCGGCGAAACACCGCGAATGGCGAGCCGCCGAGCGAACGACCGGCCCATTCGATTTGCGGGTCGAGCTTTTGCATCGTCGCCCACACGGACATCACCATGAACGGCACCAGTACATGCGTGAGCGCGATGATCATGCCGGTCATCGTGAAGACGAGGCGGACGGGTTCGTCGGTGATATGCAGCGACTGCAGCACGTTGTTGAGCACGCCGTTGTTGCCGAGCAGAATCTGCCAGCCGAGGGTGCGCACCACCACCGAAATAAGCAGAGGCCCGAGCACGACCAGCAGACACAGCGATTGCCACGGACGCTTCATCCGCGCGAGCACGATGGTTTCCGGCACGCCGAGCACGATCGAAAGAAGCGTGACGGCGAAGGCGAGACCGGCGGTGCGCAGGAAGATCGTGCCGTAGTACGGATCGCTGACGACCTCCCAGTAATTCGTGAGCGTATAAGCGGACGTGACGCCGGCCGTGTCGCTGAACACGCGGAACGACAACATCAGCGTGAGCAGCAGCGGCACCAGTAAGAGACCGATGAAAAGCAGCAGCGCCGGCCCCGACAGCAGCCACGGCGCGGCGCCTGGGCGGTCGTCGTCAAGCGTGGCCATGAGCGCCCTCCGGCCGGTCTTGCGTCAGTACGCGCAGGTCGTCATCGGTCCATGCGAGGCCGACTTCGTCGCCTTCCTCGGGCGGCGGCGCGCCGTGATTCGGTTGCGCGACGCGCAGCTTGCCGAGCTCCGTTTCCACTTCGAGCAGCCATTGATTGCCGACGAACACACGCGTCGCGATACGGCCGCGCACGCGTGCATCGCCGTTGGCGAGATGGACTTTTTCCGGGCGGATGTAGACATGCACGGCGCCGTCGACGTGCCGGCCTTCGTGCGGAACATGCAGCGTCGTGCCCGCGACATCGACTTCGGCGCAACGCGGATTGCGCCGCAACACTTCGCCGGCCAATGCGTTGGTGCGGCCGAGAAACGTCGATGTGAACGGCGTAGCGGGGCGCTCATACGCGTCGTACGGCGTGCTCAATTGCGCGATCACGCCGCGATGCATCATCGCGATGCGATCGCTCATCGTCATCGCCTCGACCTGATCGTGCGTGACGAGAATCGTCGTGATGCCGAGACGCTTCTGGATCGCGCGCAGTTCGATGTGCATCTCCTCGCGCAGCTTGGCGTCGAGGTTCGACATCGGCTCGTCGAGCAGCAGCAGTTCGGGTTCCATTGCGATGGCGCGCGCAATGGCGACGCGCTGACGCTGGCCGCCCGACAGCTCCTTCGGATAGCGATGCCCGAGGCCTTTCAGCCGCACGAGAGACAGCGCTTCCGCAACGCGCTCTTCGCGCTCCTTGCGCCTGACCTTGCGCATCTCGAGCCCGAAGCCGACGTTGCCCGCCACCGTCATGTGCGGAAACAGCGCATAGCTTTGAAACACTACGCCGATGCCGCGCTTCTCGGGGCGCTCGTTCGTGATGTCGCGGCCATCGAGCAGAATGCGGCCGGTGGTCGGCGAGACGAAACCCGCGACCATCTGCAGCGTCGTCGTCTTGCCGCAGCCGGACGGGCCGAGCAGCGCAAGCAGCTCGCCGCGTTCGACGTCCAGATCGATGTGCTCGATCGCCGTGAAATCGCCGTAGCGTTTCGAAATGCCTTGCAGAGTCAGAAAGGCCATGCGCCTCGCTCCTTCATCAGATCGCGCGCCGCGCGAGGAATCTGCCAGTGCCGAAGATGTTCAGCGCTCGACCGAACGGTTCCAGCGCTCCGTCCATTCCGTGCGATGCTGGTTGATCGTGGTCCAGTCCATCGCGGTCAGCTTCGAGATCTGATCGGGACCGTAGGGCACGCGTGCAGCAATCTCGGGCGTCAGCTTCACGGTCTTGTTGACCGGACCGAGTCCGATGCCTTGCGCCTGCAACACCTGCACTTCCGGCGTCAACAGGTACTGCACGAATTGCTGCGACAACTGCGGCTGCGCGTTTTCAGCGACCACGCACGCGGCCACCTGCAACGCGACCGCGCCTTCTTTCGGGTAGATGAACTTCAGCGGAAAGCCGGTGTTCTGCAACGCGACCGCGCGGCCGCTGCCGTACGGAGCGAGGATCACGTCGCCGGATTGCATCTGGCCGTCCATCTCGCCAGGCGTCGGCGCCCAGGACAGCACGTTGGGCGCGACCTGCTTCGTCATCGCGGTGAAGCCGGGGTCGATATTTTTCTCGCCGCCGCCCGAGAGGCGCGCGAGCATCACGAGCGTGTGCAGGCCGTACGTGTTGGTGATCGGCGGCACGCCGAGCTTGCCCTTGATGTGGCTGTCGGTAAGCGACTTCCACGAGTCGGGCGGCGGCAAGCCGGCTTTCTTGAAGGCTTCCTCGTTATAGCCGATGCCCGTCGCCACCATGCCGACGCCGATTGCCGACGGCCCAAGCTTCGCGAGCGGGTAGACGTCCTTCATCACGGGCGCGTCGTCGAGCTTCGCGCACAGGTTGAGCTGCATCGCCTGGTACATCGGGCCGTCGTCCATCACCGCGACGTTGATCTGCTGATGACCCTTCTGCGCCTGGAGCTTCGCGAGCGTGTCGCTGGAATTGCCCGCGACGTACACAATCTTCACGTTGTGCGCCTTCTCGAACGGCGGAATGATTTTCTGCCGATAGAGCTGTTCGTTCGACCCGCCGACGTTGGCGACATACAGCGTGGTCTCGGCCTGCGCGATGAGCGGCGCGGCGAGGCTGACGGCGAGCGAAACGGCCGCAAGGGCGGGGGCGGACAGACGGCGATGCAACGCTCTTTTCATGACGACGATCTCCAGTTCCGGTATGTGTGGGGCGGGCTTCGCTGCCCGTCGCTGAAATGCAGTGTCGCGCCGGCTGGCTATGTCGTCCAATACGAATAAAATACCTATCCATACATGGATGATATGGATAGGCAGACCGTCTCCTGGGGAAAATACGCATGAATCTCAAGCACATCGAGGCGTTTCGCGCGGTGATGGTGTCCGGGTCGATGACCGCCGCAGCCAAGGCGCTCTTCACGTCGCAACCGAACGTGAGCCGTCTGATTGCGCAACTGGAGCGCGATACGGGCCTGCAGCTATTTCAGCGCAGCGGCGTGCGCCTGATTCCCACTAGCGAGGGCGAGGCTTTTTTCCGCGAGGTCGAACGCGCTTTCGTGGGCTTGCAGGGACTGGCGAATGCGGCCGCGCAGATTCGCAATCTCGGCAGCGGGCGCTTGCGGATCGCGGCGATGCCGTCGGCGGGCATGACGCTCGTGCCGCATGCGATCAAACGTTTCGTCGAGCTGTTTCCCGATGTGACGGTGTCGCTCCACGTCAATACGTCGGCGACGGTCAATCATTGGACGGCATCGCAGTTCTGCGATCTCGGCGTGGCGGTCTATGTGAGCGAGGCTTCGGACTGCGAGGTCGAGCAGCTATCGGACGTGGCGGCCGTCTGCGTGATGCCGGCGGCGCATCGGCTCGCTGCAAAGCGCAGCATCAAGCCGGAGGACCTGGAGGGCGAGTCGTTCATATCGCTGTGCCACGGCGACGGCACGCGAGCCTTGATGGACGAGGTGTTTTTGCGCGCGGGCGTGCAGCGCGTGCTCGCCATCGAGGCGCAGTACACCGCGATGTGCTGCGAGATGGTCCGTCACGGCATGGGCGTGACGCTCGCGCATCCTATCGTCGCGCGGGACTATGCCGGACCTGATATTGCGATCCGGCCGTTTGTGCCGGCTACGCGTTTTCAGACCTATTTGCTGTTTCCGCCGCATCGGCCGCGGGAGCGGCTCGCGTCGGCGTTTGTCGAGGTGTTGCGCGGCTTGCATGACGAATTGCTGGCGGAAGTCGTGCCGCCGTCGCGCAATTCCGCGCCGCGCGGGCGGGCGAGGTTGCGAGCGGGCGCGTGATGCGTTGCGCTCATGCTCCCGGGTTCCTTATATCGCGCGAGCCACCGCTCCGCAGGCTTTCTTGATTCAAACCAGTCGGGCGCCGCCATCCAGATTCAGCGTGACGCCGTTCATGAAGCCATTGGTCATCAGGAACACGACGCCCGCACCCGCCTCGGCGGCAGTGCCCAAGCGGTGCAGCGGCAGAGTCTGCTTGAGTCCTTCCACAAAGCCGTCGCGGGCCTCGCCCAGCGCCTTGTGAAAGATGGGTGTGTCGATCGGTCCCGGTGACAGCGCATTGACGCGAACCGGCGCCAACTCGAGGGCAAGACCGCGAGCGAACGCCTCCATTGCCGCCGACGCCGCGCCGAGTACCGCAGTCCCATAAGCGTTCGGACGATCCGCGAGGCTGCCGGAGATCAGCGTGATCGAGCCGTTCTTGCTCAGACGATCGCCCAATGCGCGGATCACATGGACCGCGGCCCAGATACGCTCCTCGAACGCCTGACGCAGATAGGCCACCTCGGCGTCGCGCACCTTGCCCGCGACGAATGTGCCGGCCAGCAGCACCAGATGGTCGACGCGAGGTATGTCCTTCACGGCGCGTTGGAGCGAATCGGCGTCGGTGACATCTGCAGCGCGCCATCCCGCGAAACCGTGGTCTTTCGCCGCCTGTTCAGCGGCAACCGCGTTGCGGCCCACAACGATGACCTGCGCGCCTGCCTGCCTGGCCTGAATCGCGGCCTCGAGCCCGATACCCGAAGTGCCGCCGAAAACCAGAACGGTCTTGTCCGCGAGTTGCGCCGCGTTGCCTGCCTGCACTGCGTTAGTCATTTTCTTCTCCAGGGATGAACGCCCGTTGGCGTCGTTGGAAAGAAGATTAATTGACGACGTGCAGCTTGATAATTGGGCCAGACATCGCTTTAATAGTGCCACCATGGAACAAATCGAACGACTCACCGGGCTCATGGCGTTCGCGCGTGCCGCGTCGCTCGGCAGCTATACGGCTGCCGCACGTTTGCTCGCGGTTTCGCCGTCCGCGATCAGCAAAAGCGTGCAACGCCTCGAGCAGCACTTCGGGCTCAAGCTGTTCAGCCGCACAACGCGCTCGCTGACGCTGACGCCTGAAGGCCGCGATCTGCTCGAAAGGACGCAACGCCTGCTGCGCGAAGCGGAAGACATCGAGCAGGCTGTGGCCGCGGCTCGCGCCGAGCCGGCCGGCACGCTAAAGGTGGCCACCTCGCTTCCCGTTGGCGTGCACATTCTTGCTGCCGCGTTGCCGCAATTTCGCAAGCGCTTTCCGAAGGTGAACGTCGACGTTCGACTGAGCGACCGGATTGTCGATCTGATCGAGGAGGGGATCGATGTTGCGGTTCGCGTCGGCGATCCGGGCGACACGAGACTGATTGCACGCCGGCTCGCTCCGCATCGGATATGCGCGTTTGCGTCGCCGGATTATTTGAAGGCGCGCGGCACGCCCCGGCACCCGAGCGACCTGCAGAGCCACGATTGCGTGAACTTCCGCTATCAATCGACGGGGCAGCCAGCCGTCTGGCCGTTCTGGATGGGAGACAAGCTATTGGAGTTGTCGCCGCCGTCAGGGCTGACGATGGACTTGAGCGATGCCATCGCCACGGCGCTCGCAGCCGGTGCCGGCATCGGCATTTCGGCCACCTATATCGCGGCCCCGTACGTCAAACGTGGCGAACTCGTTCCCGTGCTGTTCGAGTACGCTTACGACCGGTTTCAGCTTCACGCGATATGGCCCGAGAGTCGCCGGAGCAATCCCGCGGTGAAAGCGTTTATCGCTTTCTTGCAAGAAGTTTTTCCGTCGCCGGCGCCGTGGGACGTGGACGTCGAGCGACACGCGCGTGCTGCGGCAAAATCACTCAAAGGACGCGCCGGACGCCCGTCGAGATAGCATCAAATCAAGTGTGATCCTCTCGCGCCCGACGCGGTTCGCAAGCGGCTGATTCCATCTGTCGCGCTGCTGCTGGTAGCATGGGACATTGAGTCGAACTACCTCGGGCGGCATTATGACCACGTATCAGTCGGAGACCCCATCATCTAGCCCTGAGGCGCTCGCGGCGCTTGGCGAATACCTCGAACTCGCGCTGAGCAAAGGCGTCAGCTTCATCGTCGTGCGACGGGGCTCCGACTCGAGCGCCTTATACATCGGCGACGCGAGCGCGCCCGCCGACGAATGGACCCGTTCCGGCTCGATCAGCAACGCCGCGGTGAGCTCGATACTGGAAGCGACGCAGTCTGGCCGGAACGACCTGCTGATTGGCGGGCAACCTTATCGATTCCTGCGCACCTTCACGCAAGTCGAGAACGATGGCGCGATCGTCTTCACTCCCGTCTGACGCCGGCGTGACCGAGGTGTGACTCCCGATCGCGCCAGCGACGATTCGCTCATGCGTCTTGAACCGGGTCCTTGTTCAGCATGCTCTTCGGAATCGACAAAATAAGCACGCAACTGACAAGCAGGCATGCGCCAAGCGCGTACGTACCATTGTTGATATTGCCGGTCAGGTCTTTAGCGATGCTCGTAATCATCGAGCCCGTGAATCCGGACAGGTTGCCGACCGAATTGATGAGTGCAATGCCCGCAGCGGCAGCGGTGCCCGAAAGAATCTGTCCTGGGAAGGTCCAGTAAATCGGCATCAGGCCGAGAATCGCGCAGGTCGAAATCGTCAGAAACACAATCGACACCGGAACATTGTTCGCGAACAGCGCACTCAAAATCAGGCCGACGCCACCGATGAACGCAGGAATAGCCGCATGCAATCTGCGCTCCCCGGTCTTGCGCGAGTGCGATGCATTCCAAAGCATTGCCACGACGGCGCTAAGGTAGGGAATGGCGGTCAGCAGGCCAATGTTCAAAGTACTCTTTACACCGGAAGCCTTGATGATAGAAGGCAGCCAGAAGGCCAACCCGTAAAAGCCGGTATTGAACGTGAGAAGAATGAACGTCAGCAACCAGACGCGCGGGCTTCTCAGCGCAGCGCCAACGCTGTGGGTCTTTTTAGCACTTTCCTGTTCGAGATTTCTTTGAAGCAAACCCTTCTCGGACTGTGTCAGCCAGGTCGCCGATTGAAATCCGTCGCCCATACGGAAAAGCACGACGAACGCGACGAGAATAGAAGGAATGCCTTCGAGCAGAAGCATCCATTGCCAGCCTCCCATGCCGAGCAGACCGTGCGTGTTTTCCATCAACCAGCCGGAGACGATGCCGCCGAGCGTCAGGCTGACCGGAATGGCAATCAGGAACCCAGACATCGCCACGCTTTGGCGCCTGGCCGGAAACCAGTAATTCATATACAGGATGATGCCGGGAAAGAACCCGGCCTCGCATACTCCGAGCAGAAACCGGAGCGTGTAAAACATCGTCGAAGTCTCGACATGAAAGAAGTGCGAAAGCGGGGAGATGAAGGCGAGTGACGAGGAGACGATGCCCCATGTCACCATGATCCGTGCAATCCAGAAACGCGCGCCGTAGCGATGCAGAAGAAGATTGCTGGGCATTTCAAAGAAGAAATAGCCCCAGAAGAAAATGCTGGCGCCCACGGCATAGACGCCGTCGCTGAAGCCGAGCGAGTCGAGCATCTGCAGCTTCGCGAATCCGACATTGACACGGTCCAGATACGCGACGACATAGCATAGAAGCAGCAACGGCAGGATGCGCTTCAAGACCTTGCGATACAACTGTTCTTCGACCTCGTTGGCTACCGCCGGCGCGGCTGCCGCCTGAGTGAGGGTTGGCATGGGACTGTCTCCTTTTTGGTGTGTCTCGAACGGTCCCGTTAAAGCGGAGACCGCTTTCAGCATCTCGTTGTCATGCACCGATACGTCGTGCCGCTCATACATGCTCGCCGTGCGCTGCTATTTATGTTACCGATAACATATCGGGGCGAAACGTTGCCGGCGGCGAAAATGTTATCGGTAACGAAGGTAGCACGATGCGGCCCAAAACGGCAAGCCAGGGGAATCTACTTAGGCGCCCCGTACCGAGTGTCGTATCATGCTCAGTCGCTGCCAGCCGGTGCTGCCGTATTCCGCCGACTCGCGCATTCAGGCAACATTCGAACAACATTCAGGCAACCCAACCCCGAGACCGATGGGCACTACCCGCATCAACGACCGTGTCGTCAGCGACCCGCAAGCGAGTCCGCCTCGCATGTCCGACGTTGCGCGCATCGCGGGCGTTTCGAAGATGACGGTGTCGCGCGTACTCGCCGGGCACAGCGTCGCGCCGGCAACCCGCGAGCGCGTGCAGCAGGCAATCGACAAACTCGGCTACGTGGCCGACGCCGCGGCAGGCGCGCTGTCGTCCGGCAGGTCGGAGTTTGTCGCGGTACTGGTGCCGTCTCTGGCGAGTTCCAACTTCTCGGATACCGTGCGCGGACTATCGGCCACACTCGAACCACACGGCTTGCAACTCCTGATAGGCGACACCGACTACGACCTCGTTCGCGAAGAGCGGCTGGTTCGCTCGATGCTCCGATACCAGCCTCGCTGTATCGCGCTGACGGGTTCGCAGCACACTGAAGGCACACGGCAACTGCTCGAGCGCTCGCGCATACCCGTCGTCGAAATGTGGGACTTGCCGGCCAATCCGATCGATATGGCAGTGGGCTTTTCGAACGCCCGCGCAGCGCGCGAGATGGTCCGATATCTGAAGGAGCGTGGTTACCGGAAGATAGGTTTTTTGGCCGGCGCCAGCGACCTCGATCGACGCGGTCTCGAGCGCCTGAAGGGCTATCAGCAGGAGATGAAAGCGCAAGGTCTCGGCGAGCCTCGCGTGATCCGCTTCGGCGAATCGCCTATTACGATGAGCCACGGCGCTCCGGCGCTCGACGCGCTTCTCGAACAGTGGCCCGACACCGACGCCGTCATGTGCGTGAGCGACATGTCGGCGTTCGGCGCGATCATGCAATGCCACCGCCGCGGGCTCAGCGTTCCCACGGACATTGCAGTGGCGGGCTTCGGCAATTTCGAAGTTGCCGTCTGCTGTCATCCGACCATTACCACGGTCTCCGTCGACGCCTATGGCATCGGCTCACGCACCGGCAAGCTACTGCTGTCGTCGCTCGGTTCGGTCACCGCACAAGCGGTGCCGCAGCGCCGCAAATTAACCATCGATTACACCGTCATTGCACGCGAAAGCGCGTAGCCTTTTCTGCTGCACGATGCCCGCGCAGCGTGATAACATCCAAAAATGTTACCGATAACAACGCCTGCGAAAAATATCGCGACGAAGCCAGAGGCAAGCGGCAATCACGGCGATAGTGGCTACCATATCGTCAAGACATCGAACGAGGAGTACAAGCGATGACTCAACTCAATTCAAGGCGGTTGCGCAGCCAGGAATGGTTCGACGACCCCGCCAATGCGGACATGACCGCGCTTTACGTTGAGCGCTTCATGAACTATGGCCTCACGCGCGAGGAGTTGCAGTCGGGCCGGCCGATCATCGGTATTGCGCAGACAGGCAGTGATCTCGCGCCCTGCAACCGTCACCACATCGAACTCGCGGCGCGCACGAAGGCGGGCATTCGGGATGCCGGCGGCATTCCGATGGAGTTTCCGGTTCACCCGCTCGCGGAACAGAGCCGCCGTCCCACGGCGGCGCTCGACCGCAATCTCGCGTATCTGGGTCTGGTGGAAATCCTGCACGGCTTCCCGCTGGATGGCGTCGTGCTGACGACGGGCTGCGACAAGACCACGCCGGCTTGCCTGATGGCGGCCGCAACGGTCGATATGCCGGCCATCGTGTTGTCGGGCGGCCCGATGCTCGACGGCTGGCATCACGGCAAACGGGTAGGGTCGGGAACGGTCATCTGGCACGCGCGCAATCTGCTCGCGGCGGGCGAGATCGACTACGAAGGCTTCATGGAACTGACCACCGCCTCGTCGCCGTCCATTGGTCATTGCAATACGATGGGCACGGCGTTGTCGATGAACAGTCTCGCCGAGGCGCTCGGCATGTCGCTGCCTGGCTGCGCGAGCATCCCGGCAGCGTACAGGGAGCGAGGGCAGATGGCGTATGCGACCGGCAAGCGTATCGTCGACCTCGTGCGGGACGACGTACGGCCGTCGAAGATCATGACGAAGGCCGCATTCGAGAACGCGATTGTCGTGGCGTCGGCGCTGGGCGCGTCGAGTAATTGTCCGCCGCACCTGATCGCGATTGCCCGTCATATGGGTATCGAACTGAGTCTGGACGACTGGCAGCGCGTCGGCGAAAACGTGCCGCTTATCGTCAATTGCATGCCCGCCGGCGAGTATCTCGGCGAGAGCTTCCATCGCGCGGGCGGCGTTCCGGCAGTGCTTCGCGAGTTGGACCGCGCTGGCCTCGTGCATCGTGAGTGCTTGACCGTGTCGGGCGAGTTCGTTGGTGCTGTCGCCGATCGTGCAGCCGAACCGGACCGTGAGGTCATCAAGAGCACGGACGAGCCGCTCAAGCATGGCGCTGGTTTTATCGTGCTGTCGGGCAACTTCTTCGACAGCGCGATCATGAAGATGTCGGTCGTCGGCGATGCTTTCCGCAATACCTATCTGAGCGAGCCCGGTGCGGAAAACACCTTCGAAGCAAGGGCAATCGTGTTCGAGGGACCCGAGGATTACCATGCGCGCATCAACGACCCGTCGCTCGAGATCGACCAGCACTGCATTCTCGTTATCCGCGGCGCGGGCACCGTGGGTTATCCGGGCAGCGCCGAGGTCGTCAACATGGCGCCTCCCGCCGCGCTCGTGCGCCAGGGCATAACGTCTCTTCCGACGATGGGCGACGGCCGGCAAAGCGGAACCTCGGCAAGCCCTTCGATCCTCAACATGTCGCCCGAGGCGGCCGTGGGCGGCGGACTCTCTCTGCTGCAAACAGGCGACCGCGTGCGTGTCGACCTGAACGCGCGTTCGGTGAACGTGCTGGTCGATGACGAAGAGCTTGCACGCCGCCGCGAGACAGTCAGCATCTCGATTCCGCCGGCACAGACCCCGTGGCAAGAGCTATATCGGCAAACCGTCGGCCAGTTGTCCACGGGCGGATGCCTCGAGCCCGCGACGCTCTATCTGAAAGTGATCGAGGAGCGCGGCAACCCGCGGCATTCCCACTAAACTATCGGCACTGACTTCAATCGGCGATACGTTGCGCCGACATGATCTGCCAACATACACGGAGACAATCGCTACCATGACTTCACAATTCGCTACCAACTATCTGCCGCACGATGTCGAGCGGGCGCTGCTTGTCGGCCGCGTCTGGCGCAAAACCGCGACGTATGAAGGGCCGTCGGTGGTCGTGGTCCGCAACGGCGAAGTGCTGGATATAACCGCGAGCGCGCCCACCACGGCCGATCTGTTCGATCGTGAAGACGTCGTTCAGTTTGCGCGGACGGTTGCGGGTGAAGCGCTCGGCTCTGTTCAGACACTGGTGGAAGCGAACCTGGGCGCTGTGCAGGAACACGCACCGCGGCTGCTTGCGCCCAACGACGTGCAGGCGATCAAGGCATGCGGCGTCACGTTCGCGGTGAGCCTCATCGAGCGCGTGATTGAAGAGCAGGCGGGCGGAGACGCCAGCAAAGCGCAAGAAGTGCGGCAAACCATCGCCGCGACTATCGGAACCGACTTGTCGAAAATCAAGCCGGGTTCGGAAGCAGCGATGAAGCTCAAGGCGGAACTCGAACGACGCGGCGCATGGTCGCAGTACATGGAAGTCGGAATTGGTCCGGATGCCGAAGTATTTTCGAAATCGCAGCCGATGTCCGCAGTAGGTTTCGGTGCAGACGTCGGATTGCTGGCTGCGTCGAACTGGAACAACCCGGAGCCGGAGATCGTTCTTGCGGTCAACAGCCGCGGAGAAATTGTCGGCGCGACTTTAGGGAACGACGTCAACCTGCGCGACATTGAAGGCCGCTCGGCGCTGCTGCTGGGCAAATGCAAGGACAACAACGCGTCCTGTTCGATCGGTCCTTTCGTGCGTCTGTTCGACGAATCGTTCCATCTCGACTCGATCCGCGCGACAAGCGTTGCCCTGCGCGTGGAAGGGTCGGACGATGGCTTTGTCCTCGAGGGCGTGAGCCACATGAGCGAGATCAGTCGCGACCCCGAGGATCTCGTCGCGCAGACGTGGGGACGCCATCACCAGTATCCCGATGGTTTCATGCTGTTCCTCGGCACGATGTTTTCGCCTATCAAGGACCGCGACACGAAGGGCGGCGGCTTCACGCATCACCTTGGCGACAAGGTGACCATCTCGACGCCGGAACTCGGTGCGCTAATCAACACCGTGCGCCTGAGTACCGAGGTCGCCCCGTGGACTTTCGGGGTGCGCGCGCTGTATCGCAACCTGGCGTCGCGGGGCGTGCTTTAAGCGCATTATTTGCGCTCGCTGGCAAGCCATGCTCGCCAGCCGCCGAACTCGCTGATGTCGACCCCGGACTCCACGCCATACGGCTCGCACACAAAGCCCGTGACCCACGTGCCGTCCGCGAGTTCGACTTTGCCGAGCCCAAGCGGAGACGGGATGGTTGCGATGAACGAGCCCAGTTCCAGGCTCGGCATCTCCCATACTTCGACGGCGATCGCGGCGCCTCCATCGGGCACTCGCCACATGCCGGGCCGCCTCGTGCCGTCCGGCGTGGCGGCCAGTGCGGATAAGCGGTAGTGCGGAGCGGTTTGCGTCGCTTCCACCAGGCGCGCGCCACGACGAAGCAGATCGCGATTGAGCGGCAGGCCCTGCATGTGAGCGCCGCATACCGCGACGCGTATGCGGTCGTTGGCTGCTGCTCGCCCGTTGCTCGCATCAGGCGCATTGCCTCCCACGCATTCGACTCCGCTCATTCGCTGTAACGTGTCCGCCACGCTCAGCAGATACTGATCCGTGAACGCGCGACCGAACACGGTCACGCCCCACGGCAAGCCATTTTTCATGAATGCGGTCGGCGTCGCCACCGCTGCATAGTCGAGCAGATTCATGAAGTTCGTGTAGTAGCCGAGCAGCGAGTTGGGTCCGATCGGGTCGCGCTCCAGTTCCGCTAACGTGACCGGACGCGGATAGGTCGGCGTGAGAACGAAGTCCACGGATTCAAGCGCGGCGTCGCACGTGACCTTCAGCGCTTGCAGACGATATTGCGCGCGAAAAAGCTCGACCGCGGTAGCACCGGGCGCTTTCGCCAGCACATCGCGAATCACCGGTAACACAGCGTCTTCATTAGCCTCGATCAACTCTCCCGCGACGGTGTAGCGCTCCGCGACCCACGGCCCTTGATAAAGCAGATTCGCCGCTTCGACGAACGGCGCGAAGTCGATTTCGACGGCTTCGCCACCCGCGGCTTCGAGCATCGCGCGGGCCTTCGCGAACAGCGCCGGGCTTTCGGCGCAGCCCGCGAATTCGAGCTTCGACGGCACGCCGAACCGGAAGCGAGTCAGTTTGCCGAACGCGCGCGCGTCGTTCCATTGCGGATTTCTGCGGCTGTATGCGTCGCGAGGATCGGCGTGCGCGGTGAGCGCGAGCAGTTCGCTGGCTTCGCGCGCGGTCGCCGTGAAGTAGGTCACGCAATCGAGCGTGCGGCAAGCCGGCACGACGCCGGCTGTCGATAGCAGACCCTTGGTCGCCTTGAGCCCGACGAGATTGTTCAGGCCCGCCGGCACGCGGCCGGAGCCGGCTGTGTCGGTGCCGAGCGCGAAGCTCGCGACACCGAGCGCGACGGCCAGCGACGAGCCCGCGCTCGATCCACCCGACGGATAGTCCGGATGCACGCTGTTGCGGCACTTGCCGTACGGCGAACGCGTGCCGTTCAGGCCGGTAGCGAACTGGTCGAGATTGGTCTTGCCGAGCGGCACGGCGCCGAGCGCGATCAACTGCGCGACGAGCGTGGCCGACTCGGCGGGCGTATAGGCGAAAGCAGGGCACGCTGCGGTAGTCGGAATACCGGCGAGATCGATGTTGTCCTTGATCGCGAACGGAATGCCGTAGAGCGGCAATGACTCGACATCCTGAGTATCGAGCCACTCCAGATACGGCGCGATCTCCGCCTCGCTCAGAAGGTGGATGAACAGATGAAACTCCGGATTCAGCGCAGCGGCTTTTTCCAGCAGTTCGCCGATCAGCTTGCGCGGCGTCATCGTCCCGTTAAGGTAAGCGGCGCGCAGCGTGGAGAGGCGCAAATCGAATGAAGACATGGATAATTTTCCAGGAAGGTTTAAAGGCGTTCGATTACCGCGACGCGTTGCCCCGCCCGCACCGCGGAGCCGGGCGCCACATAAATCTCGCCGACAGTCCCCGCGCACGGCGCGCACACGGAGATCTCCATCTTCATCGACTCGATGACGAGCAGCACGTCGCCGGCCTCAACCGTATCGCCGGAATTCACGCGCACTTGCCAGAGGCTGCCCGCGATCTCGCTGTCCACGGCGATGTCGCCGTCTTTGAGCGGCGCGAGTTCCGCATCGTCAGCGACAGGCGGCTCGAAACTTTCCTCCGCCGATCCCGCTTCGCGCCACCGTTCGCGCTCGGCCTGAAACGCCGCTTGCTGACGCACGCGGAATTGCTCGATGCCGGCCGATTCGCGCGTGAGAAACGTTTGATAATCCGCCAGCGACAGTTCGGTCTCTTCGATCTTCAGCGGATAACGCCCCAGCGGAAAGTCCGCGCGGATACGCTGCAATTCGTCGGCAGTGACTTCGTAGAAACGGATCTGATCGAAAAAGCGCAGCAGATACGGGCGCCCCGCGAAATCGGCAACGTCGCGATAGCGATTCCACATCTGCAACGTGCGGCCGACGAACTGATAGCCGCCAGGCCCTTCCATACCATACACGCAGAGATACGCGCCGCCGATGCCCACCGAGTTCTCGGCCGTCCACGTGCGCGCCGGGTTGTACTTGGTCGTCACCAGCCGATGACGCGGATCGAGCGGCGTCGCGACCGGCGCGCCGAGATAGACATCGCCGAGCCCCATCACAAGATAACTCGCATCGAAGACGATCTGCTTCACGGCGTCGATCGAATCGAGGTCGTTGATGCGGCGGATAAACTCCAGATTGCTCGGACACCAGGGCGCGTCCTTGCGCACCGTCGTCATGTATTTGTCGATGGCGAGCCGGCATGCGGGATCGTCCCAGGACAGCGGAAGATGCACGATGCGTGACGGCGCGCGCAAGTCCTTCTGCAACAGAACATGCTGCCATGCACGCTCGACGATCGCGAGCAACTGCGGCAAGGGCAAGCGTTCAGGTTGATAGTGAATCTGCAGCGAGCGGATGCCGGGCGTCAGATCGATCACGCCGGGCAATGCCATCGCTTCGAGTGACTGCATCAACGCGTGACCGCGAAAACGCAATACGAGGTCGAGTTCGGCGGGACCGATTTCGAGCAGCAGATGCGTGTCGCCAGACACGCGCGCGACAAGCCGTTCGCGATCCGCGCCAGTATCGAGAACGACCGGCGATACGAGCGGTGCTGCGTTCGCGATAGCAACCGGCTTCGCATCGAATTCGAGCGTCTGCAATTCACGCAGACGTTGTTGTGCCGCCTCGCGCGCTTCATCGATTCGAACGGGTGCGAAGCGCACTTTGTCACCGGCTTTCAACTGGCCGATTTGCCACAAGTCCGCCTCGATGATCGTCACCGGACAAACGAAGCCGCCAAGACTCGGACCATCGGGACCGAGAATCACGGGCATGTCGCCGGTGAAATCGACGGCGCCCACCGCATACGGATTATCGTGAATGTTCGACGGATGCAACCCGGCCTCGCCGCCGTCCTCGCGCGCCCACTCGGGCTTCGGTCCGATCAGACGCACGCCGGTACGGCTCGAATTGAAATGAATTTCCCATTCGGTGTCGAAGAACCGTTCCATATAACGCGGCGTGAAATACTCCGGCGCGCCATGCGGACCATAAATCACGCGCAGCGTCCGCACGGTTTCCAGCTTCGGAACATTGGCAAGCGCAACGCCCGCACTGTCGTCGCAGAGTGCGTGAAGATGCAGCACGTCGCCCGCCCGCAACGCTCGCCCGCCATGTCCGCCGAACTGGCCGAGCGTGAACGTGCTGCGGCTGCCGAGATACATCGCGACATCGAAGCCGCCGCGCACGCACAGATACGCGCGTGCGCCGGCGCCGCGGATCGTGCCGAGCGCGAGCGTCGAACCGGCGCGAACAAACAGCGTCGTGTTCAACGGCTGCTCGATGTCGTCGAGCGATACGGACAGATGCGCGCCCGTCACCGCCACGACGGCATCCGTGTTGAAGCGCAACGTCGGTCCGCTCATGGTGATTTCGAGCGCGGCTGCGTCTGCCGCATTGCCGAGCAGCCGGTTGCCGAGCCGCAGCGCGCGGTCATCCATCGGACCCGAAGGCGGAATGCCGACTGCCCAATAGCCAAGACGTCCCGGATGATCCTGCACGGTCGTCTGCGTGCCGCCGCTCACGACTTCGACGGTGGTCGCGCGATAGTGAAGGCCTTCGAGGCAGCGCGTCCAAGGTTCGCCCGACGCAAACGGCTGATCGTCGAGAATCTGCCGGAGATAGTCGCGATTCGTTTCTACTCCGTAGATGCGCGTGTTCTGCAATGCCTGACCGAGCGCGCGTCGTGCCTCGTCGCGCGTCGGCGACCACGCGATCACCTTCGCCAGCATCGGATCGAAGTAGGGTGGTACTTCGCAACCCGCTTCGATCCATGTATCGATGCGCAGCGCGCGACCGTCGGCGGTTGGAAACGCGACGTCGGTCAATAAGCCGGGGCTCGGCTTGAAATCGCGGCCTGGGTCCTCCGCATAAAGACGCGCCTGAATAGCGTGTCCTTGCGGCTTCAGTCCTGCTGCGAGTTCTTGCAGCGGCGCGAGCGTGCCCGCAGCGAGTTCGATCATCCAGCGTACGAGATCGACGCCCCAGACCTGTTCGGTCACGCCATGCTCGACTTGCAGGCGCGTGTTCACTTCGAGAAAGTAGAAGCGCTGCGCGGCGCTGTCGTAGACGAATTCGACCGTACCGGCCGAGCGATAACTCACCGCTTTAGCGAGCTTCACCGCAGCGTCGCACAATGCGGCCGGCATGCCGTCCGGCAAACACGGGGCAGGCGTTTCCTCGAGTACTTTCTGGTTGCGCCGCTGCACCGAGCAATCGCGCACGCCGAGCGCAATCGCATCGCCGTGCCCGTCGCCGAAGACCTGCACTTCGAGATGCCGCGCCCGCTCGATATACTTTTCGAGGAACACGCCGGCGTCGCTGAAATTGTTCTGGCCGAGCCGTTTGACCACGTCGAAATGCGCGGTCAGTTCGTCGACGTTCCAGCACACCCGCATGCCGATACCACCGCCGCCCGCCGTGCTTTTCAGCATCACCGGATAGCCGATCGATGCCGCTGCATCGAGCGCCGCCGCAAGATCGTCGAGCAGGCCCGTGCCTTCGAGCATCGGCACGCCTTGTTCCGCCGCGATCGCGCGAGCCGTGTGCTTCAGGCCGAATGCCCGCAGTTGCGCGGGCGTCGGTCCGATAAACGCAATGCCTGCCGCTTCGCACGCTTCGCCGAAGCTCGCGTTCTCCGACAGGAAACCATAGCCCGGATGAATCGCCTGAACGTTCTCGCGGCGAGCGATCTCGAGAATCTTTTGCACATCGAGGTAGGTCGCCGCTGCTGGTCCGTCGCCGAGACCATGCGCAATAGGCGCCTCGCTCACATGACGGCTCGCGCGATCCGCTTCGGCATAAACCGCGACACCCGTTACTTGAAGTTCGCGCAGCGTTCTAAGGATGCGGCACGCAATCGCGCCGCGATTCGCGATCAGGATTTTCTCGAACATGAAGGGAGCTTGATTCGTGGGCGGGCCGTCCCGCCACGTGGGAATGCATGCCGCGGTCGTCCGCGGCAGAGACCGGCTTCAAAGAGGCTTTATCGATCCGCTTGAGTCAGTTGCTCGCGCGTGCAGCGACAGCATCGTCCCGAGCGAACCAGCATGACGTAGTAAAGCCAGTGGCGAACACGCGTCAGTTCCATATCAGCAGCTCCGCGGGAGTCGGGTTGTAGGCGTTGCACGGATTGTTCAACTGCGGGCAGTTGGAGATCAGCACGATCACGTCCATTTCCGCGCGCAATTCGACGTACTTGCCCGGCGCCGAAATGCCGTCCTCGAATGTGAGGCCGCCTTCGGACGTGACCGGAACGTTCATGAAGAAGTTGATGTTCGCGCCGATGTCCTGCTTCGATAAACGTCCGTCGTGCGCGCACGCGCGCAGGTAGTTATCGCGGCAGCTATGCATGTAGCGCTTTTCGAGCGCGTAACGCACGGTGTTGCTTTCCTGTGCGCACGCTCCGCCGAGCGTGTCGTGACGGCCGCACGTATCGGCGACGATCGTCAGCAGCGGATTGCCGAGGTTCGAATACAGCACGGTGCCGGTCGTCAGATAAAGGCTTTTCTGCCGACGCAGCGTGCGTTGCGGATCGAAGCGCTCGCGCGGATCGGCGAGGCTGTAGAACAGCGTATCGACGGCCTGATTGCCTTCCAGATCGAGAATGCGCAGCGTCTGCCCGGCTTTGAGTTCGTGAAGCCACGGCTCGCCGGCCGCGAGTGTCTCGCGAAAGACCGCGTGTTCGGGGCGTTTATCGCTGACGGTCAGCGTCGTTGTCATGGTGTCGCGCTCCGCTCAAAGAAAGAAACGATCCGTATTAATGAAGCCGCGCACGTTTTCCTCGCAGGCGGTTCGGCAGATTTCGGCAACACCCGGCTCGGCGCGGCTCAACTCGAGCTTGACCGGCTTCGGTGCGTATTCCGGATTCGGGTCGAGCGGATGCTGGATCGCGGTGAGCACGACGAGCGTGTTCATCGGCGCGTAAAGATCGACGTAGTCGCCGGCCTTCGAATTGCCCGCTACGAAGTCGAGCGCGCCCGCATCCGTCACGTCGACGCGGCTGAACAGATTGAGCGTCATCAGCAGGTCCTGAATGCCGAGTCCCCACTTGCCCATTTCGACGAGCAGGTTGTCGGCGCCGTTTCGATAGAACGCATTGCGTCGTTCCTGATAGCGGCCCACACCGTAGCGTTCCTGCACTTCGTCCGCATTCGATACGCCGCCGATGCTGTCATGCCAGCCGCACGTATCCGCCACGATGGCGGCGAGCACGCGGCCCATATCGGAGTACAGACAATGGCCGGCCGTGAGCTTCGCCGTGTGCTGGCACTTCAGCGTATCGGGCAGGTTGAGCCGTTCGCTTTTCTCCGTTGCATTGAACAGCAGCACGCTGACGTTCGCGCCGCCGCGCAGGTCGGTCACGCGCAACGACTGGCCGCGCTTGACGATCAGCGATGCATGCCCGCCGCCGGGAACGGTTTCTTCGAGTAGCAGATCCATGTGTTGAGATTCCTGTCAGGCTGAGACCGCTTCGACACGCGATGCACCTTCCACCACGGCCTGAGCCATATGGAGGGACGAGGCCGAATCGCGGCTGTGGTCGAGCGGAATGTTGTAGGTGATGCGCGCGCCGTAGGCACCGGGCGCCTGCGGATCGACGCGAACCTTGTCGAATACCAGCACGCGGCTGCCGAGCGTGAAGCCTTCCTTCAGATCGTGCGTGACCATGAAGACGGTGAGCTTCGATTCGCGCCACAGGCTCAGCAGCAAGTCATGCATGTCCTTGCGGATGCCGGGATCGAGCGCGCCGAACGGTTCATCGAGCAGCAACACGCGCGGCTTCATCATCAGCGCCTGCGCGATCGCGAGGCGCTGCTGCATGCCGCCCGACAGTTGCTGCGGATACTTGTCCAACGCCGCGCCGAGGCCGACGCGGTCGAGCATCGCCGCGGCCTCGTCACGCGCGGCACGCCGTTGCGCGCCGAACAGCCGGCCGGTGAATGTCGCGCGCGGCAGCTCGAGCCCAAGCATCACGTTGCGAAGCACCGTGAGGTGATCGAATACCGAATAGCGCTGAAACACCACGCCGCGATGCGCGTCGGGCTCTGCGGGCAACGGTTGACCGTCGAGCAGAATGTCGCCGCGCGTCGCGCGCTCCTGGCCGAGCAGAAGCCGCAGGAACGTCGACTTGCCGCAACCCGACGCGCCGACCAGCGAACAGAACTCGCCCGCTTCGATACGCAGGTTCAATCGTTCGAGCACGACCTGATCGCCGTATTCCTTCCACACGTTGCGGACTTCGATCATCGTGCGCCTCCGAACCAGGGAAACGACCACTGCGTCACGCGGCGCAGGCACTCGTCGATCAGCCACGCGAGCAGCGTGATCCACGCGACGTAAGGCAGGATCAGGTCCATCGCGAGGTAGCGGCGCACGAGGAAAATGCGGTAGCCGAGGCCGTCGGTCGACGCGATCGCTTCCGCCGCGATCAGAAAAAGCCACGCCGCACCGAGCGACAGACGGATCGCCACCAGCAGACGCGGCAGCAACTGCGGCAGCACGAGACGCAGAATCAACGTCCAGCTATTGGCGCCGAGCGTTTGCGCCTTGACCCACAATTCGGCCGGAATTTCGCGGGCGCGCGAATGCAGATCGCGAATGATCATCGGCGTAATGCCGACCACGATCAGCACCACCTTCGACAACTCGTCGAGCCCGAACACGATGAACAGAATCGGCAGCACGGCGAGCGGCGGGATCATCGAAACGACCGTGATGAACGGCGAAAACGTCGCGCTGACGAGCGGAAACGAGCCGGTCGCGATGGCGGCTGCCAGTGCAATCACGGCACTCACCAGGAGGCCGATACCGAGCCGCCGCAAGCTCGAAACCGTGTCGGCCCACAGCAGGTATTCGCCCGTGCGTTTGTCTTCGGTGAAAGCGGCTTGCTTGATGGCTTCGCTCATCTGCGTCGCGGCGGGCAGCAGCTTGTCGTCGGGATTGACTGCAAGCCGCATCGACGACCCCGTGAAATACACCGCAATCAGCACGATGAACGGCATCACCAGCAGCATGAGGCCGCCGCTTCGGCTGGGATGTCGATTGATGAGTCGCATGAATGGCCGCCTTGTCGAATGCGTGAATGTCTCGCTCAGAGCTTGCCGGCCGCGGCCATTTCGACGTAGGTCGGATCGAAGCGCAGCTTCACGTTGCTCTTGTTGCCGATCACGACGCCTTTGTCGAACGCCATGCCGACCACGTCCGCGCTTTTCGCATCCTGGCCGAGCAGGCCATGATCGAACGAAAATCTGGCGACGCGCGTCATGATCTTCGGCATCTCCGGGCTGGTGACGAAATCGAGTGCGGCTTTCGGCGTGTAGAAGAGGGCGGTGGTGGACAGTTGACCCTTGAAGCCCGCGAGGTCGGTGCCCGAAGCCTTGGCCATTGCGGTGAGCGCGGCGCTGCTGTCAGCGTTGTTCGCGTGCATCAGCGCGACCATTTCAAACCATGCGCCTGTCAGCGCTTTGCCGAGTGCGGGGTTGTCGTGCAGCGTCTTCGTGTTGACGACCATCATGTCCATGATTTCGCCGGGGATCTTGCTCGAGTCGAAGACTTCGGTGACGTTCGGCTGCGCCTTCAGGTCCGCGAGCATCGGGTTCCACGTCACCGTGTTCTGCACGGCAGGCGTTGCGAATGCGCCGGAGATGTCGGCGTCGGACGTGTTCACCACCTTGAGGTCGCGCTCGCTCATATGCGCGCTTTCGAGCGCACGTGCCAGCAGGTAGTGCGAGACGGAGAACTGCACGAGGTTGATCTGCTTGCCCTTCAGGTCGGCGATCTGCTTGCCCTTGCCCTTGATGAGCACGCCATCGTTGCCGTTCGAGTAGTCGCTGACGATCAGCGCCGTCGAGTCCACGCCGCCCGAGGCCGGAATGGTCAGCGCATCCATGTTGGTCATCGCGCAGCCGTCGAACTTGCCGGCGGTGTACTGGTTGATGGATTCGACGTAGTCGTTCAGTTGCACGACATCGACATTGATGCCGTACTTCTTGGCCCACTTGGAGACGATGCCCTGAGTCTTCGCCTGGCCCCACGGCATCCAGCCGGCGTAGATGGTCCAGCAAACCTTGAAGTCGGTGCGGCCCGCGGCGGAGGCGGACGTGGAAGCGAAAGCGGCGAGGGAGACGGCGGCGATGCCGAGAAAGCGTACGAGCTTGCGCATGAGGTTGACCTCGGAAGGGACGGTTAGCGACGGCAGGGAGCAGCGCAAAACATCGCGTTCTCTCCCGGGCTTTTGTCCCGCCGTGTAACCTCGCCTGAGGTCGACAGCTCTCGGACCAGCGCCTGCGTGAAGCAGGCCGGAACCCTAGCCGTCCATTTCCAGATTGTGTTGAACCGGATGAGGCGCCGGCTCCTTGCGCTCCTTTTAGAGCGAGAAGCGTGCCACGCGGAAATCGCCGTATCTGGCGATGTCACAGTGCGTTTGCGCCCCGTTCCGGTGATTGCGCGCACCGGCGCATGCCGGAATCGCACCGCATGCGTGCACTGATGGTGTGGGCTTGATGATGAGTTTCAATTGCCGAGCGGGGCGCTCGCCGGCATGACGGACGTGACGGGCATGCTGTATCGTAGACGCCTTTCATTGCCCAGAGACCCCGATCTCCGTAACGATGCCCTGGATGACCCCACTCCACCGCGATCCCGCTTTCTACCAGCTTCTCAGCGATAGTTACACCCGCTTGCTCGGCGTCCCGCTGGTGCCGCAGCCCATGTCTGCCGCCGACGCCGCCGAATGGCTTTACGAGCACGCGCCGTTCGCCGTGCTTGCGCACAACACCGATCCCGATCCGGTCTTTATCTATGGCAACAAGGCGGCGCAGCGCCGCTTCGAATATAGCTGGGACGAAATCACCAGGCTGCCGTCCCGGCTCTCGGCAGAAGCCCCGAATCGCGAGGAGCGGCAGCAGTTCCTTGCACGCGTGGAGCGGCTCGGTTATGAAGCGGGCTACAAGGGCGTGCGCGTGACACAGTCAGGCCGGCGCTTCATGATCGAGGAAGCCACGCTGTGGCAGCTTCTCGATGAGCAAGGCAAACTGCATGGCCAGGCGGTCGTGATTCCGCGCACGCGCGACCTCTGAGCGCATCGTCTTGCCTCGCGTCGCCTCGGCTCGGCATCGCACTCAGTTCAACGCGACCGCGGCCGCGGCGCTCACCGGCGAGCCTTCAATCGCCACCGAAGGCGTACCGTCCGGCCCGACCGGCACATCGCCGACCAGCGTCGTGCGATACAACTGCCGGTCGAACTCGAGATCGAAAATATCGGTGGGCGCGAGGTGAGCCGTCGCGCGGTTGTCCCAGAAGGCGACGCTGCCTGCTTCCCATTTGAAACGCACGGTGAACTCCGGCCGCGTCACATGTTCCCAGAGCAGTTCGAGCAGCGCCTGGCTTTCGCGCGGCGTCACGCCGACGATCGACTTCAGGAAGCTCGGGCTCACATAGAGCGCGCGCTCGCCGGTTTCCGGATGCACTCTCACGAGCGGATGCTTGGTCACGAGAATGCGTTGCTCGACGGCTTTGACGAATGCTTCCGTTCCGCTTGCGCCGGCGGGCGGCGCAAAGCGGTGAAGGCCGCGCAGACCGTCGACGAACGCGCGCAACGGCGCGGAGAGCTTCTGATAGGCGGCGACCAGATTGGTCCATTGCGTGTCGCCGCCATACGGCGGAATCGTCACGCCGCGCAGGATCGACGCCCAAGGCGGATTGACGGCGGCCGTCACGTCGGTGTGCCAGCCAGTCCACGGACGCAGCAGCGTTTGCCCTTCGAAACGCGTTGCCTGGCGATACTTCGAGATCGAGTAGATTTCCGCATGACCGTCGACGTGGCCGAACACGGGATGCCCCACCGTCAGCTCGCCGAACTGCGCGGAGAAAGCGATGTGCTGCTCGTGCGTCAGAAACTGCTCGCGAAAGAACACGACGCGCCATTTAAGAAGCGCCGCACGAATCTCCGCGACTTGCCGCGCATCGAGTTTTTGCGTGAGATCGACACCATGAATTTCCGCGCCGATGTGCGCGGAAAGCGGGTTCACCTGAATCGACTGCGTGTCCTGCAATGCGGCTGCGCTCATGCGAGGCTCCTGGAAAAGAGAACAGGTTGCGTCAATATCCCGCGACCGCGGGCACCTGTTTTGTGAGGTTGGTATAGCGGTTTGCAGGCCGCGGCAGTCCGAGGTTCTCGCGCAGCGTGCGCCCCTCGTATTCGGTGCGGAAAAGTCCACGCCGTTGCAGTTCGGGCACGACGTGTTCGGCGAACTCCGTCAGGCCGCCCGGCAACCACGGCGACATGATGTTGAAGCCGTCGGCGCCTTCTTCCTCGAACCATTGCTGCAACTGATCCGCGATGCTTTGCGGCGTGCCGACCACCTGCTGGTGTCCGCGTGCGCCGGCAATGCGCAGATAGAGATCGCGGATCGTCAGGTTCTCGCGCCGCGCGAGATCGAACAGCAGTCGTTGACGGCTCTTGCCGCCGTTCGTTTCGGGCAGCTCGGGCAGGGGGCCGTCGACGGGATACTGCGACAGGTCCACGCCGCCCGACATGTTCGACAACAGCGATAGCCCGACGGTCGGATGAATCAGGTCCTGCAGCGCGGCAAATTTCGCGTCGGCCTCTTCCTGCGTGCGGCCGACGATCGGAAAAATGCCCGGCATGATCTTCAGATGATCCGGCGCGCGGCCATACTTCGCGAGGCGGCCTTTGATGTCGCGATAGAACGACTGCGCTTCCTCGAGCGTCTGATGCGCGACGAAGATCACCTCGGCGGTTTGTGCGGCGAGTTCGCGCCCGGCTTCCGATGCGCCGGCCTGCACGACGACCGGCCATCCTTGCGGCGAACGCGCGACGTTCAACGGTCCACGCACCTTGAAGTGCTTGCCCGCGTGACCGAGCACGTGCAGTTTGTCGGGGTCGAAATAGACGCCGCTTTCCTTGTCGCGGACAAACGCGTCGTCTTCCCAGCTATCCCACAGGCCGGCCACCACGTCGTAGAACTCGCGCGCGCGCTCATAGCGGACGGCGTGATCCGGATGGCGCTCGAAACTGAAATTGAGCGCCTCCGATTCGGTGCTCGATGTGACGAGGTTCCAGCCCGAGCGCCCGCCGCTCAGATGATCGAGCGACGCGAATTTTCGGGCGACGTTATACGGCTCGTTAAACGTGGTGGAGACCGTGGCGATCAGGCCGATGTTTTTCGTCACGACCGAAAGCGCGGAGAGCAACGTCAACGGTTCGAAATGATCGGCGCGCGCGGTGCGCGATAGCGACGGCAGATTCGTGTCGCGCACGCTCACGCTGTCGGCGAAAAACACCGCGTCGAATTTTGCGCGCTCGGCGATCCGTGCGAGTTCCGCATAGTGTGCGAAGTCGAGGCCGCCGCCCGCGTGCGCATCCGGATGCCGCCATGCGGCGATATGGTGGCCCGTCTCCATCAGGAACGCGCCCAGTTTGATTTGCCGCTTGTGGCGATTTTCACCGCTCATCGTGATCTCCGAAAATGATCCAGGTGTGTGGGAATGCCGCGAGCGTCACCACGCGAGCCGCCATTCGGTGATCGGCGGATTGACTATCGGAATGCGCGTGCCGCCGTGCGGCGTATCGTCCTCGTGCCCGGCGAAATCGGCCAGCACTTCCTCGCGCAAACGAATGAAGCGGGGATCGTTGCGGTCGCGCGGACGAGGCAGCGCGACATCCACGATCCGTTTGATCCGGCCCGGCCGCGGCGCCATCGTGACGACCCGATCGCCGAGATAAAGCGCTTCGTCCACGTCGTGCGTGACAAGAATCATCGTGATGCGTTCGTGTTCCCAGATGCGTTGCAACTCGTCTTGCAAACGGCCGCGCGTGAGCGCGTCGAGCGCACTGAACGGCTCGTCGAGCAGAAGCACGCGTGGCCGGTTCACGAGGCCGCGCGCGATCGCCACACGCTGCGCCATGCCGCCCGACAACTGATGCGGATACGCATGCTCGAAACCGTTCAGGCCGACGAGCGCGATGTGCTGCGCGACCGCATCGCGCTTCTGTTTCGCCGATAGCGGCGCATTGCGCAACGCGGCCAGAACGTTTTGCGACGCCGTGAGCCACGGAAACAGTCGATGATCCTGAAACACGATGCCGCGCTCGAGCGACGTGTCGCGCACCTTGTCTCCGGCGACGACAATCTCGCCGTTGTAATCGGTATCGAGTCCCGCGATCAACCGCAGCAACGTCGATTTACCGCAACCGCTCGATCCGAGCACGCTGACGAATTCGCCGGGGCGTACCCGCAGGTTGATGTCGTCGAGCACCGCGAGCGGCGTACCGTCTTGCCGCGCATAGCGCTTGCTGACGTGGAGAATGTCGATGCTGTCGGAAAGCGTGGAAGACGTCATGTGCGGCCCTCGGTGTGCAATGCAATGTGTGGCGTGTTCATCGGGCGGCCGCCTCCGAACGGCGCGCAAACATCGCCCGTTCGACCGCGCGCGCCAATGCGTTCAGCGCCCAGCCGGTCACGCCGACCACGACCACGCCGAACAGCACCAGATCCATGCGGAACTGCTCGCTGCCGTCGATCAGCGTATTGCCGATTCCGCTGCCTGCCACGAGCAGATATTCCGCGCCCAGCGTCGCGAGCCACGAATAGATCAGCGCGAGATAGAGGCCCGTGAAAATCGACGGCAGCGCGGCCGGCAGAATGACTGCGCGGATCAGTTGCCAGCGCGAATAGCGAAAAGCGCGCGCGACTTCGATGTACGCGCGCGGCACCGCATGAATGCCGTCACACGTATGCGCGGCGACGGGCAGCAACGCTGCGAGCGAGAGGAACACGACCTTCGCTGCATCGCCGAGACCGAACCACACGGAAATCAACGGAATCCACGCGAACAGCGAAATCTGTTTGAACGTGTCGAAGCTCGGGCCGATCATGCGCGTGGCGAGCCGCGAGAAGCCGAGCGCGCTGCCGAGCAGCAGGCCGCCTAGCGTGCCGATCACGAAGCCGCTTGCTTCACGCGCGAGCGACGCGGAAAGCGCCTTGAACAGCGCGCCGCTGACGATTTGCTGCGAGGCGGTGGCCAGCACCTGCGCGGGGCTGACGAGCAAGCCGCTCTTGACGACGTGCGCTTCGGAGATCGCCCACCAGATTGCAATGGCCGCAATCGGCAAGACGGCGCCGCGCCAGTCGACGCGTGCGATCAGTGGCTTGCGTGGTCGCGCGGCGCGTGCGAAGGCGGCGGGCACGTTATTGCCGCAGTCGCACGACAACGTCTTCGTCGACTGCTTCGATGCTTCGGTGGACCGCTTAAAGACAGCAAGACTCATCGTGAATACCTCATGGGCGATGCGACGCGATGCGGCCCGGCAATGGGTCGTCGCTACTCGTCATTACTCGCGAAACGCCGACGGTTGACCGCGCCGCAAGCGCGCTTCGAGTGCGCCGAGCGAACGATTCATTGCGTAACCGATAGCGCCGACTACGACCACCGACGCCATCACCAGATCGAGCTGAAACAGTTGCCGGCCATAGACGATCAGATAGCCGAGCCCTTCCGAAGACGCGACCAGTTCGACCACCACCAGTGCGAGCCAGGCTTTGGTGAACGCGAGCCGTACGCCTGTCGCGAGCGTGGGCACGGCGGCGGGCACGACCAGATAGACGATCCGTTGCCAGCGTTTGTACGCAAAGACACGCGCGACTTCATCGAGCGATGCGGGCGTCTGGCGAAACCCTTGCAGCGTGCTCAACGTCACCGGAACGAGCGCGGCATGCGCGATCAGAATGTATTTGAGCGGCTCGCCGACGCCGACGAGCAGCAGCAGAAACGGCAGCCAGCCGAGCACCGGAATCTGCACGAGCGCATTGAAGCTCGGCAGCACATACGCTTCGAAAGTGCGGGACAGGCCGAGCGCCGCGCCGAGCGCGAAGCCGAGCAGCGTGCCCGCAGCGAAGCCGACCAGCACACGTTGCAGACTGATCAACGTATTGCTTGCGAGATCGCCGCTTCTCGCCAGTTCGACGAAGGTGTCGAACACGCGCTCGGGCGGCGGCAAGATCTGCGGTGCGATCCAGCCGCGCTCGCAACCCGTCGCCCATAAGGCGAGCAGCACGGCGGGCAACACCCAGGGCGCGAGGCGCCAGGCAAGCGCGCGCAGCCGCGCATTGCGACGTGGCGACGCCGCGGGCAACTCGCGCGCCGCTGCGTCGTGGCCGAAGCGTTCGTTGCCGGCATCAAGTGCGGTTTCGCTCATCGTGATCGCTCCCGTGTTAGCCGAGCGGCTTGCCGGCGGCGTCGTAGCGTGTCCAGTAATGGTCGAGTTTCTGCGTGCGCAATGCGTTGTCGAGATACTTGGTCTCGAACCAGTTATCGACTTCGACGGGCTGACGGATCAGTTTGAGTTTCAGCGCATCGGCCGCGACGGCCTTGTAGCGCGCGACGATGAACGGGTCGATCAACGGCGAGTTGCGGTCTTTGAGTGTTTGATTCGCGAACTCCGCCTGCCATGACGCATACGGCACGCCGCTCCTGGACCACAGCTTGAAGAGCGCATCGCGGTTCGCTTCATCGGACGACCATTGCGCGCCTTTGACGAGCACGTTGACGACCCGTTGCACGACATCGGGATGCGCGCGATCGAAGTCGTCGAGCACGAGCAGATGCGCCTGACGCGTGAATTGCGGTCCATCGTTCTGCGATTCGTAGACGATCTTCGCGAGGCCTTGATCGCGCAGCTTGTACAGGTGGTAATCGTTGACCGACGCGTCGATCCCCTTGGATGCCAGCGCCGCCAGCGAACTCGCGGAATCGAGATTGATCACGCGAAGATCGCGCTCATCGAGCTGATTGGCGGCGAGCGCATTGTCCGCGACGAGCTGCAGATTGGTGCCGCGAAAGATCGACACGCGCCGGCCTTTGAGGTCTTTGATCGAACGAATGTCCGAATCCGTCGGCACAGCGATCTTGATGCCGACGCGGACGCCCGAGGCGAGGAGCAGGCGCGTCTTCAAACCGTTGGCGCGGCCGAGTACCGAGGGCAAATCGCCCTGATAGGCGAAGTCGAGCGCGTTGTTGGCGATCGCTTCGTTGACGGCGGGGCCGGCTCCCTTGAAGAACAGCCATTCGACCTTGATGCCGTCGGCGGCAAATTCTTTTTCGAGCGACTGCTGCAATTGCACGGTGGCTGCGGGCGATCCACCAAACGTAGGTGGATCGCCATTACCCTGTTGCGCGACGCCGATGCGAATTACCGCCGGCTTGTCGGCATAGGCGTGAACCGCGGCGAGCGACAACGTCGCCACGGCGAAGAAAGATTTCAGCAGACGGAAATAGCGCATGCGGCAATACCGGTCGATGGAAGGGAAAAGAAGTGCGAATGCTCTGGCGGGCAGAGACCTGGCACTACACGTTAGATTCGCGTGCCGTCGAATCCAACCAATCATTGCTGATAAGAAAATCTGCAGTAGTTCGAATCGCGTGACTGAATGCCGGCATGCGGCACGAGCCGCATGCAAGTACGCAATTCCCGATTTGCATAGTTAAATTCGTCGTTTTGCCCGCATGGATTGCATGGCTACCATGCGACGCTTCAGCCATTCATGCGAACGCGAGATCATGTCCACTGTTGCTTTTCCCTCCGCCGAAGCCGATCCGCAAACGTCTGCCGGCAACGCGGCGCGTCCCACCGTCATTCGCAATGCGCAGGACGTGTCACGCATCGTCAGCGCAGGCGCCGCGAAAGGCAGTAATGCGCGGATCGTGATTGCGATTGCATTGGGTGGTGTCTTTCTCGATGCTTACGATCTGACGTCGCTCGCTTACGGGATCAAGGACATCGCGCGCCAGTTTTCGTTGTCGCCGGTTCAGGTGGGATTCGTCTCGTCGGCCATCACCTTTGGCGCGATTCTCGGCGCGCTGTTCGGCGGGTATCTGACCGATCGCATCGGCCGTTATCGCGTGTTCATGGCCGACATGCTGTTCTTCGTGGTCGCGGCGATCGCGGCCGGCCTCGCGCCGAATGCGTGGGTGCTCGGCGGCGCGCGCTTTTTGATGGGCTTCGGCGTGGGGCTCGATTTGCCGGTGGCGATGGCGTTTCTCGCCGAGTTCTCGCGCGTGGCGGGCAAGGGCAACAAGGCGGCGAGCGTCGCTGCGTGGTGCCCCGCATGGTACGCGGCCACGAGCACCTGCTATCTGCTGATTCTCGGGCTGTACGCGATTTTGCCGGAGCATCAACTCGGCTGGCTATGGCGTTTGACGCTCGCATTCGGCGCGGTGCCGGCCATCGCGATCATTCTCGTGCGTAGCCGCTATATCAGCGAGTCGCCTGTTTGGGCCGCGAATCAGGGCGATCTCGAAGAGGCCGCGCGCATCCTGAAGCGCTCTTACGGCATCGACACAGTAGTCGAACGAAGCGCGACGCCGCAGAAGGCGCCGCGCGCGGCATCGTGGCGCAATTACGGGGTTCTGTTCAACGCCACTTACCGTCGCCGGACGATTCTTGCCGCGGTGATCGGCAGTGCTTCGTCATTCGGCTATAACGCGATCATCTTCGGCTTGCCGGTCATTATCACGAGTTTCTTCCAGCAGGGGCCGCTCACGACGATCGTCGCGGCGCTCGCGCTGAATCTCGCATTTGCATTTGTAGGCGGGCTGATCGGCGTGCGCACCGCGCCGACCGTCGGCGCGTGGAAAATGACTGTGCTCGGGCACGCGCTGCAATTCGCGTCGCTGATCGGACTCGCGCTGATCGGCAAACCGGGCAGCGGTGCGCTCGTGGTGGTCGCGATTCTGCTGCTCGGCGGCTATCTGTTCGGACAAGGTTTCGGACCCGGCTCGCATTCGATGACTTATGCGTCGCTGAGCTATCCGACCTCGCTGCGCGGAATCGGCGTCGGTTTTAACCAGACGCTGGTGCGTTCGGCGTCGACGGTCTCGCTGTTTCTATTTCCGGTGCTCGCTGCCGCGTTTGGCACGAAGGTCTTCTGGTTGATCGCCATCGCGCCGCTGACTTCGTTGCTCGTGCTGCTCGCAATCCGCTGGGAGCCGTCGGGCTACGACATCGATGCCGAAGACTACGCGGAGCCGGGCGGTGTCACCGCCGCGCGTTAGGTCATGGGCTGACGATGTCGCGCGACAGCGCAGTCTGCAGGTCCACCAACGGCATGGCAGTCACGGTGACGGCGACCGATTCCGATTCCGGCAGCATGCCTGTAAGTGCCGCAAGTCCGGTTACGCAGATTGCGATGACCGCGCATGCGCCGATCACGACGATGCCGTTTTTATAGGCCGCGTTCGCTCGGAATGAGTTTGCAAAGAGCCGCATCATGACTGTCTCCTGGTGATGCGGCTAGCATTTGCAACTACTGTGCCGACAGTGATGCGCTTATGCTCACCGCCCGCCGAGCCAGAGTGGGCGGGCATTCCATGGGAAGGGCGGGAGCGTAACGGCAAATCGATGTTGGGTCTGCCCAGACAGCCCGCATCGTTTTACTCGTCCGATACCAACACTCATCAGGTCCCGCTTTCCATTCCGGCGCCGCGTCGCGGCGCGCGTCGGTTGCGCTAGACTGGCGCGAATAAACGGAAGGGGGCCTGGATGATACGCAAGACGCTCAATGCCTCGCAGCTTCAGCAGGAGGTAAGCCGGCGAATCCATCGGTTGCAGGAAATCGTCGAGGACGGCGTGAAGATTCGCGTGCCGCGGCCGCAATTGCAGGACCCCGACAAGACGGGCTGCAACTGGAACATGACTCACTTCGGCAATGCGGTCGGGTTCGAGCGCGACGTGGAAGCGGTCCTCAAGGCGGTGCGTGCGGAATACAATCTCAGTACTGAGGCGAAAAGCAGCGGCAATCCGTTTGAGGACTAAGCGCTTGCCTCGAACAGAAAAAGTACCGACGACCGACACATGGACCTTTGGATTCAACCTTGCGCGCAATGCGCGGAACTGTATGGCAAACCGGCGGCCGAGCCTCCGCACTCGGACCTGACGCTCAACGGCGTCGGTTCAGTGGAAGAGGCGCGCCGCGAAGAGCACTACACGTGCAGCCGATGTCGCGCGGTCTTTGCGCGAATTCTTGCGGGGCCGGAGGCCCGGCAAATCTGGATGGTGCTGAACGCGGGTCAGCACTGAACGGCGCTTACCTCGATCTTGCGCGCGCGGTACTTTTGTGGCCGCAGTCCGGCGAGAGCAGCAGGAACGCGCGTTGCGGCGCTGCATGCTTTCTTTATCCTGATCCGCTTTGCGTGCGGAGAAGACGAGGAGCCGCATGCCGCCATCGACGATTGCACATAAAAAGCCTGCTCACCGGATTGCACTTGCATTGCAAGGCGGCGGCGCATTTGGCGCATTCCAGGCCGGCGTGCTCGAAGCGTTGCACGACGCGGGTGTCGAAATCGACGCCTGCAGCGGGTCGTCGATTGGCGCCATCAATGCGGCGCTGTATTTCGGCAACGAGCCGTCGCGCAGGATAGAGCGGCTCAAAACCTTCTGGAATAGCGTGTCGGTGCCCGGCTCCGCGCTGCGCGAGCACGCGTTGCAACTATGGCCGCCGCGCGGCGCGCTCGAACATCGAACGGTGAGACGCATGCTCGCCGAAGCCGACCAAACGTACGCGCTGCAATTCGGGTTGCCGGGGTTCTTCGTGCGGCGCGTGGATATTCCGTGGGTCGCAGGCACAGGCAATCCGGGCGATGCGAGCGTATTCGACACACGACCACTCGTCCGCACGCTGTCGAACCTATGCGACTTCGAACTGCTCAATCGCAGCCCCGTCCAGGTCAGTGTGGTGGCTGCGAACGTGGCGACGGGCGCGGCGCGCTACTTCGTCAATCACGACGATGGACTCGATGGCGCCATGATCATGGCGTCGGGCGCGCTGCCGCCGTGGTTTCCAGCCGTCGAAATAGACGGCGCCTGGTACTGGGATGGTTCGCTCGTGACCGGCGCGCCCGTGCGCCATCTGCTGGCGAGCGCACCGCCTGGTGTGAGCACCACCATTTTGCGCGCCGACTTATGGAGTTGCGACGGCCCGCTTGCGGACAATCTCGTCGACGTGGACATTCGCCTCAAGAACATTCAGCACGCAAGCAGAGCGGCGTTCTTCAACGAAACGCGTGAGGAATCACAGCGTTTAAAGTCTTTGCTTGCGTACGCGCTCGAGTGCATCGACGGCGAAAAGCGGCAGAGCGACCCGCAACTGATCAATGCAGCGACGCTTGCGCAGCCGGACAATGTACGCATCGTGCCGGTGGATTACCAGCGCTCGCAATGTGAAGCGCATTTCAAGGACTCGCAGTTCGGCAAGACCGCCATCGACGAGCACTGGAACAATGGGCGACGAGTGGCCGAAGCGGCGCTCTCGCAGATGGAAAGTGCCTGAATTGCCTAGCGCGGTCTTCAGGCATGCGCCATGCGCTACGTGTCCAACCAGGCCACTGCTGCGCATACCGTCGTGGAAAACCATCCCTTCAGCCTCACGGATTGGCACCGCTTCCTTTTCGGGAATACGTCATCGCTGTTCCTGCTTGAAGTACTGCTGCGAACCGGCGTGACCTATGTACTGCTCGTCATCGCAATGCGTCTGCTCGGGCGCCGCGTGGCGGCTCAATACACGTTGTTCGAGATTTCGATTGTGGTCACACTCGCGGCGGCCATCGGCGTGCCGTTGCAGGCGTCGAACCGGGGGATGCTGCCGCCGCTGGTGATTGCACTCGTCGCAATCGTATTGCAGCGTCTCATTGCGCGGCTCGGCACCACACACCGGCGGCTGGAAACACTTATTTCAACCGACGTCACGCTGCTCGTCAGCGAAGGCCGGCTCGAAATGGACGAGTTGGCGCGTGCCGCGATGCCGCGCGAAAAAGTATTCGAAGCAATGCGGATCAAGGGCTGGCAACACCTTGGACAGATTAGCCGGCTCTATATGGAGCCCTCCGGTTCTTTCTCGTTCATTCCCGCCAGACCGTCGAAGCCGGGCCTTTCCGTGCTGCCGGCAATCGACAAGGAACTGCAGGAAGAAGGCCACTTGCCAGGCTGGTCGGCATGTCGTCATTGCGGCAACACGATTGAAAAGGAACACACAGACAATTTGCGATGCGAGAACTGCGGCTCGACTGAATGGACATGTGCAGTCAGGGAAGTGGAGGTCTGATGCAGTTCGTTCAGCGAATCCTGATCGGCGACGGACCCTGGGCGTTCTTATTGGAAGTGGTGGTCCGCGCAGCGCTTGTCTATGTGCTGCTGTTAGTGGCAATGCGCATGATGGGTAAGCGTGTTGCTGCGCAGTTGAGCATTACTGAACTCGCGGTGATTCTCATGCTGGGCGCTGCGATTGGCGTTCCGATTCAGGTTTCTTCGCAAGGCATTTTGCCGGCGGCTATCGTGCTATTTACCGTCGTCGCGCTTCAGCGCATGAGTTCGAGAGCCGGCCAGCGGTGGCGCAAATTTCAGGTAGCGCAGGAAGGCGACGTGACCATGCTCGTAAAGGACGGCAGAATTCTTCTCGACGAACTCAAGACCAGCGAGGTGTCCCGCGAAATGCTCGCGTCAGAACTTCGTGCTGCAAACGTCGCTCATCTGGGACAGTTACGCCGCGTTTATCTGGAGTCGTCCGGTTCGATTAGCCTCGTGTGGAGAAAGCAAGAACGCCCCGGCTTGACGGTTCGGCCGGACATGGAGTGCTCGCTTCTCGATGCGATCGGCGCGGACGGCTACTTTGCATGCTGGAGTTGCGGCGCGACCGTCGATACCGAGAACCGGCCGACCGAGCCGTGTTCCGCGTGTCGTTCGATGCGATGGGAATCGGCGGTGCAATTGCCGCAGAAGCCGAAAGTCGAAGAGAAGACAGAATGAAACCTTTGAAAAGAACTACAAAGCCACTATAAAAACAGCCATAAAGCGACTCATGACTCGTCGCGAATCTCGCCAGGTCCCTTGCCGGTCCAGCGCTTTAATGCTCTGCGGAAGTTAGCCGTGTCGCTAAAGCCGACCAGCATCGCGACGTCGTCGGTGCTGAGCTTGGTCGTTTTAAGGTACTCGGTGGCGAGCGAGCAGCGGACGTCATCGACAATTGCGACGAACGACGTGCCTTCCGATTCGAGCCGGCGCCTCAACGTTCGGCTCGTCATCTTGAGTGCTTCGGCCACGGTTTCCATGCTGGGAAATACACCGGGCTTGCGCATTAAAAGCTGATACACCTCGCCGGATGCACCCGATGAAGTTTTCGCTTGCCCGATCAGTCTGTCGCAGGTCTCCTGCAAGAGTGCTGCCGAATGACGATGTGCAAGGTGCGGCTTAACTTCGAGTATGGCGCTGTCGTAGATCAACTGGCATTCGTCGGCGTCGAACTCGCACGGGCAACCCAGGTACTCGCGGTATATCGCGGCATGCTCCGGCGCGGGATAAGAGAAGCGCGCAAGTACCGGCGGGCAGCTTCTTCCCGCAACGTCCTGAAGATGCGTGACGTGCTGCGTGTACTGCTGTTCGAGAAGAAACTGCTGGACGTCGTGCGGCAAATTCGAAGAAAAGGCGTCGGGAAAAGTCCACACCGAAGTATCGGGATTTTCGGTCCACTCGATCGTGATAGTCGGCGTGGCGAGCCGATGGTATTTGACGCCGAGCCGGAAGTAGTCGCGCAACGAAAGGCACGACATCAGCGCATAGCCGTACATGCCATAGGCGGCGAGATGAAGACGTGCTCCCGTTTTGAAAGGAGTACTTGGATCGGATGAAAGACTGACGGCGTTTCTGCATACCATCGCGTATTGCCGCACCGAGGTCATGACCGACGCGTCATAGATCTGGTCAGGCTCGACGCCGCTTCCCTTGAGGCTCTGTTCGGGGGCAATGCCTTGCTCCGCGAGTACTTCCACCAGCGCCGCGATCTTGTACGGCGCGTAGATGCGCTCGTTCAACAGCGGAAATTTCGCCGACACCGTGCCTCCCGTGGATGTCCTCGTGGGACATCAGCTTGTCCGAAATTGACCTTACATACTGAATCGTATCTCACTACTATCAATGGGACAAGAGACGGGTCCGCATTGCAGTTGTGCGACTCGCAAACCTGTTGGAGACAAGCATGCAAATCCACCATCCCCGTGATCTCGCGCCTTTGGCGCTCGTGGCAATCGGCCTGACGCGCGTCATTGCGTCAGAGGCCGCATTCGCCCCGGCTTCCGAGCACTCTGCATCAGCCGCAACACGATAGGTATTGAAATGGGAAATTCGACCAGTAAAGTCATCATTACGTGCGCAGTGACAGGCTCGGCGCATGTGCCGTCGATGTCGGAATATCTGCCGCTCACGCCCGATGACATCAAGACTCAAGCACTCGAGGCCGCCGAGGCCGGCGCGGCGATTCTTCATCTGCATGCACGCAATCCGCAAGACGGCCGGCCAACGCCTGCGCCCGAAGTGTTCCGCCAGTTCGTGCCCGCGATTGCCGCGCAGACCGACGCGGTCATCAACATCTCCACTGGCGGCAGCACGCGCATGACGCTCGACGAGCGTTTGGCCTACGCACGCGTCGCCAAACCCGAGATGTGCTCGCTGAACATGGGCTCGATGAACTTCTCGCTGCATCCGGTCGCGGCCCGAATCTCTTCCTGGCGATTCGATTGGGAGAAGGAATACGTCGAAGGCATGGAGGACATGATCTTCCGGAACACGTTCCGCGATATCAGGAACATCCTCACCGAGTTTCATGACTACGGCACGCGCTTCGAATTCGAGTGCTACGACGTCGGGCATTTGTATAACCTCGCGTACTTCATCGACATCGGACTGATCAAGCCGCCGTTTTTTATTCAGTCCGTATTCGGCATTCTCGGCGGCATCGGCCCTGATCCGGAGAACCTTGCATTGATGCGTTCGACCGCCGACCGTCTATTCGGACGTGAGAACTATCAGTTCTCTATTCTTGGCGCCGGCCGTCATCAAATGTCGCTCGTGACAATGGGCGCGATCATGGGCGGCAACGTTCGCGTCGGTCTCGAAGACAGCGTCTACTTGTCGCGTGGCGTGAAAGCGCGATCGAATGCCGAGCAAGTCCGCAAGATTCGCCGAATCCTCGAAGAGCTTTCTTTCGAAATCGCGACGCCGGCCGATGCCCGCGCCATGCTCGGATTGAAAGGGCGCGAAAGCGTCTCGCTTTAAACATTGAGCATTGAGCAGATGGCATTGCGCGCAAAAGGCTCGCAAGCCGAAGTACTTTTTATCCTGCCGCGCCGGTTGGCAATCGCCCGGCGCGCAACACAAGAAAAAACAGGCAGGACAATTTCCGGAGACATCATGACTGCAGCTACTGTTGACCCCCGCCTCGGCGACACGCACTGGCGAGCGACTCGCAAGGCGATGGCGAGGCTCCTTCCGTTAATGTGCGCGATCTACTTCATGTCGTTTATCGACCGCACGAATGTTGCGCTGGCCAAGAGCGCACTCGCGGCCGATCTCGGCATTAGTGCGGCGGCCTACGGGCTGGGTGCCGGCATCTTCTTTATCGGTTATGCGCTTCTCGAAGTGCCCAGTAATCTGGCGGCGCACCGCGTCGGTCCGCGGGCCTGGATTGCGCGTATCGCCGTCACTTGGGGAGCGTTATCCACGGCGATGATGTTTGTGCAAGGCGAACTGTCCTTCTACGTTCTGCGGGTATTGCTCGGGGTCGCGGAAGCAGGGCTTTTTCCGGCCTTGATGTACATGGTGACGCTGTGGTTCGCGCCTAAAGACCGCGCCGTCGCCGTGGGCTGGATTTATACCGCTCCTTCCATTGCGCTCATTATCGGCAATCCGCTTGGTGCGGGGCTGATGCAACTGGGCGGAATCGGCGGTCTGCACGGATGGCAGTGGATGTTCCTGCTGGAAGGTCTGCCCACCATCGTGGTCGGCATCATCCTCTTTTTCAAGCTGCCGAACCGGCCCAGCGAGGTGAAGTGGCTAACGCCAGAGGAAGCACAGGCGCTCGAGGATAACGCGGTCATCGACACGCACGGTCACGCCGAACTCACGTCGGCGCACTGGATCGCCGCACTGAAACGTCCGACCACGGTACTCATTGCACTGATTTACTTTCTGAATCAGGTAGCGTTCGTGGGCCTGTACTTTTTCACTCCGTCGATTGTCGGACAGATGCATGTTAAGTCGCCGCTTCTCGTCGGCTTACTGTCGAGTAGTGTCGGCATTGGCTTTCTGCTTGGCGTGCTCACGCTGCCGCGCATTCACCGCCGGATAAGCAATGACTGCGGCTTCCTGGGTGTGCTGACTGCGGGCGTGGTTATCACCGCTTGCGCGTTTATCGCGACGAAAAATCAGGCGGCACAAATCACGCTGCTTGGCATCACCGGCTTTTTCGCGGGCGGCATTCTGCCTTCGTATTGGGCCGTGGCGATGAAGCGATTGCAAGGCGTGCAGGCTGCGGCCGGACTTGCTTTCATCAATACGATCGGCTTGTTGGGCGGCTTTGTCGGACCTTATCTTTTCGGGCTCGCCGAAACGATAACCGGCAGAAGCGACTCGGGCTTTAACGTCGTGGTGGTCGCATCGGTGCTCGGCCTGTGTCTCGTGCCGCTTCTTGCGAAAGCCATCAAGGCCGCGGATCGTCCGATCCCGGCGACGGCCAAGGGCGCGCAACTCAACACATCCAAAAGCTGAATGCCGGCATCGCCATGAAAGCGTATAAGCCCGGAAACGGCTTTATTCCCCATTCGGTTTTATTTGTTGGTGCGACACATGAATACTTTCGAGCTTCTCAAACCGAGGCCCGGTCTGCGCGTACTTATCTCCGGCGCAGCCGCGGGAATTGGAGCAGCCATTGCCGATGCATTTGTTCAAGCAGACGCACAGGTCTATATCTGTGATGTCGATGCGTCGGCGGTTGAAAAGGCCAAAGAGAGGAACCCAAAGCTCTACACCGGCGTCGCGGATGTGGCAAATCGCGAGCAGGTCGACCAGATTATCGACGACGCGCGCGCGAGGCTCGGCGGGCTCGACGTTCTGATCAACAATGCGGGCATCGCGGGTCCGACGGGCGACGTCGAATCCATTCAACCGCACGACTGGGAACGAACCATTTCGACGAATCTCAACAGCCAGTACTACTTCCTGCATAAGGCCGTACCGCTGCTGAAAGAGACATCGGATTGCCCGGCGATCATTGCAATGTCGTCGGTGGCGGGACGGCTCGGGTATGCGTTTCGCACGCCATACGCCGCGACCAAATGGGCGATTGTCGGACTGGTGAAGTCGCTGGCAATCGAGCTTGGGCCCGAGAACATTCGCGTGAACGCCATTCTGCCCGGCGTCGTGCAAGGCGAGCGAATGGACAGGGTGATCGCGGCGCGAGCCGAGTCGACGGGCGTGTCGTTCGACGAAATGAAAGAGCAGTACCTGAAAAAGATCTCACTGCGCCGGATGGTGACCGTCGACGACATTGCCGCGATGGCGCTATTCCTCGCATCGCCGGCGGGCTACAACATCACCGGGCAAGCCATCAGCGTGGATGGCAACGTCGAATATCTTTGACGGCATACCGACATCAAAACAACTCACTACCCAGGGACGCAGATCCAATGAGACTCAACGGCAAGGTTGCAATCGTCACAGGCGCGGGCCAGGGAATCGGCGCGGCGACGGCACTCAAATTCGCACGCGAAGGCGCGAGCGTCGCGGTATGCGACGTGAATGCCAATGCGGTGACATCGGTGGTCGGCGCGTGCCGTGAGGCGGGCGCGCAAGCGGTGGGCTTCACCGTCAACGTGGCCGATCGTGAGGCCGTTCAGGATATGGCGGCCAGCGTGCAGGAGCGCTTCAAGCGCATCGACGTGCTGGTGAACAACGCAGGCATTACGCGTGATGCGCGCCTGCAAAACATGACGGCCGAGCAATTCGAAGACGTCATGGATGTCAATCTGCGCGGCGTTTTTCACGCCACTCAAGCCGTGCTCGACTGCATGATCGGCCAGCAGGCCGGCGTGATTCTCAATGCGAGTTCGGTCGTCGGAATCTACGGCAATTACGGGCAGACGAACTACGCGGCGTCCAAGTTCGGCGTTATCGGATTCACGAAGACATGGAGCCGTGAACTCGGCCCTAAAGGCATCCGCGTGAATGCTGTCGCGCCGGGCTTTATCGACACGCCGATTCTGGCGACCGTACCCGGCGAAGTACTCGAGAAGATGAGAAACCAGGTTCCATTGCGGCGCCTGGGCAAGCCCGAAGAAATCGCGAACATCTACGCCTTTCTCGCGAGCGACGAAGCGAGTTATATCAACGGCGCTGTTATCGAAGCGTCTGGCGGCATGACGCTGTAGCGGCACAACGTGCAAGCAGCGCGCGGCATTTGCGTTGCGAAAAAGTCGGTCATAACGGAGACATCATGATTCGAGTTCACCTTCGCAATTTGAAAGTCGCGCGCGCCGTCGCGCTCCCTGCCGCGCTTTTGATTACATCGGCGATTCCCGCATCCGGCATAGCTGCGACTCTGCCCGCCGGCCACGTGGCCGCTTGCGAGCGGCTGCAAGGCTTTATCGTGCCGGCTTCGGAAATAGGCTTGCCGACCTCGGGAGCGGCCGTCACCGCCGTAAAGCCAGTCGCAGCGAGCGGAAGCGGAGCAACCGCGCTACCGGAATACTGCGAGGTCACCGGCAAGATCTCGCCACTCGACCGATCCGCGCCCGACATTCAATTCAAGGTCGCGTTGCCCGCACAATGGAACGACAAAGTCGTGATGTTCGGCGGCGGTGGTTTTGACGGCACGATTCCGAATGTGGCCGGCAACGTGCCCAATGGCCCGGTCGACCAACCCGTACCGCTTGGCCGCGGCTATGCGACCTTCGCAAGCGACTCGGGCCATCAGGCGAACGCGCTCGCCTCGCAGGACGGACGTTTTGGCCTGAACGACGAAGCGGTTAGAAATTTCGGCGGCGACGCGTTAAAGAAAACGCACGACGCAGCGCTTGCGATCATCAAGGCCCGCTATGCGCATTTGCCACGCAAGGCCTATTTCGCAGGCGGCTCCACGGGCGGGCGTGAAGCCGTCACGGCAATCCAGCGCTGGCCGTCGGATTGGGACGGTGCAATCGCATGGTATCCGGCATGGGACGACGCAGCGGCGCTACTCGGCGGTCAACGCATGAACCGCGCGCTGGCGAAACCGGGCGCTTATCTTTCCGTCGGCAAACGGCAGGCACTGTACGACGCGGCGATTAAGGCATGCGACGCGCTCGACGGCGTGGCAGACGGCCTGATCAGCGATCAGCAGCAATGCAACGCGCGATTTGATCCGTCTATTGCGACGCTCAACGGTGCTCCGTTGCGCTGCGCAAAGGGCGCGGACACCGGCGACAATTGCCTGTCGGACGCACAAATCGAAGCGTTGAAAACAATCAATACGTCCACCCACTTTCGCTTCCGGCTCGCGAGCGGCGAGACTCAATATCCTGGCTACAACGTATGGGGCGCCGACCTCGGCATCGTCACGCGCAGTTCTCCGGTCGAGCCTGTGGTCACGTTCCTCGCATTCGGCACCTCACAGCCGGCCAATCCGATGCCTTTGACGGCACCGTATATCAGCGTGCTGACCGATCAGTGGATCAAGTACTCCGTGACGCGCGACCCGAGCTTCAATTCGCTATCGCTCGATCCGGAGCAGCCGGGCGTATGGGCGAACCGTATCAGCGAACTCAGTTCGCAACTCGACGCAAGCACCGATATTGCTGCGTTCAAGGAACGTGGCGGGAAGCTGCTGCTCGTTCATGGATTATCCGATGTACTGGTCAGCACGCGTGCAACGGAGCAATATTATCGGCGGCTGCAAGCGCAATTCGGCGTTCGCCAGGTCGAGTCGTTCGTGCGCTTCTATGAGATTCCCGGAATGGGCCATGCGGCAAGCAGTACTTTTAACGCCACCTGGGATTCGCTGTCGGCGCTTCAGCAATGGGTCGAAAGAGGCAAGGCTCCGGTCGAGCAAGTGACTACCGACACCGCCGGCGTTCCCGGTCGCACGCGGCCGCTATGCGATTATCCGAAATGGCCGCGTTATCAGGGCGGCGACGTGAATCAGGCTGCTTCATTCGAGTGTGTCGTGCAGTGAGCGAACGAACCGTGCAGGGGCCGCGGTGCGTGTGCACGCGGTCGACGGATTCGGAGTCGGCACAAAACGCAGGCATCAAGGCACAAAACGCTGAGAGTTCCTGTTAGTTAAGAGCACAATTTATGGCCTATGCTGCATTGGCCACGCCCTGAAAACAGAGGCAAAGGCCCCGGCAGAGTGGCATGCCATTCCGCTTGTATAAAAGAGGGGAAAGTATGTCACGCGATATGTTCTCCATGCGCCCGCCGCGCGCCTCGGGCAACCTGCCCGCCGTCCCTGTCTCTATCTCACTGTCTGTCTTCGCGTTGTCCATCGGCATGTCGTGCGCGGCCCCGGTGCTTGCGCAAGGCACCTTGCCGCAAGGCGGAGCCTATGTGAGCGGCAGCGGTTCGATTGCCAGCGCCGGCAATACGCTGACCGTCACGCAACCGGGTTCGACGCGCGGCGTCGTCAACTGGAACAGCTTTTCGATCGGCGGCAACAACACGGTCGTCTTCAACAACGGTTCCGGTGCGACGCTAAACCGTGTGACGGGCGGCTCGCCATCGTCGATTCTCGGCAAGCTCAACGCGACCGGTAGCGTCTATCTGATCAATCCGCAAGGCGTCGTGGTCGGGCCGCAAGGCGTGGTCACGACGGGCGGCCGCTTTGTTGCTTCGACACTCGACACCGACAACGCGTCGTTCATGACCGGCGGAGCGCTGACGTTCTCCGGCCAGTCGGATCAGCGTGTGGTCAACCTCGGCCACATCGGCTCGACGAACGGCGATGTGCTGCTCATCGCCGCGAAGGAAGTCGACAACTACGGCACGATCAGCGCGCCGCAAGGCACGGCTGAAATCGCTGTGGGCAGCAAGGTGCTGCTGCAGGACTCGTCGAGCGGGCAGCAGATGTTCGTGCAGACCGCAAGCGGCGGCGCGATCGTCAATACCGGCGCAATCGAAGCCGCGCAGGTGAACCTGCAAGCCGTGGACGGCAACATCTATGCGCTCGCCGGCCGCAACGATGCGGTGCGCGCAACCGGCACCGCGACGCGTGACGGCCATGTCTGGCTGGTGGCGGGCACGGCGGGCCAGGTGATTCTCGCGGGCAACGTCGGCGCGCAGCGCGCCGATGGAACCGGCGGCATCGTCGATACCACGACGGGACTGCTGACCTTCTGGGGCGATCTCACGAAAGTCACCGCAGGGCAATGGAACGTTACGCTGCCCGCATACACGTTCGATGACGGCGCGTCGCGCGCCTTTGCCCGCAGCCTCAGCGCGGGCACGTCGATCAACATGACGACGACAGGCGCGGCGGGCCAGAGCGGCGATATCGACGTCGCGCAGAGCATTCAATGGACCGGCGGCGCATCGCTCGCGCTCAACGCGGCGCATAGTGTTTCGGTCGCCTCGGGCGCGACGCTCGGCAACCAGGGCGGCGGCGCGCTGACGCTGCGCGCGGACGCGGGCGGCATCGACAACGGCGGCAGCGTCGCCAATAACGGCACGATCGACTGGTCTTCGAGTACCGGCACCGTCAGCGCGCTTTACGACATGACCGGCAGCTATACGCCCGGCGTCGTGCTGAGCAATAGCGCCTGGCGCGCGCCCGAGTACAGCGGCCTGCTCACGCAGGCCACCGGCTATAAGCTCGTGAATTCGGCGCAGGATCTGCAGAACATAGCCAACGACATGGCCGGCAACTACGCGCTAGGCAAGGACATCGACGCAAACGGCTATGCGTTCAAGACGTTGGGCTTTACCGACCATACGTCGTTTTCCGGGCAGTTCGACGGCATGTGGCACACGGTGTTGAACATCTCGCCGGACTCCGATGCGGTGTTCAGCGATATCGCCGCAAACGCCGTGGTGCGCGACGTGAACATCAACGCGAACTCGCATATCTACGCGCCGTCGTTCAGGTCCATCGGGATTCTGGCCGGCAGTAACCACGGCCTGATCGTCAATACGTTCACCTCCGGCGGAATCTCGGCGCCGACCAATGGTGCAGGCGCGTCGATCGGCGGACTGGTCGGCGATAACTTGGGAACCATCGCGCGTTCGGGCAGCAGTGCCGATGTCGTCGCCGATTCGGGTGGCGGCGGCCTCGTGTTCAACAACACAGGAACCATCACTCAGTCGTATGCGACCGGGAATGTGTCGGCCAACGAGTCGCGCGGCTCGTCCGGTGGACTCGTGAATATCAACAGCGGCACGGTCACGGAGTCGTTCGCAACCGGCAAGGTCTCCGCGTACAGCTTGCGCCAGGTAGGCGGCGTCTGCGCGTATTGCTCGGGGCTTGGCAGCAACGTCTACTGGAATGCGGAGACGACGGGCGTGGCGACGAGCGGCGGCAATCTGCCGCCGTCGAACGGATTGACGACTGCGCAGATGAGCGATCCCGCGAGCTTCGCCGGTTGGGACTTCAGCAGCAACGGGGCGTGGACGATGCCTGCGGGCGCGACGCATCCTGTGCTGCGCTGGCAGGTCGAACAACACTAGCGAACGGTGCGCTAGAACCGATACAACACCGAAGCCATGCCGTTCAGATCGAGACGCCGCTCGGTGATCGGGCTGCCGGCGGCCGACTTTTGCAGACGCCCGACGACAGCCGCGACGTTCGCCGACCAGTGCGCGTCGAATTTATAAAGCGCGTTGACGTTGAAGTGCACGTCGCGCAAGCCCGAATGCGTCGCATATTGAGGCAGGCCCGACGCGGCGCTTTCCTGCGCATTCACGCCGAAGAAGGTCTGCGTGTATGTCGCGTTCGCCCATGTCACGCCAGGCCCTGCGGACAGCAGCAATTTGCCGAGCGGCGCGGATACGAAGAGGTCCGCCATCGCGGTCAGGCCTTGCCCGGTTCCGGCGATGTCCCTGTAGACCGCCGCCGAGCCCGTGAAAGCCCACCACGTATAGTCTGCAAAAAGCCGCAGCTTCGGTCCGACGTGCACATCGGGCAAGCCTTTGAGCCGCGCATCGTCGGAGCTCTTTCGCGACTGGAAATCGAAACTCAGCGAGGCCCCGGCATGATAGTTCTCGCCGGCGAGCGCATTGACGCCCAGCACATCCGGACCTTGGGAGAACACACGGTCCTTCCATGAAATGTCCTGAACGGGAAACGGCAGCACCTGGATCTGCGATGAGCCTGGGTACTTTGGAAACACATACAAGCCGGGCCCGACCGATATTTTCCAGTCGCTTGCTGCTTGCTGTTCGTCGGCGTGAGCCGCGCCGGCACATGCTGCCACAGCGAAGCCGCACACTGCCGCCTTGAGCACGAATGTGCGCTTCATGCTTTCCTCGCCACAGTCGCGAGTTGCCGCAGGCGGCGTGCGAGCGCGCGAGAAACCACGGGTGCCGGGTTATGGCTCGACACGGTGGCGGCCACGCTTTCGCGCAGGAAGAGGGCGCATTCGCGCGCCACGACTTCGCGTTCGTTGTCGGACGTGATCATGTGATAGGAGTCGTCGAGCCAGATGGTTCGCAAGAATGACGCGCCGATGGTGGTCCCGACGAATCGCGCGTTATGCGGGCTCGAGGTTTCGTCGTCGATGGCGTGAATAATCAGGCAATCGGTGCCGATGCCCTTGAGCTTCTTCTTTACCGAGCCCGCCAGGCGGCCGGCCTCGTGCAGCGCCGGCAAGCCGATGAACGCCGGTCCGACTTCGCTGATGTCGTTCTTCTGCATCGCGCGCGCGATCTTCGAGCGCAACGCCTCGTTGCGCAGCCCGTAGGGTTCCTGCTCGCGATAGCGATAACGCGAGCGCAGCGGCGTGTAATACACGTAGTCGAGCAAAAAGCGATACCAGGGAATCGCCCAGCCGTCGTAATTGAGCGTGATCGACAGCAGCAGCAACGCGCGGGCGGCGGGCCGCTCGTGCGCAACCGCGGCCGCGAGCGTCGCGCCCATCGAAAGACCGCAGATCGAGACGTGCCGATGCCGTGCGGCGAGCCTGTCGAACTCGGCGACGGCTGCGCTGATCCATTGCTCCATCGGCTGATGTCCGGTGCCTGCGCTGTAGCCGGGCAATTCCGGCGTATGCGTGGCAAAGCCTTCGTCGGCAAGCAGCCGGGCGAGAAAGCGCAATTCGAGCGGCGAGCTCGACAGACCATGCAGCAGCAGGACCGCGTGATCGCCGCCGTCGATGCCTGAAAATGGCGTGGCGTTCATGTCAGTCATCCGCGCGCAAAACCAGGAATTCACCGGACGACGTGGTGAAGCGATCGCACACGCATTCGACCGGCCGCCAGTCGTCGCGGGCGCCGGAGAGAAAACGCATACGGTGATGGCCCGGCGTCAGATGGACGCGCACGTGCGCGAGATCCTCCTCGTGCACTTGCGCATGCTTCGCGCAATAGGCGATGCCCGCGTGCAACGATGCGTCGTCGACGAGGGCATTGGATGTTGCCGTGGCGGCCGCGGCCACGAAGCTGCCAGGCGGCAAGCTGTTGGCCGGATCGAGCGCCTTGATGAGAATCAGCGAGCGGTTGTACTGCGCGATATGACGCAGCATGCGATGCATTTCATCGGTAGCCCGGCGGGCAAGCAGCCGCTCGTTGTCGTGGCGCAGCAGCATTTCGTAGCGCGACTGCGCGACGGCCGCAAGCAGTTCGGCGCGATACTGCGCGCGCCGCAAACGTTCAACGAGGCTGATGATGAGAATCGTGAGCAGAGGATATGAGATCAGCAGATGCAGGTCCGACGCGTCGATCACGTCGATGTGGCCATACGGCGGCACGAAAAGATAATCGGCAAGGCAAAGCCCGAGCAGCATCACGCATAACGCGGGCGCGAGGCCGCAGTAGTACTCGACGAGCACTGCGGCGATCAGAAAAGCAGTGCCGGGCATGAACGGCCCGAGCAGCGGATGCAGGATCGCTCTGATGATCGCGGCGGCACCGAGTGCCGCGGCTGCGGCGATCCACCTGTTCCGGCCCCGCGGCGCCCACCGTCTTGAATTTATGACTTCCATGCACCCGACGCAAACTTAAGAACCTTTCACCTCGTTAACGGCAATAGGGGAGAAAGATTTAGCCGATAAGTCGTTCGGTGAACCAAACTTGAGCGCGGCGGCCGAACGAGCCGCCAAAGTTTAATCCAGTGCCGATGGTTGCGCGAGTTTTAAGACGTGGGGCGTGGTGTCGCGGCGCGATGCAATGCGCAAGCGCCCGCGCGGTGCGGACAGTCGTTCGCGGGCTGAGGTCATTGCTTCGGCGCTAAAACAAGCCGAAGTCGTCGTTGCTATCGGGAATCGCGGCAAGGAGATCGCGAACCGCGCGCCAGCCGATCAGCCCCGCCAGCGCCAACGCGACGGCGAGCAGGCGGCTCGTATTCACGCGTCGCTTGCTCGTTGCATGCCGTAGAACACAGGTCGACATATCGATCCTCCCGTCAGGCGCTAAGCGCTGCGCCGCGCGGCACGATTGCCGCTAACGCCTGCGTCAGCGTCGTCGGACCGAAACGCCGTTCGCCGACGCCGTCTTGCACGTCGATGCGGCCGGCGTTATGCGCGTCGTAGAGATCGACGATCAGCCGCGCGTGTCCGTCGCCGAGACCGGCTCCGGCGAGCATCGCGGCCCATTGCTCGCGCGGCACCGCGTGGGCGGTGACTGTGCGGCCGGCGAGATCGGCAATCGTGCGCGCGACGTCGATCACGCTCACCCGCTGTTCGCTTTCGATGCTCACCACGCGCGGCGAATGCCGTGGCGGCTTGCCGTCCATCAGCAGTTGAGCCGCCAGCGCGCCGACATCCTGAGCGGCCACGGTAGGAAAGCGCTTGTCCAGCGGATGATGCAGGCTCGGCAGCACGCCCTTCGCCAGTGCGACCGGCAGCACGCGCGCCCAGTTGTGCATATGTTCGGCGGCGCGCAGAAACGTCAGGCGAGTGTCGAGCGTGCCGAGCCGCGTCTCCAGGTAGTGGAACAGCGTGGTGATGCCCGTCCCGCTCGCGTGCTCGGCGCCGTAATCCGAAAGCGCGAGCACATGTTGCGGCGGATTCACGCGCAACGCGTCGACACTCGCGTCGATCATGCGGCGCATCGCGCTCGCCGGGTCGTCGTGATCGCGCGGCACCGGACACAGCATCTGCACCGCGTGCGCGCCGTCGATGGCGCGAGCCACGGACGCAGGATCGTGCAGATCGGCGATCGCCACCTCACAACCCAGCTCGATGAGCGGCGCGGCCTGCGCGGCGTTGCGGACCACGGCACGCACGTCGCAGCCCGCGCGCCGCAACGCGGCCGCGCTTGCGTTGCCCACCTTGCCGCCTGCTCCAAAAATCACGAACACGTGAGGCTCCTTATTGGATCGTCATGGCCCGATCATAAGGACAGGTGCCGCAAAAAACGCGCATGCGCGGATGCAAATGAACAGATTCGGATGGTCGTTTGACGATGGCCGCCCATCGAGCGAAGCCGCGAAAAACCCGGCACAATGCCCGCAGATCGACTGCCATCCGCGAGACAAACGATGAACGCCGTCATACCTGTCCCGACTCAGATTCCGCCCGCGCACAGCGGCTCGCGCATCGCGCTGCGCTCGAGCAAAACGCTCGGCTGGCAAGGCTTCGGCGCGGAGCTGGTCAACGTGTCGGCGGGCTTGCACCGGATACCGGCGCTCAAGCATCATCGGGTCGGCGTGCATGTGGGCGGGCCGGTCAGAGCGCATTGTCTTTGCAACGAGAAGCCGCACTCGCGCATTCAGGCGCACGGCGACGCCGACGTGATTCCCGCGGGACTCGACGGCCAATGGAGCGACGAATCGGCCTGCACGGTTTTCAGCGTCTGGATCGGCGAGGAATTCGCGCGCAAGACAGCGGAGCAACTGGCAGTCAAGGCAAGCGACGCGCAGATTCGCCCGCAATTCCAGATGCGCGATGCGCGCTTCCAGCATCTCGCGTGGGCGTTGCGCGCCGAACTGGAAGCCGACGACGCGTCCGATCCGCTATACGCCGAAAGCCTGTGCACGGCGATGGTGGTGCGGCTGATCGGCGGGGCGCCGTCGCTCGACGGCAAGGAGCGCACGCTCGCTCCGAGAACGGCGGCGCGCGTGACGGACTTCATCGAAGCGCATCTCGACCGCCGTCTCACGCTGAGCGAACTCGCGGCGCAGGCGGATCTGAGCGTGCCGCATTTCAAGGTGCTGTTTCGCGCGACGCTCGGCGTGCCGGTGCATCAGTACGTGGTGCAGCGGCGCGTCGAACGCGCGCGAACGATGCTGCTGCAAGGCCGGCTCTCCGCGAGCCAGATTGCACTGGAGGCCGGCTTCTCGCACCAGAGCCACATGGCGCACTGGATCGGGCGGCTGCTCGGCGTGACGCCGCGCGAACTGGTGAAGTCGGCCGCGCGCTGACGTGCGCGGTGGTTCACCAGCGCAGGCGCATCAATCCGTCTGCGTCGCGCCGGTCAATTGCGCGTACACGTCATGCGAAAGCTGCAGCAACTGCTTGCGGTCGATGCCGCCTGACACCGCATAGCCGAAATCGCCGTCGACCCAGTAGAACACGTTGACGGGTCCGTCCTGGTACAGCTTGAACGCCGTGGTGTTCGCATTCACCTGGCGGCGCGAGATGCACAGCGTCACCCGTTCGCCCTTCGGTCCGCGATACATGAACTGGGCCATCTGGCCGTCCGGGCCGGGCAGCAGGCGCCCGCCGGAGAGCGAGAAGCCTTGCTTCGCGAGCATCGGCGGATGGACGTTGGTGCCGAGACGGTTCGCGAGCCACTGCACGAAATCCTGCTCGTGATCGGCGCTCATGTCGGTAGGGCGGTCGACCTCCGGCATATACACGACGTGCGCAACCGCAGCCTGGCGGGCGAACACCTCGGCTCGGTCCGCGCTCACCGGGCGCGTATTGGAAGAACCCGTCGACGAACCCACGGAGAAGCCCGCCACCGACTGCATCGCGTCCTGCCCCATATGCGTGCCGACGCCGATGCCGACGCCCATCACCAGCGCCGCCGCCATCCCCGCGAATTGCGGCCAGTTGGCGGCGATGCGCGAGCGGCGCGAATGCGGCGGCGCGGCCGGCTGCAAGCGCTTCGGCACGGGTTCGTTCAACACGCGGTCGTAGCGATCGTGGAACAGGCTGTTCAGCGAAAAATAATCGCTGATGCGCGCGGCCAGTTCGGGATTCTGTTCGAGCGCGCGCTCGACGTCGGCGCGCCGTTCGTCGGACAGCGTGCCGTCCACGTAAGCATGCAGCTCTTCTTCAGTGATCGGGGTATGTTGGTCGCTCATCGCACCACCTGTAATTTCGCACCGGGCTGGCTGCCCGCCATCAATGCCCGAAGCCGTTCGCGTCCGCGCGAAAGCCGCGACATGACGGTGCCGATGGGCACGTTCAGCGCGAGCGCGACGTCGGCGTAGCTCATTTCCTCGAGGCCGACGAGCAGCACCACTTCGCGCTGGTCGACCGGCAGACGCTGCAACGCGTAGTCCAGATCGCGCATTTCCAGCGAGCGCGTCTGCGGCGCCGGCACGGCGAACTCGGCTTCGTGGACGCTTTCGTCGTCGACCGCCACATGGACCGCGCGCGACGATGCCTTGCGCGCCTGATTGGCGAACACGTTGTGCATGATCGTGAAGAGCCATGCACGCAGGTCGGTGCCGGGCTGGAACATGCCGGTGCGGCCGAGCGCGCGTTCCAGCGTGTCCTGCACCAGATCGTCCGCGAGGTCGCGATTGTTGATCAGCGCCCGCGCGTAGCGCCGCAGGCGCGGCACGTGTTCCATCAACTCGTCACGGACATCCATTCTTGATCCCGGTCATGGGGCCTCTCGTGGGCAGGAAGCGCGGCGCTGCGTCGGAGCGTCGCTCGTGTTGTAGGGCGGTTGTAGGGCGGTTGTAGGGCGAACACGCGTGAGCGGATTCTATTCCCGTCGATGCGGCGAGTCATCGCGCGTGTACGACTGCGTGGGCGTTCATGGCATCGTCATGACGTCGGCGGCGCGCATCAGGCCGTGCGTACGCGCGTCGCCCGCGACCACGAAGCGTTGCCGCTGCGCGGTCCACGTCAAGAGACGCACATCGCCGATGCGGCGCGCGGACCACTGCGGCTGCGCAGGCGCGAGCAGGGCGAGCGTCGACAGCAGGATCACCGGCTGGTTGTCGCCGTTTAGGTAGACGAATGCGGTGGCGCGCTGCAACAGGCCGAGCGACAGCACGCGCTCATCGACAAGCCGCAGCCCGATCGCCTCGAGGTCGGGCGCGGACGGCTCCCGGCGAGTCGGCGATGCCGCCGGATAAGGAGCGGCCACCGTTTCCGCCAGCGCCATCACGGCGGCATTGTTGAGCGCCTGCTGCGTCACCTGAGTCGCCGCAAACCAGCCGCTCACCGCCGCACACGCGATGACAATAGCAATCAGCGCCCGGATTGCCCTGCGCACACGCGGCCTGACGGCAGCGTTGCGCCAGCGGCTCGCCGCGCCGCGCCGGGCTTTGAACGCCGTGGACGCGGGTTCGTCGGCGGTCTGAAACGAACGCTGAATCTGCTCGTTAAGCGAGCCGTAAAAGGCGACGCGGCGGGCTTCCGCCGGATCGCGGCCCAGATAGTCGCGCAGGAACGCGGCGCGCGCCGGCGACAGCGTGCCGTCGGCGTAGGCTTGAACGTCGGCTTCGGAAAGCGGTGAATCGGCGGGGGCGTCGGTCGGTTTCATGATGCAAGTTCTCCGGCCGGGGTTCGGCTGTTGAGGTGCAAACACGGTTGTACGCCGGTTTATTCCGCTCGCGCGGCGTCTTTCAGAAGTTCTTTTACCGCGTGAGCAAGGCGTCGTCCAGACCCGGGCAAACCGGTTCGCGGCGCGCTTTATTCCGTCGCGCGGAAATGTTTTTTACTTGCGCCGCGCCCAGGAATAAAAGCCGGCAAAGCGTGGTTCTCCCTGATGCAAACCCGCACACAACTCACCGGAGTTCATCATGAAGAAGATCGCTTTTGCCGCATTGTCCGTCGTCGTCCTCGCCGCATCGTCGAATGTTTTCGCGGAAGGAAAAACGCGCGCCCAAGTCTACCAGGAACTGATCGAGGCACAACAGAACGGCCTCGACTACGTGACCGACGCATCGTACCCGGATGTCAGCCCCGTGTTCGCGCATCAGGTCGAGCAGCACAAGCTGGCGCTCGCCGCCGAAGCGGCGGCAAGCCGCATGGCAAGCGAAAGCGCGTCGACGGACAGCATGAATTGAACCGCGCCGCGCGCCGAGGAGCGGCGCGGCTCGTGAACAAACGCCTGGCTACGCGCGCACGTGTTCGCCGCGCGGGTCGTACGGCGCCTTCAGGTGAAGCGTGGCCGGCAGCGATTCGCCGGCCACGTCGATTGCGTAGGCGCCGCTTGTCAGATACGCG
>NZ_JARESN010000007.1:0-355314 GCF_046054045.1 Paraburkholderia sp. RL17-368-BIF-A
GAACACCGCGCTGGCGGATTCGTCGGCAGTGGGTACGAACGCAGTGGCGATCGGCGGCAACGCGCAAGCGACGACGGCGAACTCGGTGGCACTTGGCTCGAACTCGGTGGCCAACTCGAGCACGCTGGCGACGGCAGGCTTCAACCCGGGCGGCAGCGCGATCTCGGCAGCCACGGCAGCCGGTGAAGTGTCGGTGGGCGCAGCAGGTGCAGAGCGTCGTATCACGAACGTGGCAGCAGGTCTGAACGCCACGGACGCGGTGAACGTCAGCCAGCTGATGTCGGAAGACGCGAAGGTGAACCAGGTCGGCGCGAGCACGGCCTCGTCGCTGGGCGGTGGTTCGACCTACGATTCGACGACGGGCGCAATCACGGCTCCGACGTACTCGGTCGACGGCACGACGGTCCACACGGTGGGTGACGCGATCACCAACCTGGATGACCGCACAACGCAGAACACGACGAACATCGACAACCTGACGCAAAACATCGCCAACGGTTCGGTCGGTCTGGTGCAGCAAGACCCGACGTCGCGCAACATCACGGTGGCGAAGGATACCGACGGCACGGTGGTCGACTTCACGGGTACGGCAGGCACGCGTACGCTGACTGGTGTAACGGCTGGTGATCTGAGCGCATCGAGCACGGACGCAGTGAACGGCTCGCAGCTGTACGCGACGAACATGAACGTGTCGAACGTCGCGAACAACCTGTCGAACACCAATAACAACGTCGCAAACCTGGCAGGCAATGTCACCAACATCAACAACACGGTGAACAACATCGTGAATGGTGGCGGCATCAAGTACTTCCACGCCAACTCGACGCTGGCGGATTCGTCGGCAACGGGTACGGATGCGGTGGCGATCGGCGGCAACGCACAGGCTACGACGGCGAACTCGGTAGCACTGGGCTCGAACTCGGTGGCCAACTCGACCACGCTGACGACGGCAGGCTTCAACCCGGGCGGCAGCGCTATCTCTGCAGCCACGGCAGCCGGTGAAGTGTCGGTGGGTGCAGCAGGTGCTGAGCGTCGCATCACGAATGTGGCAGCAGGTCTGAACGCCACGGACGCGGTGAACGTGAGCCAGCTGATGTCGGAAGATGCGAAGGTGAGCCAGATCGGCACGAGCACGGCCTCGTCGCTGGGTGGCGGTTCGACCTACGACTCGACGACGGGCGCAATCACGGCTCCGACGTACTCGGTGGGCGGCACGACGGTGAACACGGTGGGTGACGCAATCACCAACATCGACGGTCGTACGACGCAGAACACGACGAACATCGACAACCTGACGCAAAACATCGCCAACGGTTCCGTCGGTCTGGTGCAGCAGGACCCGACGTCGCGCAACATCACGGTGGCGAAGGATACCGACGGCACGGTGGTTGACCTTACGGGTACGGCAGGTTCGCGTACGTTGACTGGTGTGGCCGCAGGCGCGGTCAACGCCACGAGCGTGGATGCAGTGAACGGTTCGCAGTTGTATGGCGTGAGCCAGTCGGCGGCAGATGCCCTCGGCGGCGGCTCGACGGTGAACAGCGATGGCACGATCTCGGCCCCGACGTACTCGGTGGGCGGTACGACCGTGAACAGCGTGGGTGACGCGATCACCAACATCGACGGCCGTGTGACGCAGAACACGTCGGACATCACCAACATCAACAACACGCTGAACAACATCACCAGCGGTGGCACCGGTATCAAGTACTTCCACGCCAACTCGACGTTGCCGGATTCACAGGCAACGGGCGCGGAATCGGTGGCGATCGGCGGTAATGCGCAGTCTCTGGCGACGAACTCGGTTGCACTGGGTTCGAACTCGGTGGCTGACCGTGCGAACACGGTGTCGGTGGGCTCGGCGGGCAACGAACGCCAGATCACCAACGTCGCAGCCGGTACGGCCGACACGGACGCAGTGAACGTCGCTCAGTTGAAGGCGTCGGGCATCATCAACCCGAACGGCACGACCAACGCGGCAGTCACGTACGACCACAACGCCGACGGTACGACCAACTACAGCAGCATTACGATGGGTAATGGTGCTGCGGGCGGCACGACGATCCACAACGTGGCAGCAGGCACGTCCGGTGACGACGCAGTCAACGTCGACCAGATGAACTCGGCGATCTCGACGGTGACGAACATTGCGCACGCGGCCAACAACCCGATGTTCGCAGCAGACGGCAACCGCGATACGGAAGCAGCAGTTGCAAGCGGTACGCATTCGACCGCAATGGGTGCGAACGCAAGCGCAACCGCGGCGAACTCGGTGGCACTGGGTGCGAACTCGGTGGCTGATCGTGCGAACTCGGTGTCGGTGGGCTCGGCAGGTAACGAACGCCAGGTCACCAACGTCGCGGCCGGTACGGCAACGACCGACGCGGTCAACGTGGGTCAGTTGAACGACGCCATCGGCTCGGCGGTCGGCAATCTGCCGGCTGGCATGACCTCGAAGGCCTACACCGATCAGCAGATCAACTCGGTGCAGAACAGCGTGAGCCAGGTCGCCAAGAACGCGTACGCCGGTGTCGCAGCCGCTACGGCGCTGACGATGATCCCGGACGTCGATCAAGGCAAGACGATCGCGGTCGGTATCGGTGGCGGTTCGTATAAGGGTTCGCAGGCTGTCGCGCTCGGCGTCTCGGCGCGTATCACCGAGAACCTGAAGATGAAGGCCGGCGCGGGCACCAGCTCGCAAGGCACGGCGATCGGCATCGGTGCTTCGTACCAGTGGTAAGCGCCGTGATGGATCGGACGCAAGTCCGGTCCATCAACCGGAGCTGTCTTGACTAGAACTGTAAGCGCGCTCTTGTCCGCAGGACACGGGGCAAGGGCGCCGCTTCAATCACTGCATTCGTGAAAATGAACACTTCTCTTTTTAAATATCTCCGCGCGTTGGTCTCAGGCGCGTCTTTGGCGATCTTTGCAGCGTGCAGTACGCAATCTGGACCGTCCTACACGCTGCGTACGATCAGTCCGCCGAACCAAACCGTACCGACTTATTGGGTTAGCTGCCTCGGACTTCTCGACAGCTCGCAAACCTGCGTGCGCGTGGCCGAAGAAACCTGCCAGGCCAAGCCGATTACGTGGCTCGGCGCGGTCGACGGCGTGAGCAACAACCAGCCGGTGAAAGATGCGCGTGAAATGACGTTCATGTGCGGCGCGCCCGTCGCACAGCAGCCGGTCGCACAACAGCCGGTGCCGCAACAGCCGGTTCAGCAGCAAGAGGCTGCGCAGCCGCAAGCAAAGCCGGCCGCGCCGCAGGCTCGGCTGCTGCTGCAAGGCAACGCCAACTTTGCAACGGACAGCGCGACGCTCAGCCCGATCGCGAAGGAAAACCTGGATCACTTCATGGCCGCCAACAAGGGCGCGAATCTGCGCCGCGTGACGGTGACGGGCTACACCGACAAGACGGGTTCCGAAGCACACAACCTGGCGCTGTCGAAGGCTCGTGCCGAAGCGGTCGTGCAATATCTGCGCGATGGCGGTCTCGAGGGTGAGCAGTTCGTCGCACAAGGCCTCGGCAGCGCCGATCCGGTTGCGTCGAATGCAACGGCCGAAGGTCGTTCGCAGAACCGCCGCGTCGATGTTCGCGTGGTCGCCGAGTAACTGGCCGCGTGCATCGTTTGACCTGAGTTTGACCTGAAAAAGGCCTGCCATCGAGCAGGCCTTTTTCATTTGCGCCTCTTCAGCTTTCGCCGTCGATTCTCAGCCGGCCGATCACTTCTTTCGCCTTACCCATCCGCTCGACAAGCTCAGGCCCGCGCTTGAGCGCGACGCCGACGGCGAGAATGTCGCCGATGGCGAGATGCGACATGCGCGACGTCATCGGCGAAAACACATCGCTTTCCTCGACGACATTTGAGAAGAGACAAATCGACGCGAGCTTCGCAAGCGGCGACGATCCATGTGTAATCGCAATCACTTTCGCGCCGCGATTGAGCGCGGAATGTGTCGCTTCGATGATGTCCCGGGTTCGACCGGTATTCGATACCGTCACGATCACATCGCCGGGGCCGAGCAGTGCGGCCGACATCGAGTAGGTGTGCGGATCGGAGTAGGCGACGCTCGGCATGCCGAGCCGGAAGAACTTGTGCTGGATGTCCTGCGCCGCAATACCTGAACCGCCCGCTCCATAGAACTCGATGCGCGCCGCGTTCGCCAGCAGGTCGACGGCTGCTTCGACACTATGCGGCGACAAGCTGTTGCGCACCTGGATCAGCGTGCCGATGGTCCGGTCGAAGACCTTGGCGATCAGACCCGGCGTACCCTCGTCCGGCCGCACATCCCGATAAACCGCCGGCACTTCAGTAGCGATGCCTTGGGCCAGCCGGATCTTGAACTCGCGAAACCCCGAAAAACCCAGCGCATGACAGAACCGCGCGATAGTCGGCTGACTCACACCCGCGCGCGCGGCGACTTCCGTCATGGAAAGGTCTAGCACCTCGCGCGGCGCCTCGATCACGTAGTCGGCGAGCTTGCGCTCCGACGGGCGCAACTGCTCGCGCATCTCTTCGACCTGGGACAGCATCATTGGAAAACTCGCACTATGCTGAAGAATGCGTGGACTATAGCTTGATTGGCCGAAAGGTACAAAAACTACATTATCGCCGTAGGTGTTATCCCTAGGTTCAGGTGTTATTCGTCCGATGCGCCGCCAGTAAAGGGCTTCGCGGAGTTTCGCCAAACTGCACTGCAGCAAGATTTCCAATTGCGGCCATGTAGTTTTTCTACTAAGATTCCTTTCGCCGGTCTCTCCGGCGACCCCGCGATACCCACCTGGCATAGCGCGCCCAATCTGCCGCCAGCGACGAAGGAGCTCCGATGGTTTCCCCGCATTCGCAATTGTTGAAAGTCACGCAGCGCGTGATCGAACGCAGCAAGCCCACTCGTGAGGCGTATCTCTCCCGCATTCATCAGGCGCAGGGCCGGTTCCCGGCGCGCGGCGCGCTTTCCTGCGCGAATCTGGCGCACGGGTTCGCGGGCCTCGAAGGCAACGACAAGCTCGTCATCAAGCAGATTCGCGAGCCGAACATCGGCATCGTTTCGTCGTACAACGAGATGTTGTCGGCGCACGCGCCGTACAAAAACTACCCGGACATCATCAAGCAGGCCGCGCGTGAGAACGGCGGCGTCGCGCAATTCGCGGGCGGCGTGCCGGCCATGTGCGACGGCATCACCCAGGGCAACGCGGGCATGGAGCTGTCGCTGTTCTCGCGCGAAGTGATCGCGATGAGCACGGCAGTCGCGCTCACGCACAACATGTTCGACGCGGCGTTGTGCCTCGGCATCTGCGACAAGATCGTGCCGGGCCTTCTGATCGGCGCGCTGCAGTTCGGCCATCTGCCGACCATCTTCGTGCCGGCCGGCCCGATGACGAGCGGCCTGTCGAACGACGACAAAGCCAAAACCCGCCAGCAGTTCGCAACCGGCCAATGCGGCCGCGACGCGCTGCTCGAAGCGGAAGCCGCTGCGTATCACGGCCACGGCACCTGCACGTTCTACGGGACGGCGAACAGCAATCAGATGCTGATGGAAATCATGGGCCTGCATCTGCCGGGCTCGGCTTTCGTGCATCCGCATACGCCGTTGCGCGACGCGCTGACCGCGCAGGCCGCGCGCCGCGTGCTGGATCTGACGGTCGAGCGCGGCAATTACACGCCGATCGGCCACGTGATCGACGAAAAGGCGATCGTCAACGGCATCGTCGCTTTGCTCGCGACGGGCGGCTCCACCAATCACACGCTGCACCTCGTCGCCATTGCGCGCGCGGCGGGCATCGTGATCGACTGGGACGATTTCGACACGCTGTCGCAAGCCGTGCCGCTGCTCGCCAAGATTTACCCGAACGGCAAGGCCGACGTGAACCATTTCCACGCGGCCGGCGGCGTCGCGTTCCTCGTGCGCAATCTGCTGGAAGGCGGTTTGCTGCACGAAGACGTCAACACGGTCGTCGGCGAGGGGCTGCATCGCTACACGGAAGAGCCGAAGCTGATCGACGGCAAGCTGCAATGGGTGCCGGGCGTGGAAACCAGCGCGGACACAGCGGTGCTGCGCGGCATCAAGGAGCCGTTCCAAGCGGACGGCGGCTTGCGTCTGATGCAGGGCAAGCTCGGCCGCGGCGTGATCAAGATTTCGGCGGTTGCGGCGCAGCATCGCAAGGTGAAGGCGCCGGCCATCGTGTTCGATTCGCAGGAAGCCGTGCAGGAGGCATTCGACAAAGGCGAGCTCAAGCGCGACTTTGTCGCCGTCGTGCGCTTCCAGGGCGCGCGGGCGAACGGCATGCCGGAACTGCATCGTTTGACGCCGCTGCTCGGCGTGTTGCAGGATCAGGGTTTCCATGTCGCACTCGTCACGGACGGCCGCATGTCGGGCGCGTCGGGTAAAGTGCCCGCGGTCATTCATCTGTCGCCGGAAGCGTTGCTGCAAGGGCCGATCGGCAAGGTGCACACGGGCGACATGCTGGTGATCGACGCCGAAGCCGGCGTGCTCGACGTCGAGATCGACGCCGCCGAATGGGCCGCGCGACCTAACGCCGCGCCGCTCAATCAGGCGGAAAACGAAGTGGGTTTCGGCCGCGAACTGTTCGGCGTATTCCGCGCGGCGGCGGCGCCGGCGGAGCAGGGCGCGTCGGTGTTCGGTCCGATGGTGGGCGAGCGTCCGGCAGCGCACGGCGAGCACGCGGCGTCTGCTGCGCAGCACGCCGCAGCACAGCACGGCGAAACGCGTACCAGCACCACTCAGGCAGGCTAGCAGTCTTCGCAAACAAGCCAACGGACAGTCGAACCAGGTCCAACGAAGTCCAACCGGGCAGCCCGCCAAAGCCCGCCCGGCGACGCAACAGACGGTTGGCAGAAACAAGGAGTTTCACTATGACGTCGAAAACAGTAAGCGAGATCGTCCGCCTGGGTCCGGTGATTCCGGTGCTCGCGTTCGATTCGGTCGAGCAGGGCGAACACGTGTCGCGCGCGCTGCATGCGGGCGGCGTGAAGGTGCTGGAAATCACGCTGCGCACGGCGGCGGGGATTGCCGCGATCGAGCGCGCGAGCCAGTTGGCCGAAGACATCGTGGTGGGCGTCGGCACGATCACGAAGCCCGAGCATTGCGCGCAGGCGAAGAAAGCGGGCGCGCAGTTCGGCGTGTCGCCGGGACTCACGAAAGACATGCACAAGGCCGCGCAGGATGCCGGCCTGCCGCTTTTGCCGGGCGTGATGACGCCGAGCGACATCATCACCGCGCTCGAACTCGGCTATGAAATCGTGAAGTTTTTCCCGGCGCAGCAAGCGGGCGGCGTGCCGATGCTGCAAGCTTTTCATGGTCCGTTTCCGACGCTGAAGTTCTGCCCGACCGGTGGCATTACGGCCGAAACCGCCACGCATTTCCTGTCGCTGCCGAACGTGGTCTGCGTGGGCGGCTCCTGGCTCACGCCGAAAGCCGCGGTCGCCGCGCAAAACTGGGACGAAGTCACGCGCCTCGCGCGCGCGGCGAGCCAATTGGCCGCGCCCGCTCACTAGTCGATAACCGCCGCGTTCTGGCGAACACAGACGCGGACGCAGACGCAGACACAGCAAGCTCTCAACCGGAGCCTCGCCGATACAGCCGCTTCAGGCTGTCGCAGCGAGGCTTCGTTGCAAAGATGCTGCGGGTTTCGCGGGCTTTTCAAGACAACAGACAGTAAAATTCAGCGACCGCGCGGTTTGCCGTCCTCGAGGCGCAGCGGTCGCCATGAGACGAGGTGGCTGCCGTCTTCGCACCCACAATCAATAACGCAAAGGAGGAGCTTCATGGAAGCTGTTCACGGCAGCATGCTGCTGGTTTACGGGGTGATCGCCATCGCCCTGCTGATCTTGTTGATCACGCGCTACAAGGTCTATCCGTTCCTCGTCCTGATCATCGTGTCGCTGCTGCTGGGGCTTGCCTCCGGCATGCCGATGGCGACCATCGTCAAGTCGTTCGAAACGGGCAACGGCAACACGCTCGGGCACATCGCGGTGGTGGTGGGTCTCGGCACGATGCTCGGCAAGATGATGGCCGAATCGGGCGGCGCGGAACGCATCGCCACGACGCTCATCGACTGGTTCGGCGAGAAGAATATTCACTGGGCGATGATGGTCGTCGCGATCATCGTCGGCTTGCCGGTGTTCTTCGAGGTCGGCTTTGTGCTGCTGATTCCGATCGCGTTCAACGTCGCCAAGCGCACCAACAAATCGCTGCTGCTCGTCGGCCTGCCGATGGTCGCGGGCCTGTCCGTCGTGCACGGGCTGATTCCGCCGCACCCGGCCGCGATGCTCGCCGTGCAGCAGTACCACGCGGACATCGGCAAGACGATTGCGTATGGTCTGATCGTCGGCGTGCCGACGGCTATCGTCGCCGGTCCGCTGTTTGCGCTGATGATCAACCGCTACATCAAGCTGCCGCAAGAGAACGCGCTCGCCGCGCAGTTTCTGAACAGGGACGACGTCGCCCTCTCCGGCACGCCGGGCGGCGCGAACGCAGCGCCGAAGCGCGAACTGCCGAGCTTCGGCATTACGCTCTTCACGGTGTTGCTGCCGGTGATCCTGATGCTGGTGGGCAGCTGGGCCGACCTCGTGTTCACGCCGAAGACCTTGCCGAACGACCTGCTGCACTTCGTCGGCAATTCGGACGTCGCGCTGCTGATCGCGGTGCTGGTGAGCTTCTGGACCTTTGGTGCGAGCCGCGGTTTCAATCGCGACCAGATCCAGAAATTCTGCGGCGAATGTCTGGCGCCGATCGCGGGCATTACGCTGATTGTCGGCGCGGGCGGCGGTTTCGGACGCGTGCTGATGGATAGCGGCATTTCGAAGGAAATCGTGGCTGCTGCGACCTCCGCGCATTTGTCGCCGCTGCTGTTCGGCTGGCTCGTCGCCGCGCTGATCCGTCTCGCGACGGGTTCGGCGACGGTCGCAATGACCACCGCCTGCGGCATCGTTGCACCGATCGCGGCGGCCAGCGCGATCCAGGTGAAGCCGGAACTGCTGGTGCTGGCAACCGGCTCGGGCTCGCTGATCTTCTCGCACGTGAACGACGGCGGTTTCTGGCTGATCAAGGAATACTTCGGTATGACGGTGGGGCAGACCTTCAAGACATGGTCGCTCCTCGAGACCATCATTTCGTTGATGGGTTTGCTGTTGACCTTCGCGCTCGCGGCGGTCCTGTAAGGAGTTTTTGATGATTTTGATCGCAATGGGCGTGTCGGGCGCCGGCAAAACGAGAATTGGCGAGATGCTGGCGGAGCGCCTGCACTGCGCGTTCACCGACGGCGACGCGTTTCATAGCGCCGCGAACAAGGAGAAGATGCACCACGGCATTCCGCTTACCGACGAAGACCGGTGGCCGTGGCTCAAGACTATCCGCGCCGCGATCGAAGAAAAGCAGAAGGCGGGCGAGACGGCCGTGTTCACCTGTTCGTCGCTGAAGCGTTCGTATCGCGACATTTTGCGCGACGGCGACAAGGACGTCTGCTTCGTGTACCTGAAGGGTTCGCGCGAGGTGCTGCAAGAGCGTTTGACCACGCGCACGGGCCATTTTTTCGACCCGTCGCTGCTGCAAAGCCAGCTCGACACGCTCGAGGAACCGGGCGCGGACGAGGCGGTCACGGTGAGCATCGAACTGTCGCCGGAACAGATCGTCGACGATGTGTTGAAGCAGGTCGAGAAGCGTTAATCCGCCATCCTGAACTAACCGTTCAGACGAAGAAAAGCCGCTCCGGGGAGCGGCTTTTCTTTTGCTCGACGAGCAGAGCAGCGGATGAATCGGGCTTTAGCCGATGCGCTTCGCCAACTCGACTGCCTTGCCGATGTATGAACCCGGCGTCATCGCGAGCAAACGGTCTTTCGCGTCCTGCGGAATCGCAAGCCCGCCGACGAACGCCTGCAGCGCCTCACGCGTGATGCCCTTGCCGCGCGTCAGTTCCTTCAACTGCTCGTACGGATTTTCGATGCCGTAGCGGCGCATCACGGTTTGCACCGGCTCGGCCAGCACTTCCCAGCAGTTGTCGAGGTCTTCGTTCAGACGCTGCGCATTCACTTCGAGCTTGTCCAGACCGCGGATCAGCGAGTCGTACGCGAGCAGCGAATAACCAAACGCGACGCCCATGTTGCGCAGCACCGTCGAATCGGTCAGGTCGCGCTGCCAGCGCGACACCGGCAGCTTGTCGGCGAGGTGGCGCAGCGTTGCGTTCGCGAGGCCGAGATTGCCTTCCGAGTTTTCGAAGTCGATCGGGTTGACCTTGTGCGGCATCGTCGACGAACCGATCTCGCCGGCCTTCGTGCGCTGCTTGAAATAGCCGACCGAGATGTAGCCCCACACGTCGCGGTCGAGATCCAGCAGGATCGTGTTGGCGCGCGCGACGGCGTCGAACAGCTCGGCCATGTAATCGTGCGGCTCGATCTGGATCGTGTACGGATTGAACGTGAGCTTCAGGCGCTGCTCGACCACTTCGCGCGAGAACGCTTCCCAGTCGAACTCCGGATACGCCGACAGATGCGCATTGAAGTTGCCGACCGCGCCGTTCATCTTGCCGAGCAGTTCGACCTTCGCGATGCGCTCGATCGCGCGTTCGAGACGCGCGGCGACATTGGCGATTTCCTTGCCGAGCGTTGTCGGGCTGGCCGGCTGGCCGTGCGTGCGCGAGAGCATCGGCTGTTCCGCGTGCGCGTGAGCGAGCGCGACGAGTTTCTGATGCACCGTGCGCAGCGCCGGCAAAATGACGTGCTCGCGCGCGCCCGCAAGCATCAGGCCGTGCGACGTGTTGTTGATGTCTTCCGACGTGCACGCGAAATGGATGAACTCGCTTGCGCGCTCCAGTTCTTCCTGACCCTTGACCGATTCCTTCAGCCAGTATTCGACCGCCTTCACGTCGTGATTCGTCACGCGCTCGATGTCCTTGATGCGCGCGGCGTCATGCGCGGTGAAGCGCTCGGCCAGTTGCAGCAGGAATTGTTCGGCGGCGTCCGAAAAGCGCGGCACTTCGGCGAAACCGGCGCGGGAGAGCGCGATCAGCCAATGAATTTCGACCGTCACGCGATTGCGCATGAACGCGGCTTCCGAGAGCCAGTCGCGCAGGGCTTCGGTTTTCGACGCATAGCGGCCGTCGAGCGGGGAGAGCGCATTCAGCGCGAACAGAGTGTCGGGGCGGGTGTCGGACATGATGGCGGCTGGTCTAGGCGTTGAGCGCTCGCTGCAGTCACAGCGAGCGGATCGGAACGGAGGGAACCGCGAATTTTACCACCAGAGGCGGATTCGGCCGGAATAGGCCGGACGCGCGTGAGCCGCAGCGGACGATGCGAAGGCAAAGTCGGCTGCCGGGTGGAGCGTGAGCATTCGCATCGGCAGAGCCACTAGAATGCTGACTTCCTCTCTCTCGCCGGCAGCAGGCTTCGCATGGAACTGAAATGGCTCGAAGACTTCGTTTCGCTCGCGGAAACGCGCAGTTTCAGCCGCTCGGCTGAACTGCGTCACGTCACGCAGCCGGCGTTCTCGCGGCGCATCCAGGCGCTCGAGGCGTGGCTCGGCACGGAGCTCATCGACCGCTCGGTGTATCCGACGCGTCTCACGCCGGCGGGCCAGGTGTTCAACGAGCAGGCGCTCGCGATGCTTTCGCAGTTCCACGAGGCCCGCGCGCTGTTGCGCGGCCACACGGCGACGCCGCAAGCGACGATCGAGTTCGCGGTGCCGCACACGCTGTCGCTCACGTACTTTCCGCGCTGGCTGCAACGCATCGAAGCGCAGATGGGCCCGATTCATACGCGGCTGCGCGCGCTTAACGTGCACGACGCGGCGCTCTCTCTGGTGGAAGGCGGCTGCGATCTGATGATGGGCTATCACCATCCGAGTCATCCGGTCGCGCTCGACCCGGCCCGCTACGACATGCTGACGCTCGGCAACGAGCCGATCAGTCCGTTCTCGGCGCCGGGGCGCGCCGGTCGGCCGCGTCATACGCTGCCGGGCACTGCTGAAGCGCCCACGCCCTATCTGTCGTACACGCCGAATGCGTATCTGGGCCGCATGACCGAGGTGATTCTCGCCAACGCCCCGGAGCGTCTCAATCTGGACCGGCTCTACGAAACCGACATGGCCGAAGGTCTGAAGGCGATGGCGCTCGCCGGCCACGGCATCGCTTTTCTGCCGCACAGCGCTGTGGAAGACGCGGTCGCGGACGGCAAGCTGATTCGTCTGGACCGGGCGACGCGCGGCACGCCCGAAGGCCAGCTTACGCTCACGATGGAGATACGCCTCTACCGTGACAAGCTGGCCGCCAAAAGCGACGACGCGCGGCAGATTCTCGTGCGGCAGTTGTGGGACGTGGTGTCGGAAGAACTGGCGCAGCGCGGCGCGTAAGAGAGCCTCGCCAAACCTGCGCGCCCGCGACGCGAATTTGCGGCTTCCGAAGGGTTATGCAAAAAAGACATAATCGGATAAGGAAACGGCATTGGATTTCAAAACGGCCTTTTTCGACAATGCTGCTACTCGATCAACGCCGGAGCGTTCATGTCTTCCCAGCAGCAAGCCGCCCAATCTGCCCAATCAGCATTAACGTCGCAGTCCGTCCCCTCCTACCTGAATAGCGAAGACCTCGGCCCGTGGGGCAACTACCTGCGCCAGGTCGATCGCGTCGCGCCGTACCTCGGCTCGCTGTCGCGCTGGCTCGAAACCCTGAAGCGCCCGAAGCGGATTCTGATCGTTGACGTGCCTATCGAACTCGATAACGGCACGGTCGCGCACTTCGAGGGCTACCGCGTGCAGCACAACGTGTCGCGCGGTCCGGGCAAGGGCGGCGTGCGTTATCACCAGGACGTGACGCTGTCGGAAGTGATGGCGCTGTCCGCGTGGATGTCGGTGAAAAACGCTGCGGTGAACGTTCCTTACGGCGGCGCGAAGGGCGGCATCCGCCTCGATCCGCGCAAGCTGTCGCGTGGTGAACTCGAGCGCGTCACGCGCCGCTACACCAGCGAAATCGGGATCATCATCGGACCGAACACCGACATTCCCGCGCCGGACGTGAACACGAACGAGCAGATCATGGCGTGGATGATGGACACGTACTCCATGAACCAGGGCCAAACGGCGACCGGCGTCGTGACCGGCAAGCCGATCACGCTCGGCGGTTCGCTCGGCCGCCGCGAAGCGACGGGCCGCGGCGTGTTTGTGGTGGGCTGCGAAGCGGCACGCCGCATCGGCTTCGATATCGAAGGCGCGCGCATTGCAGTGCAAGGTTTCGGCAACGTCGGCGGCATCGCGGCGCGTCTGTTCCAGGAAGCGGGTGCGAAGGTCGTCGCGGTGCAGGATCACACCGGCTCGCTGTACAAGTCGACCGGTATCGACGCCGTCGCGTTGCTGGAACATGTGGCGAAGACGGGCGGCGTGGGCGGTTTCGCCGAAGCCGACTCGGTGACGAACGAAGAGTTCTGGACCGTGGAATCGGACATCCTGATCCCGGCTGCGCTCGAAAACCAGATCACTGAAAAGAACGCCGGCAAGATCAAGACGAAGATCGTCGTGGAAGGCGCGAACGGCCCGACCACCACGGCCGCCGACGACATCCTGCACGACCGCGGCATCCTCGTGATTCCGGACGTGGTGGCTAACGCGGGCGGCGTGACGGTGTCGTACTTCGAATGGGTGCAGGATTTCTCGAGCTTCTTCTGGACCGAAGACGAGATCAACCAGCGCCTCGAGCGCGTGATGCGCGAAGCGTTTGCGGCCGTGTGGCAAGTGTCGAGCGAGCAGAACGTTTCGGTGCGGACGGCGGCGTTTATCGTCGCGTGCAAGCGGATTTTGCAAGCGCGCGAAATGCGCGGTCTGTATCCCTGATCGCGGGCTTGTAACGGGAACGGCGGATTCGCTACCTCGCGGATGCGCCGCGCATTTCAAGTAAATGCGCATGCCTGAACGCACTTCACAAGAGCGCGTGTTTTACCTGGCGGGCGGCATCGTGACGATGCTGCCCGCCTTTGCATATCCGGAAAGGTTGACCGGCTGCGCGAAGCCGCCGCCGACCGATAGCGGCGTGCACGCAACAACAATGGTTTATAGCCATACTTTCAGAATAATTACTTTGCTAAACTGGCGCCGGTTCTTGCCAAGGAGATCAAACATGAAGGTTAAAAAAGCTGCGCTGCTGCTCGCGACTCTCGGACTGTTTACGGTTGGCGCGCACGCGCAAGACGCCGGCACGCTGAAAAAGATCAAGGACACGGGCGTCATCGCGCTGGGTCATCGCGAGTCGTCGATTCCGTTTTCGTACTATGACGACAAGCAGGAAGTCATCGGCTATTCGCAGGAATTCGCGCTGAAGGTGGTCGAGGCGGTCAAGCAGAAGCTCAACGCGCCGAACCTGAAAGTGAAGCTGATTCCGGTCACGTCGCAAAACCGTATTCCGCTGGTGCAGAACGGCACCGTCGACATGGAATGCGGCTCCACCACGAATAACGCGGAACGCCAGCAACAAGTGGCGTTCTCGAACACGATCTTCGTGATCGGCACGCGTCTGATGACCAAGAAAGATTCGGGCATCAAGGACTGGGCCGACCTGAAGGGCAAGACGGTCGTCACGACTGCCGGCACCACGTCCGAGCGCCTGCTTCGCAAGATGAACCAGGACAAGAGCCTGGGCATGAACATCATCAGCGCGAAGGATCACGGCGAGTCGTTCCTGACGCTCTCCACCGGCCGCGCCGCTGCGTTCATGATGGACGACGCGCTGCTCGCCGGCGAGCGTGCAAAGTCCAATACGCCGAACGATTTCGTGATCGTCGGCGCGCCGCAATCGCATGAAGCATACGGCTGCATGCTGCGCAAGAACGATCCGGAATTCAAGAAGGTCGTCGACGACGCAATCGCGAAGGTCGAAACTTCAGGCGAAGCCGACAAGATCTACAAGAAGTGGTTCGAATCGCCGATTCCGCCGAAGGGCTTGAACCTGAACTTCCCGGAAAGCGACGACATGAAGGCGCTTTACAAGAATCCGAATGACAAGGCAATCGATTAAACCTTAGCTGTTTTTTTGAAATGCTGAATGAAACGGAAGGGGCCACGCGCTTCTTCCGTTTCTTTTTGCTGGAGTCTTGGTCATGTCATATCACTGGAACTGGGGCATTCTGCTGAGTCCCGTCTCCACCGGCGAGCCGACCACTTATCTGGGCTGGCTGCTGTCGGGTTTCTGGGTGACGATTACCGTGTCGCTGTCGGCATGGGTGATCGCGCTGATCGTCGGCTCGTTGTTCGGTGTGCTGCGCACGGTGCCGAACAAGTGGGCGTCCGGCATCGGCACGCTCTACGTCGCGATTTTCCGCAATATTCCGCTGATCGTGCAGTTCTTTATCTGGTATCTGGTGATACCGGAGTTGCTGCCGGCATCCATCGGAAACTGGTTCAAGCAACTGCCGCCAGGCGCGCAGTTCTTTTCTTCCTCGATCATCTGTCTCGGGCTCTTCACCGCCGCGCGCGTATGCGAGCAGGTGCGCTCGGGCATCAACGCGCTGCCGCGCGGCCAACGTGCCGCGGGGCTCGCGATGGGCTTCACGCAATGGCAGACGTATCGCTACGTGCTGCTGCCGGTCGCGTACCGGATCATCGTGCCGCCGCTCACGTCTGAGTTTCTGAATATCTTCAAGAACTCGGCGGTCGCGTCGACCATCGGTCTGCTCGATCTCTCCGCCCAGGCGCGACAGCTTGTCGACTACACGTCGCAGACGTATGAGTCGTTCATCGCTGTCACGCTCGCGTACGTGCTGATCAATCTGGTCGTCATGCAATTCATGCGCTGGGTCGAAGCCAAGACCCGGTTGCCCGGCTATATCGGAGGCAAGTGATGCACCATTTCGACTGGAGCGGTATTCCGGGCGCACTGCCTACGCTGTGGACGGGCGCGGTCGTCACCTTCAAGATCACGCTGATCGCGATCGTGATCGGCATTGTGTGGGGCACGGTTCTCGCCATGCTGCGGCTGTCGTCGTTCAAGCCTTTCGAGTGGTTCGCGAAGGGCTACGTGACGATTTTCCGTTCGATCCCGCTGGTCATGGTCCTGCTGTGGTTCTTCCTGATCGTGCCGCAACTGCTGCAGAACGTGCTCGGTCTGTCGGCGGATATCGACATTCGTCTCGCCTCGGCAATGGTCGCTTTCTCGCTGTTCGAGGCGGCGTATTACTCCGAGATCATTCGCGCGGGGATTCAGTCCGTGCCGCGCGGGCAGGTCAACGCGTCGTTCGCGCTCGGCATGAACTACGCGCAGTCCATGCGTCTCGTGGTGCTGCCGCAGGCGTTCCGCGCGATGGTGCCGCTGCTGCTCACGCAGGGCATCGTGCTCTTTCAGGATACGTCGCTCGTCTACGTGATCAGCCTCGCCGACTTCTTCCGCACTGCCACGAATATTGGCGATCGTGACGGCACGAATGTCGAGATGGTACTGTTCGCGGGCGCGTGTTATTTCGTGATCTGCGTGGTCGCGTCGAGCCTTGTCAAAGGTCTTCAGAAAAAGGTCGCAAGATGATCTCTATCAAGAATGTTTCGAAGTGGTACGGCCAGTTTCAGGTGCTGACGGACTGCACGACGGAAGTCAAAAAGGGTGAAGTGGTCGTGGTGTGCGGACCGTCGGGTTCGGGCAAGTCCACGCTGATCAAGACCGTCAACGGACTCGAGCCGTTTCAGAAGGGCGAGATTGTCATCAACGGACAGTCGCTGACGGACAAGAAAACCAATCTGTCGAAGCTGCGCTCGAAGGTCGGCATGGTGTTCCAGCACTTCGAGCTGTTCCCGCATCTGTCGATCGTGCAAAACCTCACGCTCGCGCAGATCAAGGTGCTCGGCCGCTCGAAAGACGAAGCCTCGGCGAAGGGTCTGAAGCTGCTCGATCGCGTCGGCTTGCGCGCGCATGCGGACAAGTTTCCGGGGCAATTGTCGGGCGGTCAGCAGCAGCGTGTGGCGATTGCGCGCGCGTTGTCGATGGACCCGATTGCAATGCTGTTCGACGAGCCGACATCGGCGCTCGATCCGGAAATGATCAACGAAGTGCTCGACGTGATGGTCGAACTCGCGCAGGAAGGCATGACCATGATGTGCGTCACGCACGAAATGGGCTTCGCGAAGAAGGTCGCGCATCGCGTGATCTTCATGGACAAGGGCTTGATCGTCGAGGACGACCGCAAGGACGACTTCTTCGACAATCCGAAGTCCGATCGCGCGAAGGATTTTCTGGCGAAGATCCTGCACTGAGATCGCCGCTGCCGCGTGGTTGACGCGGCGGGCGCTTCAACGAAAAAGCCGCTTGAACAAGCGGCTTTTTTTATCGATGCGTGGTCGCCGCGGCTACGACTTTTACGACTCGAAGGCGGCGGCGTCGTCGGCCGCTTCCAGATCGACTTCCAACTCAGCCGCGGCAGACTCGGCCGCCGCCGAAGCCGCAATCGTGCTCGCCGAAGCGGACGCGTCGAGCGCCGGATTGCGCAGCTTTTCCAGCACCGAGGCCGGCACCGGCACATTGACGCGGCCAATCACGTCGCCGTGCTGGAACATGAGCAGATCGCCCGGTTCGAACGCGGTCCACACTTCGTTGTCGGTCAGCGGCTGCGTCGCGATCACCGCGACGCGGTCTTCCGGCGTCGTGTACTTGGCGAAGTCGATGGACACGTCGGCGTCGACGAGATGCGCGGTGGAAAAGGGCCAGCGCCGCACGATGTAATGCAGATGCGTCGAGCAATGCGCAAACAGCGCCTGGCCGTTCGACATCAGAAAATTGAACACGCCGAATTGCGTGATTTCGCGCGTGAGCTTCTCGAGCGCGGCGAAGAGTTCGTTGAGCGGCGGTTGCTGCGCGCCGGGAAACGCCTTGCGCAAACCTTCGAGCAGCGCGCAGAAAGCGAGCTCGCTGTCGGTCGTGCCGACGGGCTGATACACGCCCGAGAGCACCGGCGAATAATCCTTCAGATCGCCGTTATGCGCGAAGATCCAGTGACGCCCCCACAGTTCGCGCATGAACGGGTGGCAGTTTTCCAGCAGAATGTGCCCTTGCGTCGCCTTGCGGATATGCGCGATCGTGTTCTTCGACTTGATCGGATAGCGCTTGACCATCTCGGCGATCGGCGAGGTAGCCGACGATTGATGGTCGATGAAAAGGCGACACGCTTTGTCTTCGAAGAAGGCGATACCCCAGCCGTCGGCATGGTGATCGGTGACGCCGCCGCGCGCCGCAAAGCCGGTGAACGAGAACGTGACGTCCGTCGGCGCGGCGCAGTTCATTCCTAGAAGTTGGCACATGTTGCGGGTAGGCCTGTGAACGGGGCGAGCCGTTACAATGATGATTTTCCAAGCATATCACCGAGCCACGAACGCCAAATTGCAAAATTGACGTGTGTTCAGGCCGCAACACGGCGGTTTGACCTCAGCGCCGGTGCATTGCTGGGGCGTTGTTCGCGCATCGCTCGCGCATCGTTCCGATTCGTCGTTGCGCCTTGTTCGGCTCTTATTCCGCTCCATTCGCTCCGTTCCGCTCTCGCTCTTCTCTCGCCATGACCGCTCCCAACGCTGCTTCCGCTTCCCTCGACTCCGTTACGCTCACCCGTCCTGACGACTGGCACCTGCACGTGCGCGACGGCGCCATGCTGGCGGCGGTGCTGCCGGATACCGCGCGCCAGTTCGGCCGCGCGATCATCATGCCGAACCTGAAGCCGCCGGTCACGACGACGGCGATGGCCCAGGCTTACCGCGAGCGGATCGTTGCCGCCATTCCGGCCGGCGCGCAGTTCGAGCCGCTGATGACGCTGTACCTGACCGACAACACGCCGCCCGATGAAATCCGCCGCGCGCGCGAAAGCGGCTTCGTGCACGGCGTGAAGCTCTATCCGGCGGGCGCGACGACGAACTCCGACGCGGGCGTGACCGACATCATGAAGTGCGCGAAAACGCTGGAAGTGATGCAGGAAACCGGCATGCCGCTGCTTGTGCACGGCGAAGTGACGGATTCGTCGATCGATCTGTTCGACCGCGAGAAGGTGTTCATCGACCGGGTCATGACGCCGCTGCGCCGCGAGTTTCCGGCGCTGAAGGTGGTGTTCGAGCACATCACCACGAAGGACGCCGTCGACTACATCCGCGAAGCCGGCGTCGCGCCGGAACTGCTGGGCGCGACGATTACCGCGCACCATCTGCTGTACAACCGCAACGCGATTTTCCAGGGCGGCATTCGCCCGCATTACTACTGCCTGCCGGTGCTCAAGCGTGAGACGCATCGGCTCGCGCTCGTCGAAGCGGCGACGTCGGGCAATCCGCGCTTTTTCCTCGGTACGGACAGCGCGCCGCATCCGAAGGGTTTGAAGGAACACGCGTGCGGCTGCGCGGGCTGCTACACGGCGCTGCACGCGCTCGAGTTGTACACCGAGGCTTTCGACAAAGCCGGCGCACTCGACAAGCTCGAAGGCTTTGCGAGCTTCTACGGCGCGGATTTCTACGGTTTGCCGCGCAACGCGGGCAAGGTCACGCTGCGTCGCGAGGAATGGACGTTGCCGGCGGAGTTGCCGGTCGGCGATACGCCGGTCGTGCCGCTGCGCGGCGGTGAATCGATTGGCTGGCGCCTGATCTGACGCGTGGGTGAGGCGGAGATGGCGGAGCCCGAGGCGAGGCGCGAAACGGCGCCCGCAACGACTGAAGCGATACAACTCGACGTGAGCGCACGCCACGACAAAGGCCACGGCGCCGGCAATGAAGCGCTCTGGCCAGGCGCGCCGTCGGGCTTCGCCGCAATCGACTGGTCGAAGCCGTGGTTCGCGCCGTTCGCTGAGCGCGGCCAACGCTGGCAGCGGGCCGCGCTCACGAGCCACGCCGCGTTGCTTGCCGAAATGAACGCCGACGCGTCGAAAGCGCGGCAGGTGACAGGCCGCGGCCAGCGGCTCGCATTTGTCGCGCAGGACAAGCTGCCGCCCGGCGCCGCCTACGAGGCGCACATTGCGTCCACCGGCTGCGTGCCGACGCGCCACAATCTGCACGACTTCTTCAACGCGTCGATGTGGTTTGCGTTTCCGCGCATCAAGGCGGCGCTGAACGCGCGGCAGTCGGCGGCCATCGACTTGCTGGGCGTCGGGCCGACGCGCGGCGGCGTGCGTGACGCACTGACGCTCTTCGACGAAAACGCGCTGCTGTTTGCTTGCGCCGATCCGCGCTTGAGCGCTGCGCTGCGTCAGTTCGACTGGCGCACGCTGTTGCTCCAGCGGCGCGACGCATGGGGCGCATCGGGCGCGAGTTGCGAGGTGCGCTGCTTCGGCCACGCGCTGCTCGAAAAGCTGATCGCGCCGTTCAAGGCGTGCACCGGGCACGCGTGGATTGTCGACGTGCCGCCAGCGTACTTCGAATGGGACGCCGCTTCGCGCGACGCGTGGCTCGACGAGGCGGTCAGCGCCGCGTTGCTGAATACGGAAGCGTTGACGAGCCGTATGTTTGCGCCGCTTCCGGTGCTGGGCATCCCCGGCTGGTGGCCGGAAAACGAGACGCCGGCCTTCTATGACGACACGTCTGTATTCCGCGCGGGCCGGCGTGCAGATGTTAAAATCGGCGCCAGCAAAGCAGGCTAGGCAGTCGCGGCCTCGGCGGCTTCGGCCAAAGAGGGCGAGGAAAGTCCGGACTCCACAGGGCAGGGTGATGGCTAACGGCCATCCGTGGCGACACGCGGAACAGGGCAACAGAAAGCAAACCGCCGATGGCCCGGCGCAAGCCGGGATCAGGTAAGGGTGAAACGGTGCGGTAAGAGCGCACCGCGGCTGCTGCAAGGCAGACCGGCACGGTAACCTCCACCCGGAGCAATTCCAAGTAGGCAGGCGCGCATCTTCGAGATGCAGGACGGGGCCCCCGTCTCGTCTGCGGGTAGGAAGCTTGAGCGCGTCAGCAATGGCGCGCCTAGAGGAATGGCTGCCACGCGCGTCGCGTCTTCGGACGTTGCGCGTGCACAGAATCCGGCTTATCGGCCTGCTTTGCCACCACACAAACAAATGCCGGCGTCTTTTAGGGACGCCGGCATTTTTCGTTGATGCGGCCCGCGGGCCGCGGCACTCAGTTCCGCTGGTTCAGCTCGGCACGATATCGAACGAGTGGGTCAGTTCAGCGGTCTTCGCGATCATGATCGACGCCGAGCAATATTTGTCGTGCGACAGGTTGATCGCGCGCTCCACGGTCGCCGGATTCAGGTTCTTGCCCGTCACGGTGAAATGAAAGTGAATCTTCGTGAACACCTTCGGATCTTCGCTGGCGCGCTCGGCCTTCAGCGTCACCGAGCAGCCGGCGATTTCCTGACGGCTTTTCTTCAGGATCATCACGACGTCGTAGGCCGTGCAGCCGCCCGTGCCGAGCAAGACCATTTCCATCGGACGCGGCGCGAGATTGCGGCCGCCGCCTTCGGGCGCGCCGTCCATCGCGACCAGGTGGCCGCTGCCCGTCTCGGCCGCGAACGCCATCCCGTCTTGCCCCATCCAGCTTACTTTGCATTCCATGCTGTGCTCCACCGCGCTTCGACTATCGAGACGGCATTGTAGCCCGGCGTTTCGGTGTCCGCCCGAGGCGACGTCGGCTGGAAATTATGCGCAATCGCCGCTTGTATGTTGCGGCGCGGCATGGCGGGCGGCAGGGTGGAATTCGAGGCGGGTTTAGGGGTTTTACTCTAGAGCGCGTCGTTCACTCGAGCGGAGCAGTGGGCCGATGCCTCTTTTTATAAGGGCCCACGGCAAACCAAGCTACGGCAGTCGAAAAACCACATTATGAAAATCGATTTCGCAATGCAAATGTTCTTGCGTCGCACAAGGATGCTTCATATAATTGCCTCAACGGTTGCAGCAGTGCGCAACCTCCGCTGTCTCCTCCACCTCCTCCTTTGGTGGATTAAACCCGAACCGCTAGTTCGGGTTTTTTTTCGCCCGCGCCGGCCTGCATGACGTGCGCTCGCGGAAGTCAATATCAGACGGCTCCCGCACCAAATCCCGCACGTTTTGACTTGAGGTCACAAATTCCTTTATAATTCAGGGCTTTTCCGCATCCGCGCCCGCGGAGGAAGAACCAGGGAGAGCCTGCACGCGCCTCGATGCGCACACTACAAGCAGGAAAAAATACATTGGGCGCAGCAATTTTTTTGGATCGATCATGAAGACGTTTTCCGCAAAAGCCCATGAGGTTACGCGTGAATGGTACGTGATTGACGCGACGGATAAGGTTCTCGGGCGTGTCGCCAGCGAAGTGGCACACCGTCTTCGCGGCAAGCACAAGCCTGAATTCACTCCGCACGTCGACACCGGTGATTTCATCATCGTTATCAACGCCGGCAAGCTGAAGGTCACGGGCAACAAGGCTACTGACAAGAAGTACTACCGTCACTCGGGCTACCCGGGCGGTATCTATGAAACGACGTTCGGCAAGATGCAGGAACGCTTCCCGGGCCGCGCGCTCGAGAAAGCGGTCAAGGGCATGCTGCCGAAGGGCCCGCTCGGCTACGCGATGATCAAGAAGCTGAAGGTCTACGCTGAAGCAACGCATCCGCATTCGGCACAACAGCCGAAAGCGCTCGAGATCTAAGGGGAGCCCACATGATCGGTAACTGGAATTACGGCACGGGCCGCCGCAAGAGCGCCGTCGCACGCGTCTTCATCAAGGCTGGCAAGGGCGAGATCATTGTCAACGGCAAGCCTATCGCCGATTACTTCTCGCGCGAAACGTCGCTGATGATCGTGCGTCAACCGCTGGAACTCACGAACCACGGCGTCACGTTCGACATCAAGGTCAACGTGAACGGTGGCGGTGAAACGGGTCAAGCCGGTGCGGTTCGCCACGGCATCACCCGCGCGCTGATGGACTACGACGCAACGCTGAAGCCGGAACTGTCGAAGGCTGGCTTCGTTACGCGTGACGCTCGTGAAGTCGAACGTAAGAAGGTCGGCTTCCACAAGGCACGTCGCCGGAAGCAATTCTCGAAGCGTTAATCGTTTCGGGTGCGAACCGGCTTATCGCTGGAACGCAGCAAAAGCCGCCAACGCTATCGCGAAGGCGGCTTTTTTTATGGTGGCGGCACCCTGTAAGAACCCATTGATTTTGTGGGCATCAGCACGATGTTGAGATCAGCCCTACAATAGCGGTTAGAAGCTTTCTGGAGAGTTCGAATGAACGCAGTCACCGACACACCCGTGACCGAGATGCCCGCCCCCTTCGTTTTTACCGACGCAGCGGCTGACAAGGTCAAGCAACTGATCGAAGAAGAAGGCAATGCGGACCTGAAACTGCGCGTTTTCGTGCAGGGCGGCGGCTGCTCGGGCTTTCAATACGGCTTTACGTTCGACGAAGCCGTCAACGAAGACGACACCGTCATGAACAAGAGCGGCGTGCAATTGTTGATCGACTCGATGAGCTACCAGTACCTGGTTGGCGCTGAGATCGACTACAAGGACGACATCAACGGCGCCCAGTTCGTGATCAAGAATCCGAACGCAAGCACCACTTGCGGTTGCGGATCGTCGTTCTCGGTTTAAAGCCGGGGAGGCAGCGTATTGCATAAGAAACGGGGCTTCGGCCCCGTTCTTTTATTGGCGGCGCGGCAAAGCGAGAGCCTCCCTCCGCGCGAATCAACCCTCAGCGCGGATAAATCGCCCCCAGTACCCGCTCGGCGCTCGCGCCCGTCACGGCCGGCAAACTGCCCGGCAGGCGCGCCACGCAGCGCATCGCGAGCCACGCAAACGCGAGCGGCTCGACCTGGCTCGGCGGCACGCCGAGCGCGTCGGTGGTCATTACCGGCACGCCACTCGCGCCGCTATCGTCCAGCGCCTGCTGCAACGCCTTCATGATCTCCGGATTCCGCGCGCCGCCGCCGCATACGTAGACCGCTTTCACATCCGATGCATGCCGTTCAATCTCTCGCGCCACCGACACCGCGGTCAGCGCGACGAGCGTCGCCTGCACATCGGCGGGCGCGAGTCCTGCGAACGGCTGCAGCCTGGCGTCGAGCCACTCGGCGTTGAACAGATCGCGCCCGGTGCTCTTGGGCGGCTGTTGCGCGAAGAACGGCTCGTCGAGCAAAGCGTTCAGCAGCGGGCGGTCCACCTGGCCGCTTGCCGCGAAATGACCGTTTTCATCGAACGGCTTGCCGAGATGGCGTTGCGCCCATTCGTCGAGCAGCGCGTTTGCCGGCCCGCAATCGAAGCCGCGCACGCTGCCGGTCGCATTCAGGATCGTGATATTGCTGATCCCGCCAAGATTGCAGACCACGCGCGTTTCGTCCTTCGAGCCGAACACGGTCGCGTGAAACGCGGGCACGAGCGGCGCGCCCTGGCCGCCTGCGGCGACGTCGCGGCTGCGGAAATCGGCGATCACGTCGATATGCATCATTTCCGCGAGCAGCGCCGGGTTATTGATCTGCCGCGTATAGCCCTTTTCCGGCCGATGCCGCACCGTCTGCCCATGCACGCCGATCGCGCGTACCTCGGCGGCGGACACGTGGCAGCCGCGCAGCAGCTCGTGACAGCACACGGTATATCGCGTGGCGAGCGCGTTGGCGGCGAGCGCCTCGCGTTCGATCTCGTTTTCGCCCGGCTGTTGCAGCGCGAACAGCGCCTCGCGCAGGCCCGCCGCGAAACCGACGAACGCCTCGGCCAGCACCACGGGCGGCTTCCCCTCGGCGAACCGGACGGCCACGCCGTCCACGCCGTCCATGCTCGTGCCTGACATCAATCCAAAGTAGACGCCGTCTGCGGGCTCTTGCGCCACGTTGCTGCTCCTGTCGATGATGAGTTGCGGGTTCATTGCCGCCAGTCGGCCGCTGTTTTCTGCCGCCTGTTGGCGAAGGTTGTAGCAGATTATCGACGCAAGCGCGGTCGAAGATGAAGCGCGTCGCCATGCTTCGCTGGTCGTCCGGCTGCGAATGCCACGCGTATACAGGCGCTCGAGCCCGCTTCAGTGGGCGCGGCGGCGCGCATCTATGGGACAATCTGTTTTTTTCGCGACTTCAAGTTTCCAGCATGAGCACCGAGTCCAACAAGCCGAACCCCGCCGCCCCCGCTTTCCCGATCACCGACGAAGTCCGTCACGCGCTCGCCATTACCAAGCGCGGCGTCGACGAATTGCTGATCGAGGAAGAATTCGCGCAAAAACTCGCGAAGAGCGCGGCTACCGGCACGCCGCTGCGCATCAAGCTCGGGCTCGATCCGACCGCGCCGGACATCCACATCGGCCATACGGTCGTGCTGAACAAGATGCGCCAGTTGCAGGACCTCGGTCACACGGTGATTTTTCTGATCGGCGACTTCACGTCGCTGATCGGCGATCCGTCGGGCCGCAACGCCACGCGCCCGCCGCTCACGCGCGAGCAGATCGAATCGAACGCGAAGACGTATTTCGAACAGGCTGCGCTCGTGCTCGATCGCGAGAAGACCGAGATCCGCTACAACAGCGAATGGTCGATGCCGCTCGGCGCCGACGGCATGATCAAGCTCGCGTCGCGCTACACGGTGGCGCGCATTCTCGAGCGCGAAGATTTCACCAAGCGTTTCCAGAGCGGCGTGCCGATTTCGATCCACGAATTCCTGTACCCGTTGATGCAGGGCTACGACTCGGTCGCGCTCAACGCCGACCTCGAACTCGGCGGCACCGATCAGAAGTTCAACCTGCTCGTCGGCCGCGAACTGCAGAAGCAGTACGGCCAGGAGCAGCAATGCATTCTGACGATGCCGCTGCTGGAAGGCCTCGACGGCGTCGAGAAAATGTCGAAGTCGAAGAACAACTACATCGGCATCAGCGAAAAACCGACAGATATGTTCGGCAAGCTGATGAGCATTTCCGACACGCTGATGTGGCGTTACTTCGAACTGCTGTCGTTCCGTCCGATGGACGAGATCGCTGCGTTCAAGCGTGAAGCCGAGGCAGGCCGCAATCCGCGCGATTTCAAGGTCATGCTGGGCCAGGAAATCGTCGCGCGTTTTCATTCGCCGGCCGACGCCGAGCGCGCGCTCGAAGACTTCAACCACCGCGCGAAGGGCGGTGTGCCGGACGATATTCCGGCGGTCGCGCTCGCCGGCGCGCCGCTCGCGATCGGCCAGTTGCTCAAGCAGGCGAACCTCGTGCCGTCGACGAGCGAAGCGCTGCGCAATATCGAGCAGGGCGGCGTGAAAATCGACGGCGCGACCGTCTCGGACAAGGGCTTGAAAGTCGAGGCGGGCGAGTACGTCGTGCAGGTCGGCAAGCGCCGCTTTGCGCGCGTCACGCTGACCGCCTGACTATGACCGTGCGTGCGATGAACCGTAGCGCACAGCCGGAGCCCGCTCGATGATCGCGTTGATCCAACGCGTGCGGCGCGCCGAGGTGCGTGTCGTGGACGGTGACACCGAGCGCGTGACGGGTGCAATCGACGCGGGCCTGCTCGCGCTCGTCTGCGCGGAACGCGGCGACACCCAAGCCGCGGCCGACCGGCTGCTGGCGAAGGTGCTCGGCTACCGCGTGTTCAGCGACGCCGCCGGCAAGATGAATCTGTCAGTGCAAAACGTGGACGGCGCGGGGCGCGCGGGCGGCCTGCTGCTGGTGTCGCAGTTCACGCTGGCCGCGGACACGAACAGCGGGCTGCGTCCGAGCTTCACGCCCGCCGCGCCGCCGGACGAAGGCAAGCGTCTGTTCGACTATTTCGTGTCGGCGGCGCGCGCGAAACATCCTGTCGTCGAGACCGGCGAATTCGGCGCGGACATGCAGGTGTCGCTCGTCAACGACGGCCCCGTCACCTTCTGGCTGCAAACCAACGCCTGAATGTCGCGCGGTTCTTGCGACAATAGCGGCCTGGCACAACCGGCGAACAGCGCCCACTTCGATCCCATGACCACGCAGATCCTGTTTATCCGGCACGGCGAGACCGACTGGAATCGCATCAAGCGCATTCAAGGGCATATCGACATTCCGCTCGCCGAAGCGGGTCTCGCCCAGGCGCAGAAACTGGCTCGCCGTATCGCCGATGACGTGAAGCACGGCGCGCGGCTCGACGCGATTTATTCGAGCGATCTGCAACGCGCGCGGCAAACCGCGCAGCCCATCGCCGACGCGCTCGGCTTGCCCGTGCAGTTGCGCGAAGGTTTGCGTGAGCGTTCGTACGGCGCATTCCAGGGCCACGACAGCGACGAAATCGCCGCGCGTTTTCCCGACGAATACGCGCATTGGCAGACTCGCGATCCTGGCTTTGCGCCGCCCGAAGGCGAATCGCTGCGCGTGTTCTACCATCGCGTGCTGCATGCAATTGAGCCGCTTGTGGCCGCACATCCGGGCGGCCGGATCGCCTGCGTCGCGCATGGCGGCGTGCTCGATTGCGTGCGCCGCTTCGCGTGCGGCTTGCCGCTCGATGCGCCGCGCGACTACCCGCTGTTGAACACGAGCGTGAACGTCGTCGATTACGACGACGGGCGCGCGACGGTGGTGTCGTGGGGCGATGTATCGCATCTCGACGCACCGAGCGCCGACGACAGTTTCAAGAAGGTGCCGGAACCGGGGCGGTAATCAGGCGTTGGATGCGTCGGGCGGTGCGCGTTGCGCCGCCTGCGCGCAGGGCCATGCCGCACGCTGAACTGAACTCAGCCCTCACGCGGCTAAGCCGCACATCAACTGAACTCCCACACCCAATCCGCACTCAACTCGCAGCCGAATCCCACAACCCAGGCAGCCCGCTCGACGCTTCCGGCGCCGCAAGCCCGAAGTGCCGGTAAGTGAGCAGTGTGGCCACGCGGCCGCGCGGCGTGCGTTGCAGGAAGCCTTGCTGAATCAGATACGGCTCGAGCACGTCTTCGATCGTGTCACGTTCCTCGCCGATCGCCGCCGCGAGGTTGTCGACGCCGACCGGTCCGCCGTCGAACTTGTGCAGGATCGCTTCGAGCAGCTTGCGGTCCATCAGATCGAAGCCGACCGCGTCGACGTCGAGCATGCGCAGCGCCGCGTCGGCCACTTGCGCGGTGATGTTGCCGTCGGCCTTGACCTCAGCGAAATCGCGCACGCGCCGCAGCAGCCGGTTGGCGATACGCGGCGTGCCGCGCGCGCGCTTCGCAATTTCAAATGCGCCGTCCGGATGAATCTGCGCATTCAGCAGCGAAGCCGAACGCGTGACGATGCGCGCGAGTTCTTCGGCGTTATAAAACTCGAGCCGCGCAACAATGCCGAAGCGATCGCGCAGCGGATTGGTCAGCATGCCCGCGCGCGTGGTCGCGCCGACCAGCGTGAACGGCTGCAAATCGAGCTTCACGCTGCGCGCGGCTGGCCCTTCGCCGATCATGATGTCTATCTGATAATCCTCGAGCGCGGGGTACAGGATTTCCTCGACGACCGGCGAGAGCCGGTGAATTTCGTCGATGAACAGTACGTCGTTGGCTTCGAGATTGGTGAGCAGCGCGGCGAGGTCGCCCGCGCGTTCGAGCACGGGTCCGGACGTCTGCCGCAGATTCACGCCCATTTCGCGCGCGATGATATGCGCGAGCGTGGTTTTGCCAAGACCCGGCGGCCCGAACAGCAATACGTGATCGAGCGATTCCGAGCGGCGCTTCGCGGCCTCGATAAAGATTTCGAGCTGGCCGCGCACCTTTTCCTGCCCGACATATTCTTCGAGCTGACGAGGGCGCAACGCGCGTTCGAACGCTTCCTCGTTCGGCGAGACGGGCGTGGCCGCGATGATGCGCTCGGCGGCGAGTTTGTCGGTTTCGATCATCCGGTCATTGTACCGCGCGAGGCGCGCGGCGAAACCCGGCCGAATGGCCAGGGTGCGCGGCTTCGCGAACTGTGGGACGCTTGCTGCATCGGTCGTGCGGCCCGCGCACTGTGAAAAAGCCTCAGGCCTTCGACAAGGCCTTCAACGCGAGCTTGATGCCTTCGGACACGCCCGTGCCGGCCGGCACGTTTTTGACTGCGGCGAGGGCTTCCTTCTCCGAGTAGCCCAACGCGAGCAGCGCATTGAGAATGTCCGACGCGTGATCGGATGCGGACACCGTGCCGGCCATCGCGCCCAGGTCGGCGCCGAGCTTGCCCTTCAACTCGAGCAGCAAGCGCTCGGCCGTCTTCTTGCCGATGCCCGGCACGCGCGTGAGGCGCGCGGCGTCCTGCAGCGTGACCGTCTGCGAGAGCTCGTGCACGCTCATGCCGGAGAGCACGGCGAGCGCCATGCGCGCGCCGATACCGGAGATCTTCAGCAGCTCGCGGAAGGTCGAACGTTCCTCGGCGGTGCCGAAGCCGTACAACAGGTGCGCATCTTCGCGCACGATCATTTGCGTGAGCAGCACGACGCGCTCGCCAGTGGACGGCAGGTTGTAGAACGTGCTCATCGGCACGTCCACTTCATAACCGACGCCGTTGCAATCGACGAGCAGATGCGGCGGGTTTTTTTCCAGCAGAACGCCGGCAATGCGACCGATCATGGCGAGTTCGAACTTGTGAGAAAGGGCGAGTGTAGCGCAGCGCGTGCCGCGCACCTATCCCACGAGACGCCCGCGTCTGACCCGCAGCCCTTTCTTTGCCAGCGATGGCGCGATGCCGCCGAGCGTGCTCAACGTCGTGCCGCCGTGCGCGTGACAGATCGCCATGCCGAGCGCGTCGGCGGCGTCGGTGCCCGGCACGCCGGAAAGATTCAGCAGGCGCACGACCATCTGCTGCATCTGCTCCTTGGTCGCGCGGCCGTAGCCGACCACCGCCTGCTTCAACTGCAGCGCGGTGTATTCGGCAACCGGCACGCCGCCCGCGACGAGGCCGCAAATGGCCGCGCCGCGCGCCTGACCGAGCAACAAGGTGGACTGCGGATTGACGTTGACGAACACTTTTTCGATCGCCGATTGATCCGGCGAGTGCTGGCGAATCAGCGTCGAAATGCCTTCGAAAATAGTGCCGAGGCGCGACGGCAGATCGGCGTCGGCGGTCTTGATAACGCCGCTCGCGACGTAGCTGAGCGTGTGTCCGCTTTGGTCGATCACGCCGAAGCCCGTCACGCGCAAGCCGGGGTCGATGCCAAGAATTCTCATGAAGTGCCGCACATGCGGTTAAAGCCAGGTGCCTGCGATACTACAACAGACGCGCCGCACGGCGGCCCGCAAAAGGCGGCGCGGGCGGAATAAAAACTGCTGCGTCTGTCGGAAGGAGGTGATCGGATATGCAGCGCTATGGAAACAGAAGCGGGACATCCGGCGTCGTGGCCTACGAAATCGGCGATAACTTTGTCGCTGCCCGCTTCAACTCGGGCACGACGTATTGGTACTCGAAAAAAAGCGTCGGCGTCAAACACGTCGCGGCGCTCAAGCGGCTCGCGAAACAGGGCGAGGGTCTCGGCACCTACATCAGTCAGCATCCGGAAGTCAGGGACGGCTACGAGCGCAAGGACCCACCGGACTGACGACTGACGACGCGTGACGAACGTCGGCCACTGACCGCCGCAGCAAGCGGCAAAACAAAACGGCCCGGCGGAAAATTCCACCGGGCCGTTCTATCGTCTCTTACCCTGGACACGGCAAAACAACACGCCGCCGCTCAAGCCAATATCAATGCCGGAAGTGACGCACGCCGGTCAGCACCATCGCGATGTTGTGCTCGTCCGCGGCGCTGACCACTTCGTCGTCGCGCATCGAGCCGCCCGGCTGGATCACGCACGTCGCGCCCGCTGCCACGACCACGTCGAGGCCGTCGCGGAACGGGAAGAACGCATCCGACGCCACCGCCGAACCGGTCAGCGCCAAGCCCGCGTTCTGCGCCTTGATGCTGGCGATGCGCGCCGAATCCACGCGGCTCATCTGACCCGCGCCGACGCCGAGCGTCATGCCGTTGCCGCAGAACACGATCGCGTTCGACTTCACGTACTTCGCGACGCGCCAGGCGAACAGCAGATCGTCCATCTCCTTCGGCGTGGGATGGCGCTTCGTCACCACGCGCAATTCGCGCGGCTGCACGTTCTTCGAATCGAGCGATTGAACCAGCAGGCCGCCGCCCACACGCTTCAGATCGAACGCGTTATGGCCTTCGCCCAGCGCGATTTCCAGCAGACGCACGTTCTGCTTCGCTGCGAAAACCTGGCGCGCTTCGGCGCTGAACGACGGCGCGATCAGCACTTCGACAAACTGCTTGGCCACCGCTTGCGCGGCGGCTTCGTCCACTTCGCGATTGAACGCGATGATGCCGCCGAACGCCGAAGTCGGATCGGTCTGGAACGCCTTCGAATACGCTTCGTTCGCGTCCGCGCCCACCGCCACGCCGCACGGATTCGCGTGCTTGACGATCACGCAGGCCGGCACGTCGAAGGTCTTCACGCATTCCCACGCCGCGTCCGAATCCGCGATGTTGTTGTACGACAGTTCCTTACCCTGCAACTGGTTGTAGTTCGCCAGCGCGCCGGCCGGCACCGACAGATCGCGATAGAACGCAGCGCTCTGATGCGGATTTTCGCCGTAGCGCAAGTCCTGCACCTTGTCGAAGGCGAGGTTGAACGTAGCCGGATAAGCGTTGCGCGACGAGTGCTGCAGTTCGTCGGTGAGGCTCGTCAGATAGTTGGTGATCGCGCCGTCGTATTGCGCGGTGTGCGCGAACACCTTGGTCGCGAGACGGAAGTTCGTCTTGTACGAGACCGCGTTGCTGTTCGCGCGCATTTCGTCGAGCACGACCGCGTAATCAGCGGGATCGACCACCACGGTCACGTCGCGATGATTCTTCGCGGCCGAGCGCAGCATGGTCGGGCCGCCGATGTCGATGTTCTCGATCGCGTCTTCCAGCGAGCACTCTTCCTTCGACACCGTCTGCACGAACGGGTACAGGTTCACGACCAGCAGGTCGATGGTCGGAATGTCGTGCTGCTCGAGCGCCGCCATGTGTTCCGGCAGATCGCGGCGCGCGAGAATGCCGCCGTGCACCTTCGGATGCAGCGTTTTCACGCGCCCGTCCAGCATTTCCGGGAAGCCCGTGTAGTCGGCGACTTCGGTGACGGACAGACCCGCGTCCGCGAGCAGTTTCGCGGTGCCGCCGGTCGACAGGATCTTGACGCCGAGGTCCGACAGCGACTTGGCGAAGTCGACAATGCCGGACTTGTCGGAAACGGAGATGAGCGCTTGCTTGATCATGATGAAGACGAAAAGCCGAAGGGAAACGTGGCAGGGCGCGAGAAAACTACAACCCGCTACAACAGACCATGCTGTTGCAGCTTCTTGCGCAGCGTATTGCGGTTGATGCCGAGATACTCGGCGGCCAGCGACTGATTGCCGCCGGCCTGCTCGAGCACCACTTCGAGCAGGGGTTTTTCAACGCACGAAATCACCATGTCATAGACGTCGTGCGGATTCGAGCCGTCGAGATCCTGGAAGTAGATGCCCAGGCTGTCGCGGACAGATTGTTCGATATTGTTCTTGCTCATGCAGCTAGTCGGTCGGTGTGGTTCTCGCCCTGGTTGTCGAGCCCGGCATCGCCAGGTGATTCGTCGACGTAGACGAGGCGGTCGGAGATCGCCTTCTGCGCGTCGAAAAATTCGTTGACGGCGAGGAGTTGTTCGCGCGTGCTGTCCAGCGTATTCATGCGATGCCGGAACAGGTTGGCGCCGGAAAGGCCGCGAGTGTACCAGCCGATGTGCTTGCGCGCAGTGCGAACGCCCGTAAATTCGCCGTAGAAACCGTAGTGATCTTCCAGGTGCTCGTTCATGACCTGCTGGATTTCGTCGATGCGCGGCGGCGGCAGCAACTCGCCCGTTTGCAGGAAATGCTCGATCTCGCGGAACAGCCACGGACGCCCCTGCGCCGCGCGGCCGATCATGATCGCGTCGGCGCCCGTCACGGCGAGCACATAGCGCGCTTTTTCCGGCGACGAAATGTCGCCGTTGGCCACGACCGGAATGCGCACCGCCGCCTTGACCGCGGCGATGGTCTCGTACTCGGCGTCGCCGTGATACAGGTCGGCGCGCGTGCGGCCGTGCACGGTCAGCATGGAGATGCCGGCGGCCTCGGCGAGACGCGCGACGTTCAGCGCGTTTTTGTTCTCGCGATTCCAGCCCGTGCGGATTTTCAGCGTGACCGGCACCGCGTCGGGACCGACGCCCACTGCCGCGACCACCGCCTCGACGATGCGCTGCACGAGCGGCTCGTTTTGCAGCAGCGCAGAACCGGCCGCGACGTTGCAGACTTTCTTGGCCGGACAGCCCATGTTGATGTCGATGATCTGCGCGCCGTTCGCGACGTTGTAGCGGGCGGCTTCGGCCATCATGTCGGGATCGGCGCCGGCGATCTGCACGGCAATCGGCTCGACTTCGCCCGCGTGGTTCGCGCGGCGCATGGTTTTCTCGCTCTTCCACAGTTGCGCGTTCGACGCGACCATTTCCGACACCGCATAGCCCGCGCCGAGCCGTTTGCAAAGCTGGCGGAACGGACGATCGGTGACGCCGGCCATGGGCGCGACGAACAGGTTGTTACGCAGATTGTGCGAGCCGATGGTGGGCATGACGTGGACGCGCGCGCCGCCGATTGTTCGATTTCGTCAATCGGAGCATTCGCGAAATGCGAGGGAAAACCGCCATTTTAGCGTTAACAGATAGCCCGCACTTCAATTGCGGGCGTCGTAACCCATTAAATCTTCTATGAAAGTCGCCGGCGTCATAGAGTCGGCGCCGCTCGCGCGAGGGTTCGTGCGAGGGTTCCTGGTGAAGTGGCCCGCGCTCGTCAGCGACGCTGTCCGAACATCATTTGACGCGCGAGCGCGGTCTTCACCGGCGGCACGAATTCGAGCGCGGTGAGCGCAAGCCCGCGCATGATCGCGAGCGGCGCGAAGTCGACGGTGAAAAGGCGCGCGAGCGTGTCGGTGGCGCCGATCGTCAAGCGCCGGTCGAGCGCGCGACGCTGCGCGAAAGTGGCGAGCGCAAGCGTCGTCGGGCCTTCCGCCGACAATGCGTCGGCGAGCGCGTGCGCGTCGCGCAAACCCAGATTGAGCCCTTGGCCCGCAACCGGATGCAGCGTCTGCGCGGCATTGCCGATGGCGACGACCCGGCCGCTCACCTGCGTATCGACGGCGTTCAACCCGAGCGGGAACGACGCCCGTCCCTTGATGTGCGTGAAGCGTCCCATGCGTCCGCCGAATGCGGCGCCGAGTTCGCGCAGGAAGGCGTCGTCGGGGAGTTGCGCGCGGCGCGCGGCTTCTTCGGGCGCGCAGCACCAGACGAGCGCGTAGTCGGCGCCGCGCACGCCGCCCATCGGCAGCAAGGCAATCGGGCCTTCCGGCGTGAAGCGTTCCCACGCGACGTGCGGTTGCGGCGTCGACACGCTCACCGTGCCGACCAGCGCCGTTTGCCCGTAGTCGCGTGTGCCGGGTTTATCGGCGCCTTTGTCCGCGCCATTTGTGGCGCTTTCTCCCTCGCGCTTTCCAGCCTTCTGCGCACCCCGCTGATCACCGAACAAACCGCCTTCCGCGCTCACCAGAATGCGCGTGCGCAGCCGGCGCGTGACGCCCGCAGTTTCGATCGGGAGCGTGACGCCGTCGTGTTCCTGAACCGGCGCCGCGGCGGACGTCGAACGGAACCAGTGGACTCGCGTTGCATGCACCGCTTCGGCCAGGCCGTGCACGATCGAGCCGTAGCGCAGCACGTAGCCGAGCGCCGGCAGCCCGTGCTCGCCGTGGTCGATCAGCGTGCGGCCGAAGTGTCCGCGCTGCGAGACGTGGATGCGCTGGATCGCGGTTGCGTCGGCGGGCCAGCGCAGCGGTTCGAGAATCATGCGGCTGCCGTGCGAGACGGCGATCGCGCGCGGGTCCGCGATCGAATCTTCGGGCTCGCGCGCGTCGATCAGCGCGATCTTCAGCTCGCGCGTCGCGCTGCGGCGCGCGAGCCAACCGGCAAGCGCGAGTCCGACCGGCCCCGCGCCGACGATCGTCACGTCGAAATCGAAATGCTGATTGAGCGCCGCGGGCTTCAGGATGACCGTGGACGGAGAAGCAGCGTTCATGGCCGGTTACGTCCTTGTCTGCTGAGCCGCGCGGGCTTCCTGCATCAGCGCCTCGATTTCGTCGGCGGCCACCGGCACGTCGCGGGTAATCAGTTCGCAGCCCGTTGGCGTGACGATCGCGTCGTCCTCGATGCGGATGCCGATGTTCCAGTAACGCTCGGGCACGCCTTCGGCCGGCCGGATGTACAGGCCGGGCTCGATAGTCAGCGTCATCGACGCCTGCAGTGTGCGCCACGGCAGCACGCCTGCCTCGTCGCGCGGCGCGCCGCGCTCGCGGTAGTCGCCGACATCGTGCACGTCCATGCCGAGCCAGTGGCCGGTGCGGTGCATGTAGAAGGGCGCGTAGGCGCGCTCGGCGATCACGTCGTCGACGGAAGCGAACTTCGTGCGGTCGACGATGCCCGTGTCCAGCAAGCCTTGCGACAGCACGCGCACGGCCGCCTGATGCGGGTCGTCGAAGGTCGCGCCGGCGCGGGTCGCGTCGACGGCGGCCTGCTGCGCGGCCAGCACGATGTCGTACAGCTCGCGCTGCGCCGGCGTGAAGCGGCCGCTCGCCGGGAAAGTGCGCGTGATGTCGGACGCGTAGCCGTCGAGTTCGCAGGCCGCGTCGATCAGAATCAGGTCGCCGTCCTGCGCAATCGCGTTGCCGGCCGGGTAGTGCAGCACGCACGCATTCGCGCCCGCGGCGACGATCGACGTGTAAGCGGGCGCCTGCGCGCCGAACTTGCGGAACGTGTAGAGCAACTCCGCTTCGAGTTCGTACTCGCGCACGCCGGGGCGGCACGCGGCCATCGCCCGGCGGTGCGCCTGCGCCGAAATTTGCCCGGCGCGGCGCATGATGGCGAGCTCGTGGTCGTCCTTGATGAGCCGCATGTCGTCGAGCAGCGGCAGCAGATCGCGCGCGGCCGTGGGCGCCGCGACGCCGCTGCGGCCCTGCGTCCGCACGGCTTCGAGCCAGCCGCGCACCTGGCCGTCGAGTTCGTCCGACGTGCCCAGCGCGTAGTGCAGCGACGGCTTGTCCGCGAGGAGCCGCGGCAGGTGTGCGTCGATTTCGTCGAAGGGAAACGCGGCGTCGAATCCGAACGCGACGCGTGCGCCCTCGGGCCCGAAACGGAAACCTTCCCAGATCTCGCGCTCGACGTTTTTCTCGCGGCAGAACAGGATCGACGCGGGCTCGCCGGGAGCGGCGCTTGCGTCGAGCACGAGCAGCGCCTCCGGTTCGGTGAAGCCGGTCAGGTAGTAGAAGTAGCTGTCGTGCCGGTAGGGGTAGTCGGCGTCCCGGTTGCGCAGCGCTTCGGGCGCGGTCGGCACGATGGCGACGCCGCCGCCCGCTGCGCGCAGCGCGGCGAGTACGCGCTCGCGGCGCGTGCGGTAGACGTCGATGGCGATGGTGGGTTCGGTCGGCTGGTTCATCGTGCGATTGTAGCGCCCAATGCGCGGACGAATTTGCGCCGGCGCGTTGGGGCGGCGCGTTGCGCGGGCGCGCGGGATTGGTCGGGGCCAAACCGCCCCTTGGCCATTCAGCCAGCTAGACGGCGCGCGCGCGGCGCGGCAATGTTGCAATCCATCCACAGCGACTGAGCGTGCGGCTCGCGAAGCGCGCGCGGGGCGCTCGCGCATGCCGCTCAGCACTTATACTTTCGCCGGATTCAGAAAAAGGCAGATGGCAATGATGAAACTCATCGGTTCGCTCGCCAGCCCGTTCGTGCGCAAAGCGCGCATCGTGCTGGCCGACAAGAAGATCGACTACGAGCTGGTGCCCGAGAACGTCTGGGCGCCGGACACCCGCATTCATACCTTCAATCCGCTCGGCAAGGTGCCGTGCCTCGTGATGGAAGACGGCGAAGCGGTGTTCGACTCGCGCGTGATCTGCGAGTACGTGGACACGCTGTCGCCGGTCGGCAAGCTGATTCCGCAATCGGGACGCGAGCGCATCGAGGTGCGCTGCTGGGAAGCGCTCGCCGACGGTCTCCTCGACGCCGCCGTGCTGATCCGCCTCGAAAGCACGCAGCGCACGCCGGAGCAGCGCGTCGACGCCTGGGTGGCGCGCCAGCAGCGCAAGATCGACGAAGCGCTCGTCGCGATGTCGCAAGGGCTCGCGGCCAAGCCGTGGTGCGCGGGCAATCACTACACGCTCGCCGATATTGCGGTGGGCTGCGCGTTGGGCTATCTGGATTTCCGCATGCCGGAGCTGAACTGGCGCGATGCGCATCCGAATCTCGACAAGCATTTTCAGAAGCTTTCGCTGCGCCAATCGTTTATCGATACTGCGCCGGCCAACTGAGCAGCTAAATAAAAGCGAAGTTGCTAACGGTTAAGGCAAGTTTGCAAAATTGCGTTAATCGTACTTTCAAAGTCATGAATTAAAGCTTTCAGTTGTGGTAAAAAAGCGCCTGCCCTCAGGCGCTTTTTTTCGTCTGTCGCGTGGGCAATGGTCATGCAGTCAACATATCCGGCGTTTTCGCGCCGATATGCGCCGTTGCAAATGGCGGCGAATCCATCGCGCCGTCGAACGAATAACACCACAAAGAGACTTTCATAATGAAACCGTATCGCCTTGTTATTGCCGCTTCCGTCTGCTCGCTGTTTGCCGCGTGTTCCAGCGTCAGCAACCTGGACCCGTCGTCGCTGATTCAGTCCGGCCAGTTGGCCACACAGGCCGCCACGCTGTCGGACGCCGACGTGCGCGCGCTCACCGACAAATCGTGCGCGCAACTCGACAGCGAAAACACAATTGCGCCGGCCAACAGCAAATACCAGAAGCGCCTGAACAAGATCGCCGCGCAACTGGGCGACAACATCAACGGCACGCCGGTGAATTACAAGGTGTATGTGACGAAGGACGTCAATGCGTGGGCGATGGCGAACGGCTGCGTGCGCGTCTACAGCGGCCTGATGGACATGATGAACGACAACGAAGTGCGCGGCGTGGTCGGCCATGAAATGGGCCACGTGGCGCTTGGCCACACGAAGAAGGCGATGCAGGTCGCGTATGCGACGTCGGCGGTGCGTTCGGTGGCGTCGTCGGCGGGCGGCGTTGCGGGCGCGCTGTCCGGCTCGCAATTGGGCGAGTTTTCGGAGAAGCTGATTAACGCGCAATTCTCGCAAACGCAGGAAAGCGCCGCCGACGATTATTCGTTCGATTTGCAGAAAAAGAAGAATCTCGATCCGTCGGGTCTCGTCACGGCGTTCAACAAACTCGCGCAAATGGACGGCGGAAAATCGAGCATGCTGAGTTCGCATCCGGCATCGCCGGCGCGTGCGCAGCATATTCAGCAGCGCATTGCGTCGAATCAGTAAGCCTGGTTTGAGCGGATGAAAAAACGCGCGCTGGCGGTTATGCCGCAGCGCGCGTTTTTTATTGCTGTGCTTTTTATGGCTCTTTTATCGCTTACTGCCCGCCATTTCCCGCGTCACCGTTTTTGCGACGCCTGATGCCCGGCCCGAACGCAAAGCCGAATGCCAGCAGCAATAACGAAACCGCGAGCACCGTGTTATTGCCGCTCGTCACATACGGGGTGCGGCCGGCTGTGCCTTGCACGGTGACGTCGAGCGACCCGATCGTGTAGGGCGCGAGCTTGCCAAGCACCTTGCCGTTGGCGTCGATGGCGGCCGTCGTGCCGGTGTTGGTCGCGCGCAGCATCGGCCGGCCGGTTTCCAGCGAACGCATGCGCGCAATCTGCAGATGCTGCTCGAGCGCGATCGTGTCGCCGAACCACGCGAGATTCGTCGAGTTGATCAGCACGCCCGGCGGCGTATCGCTTTCGCGGATCGTCCGCGCAATCTCTTCGCCGAAAATGTCTTCGTAACAGATGTCGACGGCGACCGGCTGGTTATGCACGACGAACGGCTTCTGCACGGGGCCGCCGCGCGCGAAATCGCCGAGCGGAATATTCATCAGATTGACGAACCAGCGAAAGCCCCACGGCACGAATTCGCCGAACGGGACGAGGTGATGCTTGTCGTAGCGGTAAATATCGCGCGTGCCGGGCGTGACGCCGAACAGGCTGTTCGTGTAGTCGACCACGCGGCCCTCGGGCGTGACCGAGCCGCCGACCGCGCCGAACAGGATCGCGCTGCCCGTCGAATCGGCGAAGCTGCGCACCGCCGACGCAAACGGCACCGGCAGTTGCTGCGCGAGCACCGGAATGGCGGTTTCCGGCGTGACGATCAGATCGGCCGGCTTCGAGGTGATCATCTGCTGATACTGGTCGATGGCGGCGCGCACGCCCGCTTCCTCGAACTTCATGTCCTGCTTGACGTCGCCTTGCAGCAGACGCACGGTCAGCGGCGCGTTGGCCGGCACCGTCCACTTCGCGAGCGGCAGCAGCAGGCCGGCCGCGATCAACGCGACTGCGATGCCGGCCGGCACCGCGATACTCGCTGCGTTTGCGCTGCCGCGCGTGTCGCCGCTGCTTGCCGACGTTTCGCGAGACGCCCGCGAACGGTGCAGCAACGCGAGCAGCGCCTGCACGATCAGCGCGGCCACGAGTGCGAGCATCCAGCCGACGCCGTACACACCCGCGAGCGGCGCGAATCCGGCGAACGGGCCGTCGACTTGCGCATAGCCGCTCGCGAGCCACGGAAAGCCGGTGAACACCGTGCCGCGCAACCATTCGCCGATAGCCCATGCACTCGCGAAGGCGAGCGCGCCATGCCACGTCGGCGAAAACGGCATGTCGACCGCGGACTTGCCGTTGCGCGCGTGACCCGCGCAAAACGACCAGACGCCCGCGGCAAGAGCGGGATACAGCGCGAGGTAGAGCGAAAACAGCACGAGCGCAGCGCCCGCGAGCGGCGCGGGCATGCCGCCGAAATCATGCATGCTGACGTAGAGCCACCACACGCCGCTCACGAAGTTGCCGAAGCCGAACGCGCCGCCCGTCAACGCGGCGCTTTTCCAGCCGGTCGTGCGCGTCAGCCAGCCGAAGAGGAACACGAAGATTGCGAGTTCGAGCCAGCCGCCGTGCGGCGTGGGCGCGAACGACAACGTGTTGGCCGCGCCGGCCGCGAGCGCGACGAGGTAATGCCAGCGAGGCAGCGCACGCACGCCCGTCGGTCGCGCGGCGGTCGTGTTCACGCCGCGGCGCGAGGAGGAAGTGATCGGGTCGGCCATTGTTGCGCGGTCGGCGAGAGGAGTGACAAGTTGGAAAGGCTCGGGCGAAGGCCGAAGGTCGGCAGGCGGGAAGGACCGCTCAGGTCTGCACGTGCTGCGCTTCGCGCTCGCGCTGACCGGCAAGCGGGTCGCGCCGCACGAGCAGCATGTGAATCTGGCGTGCGTCGCCGCGCAGAATCTCGAAGATCAGATCGTCGATGCGAACCTTCTCGCCCCGGTGCGGCACGCGCCCGAAATAATGCGTGACGAGCCCGCCGATCGTATCCACTTCTTCGTCTGAATAATGCGTGCCGAAGGCCTCGTTGAACTGCTCGATCTCGGTCAGCGCGCGCACGCGAAAGCGTCCGTCCGGCGACGCGATGATGTTGCCGCTTTCCTCGTCGAAATCGTATTCGTCTTCGATGTCGCCGACGATCTGCTCCAGCACGTCTTCAATCGTAATCAGGCCGGCCACGCCGCCGTATTCGTCGACGACCACCGCGAGGTGATTGCGATTCACGCGAAAGTCGTGCAGCAGCACATTCAACCGCTTCGATTCGGGGATGAACACCGCGGGCCGCAGCATGCCGCGCACGTCGAATTCTTCTTCGGCGTAGTAACGCAGCAGGTCTTTCGCGAGCAGCACGCCGATCACGTTGTCGCGATTGCCCTCGTACACCGGATAGCGCGAGTGCGCTTTTTCCAGCACGTAAGGGATGAATTCGGCCGGGTTGTCCGCGATGTTGATCGCGTCCATCTGCGCGCGCGGCACCATGATGTCGCGTGCGCTCAGTTCGGAGACCTGGAATACGCCTTCGATCATCGACAGCGAGTCGGCGTCGATCAGGTTGCGCTCGTGCGCGTCCTGCAGGATTTCCAGAAGTTCTGCGCGCGAGTCGGGCTCGGGCGAGATGAAGTCGGTCAGACGCTCGAGCAGCGAGCGCTTTTCGTGCGGTTTGTCGGTTTGGCGTCGACTGGGATACGTGTCGTTCATGGTAGTGCGCCCGGCAAGACTGGGCGCGCTGTTGCAGAGCATTAAGGATACACCAGGCACATGGCAGGACCGTGTCCCACCCGGCCGGGCGATGAATGAAACCGGGCTGACAGGGTCCGACGCAAGCGGCGGGCCGTGGGTCAATCCTAACTGATTACGCGGTGAAAAGCGTCCTGGAGAAAAAACCCGGGCGCTTCATGGAACAATCGCGGAACATTCGCGAAACGAACGGCGGAGCGAAGGGCGCTTTCTTTCATGCGATTTCGCGCGTGCTCGTTTGCTCGTGATTGCGGCGAAAAGAGTGCATCGCAGGTTCGATGGCGCGGCTATTCGCCAGTTGCGGTCTGCGCGTTGCGTCCGCATGTGGCGCTTCGGCGTACGCGCTCACAGCTTCGTCTGCGGCTGTGTGCGAAGCTCGCCGCCGCTTGAGTCGCCGCTTGAGTCGCCGTTCGCCTCCGTCCCATCACTCGCAGCCTGGCAGCGCGCGAGCAGTGCTTCCAGCGCGCGATCAGGCATGCCGCTTTCGCGCAGCGCGTGAACCGTGCGGCTCACGTACTCGAGCGTCGTGCCGTAACGGCCGCGCGCGCAGCCGAGCACCGTTTTGACGACCTCGTCGCCGAGCTTGCCGGTGTACGTCGGCACGTCGCGGCGCATCACGAACGCAAGTGCGTCGACGCGCCGGCCGTCGGCGAGCACACAGGGCAGCCACGCGGGCCGGTAGGAACCCATCGGCATTTCGCGGCGCCACAGCGCCTCGAGATGCGGCATCGCGCCTTCTGCCGCGAGACGAAACGCGATGCCCGTACACGAGCCGCCGCGATCGAGCGCGAGCACAAGCCCCGGCTGCTCCGGCGTGCCGCGATTCACGCGCGACCACAAATACAGCCCGCGGTGATAGCCGTGCACCTTCGAGCGCGTGGCTTCGACAGTGGGCAGTCCAGGGTTCCAGATCAGCGAGCCATAGCCGAAGAGCCACAAGTCGCTTTGCCGGTCCCAGTCACGCAGCGTGCATTCCAGCGACGCGCGCAGTTCTTCGTCGGTCAGCAGCCGCGACTCGCCGAGCGCGGGCGGATAGTCCGGGCAGGGCGGCCGGGCGTCAGTGTCGGCGTCGGAAGGAAAGGAACTCACGGTTCGGTTCGGGCAGCGTGCAGTGGTTAAAGGTTAGCGGCTAACAGTCAAGGGTCAACGGTCAACGGTAGGGGTCGGGAAAGCCGAGCTTGCCGAGAATCTCGGTTTCGAGCGCTTCCATTTCCTCGGCTTCTTCTTCGACTTCGTGGTCGTAGCCTTGCGCATGCAGCGTACCGTGCACGAGCAGATGCGCGTAATGGGCGACGAGCGGCTTGCCCTGCTCGGCGGCTTCCTTTTCGACAACCGGACAGCAGAGGATCAGATCGCCAGTGACGGGATCGTCCTCCGACTCCGCGTATGCAAACGTCAGCACGTTGGTCGAATAGTCCTTGCCGCGATAGGTGCGATTCAGCGTGCGGCCTTCCTCGGCGTCGACGAAACGCACGGTCAGCTCGCCGTCGGCGAAAAGCGCGGCCTTGATCCAGCCGGCCACCGCCGCACGCGGCAGCACGGCCTTGTGTTCGGGCCACGCCTTCGCGGCCGGGAATTGCAGATTCAGCGTCAGTTTCGGGGCGCGGCTCATGCTTGTTCGATGTCTTATCGGGCGAGGTGTTGCGCACTGCGCTGTGCGTCGGGCCGCATCAACGCGAATCCGCGGGGCTCGCGGTCTTCTGCGAATGCGCGTCGTAGGCCTCGACGATTCGCGCGACGAGCGGATGGCGCACCACGTCCGCGCTGGTAAAGCGCGTGAGCGCAATGCCGCGCACGTCCGACAGCACCTGCTGCGCCTCGATGAGCCCGCTCTTGTGGCCGCGCGGCAAGTCGACCTGCGTCGTGTCGCCGGTCACCACGGCCTTCGAGCCGAAGCCGATCCGCGTCAGAAACATCTTCATCTGCTCGGGCGTGGTGTTCTGCGCCTCATCGAGAATGATGAACGCGTGATTCAGCGTGCGCCCGCGCATGTACGCGAGTGGCGCGATCTCGATCATCTGCCGCTCGAACATCTTCGCGGTCTTGTCGAAGCCGAGCAGATCGTACAGCGCGTCGTACAGCGGACGCAGGTACGGATCGACCTTCTGCGCGAGATCGCCCGGCAGAAAGCCGAGCCGCTCGCCGGCTTCGACGGCCGGCCGCGTCAGCACGATGCGCTTGACCTGATCGCGCTCGAGCGCGTCCACCGCGCAGGCCACCGCCAGATACGTCTTGCCGGTGCCCGCCGGGCCGATGCCGAAGGTGACGTCGTGCGAGACGATCTGCTTCAGGTAGTCGCGCTGCGCCGGCGTGCGGCCGCGCAGATCGGCGCGCCGGGTGTAGAGCTTCGGACCGAGTTCCTCGGCGTCGTCTTCGAGAAGATCGGCGGGCTGGTCGAACGGATGGTCGGGGTTGCCCGGAAAGCCAGGCTCGCCGGCTTCGTCGCCATTGCCGTTGCCGTTCGTGCGATGCCGCGCCGGATGGCGCACTTCGACGAGCGCGAGCTGGATGTCGTCGACAGACAGCGGATCGCGCGCGTTGTTGTAGAAGTTTTCGAGCGCGGTGAGCGCGAGTTTCGCGCCGCGCCCGCGGATCGTGATGCGGTGTCCGCGGCGTTGCAGCGTCACGTCGAGCGCCTGCTCGATCTGCCGCAGGTTTTCGTCGAGCGGTCCGCAGAGGTTGGCGAGCCGCGCGTTGTCGTCGCGCGGAGCGGTGAATTCCAGATGCGGCTGAGTGGTTTTCAAGGCGATGAGTCGATCCTGTCGGTTTCAGTACGCGGGCGGCGGCGGCCGGCTTGCGGTTTTACGTTCGCGTGGCGCCGCGCGTTTGCGTCAATGGTCAGTCATTGGTCGGTCAATGGGTGGTGGCGCTCGCACCGTTTTCTGCATTGTCGTGCACCAGCACAAGTTCGCCACGCAGCGAATGTGGGTACGCTTTGACGATTTTCACGTCGACCATCTGACCGGTCAGCCGTGCATGCGAAGCCAGCGGCGCCGGGAAATTCACCACGCGGTTGTTCTCCGTGCGGCCCGCGAGCTCGTTCGGGTCCTTGCGCGCCGGACGCTCGACCAGAATACGCTCGACCTTGCCGACCATCGAATCGCTGATGCGCTGGACGTTTTCCTCGATCGTGGCTTGCAGGTGTTGCAGGCGCTTGAGTTTCACTTCGCGCGGCGTGTCGTCGTGCAGGTTCGCAGCCGGCGTGCCCGGACGCGGACTGTAGATGAACGAGAAGCTCGTGTCGTACTTCATCTCGTGCACGAGCGCCATCATCTTGTCGAAATCTTCTTCGGTCTCGCCGGGAAATCCGACGATCATGTCAGTGGACAGCGACAGGTCCGGGCGAATCGCCCGCAGCTTGCGGATCACCGACTTGTATTCGAGCACCGTGTAGCCGCGCTTCATCGCCATCAGGATGCGGTCCGAACCGTGTTGCACCGGCAGATGCAGGTGGCTCACGAGCTTCGGCACCTTCGCGTAGGTGTCGATCAGACGCTGCGTGAATTCCTTCGGATGCGACGTGGTATAGCGAATCCGTTCGATGCCCGGAATATCGGCGACGTATTCGATCAGCGTCGCAAAGTCGGCGATTTCCGACGAGCCGACGGTCAGCGCGCCACGATAGGCGTTCACGTTCTGACCCAGCAAGGTGACTTCGCGCACGCCCTGATCGGCGAGACCGGCAATTTCCGTCAGAACGTCGTCAAGCGGACGGGAGACTTCTTCGCCGCGCGTGTAGGGCACGACGCAATAGCTGCAGTACTTGCTGCAACCTTCCATGATCGACACGAAAGCGCTCGGGCCTTCCACGCGCGCGGGCGGCAGATGGTCGAACTTTTCGATTTCGGGAAACGAGATGTCGACCTGCGCGCGGCCGCTTTCCCGGCGCTTGTCGATCATTTGCGGCAGACGGTGCAGCGTTTGCGGGCCGAACACCAGATCGACATAAGGCGCGCGCGCGACGATGGACGCGCCTTCCTGGCTCGCCACGCAGCCGCCCACGCCGATGATCAGGTTGGGATTCGCTTCCTTCAGCTCGCGCACGCGGCCGAGGTCGGAGAACACTTTTTCCTGGGCTTTTTCGCGCACCGAGCAGGTGTTGAACAGGATCACGTCCGCGTCTTCGGGCGTGTCGGTCTTGACGAGGCCCTCAGCCGCGCCGAGTACGTCGACCATCTTGTCGGAGTCGTACTCGTTCATCTGGCAGCCAAAGGTCTTTACATAAACTTTTTTGGTCATCGAATTTCGCCGGTCGCAGTGGTTAACCTGGGGGCGCTGTGTAAAGGGTCGAGGAGAGGCGAAAACGTGCGCGAGGTCCGTGGGACGGGGCTTCTGGTCGCCGTCGGCTGGGCTCTAGCCGCAGCCCGCGCGCGCTTGCCGCGTAACGCAATATTATAGCCCTTCGCCGGATAGGGCCTCGCGGCGCACATCGGCCTCCGGCGCCTCCAGCGCCTCGGGCGGCAAGCCGAGCAGGCCTTCCAGTTCGTCCGATACCTGCGCGAAGCGCTCGCTCAGAAAATCCAGCAGCACGCGCACGCGCGGCGCCATGAAGCGGTTGCGGTGGTATAGCGCGTGCAGCGGCGCGTCCGGATAGCGCCATTCGGGTAGCAGGATTTTCAGGCCGTCCGCGCGCAAATCCGCTTCCACGTCCCACATCGACTTGATCACGATGCCGTAGCCGCGCAGCGCCCATTCGCGGGCGACGGCGCCGTCGTTGGTCTCGCGCGCGGTTTCGAGCGGCACCGTGTAGTTCTGCACTTCGTCACCGCGCGTGAACCGCCATTCGTTGGCCGGCCCCGAGCCGGTGTTGAGCACGATGCAGTCGAAATTGGCGAGATCGTGCGGATCTTCGGGCTCGCCTTTGCGCGCGATGTAGTCCGGCGACGCGCACAGCACACGCCGGTTCGGCGCGAGCTTGCGGGCGACGAGCGAGCTGTCCTGCGGCACGCCGAAGCGGATCGCGAGGTCGATGTCCTCCTGCACGAGATTCGACAGCGAGTCCGACAGCGTGAGCGCGAACGTCACTTCAGGGTAGAGCGCGTTGAATTCGTCGAGCCAATGCATCAGCAGATTGCGGCCGAAGTCCGAAGTCGCCGACACGCGCACCTTGCCGCGCACCACGCCTTGCCCGGCCTGGAGCGCGGCCTTCGCGTCGTCCAGCGATTGCAGCGCCTGGCGGCAACAGTTCAGATAGAGACGGCCTTCGTCGGTGAGCCGCAACTGGCGGGTCGTGCGCTCGAAAAGCCGCGCCTTCAGGCCGGCTTCGAGTTTGGCGAGGCGCGCGCTCGCGGCGGCGGGCGTGAGCCCCATTTTGCGGCCCGCCGCGGACAAACTGCCTTGCTGCGCGGCCTCGACAAAGAGGCGAATGTCGCCGAGATTATCCATCGCTCGCTTCAAATGGCATTTGAAAATGCTTCAAATGCTACGCCAATTATCAAATGGCCGCCGCGCGCCGACAATTCGTTTCTCGAAAACTCATGCGGCGCTGAGCGCCGCCGGAAATCATGCAACTGGATCACGCGACCATCGTCACGGCCGATCTCGACGCGGCCCGCCGTTTCTTCGTCGATATTGCCGGCTTGACGCAAGGCGCGCGTCCGCCGTTTTCCGTCGACGGCTACTGGCTCTACGCGGACGGCCGGCCGGTCGTGCATCTGGTCGAGGCGAGCGCACCGGACCCGTCGCTACGCGCGGCGCCGCGCATCGACCATATCGCCTTCCGTCTGGAAAGCGCCGCCGAATGGCAGGCGCTGCTCGCGCGCCTGCGCGCATCCGGCGTCGTCTATCGAACGGCGCAAGTCCCGCCGATGGCCCCGCAAGAAGCCGCCATGCAGATTTTCGTGGCGCTCGCGCCGGGCGTCGTCATCGAGTTCCTGACGGCGCTGCATCACGCTCAACCGTAAAACCAACCGTAAAACTTCGAACCTGCAAGCTGGAGAACAACAATGCCGATTCCACTACTCGCGCTCGCGATCAGCGCCTTCGCGATCGGGACCACCGAGTTCGTCATCATGGGCCTGCTGCCCGAAGTCGCGCGCGATCTTGCCGTGTCGATTCCATCGGCGGGACTGCTCGTGAGCGGCTATGCGCTCGGCGTCGCGGTCGGCGCGCCGCTGCTTGCGGTCGTCACCAGCAGAATGCCGCGCAAGCTCGCGCTGCAGTTGCTGATGGGCGTGTTTATCGTCGGCAATACGCTGTGCGCGATTGCGTCGAGCTATTCGGTGCTGATGATCGCGCGCGTCGTGACCTCGTTCGCGCACGGCTCGTTCTTCGGCATCGGCGCGGTGGTGGCGGCGTCGCTCGTGCCGTCGGAAAAGCGCGCGAGCGCGATTGCGCTGATGTTCACCGGCCTCACGCTCGCGAACGTGCTCGGCGTGCCGTTCGGCACGTTCGTCGGCCAGGAGTTCGGCTGGCGCGTCGCCTTCTGGATTGTCAGCGCGTTCGGCGTGCTGTCGCTGGCGGGCGTGACGGCGCTCGTGCCGAATCGCCACGATTCCGCCCCGGCCGGTCTCGGCCATGAAGTGCGCGTGCTGAAGGACCCGCAAGTCTGGACCGCGCTCGCGATGACCGTGCTCGGCTTCGGCGGCGTGTTCGTCGTGTTCACGTATATCGCGCCGATTCTCGAGCAGGTGAGCGGCTTCTCGCCGCGCGCCGTCACGCTGATTCTCGTGCTGTTCGGCGTGGGACTGACGATCGGCAACACCGTGGGCGGCAAGCTCGCGGACCGCGCGCTGATGCCTTCGCTGATGGCGATTCTCGCGGCGCTTGCCGTCGTGATGGCGCTGTTCGCCCGCACCAGCCATTCGCAGGTGGCCGCGGCGGTCACCGTGTTCGTGTGGGGCATCGCCGCGTTCGCGACCGTGCCGCCGTTGCAGATGCGCGTGGTCGAGAAGGCGGCCAAGGCGCCGAATCTCGCGTCGACGCTGAACATCGGCGCGTTCAATGTCGGCAATGCGGGCGGCGCGTGGCTCGGCGGTCTCGTGATCGATCACGGCCATTCGCTCGATACGTTGCCGTGGGTCGCGGCGGCGGTGAGCTTGAGCGCGTTGCTGCTGACGTGGTTCGCGTCGCGTATGGATACGCCGGCGTCCGATGAAGCGCGAAGCGGCGTGCAGGTGCGCGAGCGGGCGTGAGTCCTGGCGAGGCGCGCACGCGCGGATGCCGCCGCATGCGATCAGAAGCGCCATCACAGCCGCAATCGCAATCGCGACCACAACGAAACGCGCACTGCGCTCCGCATATGAAAAATGCGCACAAGCTTTGCGAAAAGCGTCCTCCGCAATACTGATAACAGTGTGAAGATAACTTCGTTGGGCGCTGCGGGGCGCGATGCTATCTTGCTTCCACTAACTGTTTGCCCGCCGCCCGGCGGCGCTTCTGGAGGCAATCATGCATTCCCCGCTTGCTCTGGTCCGCGATCCCACGGCCGATACCGATGCGCCGCCGCGTGCCGCTGAACCTTTCGACGCGCTCGAACATCTGGTCGGCGTGAATCTCGCGCGTTTGCGCGCGGAACGTCAGTTGTCGCTCGACGCATTGGCCCGCGCGTCCGGCGTATCGCGCGCGATGCTCGCGCAAATCGAATCGGCGCGCAGCGTGCCGTCCATCAAGGTGCTGTGCAAGGTGGCCGCCGCGTTGAAGGTGTCGGTCGCGGCCTTCCTGCGACGTCACGCGACGAACGGTTTCGAGCACTTGCCGGCGGAGCGTTCGTCGCGCGTCGTCAGTTCCAACGGACGCTATTCGGCTCGCCCGCTCTATCCCGACAACGAGCCGACCGCCGCCGAATTTCACGAGCTGCGCATCGCGCCGTTGCACACGGAAGCGGGCGTGCGCCGCGCGCCTGGCACGACGGTCAATCTCGTCGTCAGCGAGGGCACGCTCGAGGTCAGCGTGCACGACCAGCGCCAGTTGCTCGCAACGGGCGACGCGATCGTATTCGACGCCGATCAGCCGCACAGCCTGCGCAATCCCGGCGACACCGAAGCGCGCGCGTTTCGCGTGACGCTGAAGGCCGAGACGCCGCCGCGCTGGGACGTGCCCGCGCAGCACGACACGTCGCGCGAGGCTGCGCCCGTTTGATCGAATGCGCCGCATGTGTGCCGGCCGGACGTGAAACCCGTCCGGGCAGTAGGGGTTGCGCTGCGGTTCGCGCGCGACTGTTGTATGCTTGGCCCGCCGGTTCGTCCGGCAATCAGTGCGTCTTCAGGGCGGGGCGAAATTCCCCACCGGCGGTATGCCGGCAGCGCGAAAGCGCAGGCCGGCGAGCCCGCGAGCGCCCGCAATAGCGCGGTTTTCAATCGACCGAAAGCCGCCGCGGGGTCAGCAGATCTGGTGAGAAGCCAGAGCCGACGGTCACAGTCCGGATGGAAGAAGATGTGCAGATAGTCATGTTCGTTTCCGTGGCGCCGCTCGCATGTCGGAGTGGTGCGCGAACGCCGCCTGCATCGCGAGGCGGCGCTGCACGGCGCGTCTTTGTCTGTTTGCAATGCCCTGAAACGTTTCTCGCCCAACTTTTGCGATGAGCGTTTCAACCATGTCCTTTGCTACTTTTCCCGCTCCTTCGACGCTTGCGCACGACGCATTCGCCGATCTCCCGCTGCTCTCCACCGAAGCCGTTCCGCCGCGTATCGCCGCCGCCTTGCAAGCCATGCGCGAAGGCCGCGCCGTCGTGCTGCAAGACGATGACGACCGCGAGAACGAGGCCGATCTGATCGTCTCCGCCGAGCGTCTTTCCGTCGAAACCATGGCGCTGCTGATTCGCGAATGCAGCGGCATCGTGTGCCTGTGTCTGACCGACGACAAGGTCCGCGCGCTCGAACTTCCGCCGATGGCCGTCCATAACGAAAGCCGTCACGGCACCGCGTTCACGGTGTCGATCGAAGCGCGCGAGGGCGTGACGACCGGCGTGTCGGCACTCGACCGGCTGACGACGATCCGCGCGGCGATTGCCGATAACGCGAAGCCTGCCGACATCGTGAGCCCCGGCCATGTGTTCCCGTTGCGCGCGATGCCGGGCGGCGTCCTGGCGCGTCGCGGACATACGGAAGGCACCGTGGACCTCGCGATTCTGGCGGGGCTCAAGCCCGCTGGCGTGCTCTGTGAATTGATGAACGCCGACGGCACGATGACGCGCGGCGCCGACGTCGAACGCTTTGCCGCAAAACACAATCTGCCGATGCTGACGATTGCGGAGCTGGCCGAGTTTCGCCTGGCGCTGACGCAGGCGCGGGAATGCGTCGAAGAGGCTTGAATTCGAGGTGAATTCAAGGCGGTGAGCGGCGTGGCGCGTGAAGTGGGCGGTTCTCTGAACCGCTACGACTGCACGTCGCCAAACTCGCCGCGCACACCTGCGTCGATTAACGCCGGCAATTCGTCCATGTGCTGCATGATCCGCGTGATGCCCATGTTGCGCAGCGCGTCCGCGTAGCCGTCGGGAATATGGCTCGCGCCGACAAACGCGATCGTCTTCATTCCCGCCGCGCGCGCCGCGTTCAAGCCCGCCACGCTGTCTTCCACGACGATGCATCGCGATGGATCGACGCCGAGCGTCTGCGCGGCGAACAGGTACACGTCGGGGAACGGCTTCGGCCGCGCGACCTGTTCCGCGCTGAACACGCGCTCGCCGAAAATCTGCTGCAATCCGGCGCGCCGCAGCGATGCGGCGACGCGCGACATGCGGCTGTTCGACACCACGGCGGCCGGCAGCGTCACACGCTGCAGCGCGTCGCGCACACCGTTGATCGGACTAAGCGACGCAGCGAGCGCGAGCTCGACGTTGTGCTCGATCGTGTTCAGAAAATCGGCCGGCAGCGTGATGCCGAAGGTGGTCTCGATGCCTTCGAGAAAGCGCGAGGTTTGCTGGCCAAACGCCGTCTTGACGATAGGTTCGAAGTCGAGGCCCGGAAACGTAGCCGAGAGCGTCTCGTGCATGACGCGGTCGGCGATGACTTCACTGTCGACGAGTACGCCGTCGCAGTCGCAGATAAGGTGGTCGATCATGCGTGGAGGAGCCGGAAAGCGGTGGCGCGCGCAGACGCCATAGCCACGAATAGCCGGCTCATGCGCGCGGTGTGAAAGCGCCATGATACGTGCTTCGGCGGCGCTTTCGCTCCATCGCATTGCGTTGCTCGCGATTCGCGAGCGCGCCGCGCTCAACGCGCGTGCAGATACAGATAAAGCCCCGCCGCTACCGCGCCGCCGACGAGCGGACCGCACACGGGAATCCACGCGTAGCGCCAGTCGCTGTCGCGCTTGCCGGGGATCGGCAGTAGCGCATGCATCAAACGCGGCGACAGATCGCGCGCGGGACTCATCGCGTAACCAGTCGGTCCGCCGAGAGAAATGCCGATGCCGAGCACGAGCAGTCCGACCGGCAGCGCGTCCAGCGCGCCGAGCCCGACTTGCGGCGAAGCGAGATACAGCACGCCGAGAATCAGCACGAACGTGGCGATCATCTCTGTCAGCAGGTTGTGCGGCACGCTGCGAATCGCGGGCGCGGTGCAGAACACGCCGAGCTTGACGTCGGCGTCGCCTTCCTTCGCGAAGTGCTGCCGATACGCGACCCACACGAGCAGTGCACCCGCCATGCCGCCGAGCATTTGCGCGGCCACATAACCGGGCACCTTGGCCCACGCGAACTTGCCCGCGAGCGCGAGGCTGATGGTCACCACCGGATTCAGGTGCGCGCCGCTGTACGAGGCCGTCACGTAGACCGCGATGAACACGGCCATCGCCCAGCCCATGACGATCACGATCAGGTCCGCGCCTTTGCCCTTGGTGCGTGCAAGCAGCACGTTGGCGACAGCGCCGTCGCCGAGCAGCACGACCAGTGCCGTGCCGATGAATTCCGCAATGTAAGGAGACATCGTTGGTTATCCGAAATATTGTTGTTAGGGAAGCCGCGAGGCGGGCGGCTTCGTTGCGGCTTTATCTCAGGTTGGCGTTAGCCCTGCAGAACGTTCACGCGTGACTAGCGCCGCGCGCAAGCTCAGGAGCTGGAGGGCGCATCGGCCCAGGCTTTGGCGGCGCGAATCGCGCGCTGCCAGCCGTCGAGGCATTCCTTCGCGTCCTCTTTGCCGAGCGCGGGCGTAAAGCGTCGATCGAGCTTCCACTGGCTTTGCAGTTCGCCGACATCTTTCCAGTAGCCGACGGCGAGCCCCGCGAGATACGCGGCGCCGAGCGCCGTGGTTTCCGACACCTTGGGACGCACCGCGTCGACGCCGAGAATGTCGGCCTGGAATTGCATCAGCAGATTGTTCGCGCATGCGCCGCCGTCTACGCGCAATTCGCCGATGCGAATGCCGGAGTCGGCCTCCATCGCCTTCAGCACGTCGAGCGATTGATACGCAATCGAATCGAGCGCCGCGCGCGCGATATGCGCGGACGTCGTGCCGCGCGTCACGCCGAACAGCGTGCCGCGAGCCCGCGCATTCCAGTGCGGCGCACCCAGGCCGGCGAACGCGGGCACCAGATACACGCCGTCGCAATGCGGCACGCCGCGTGCGAGCGTTTCGATTTCAGCCGCGTTCTTGATGATGCCGAGACCGTCGCGCAGCCATTGCACGACCGCGCCGCCGATGAAGATGCTGCCTTCGAGCGCGTAGTTGATCTGATCGCCGATTTGCCACGCAATCGTCGTGACGAGATTGTTCTTCGATTCAATTGGCTTGTCGCCGGTGTTCATCACGAGAAAGCAGCCGGTGCCGTAGGTGTTTTTCACCATGCCCGACTCCGTGCACATCTGGCCGAACAGCGCCGCATGCTGGTCGCCGGCGATGCCCGCGAGCGGAATCTTCGACGCGAACACCGTGGTCTTGGTCGGCCCATACACTTCCGACGAAGGACGCACTTCCGGCAACATGCTGCGCGGAATGTCGAGCGCGTCGAGCAGTTCATCGTCCCATTTCAGCGTGTGGATATTGAAGAGCATGGTGCGCGATGCATTCGTCACGTCGGTGACGTGCAGGCCGCCCTTGGTGAAATTCCACACGAGCCAGCTATCCACCGTGCCGAATGCGAGGCGGCCTTGCTTCGCCTTGTCGCGCGCGCCTTCCACGTTGTCGAGAATCCAGCGAATCTTGGTCGCCGAGAAATACGAGTCGATCGGCAAGCCGGTCTTCGCACGCACTCGGGCTTCGAGTCCCTGCTCCTTGAGCTGGTCGCAGAAGTCGGCGGTGCGGCGGTCCTGCCAGACGATCGCGTTGTAGATCGGATGCCCGGTTTCGCGGTCCCACACGATCGTCGTTTCGCGCTGATTCGTGATGCCGATGGCGGCAATCGACGTGCCGTTCATGCCGGCGCGCGTGACGGCTTCGGCGGCGACGCCCGCCTGCGTCGACCAGATTTCCTGCGGATCGTGCTCGACCCAGCCCGGCCGCGGATATATCTGCTCGAACTCCTTTTGCGCCGTCGACACGACATTGCCGAAGCGGTCGAACAGCATCGCACGCGAACTGGTGGTGCCCTGGTCAAGCGCGAGGATGTACTGATCCTGCATTGTCTCTTCTCCATGCATTTTATGAGTCGCCGTGACAGCTCGAATAGCTTAAGCGGTTCAGGCAGCTCGAGCAGTTCAGGCTGCGTGCCGGCGACGGGAACGGCTTGTCGTTTCCAGCGCGCCGCAACGGAGTCCGCGCGTGCGCGTGGCCGAACGAGCCGAAGGGTAAAGCGGTTGTGTTCGGTCTTGTTCGGTTTTCTTGTTACGCGCGCTGTCGCTCGGGTTCGTGTGCGAACCATGCGTCGATGTCGCGCGTGATCGCGTCGAGCGTGCCCGGCTCGACGTGAAGGCCGAGTTTCGAGCGGCGCCAGAGGACGTCCTGCGCGCTGCGCGCCCATTCGACGTCGCGCAGATAAGTCAGCTCGGCCTCGTAAAGACCAGGCGCGAACGCGTGGCCGAGATCGGCGAGCGAATGCGCATGGCCGATCACCTTCGTCACACGCGTGCCGTAAGCGCGCGCGAGGCGATGCGCGAGATCGTCGGGCAACCATGCGTAATGCTGCTTCAGCTCGGCGAGGAAGCGCTCGAAGTTCGCATGCGCAATATCGCCGCCGGGTAACGACGCGCCGGCCGTCCACGACGGCGCACCTTTGCCGAGCGCGGCCGCGAGTTTGTCGACGGCTTCTTCCGCAAGCTTGCGGAACGTCGTGATCTTGCCGCCGAACACCGATAGCAGCGGCGCTTCGCCCGCGGGCGCGTCGAGTTCGAGCGAGTAGTCGCGCGTGACGGCCGACGGGTTGTCGGCGCCTTCTTCTTCGAGCAGCGGCCGCACGCCCGAGTAGGTCCAGCGCACGTCGGCCGGCGAAATTTTCTGCCTGAAATAGCGGTTGATGGAGTCGCACAGGTACTGCGTCTCGTCGGCGGTGATCGCGACCTGCGCGGGGTCGCCGCGATATTCGATGTCGGTCGTGCCGATCAGCGTGTAGTCGTGCTCGTACGGAATCGCGAAGATGATCCGCTTGTCCGGGTTCTGGAAAATGTACGCGTGGTCGTGCTCGAACAGCCGCCGCGTGACGATGTGGCTGCCTTTGACGAGCCGCACGCTGTGCGACGCCGCGCGGCCCAGCGCGCCTTGCAGCAGTTCGCCGACCCACGGGCCGGCGGCGTTGGCGATCGACGCGGCACGCACGTCGAGGGTCGTGCCGTCCGCGCGCCTGAGTTGCGCGCGCCATTCGCCGCCGGCGCGCACCGCGCTCAGCAGCTTCGTGCGCGTGAGAATCTTCGCGCCGTGCTCGGCGGCGTCTAGCGCGTTCAGCACGACGAGGCGCGCGTCGTTGACCCAGCCGTCCGAGTACACGAAGCCGCGCTTGATCGATTCGACGAGCGGCGCGCCGGCCGGATGATCGCGCATCACGATGCCGCGCGAGCCCGGAAGCAGCTCGCGCCGTGCGAGGTGATCGTAAAGAAAGAGGCCCGCGCGGATCAGCCAGGCCGGGCGCAGATCGGGCATGTGCGGCATCACGAAGCGCAGCGGCCACATGATGTGCGGCGCGGCGCGCAGCAAGGTCTCGCGTTCCTGCAGGGCTTTGCGCACGAGCCCGAACTCGCGGTACTCGAGATAGCGCAAGCCGCCGTGAATCAGCTTGGTGCTCGCGGACGATGTATGCGCCGCGAGGTCGTCCTGTTCGCAAAGCAGCACGGACAGTCCGCGGCCGGCCGCGTCGCGCGCGATGCCCGCGCCGTTGATCCCGCCGCCCACGACGAGCAAATCGTATTTCGTGCCTTGCGTCACCTGCTGCGTCTCCTGCGTCGTATGGGAAGCGGTCTGAAAATCGACCGAACGGCTCCTGTTCGTTTTCGAACTTTAATGAACATATTCGAAAAAGTAAAGTTCGTGGCGCCTGAGCGCGACTCTATCGAATGGCCAGGGTAGTGGCGCGACGCGCGGCCACGGACGATACTCTTGGCACTGGCCATTTCTGGGTGAATTTCATGCGTGGACTTTTCATGGCGGGCGCCGCTGCGTTGCTCGCAGGGTGCGTCGCTTCGCCGAGCCTCACTGGAACGATGGGCGCACCGTCGTTCGTTTCATTGCAACAGATGTGCAGGGCGCAGACTGTCGATTACGGCAACGACGCGCAGGGCGTGTATGCGACGCTGTTCGATGCGTATGTGGCGAACCGGCGTGGGCGCTTGTCGAAGGACGATTACTGCGCGTTCCAGGCGTCGATTGCGCAGCGCTACACGAGCCAGGGCGCAAGTGCGGACCCGCAGCTTCGTAATCAGTGGGTCGCGTTCTTTACCGAGCAGCGCGCGCGAGCGATCAGTTGGCGCGCGGCGGTGGACCCGACTTTGCGGAGTGGTTGAAGGCGCGGTGGGTCGCGTTGGGTTGTGTCGCGTTAGCGAACCAGGGCCGCAGGGCGCGAGCGTTTTGAAGCGTGCCAAATCGAAGCGGGCGCCGTTAAAGGCGCCCGCGTGGACACAAGCATAAAAGACGAAAGCGCTCAGCGGTCAGCCGCCGCGGCATTGCGTTGCCGCGAGCCGCGTGCGGCGATCGCCGTTCACCGTTCGACCACAACCGGCGTCGAGCCCGACGATGCGCGGGTCGTTTTCAGGAAAGTCGTTTAATCGCTCGAAGTGCGCTATCGCCGGATTCCGTTACACGCCATTGTTCATTGCCCGAGGCGAGCCGCTCCAGTTGCACGAGCTGGCGTTCGAGGAGGGCGTCGAGTTCTTCTCGCTCCATGTCGACTTGATTGGGAGCGTCCTTGACGAGCAACAACGTGGCGAATTCGTGCGGACTCAGCATCGTTTCTCTCCATGTCAAGCAAACGCGGACAGCCTCGACGGCGACTGGCATCGAATGGCAGGGCCATTGCCAGGTGGTCCGCAAAAAATCGGGCGGGAGGTACGGCTTACGACAGTTTTGACTTCGCACCGGCGGCACGCGAGAGCGCAACGAACGCCGGGAACTGGAGTGTAGTCAAGCGAACGTTAAACACCAAACCGGCCCCTGCAAATTTTCCCTTTGACAATCAGGCGTCGCAGAGGCGGTTCGCGGCGGCGGGCAGATCCATGATTTCACTTGAAGTTCGGCGTGCACTGCAACATGCCGGCCAGCGCCGGGTCACGCGGCCACATACACCTGGCAATTGGCCGTATTGAGCGTTTCGACCATGTCGGCGGGCGGCGCGGCATCGGTGAAAAGTGCGTCGATCTGGTCGAGATGGCCCTGACGGACCAGCGCCGGGCGGCCGAACTTGGAACTGTCGGCGGCCAGGAATACGGTGCGCGCGTGCTGGATGATGGCTTCGGCGACGCGCACTTCGCGGGTGTCGAAATCGCGCAAGGTGCCGTCGGTCTCGATGCTCGAGGTGCCGATGATCGCGAAGTCGACCTTGAACTGACGGATGAAGTCGATCGCCAGTTCGCCGACGATGCCTTTGTCCCACGGCCGCACGATGCCGCCCGTGACGAGCACTTCGCAATCGGGATAGCCGCTCATCATGCTGGCGACGTTCAGATTGTTGGTGATCACGCGCAGGCCGCGGTGCCGGTTGAGCGCGCGCGCGACTTCCTCTGTGGTCGTGCCGAGATTGATGAAGAGCGACGCCTGATCGGGAATGTGCGTGGCGACTAACGCGGCGATGCGCCGTTTCTCGTCGTGGAACATGCGCTGACGCGCGGTGTACGAGACGTTCTCGGAACTGGTCGGCAAACTCGCGCCGCCGTGATAGCGGCGCAGCAGGTTCATGTCGGCGAGCCAGTTGACGTCGCGGCGGATCGTCTGCGGCGTCACGTCGAAGTGGGACGCGAGGTCGTCCACGGTCACGAAGCCGTCGCGTTGCACCCACTCCAGCAGTTCCTGTTGCCGGGCGTTCAGCGTGAGGCGGGGATCTCGGGTCATGGTCTCGGGTCGTGAGTTTGTTATGGCGTCTGCCCACGGCGGCGCGGGCAGGGCGGGAACGAGCGTGCGCGTATTGTAAGACCATCGCGGGGCGCGTCCGCCAACTCGGAGGATCGTCGCTATCTCCACGCCGTCATTCGCGAGCCGCCGTTACTCGCATTTCGCGAAGCAAGGCGAGTTTGCCGAGCCGGCTTTTTTGCCGGGCAGTGCAATCGCGCTTGCCTCACTGAAACTTTCGTCTATCGTGGAATTGGAACTGCGGCCAATCGGCACGGTCTGTGCTGGGTTGTCTGCAGACTTGCGAAACAGAGGCTAAGATGCAGACACAAGGGGTTAACTCTAATTCACGGCGCTGTATCCGACACGGCGAACCGCAACGCGAGGCAGCGCAATAGCAGCGGTTGCGAGCATGCTCCACGAGTCGATACAGCTTTCGGAGCAAGACACGATGCACACAGAGCTGAACCATGTCATGCCCTGGCGAATCGAGGACATCGACCTCACTCGGATCGACCGCCAGAAAGCCGTCGCAAATGAAGACCTGTTGTTGCTGCTGTGCGCCGCTTCGTTTATTGAAAGCGGTACTGATCTTTACACCAGTAATCTCAGCCAGTTCTTTAACGACGATCCCGAAGTTTCCGCGTGGCTTAACAACGAATGGGAGCCCGAGGAAATGCAGCACGGCCGCGCGCTCAAGACGTATATCGCGTACGTGTGGCCCGAATACGACTGGGACACCGCGTTCCGCAATTTCATGGACGAGTATTCGCTGACCTGTTCCGTCGAAGATTTCGAAAAGACTCGCGCGCTGGAAATGGTGGCGCGCTGCGTCGTTGAAACAGGCACCGCGACGCTGTATCGCGCGATCGGCGAGTGTTCGGACGAACCGGTTCTCAAGCAGATCACGGACAACATTCGCACGGACGAAGTCCGCCATTACAAGCACTTTTTCAAGTACTTCAAGAAGTACAACAAGATCGAGGGCAATGGCCGGCTCGCGGTGCTAGGTGCGCTGATGCGCCGCGTGATGGAGATCAAGAACGAAGATTCGGAGATCGCCTTGCGTCATGTGTTCGCGATTCGTTATCCGGAGCGCGTGCGCGATCAGGCTTATAACCGCGAGCGCGCCGCGCGCATCAACGCGCTCGTGCGGCGCAATCTGTCGGCGGACATGTGCGTGAAGATGCTGCTCAAACCGCTCGATTTGCCCGCGAAGATTCAACCCGGCGTGCACTATCCGCTCGCGAAGATCACGCAGCATGTGTTCTTTCGGTGAGGGCGTAGCAGGTTAGTGACGCATTGCTTAGGTCACGCGCGCAAACGCGCCGTCAAAGAAATGGCCCGCTCGATGCGGGCCATCTGCTTTTCGAGGCATGATGACGAATGCTTGCCTCTTAACCGGACCTTTGCGATGAGCGATTCCTCTCAGCCACAGCGCGCACTCGATCAGACTGCATTCGACGAATGGCCCGACTCGATTCGCGCGCTCTTCGACGGCTCGTCGCTCGCGAGCAAGACCGGCTTCACCGCGTCGCTCCTGACCGTCGACGTGAACCAGCACATTCGCACGTCACTGCTCGGCATCGGCGAGTTATACGCGCCCGATTCGCGCACGCTGTGCATCGCGCTGTGGCCGCAGGCGCGGGCGGCGCGCGCGATCGCACGGAGCGGGCGCGCGGCCTTGAGCTTCGTGTTCGACGACGCGTTTTACCAGGTGCAGTTGCTCGCCGCACCGCTGCCTTCCGCGGATGGCGACGACAGCGGTCTCGTCTATTTGAGCTGCTCTATCGAGTCGGCGGAAACGCAAAGCGTGCAGTATGCGCGCCTGACGAGCGGCATCACGTTCGAGCTGGATGTTGGGAGAGAGAAGGTGCTCGACCGATGGGAACGGCAGGTCGAGCATTTGAAGCGAGCCGCGTCGTCGGGTGGGTGACTTGCGGCTCGCGTTCGTGTTGCGGCTGGGTTGTGGCTAAGCTTGGTTAGCGACCGCGCTGACCGCTGCGCGCCGGATTGCCACCGCGCGGCGAGTCGTTGCGTGACTTTGCGCCGCCGAGCAATGCGCCCGGATTGCCACCCTGAGGTTTGCGCGGCGCGTGCTGCGCGGCGCTACCTTCATGAGCAATCGCGCGCGGACGATCGTCCTGACGCTGACCGTCGCGGCGCGGCTGGCCGCCGTTGCCGGCCGGCTTCGCGCCTTGCGGCTTCGGCTGCTGCTGAGCGTTCGCCGGACGTTGCCCCGAGCGTTGCGCTGGCTTTGCCGCGCCGCCGTTGCCGCCCTTCGGCGCGCCTTGACCCTGGCGCGGCGAACGTCCGCCGCCACCGCCGCCGCCCTGGCCGCGGCGCAGAATCGGCTCCGGCTTCGCAGTCGGGTCCGGTTCGAAACCGGCGATCACTTCCTGCGGCACCGGACGCTTGATCAGCTTCTCGATGTCCTTCAGCAACTGCAATTCGTCGACGCACACGAGCGACACCGCTTCGCCCGTCGCGCCCGCGCGGCCCGTACGGCCGATGCGGTGCACGTAATCTTCCGGCACATTCGGCAAGTCGAAGTTGACGACGTGCGGCAACTGATCGATGTCGATGCCGCGCGCGGCGATATCGGTCGCCACCAGAACCTGCAGCGTGCCGTCCTTGAACTCGGCCAACGCGCGCGTGCGCGCCGACTGGCTCTTGTTGCCGTGAATGGCGAGCGCGCTGATGCCGTCCTTCGTCAACTGCTCGGCAAGGCGATTCGCGCCGTGCTTGGTGCGCGTGAACACCAGCACCTGAAACCAGTTGTGCTGCTTGATCAGGTGCGTGAGCAACTCGCGCTTCTTGTCGCGATCCACCGGGTGGATTTTTTGCGCGACGGTTTCCGCCGTCGTATTGCGGCGCGCGACTTCGATTAGCGCCGGCGAGTCGAGCAGGTTGTCGGCGAGCGTCTTGATCTCGTCGGAGAACGTGGCCGAGAACAGCAGGTTCTGGCGCTTGGGCGGGAGCTTCGCGAGCACGCGCTTGATATCGTGGATGAAGCCCATGTCGAGCATGCGGTCGGCTTCGTCGAGCACGAGAATCTCGAGATGCGACAGGTCGATGGTCTTCTGCTGCATGTGGTCGAGCAAACGGCCCGGCGTTGCGACGACGATGTCCACGCCGCTTCTCAATGCACCGATCTGCGGATTAATGCCGACGCCACCGAACATCACGGTCGACTTCAGCTTCAGATATTTGCCATAGGCACGCACGCTTTCTTCAACCTGCGCGGCGAGTTCGCGCGTGGGCGTGAGAATGAGCGCGCGCACGGCGCGCTTGCCCGACGCCGACGTGTTCGCCGGCATGGAGTTCAGACGCTGAAGGATCGGCAGCGTAAAGCCGGCCGTCTTGCCGGTGCCGGTTTGCGCGCCGGCCAGCAGATCGCCGCCGTTGAGCACAGCCGGAATCGCCTGAGTCTGGATAGGAGTCGGAGTGGTGTAGCCGAGTTCGTGTACAGCGCGGACCAACGGTTCGGACAAGCCGAGGGAATCAAAAGACATAAATGCTCTTTGCAATGCAGTTTCGCGAACGGCGCATGTAAGCGCCGGCGGGGCAGGAATGCGGCATCAATGCCGCACGTACGCGCCGCCTGGCGTGATCGAGATCAAGGCCGAGGCCCAGTTCCGTTCGCAGGGAAATCGGCGGCACGCTCGAGATGCGTGCCGGATGCTTCAACGCGCTATGCAGACACGTTGACTGGCCTTAAGTTGCATTTCGCCGCCGTGGACGTCACGCGACATAGCGCGCGACGCTGACGAATTGACACAGACTGCCCGCCAGTACGAACAGGTGCCAGATACCATGTCCGTGCCGGATGCGCTCGTCGTTGATGAAGAAGTAGATACCGGCGCTGTAGATGACCCCGCCGGCCACGAGCCAGGCAGTGCCCGCAGCCGGTAATGCTTCCAGCAGCGGGCGGACGGCAACGAGCGCGAGCCATCCCATCAGGACATACAGCACCATCGAAACGCTGCGGGTGCGTCGCCCGAGCGTCAGTTCCTGCACGATGCCAAGAGCGGCAAGCCCCCAGCTCACGCCGAACAGCGACCAGCCCCACGGCCCACGCAACGTGACAAGCGTGAACGGAGTATAGCTTCCGGCGATCAGCAGATAGATCGCCGAGTGGTCGCATTTCTGCAGCACCGCCTTGACGCGCGGGTTGCGCACGCTGTGGTAGAGCGTCGAGATAGCATACAGCACGAACAGCATCGCACCGTACACGCTGAAGCTGACCACCTTGTACGCGTCGCCTTCAACCGCGCCCATCGTCACGAGCGTCACCAGCCCCGCCACCGACAGCACGGCGCCGACGAGGTGGGTAATGCTGTTCAAACGCTCACCGACATGCACGGTCTTTTCTCCTGCACGGTTTCATTGGGGCAAAAGTTGCCACGTTAACTACCCCATGATACCGGTCATCAAAAAACGAAGGGCGCGGCCGCGAATCTCGCAGGCCGCGCCCTTGATGCTACAAACGCTGCTTAGTCGAGCGGCGCCGAACGCAGATCGGACACTTGCTGCGGCGACACGGCCGTGCCGTGGTTGCCCCACGACATACGGATGTACGTCACGACCGCTGCGACTTCCTGATTCGACAGCGACTGTGCGAACGGCGGCATGCCGTACGGATGCGGGTTCGCGTCCGTGCTCGGCGGATAACCGCCGTTCAGCACCATGCGGATCGGGTTGACCGCCGACGGCATCTGGATCGACTGGTTGTTCGCGAGCGGCGGGAAGGCCGGCGGCATGCCGAGACCATTGTCCGCGTGGCACTTCGCGCAGTTGTCAGCGTAGATCTTCTGACCTTGCTTCAACAGTTCGCCGCCGAACTTTTCGGACGTTTCGAGCTGCATCGGCTCAGGTGCTTCGCTCTTCTGCGGAATCGTCTTCAGGTACGTGGCCATTGCGTTGATGTCCGCATCGCTCATGTACTGCAGGCTGTTGTGGACCACTTCCGCCATCGGGCCGAACACTGCGCCGCGGTTCGACACGCCGGTTTTCAGCAGATCGGCGATGTCTTTCGTTTCCCAGTCGCCGAGACCCGCTTCCTTGTTCGACGTGAGCGACGGCGCGTACCAGTTCTGCAGCGGGATCAGACCGCCGGCGAAAGCCGCCGAGCTGACCGGGCCGCCCATTGCGTTGATCGACGTGTGGCACATGCCGCAATGGCCGAGACCTTCGATCAGATACGCGCCGCGGTTCCACTCGACCGACTTGGTCGGGTCCGGCTTGTACTCGCCTTCACGGAAGAACAGCGTGCGCCAGCCGATCAGCATGTTGCGCTGGTTGAACGGGAACTTGAGTTCGTGCGGACGGCTCGGCACGGCAACCGGCGGCACCGAACGCAGATACGCGTAGATCGCGTCCGAGTCGGCGCGCGTGACTTTCGTGTAGCTCGTGAACGGGAAGCCCGGATAGAGCAGGCTGCCGTCTTTCGAGCGGCCCGTGTGCATGGCGCGATAGAAGTCGTCCTGCGTCCACTTGCCGATGCCGTACTGGTCGTCAGGCGTGATGTTCGGCGTGAACATCGTGCCGAACGGCGTGGCCATGGGCAGACCGCCCGCGAACTGCTTGCCGCCGCGCACCGTGTGGCAGGCGATACAGTCGCCGGCGCGGGCGAGGTACTCGCCCTTCTTGACGAGCGCGGCCTGGTCGGCCGGCGTTGCCGCCACGGCCGAGCCGTTATGCAGATTGTCGCCGCCCGACCACAGGACGGGGACGAGTGCAGCAGCCGCGACAACGACAACTGCCGAGAGGGCGAACAAAGACTTGCGTTTCATTTGAGTGTCTCTCCCGGTGCCTTATTGCGGTTCGCTGCCGCAGGCAAGCGGAGTCTTCATCGAGCGGGCCGGAGCCGGCACGGGGTTTTGTGGAGCCTGTTGCGTGGAAAGCCACGCAGCGACCGCGTTGACGTCTTCGTCGGTGAGACGCGTGGCGATGGTGTGCATGCAATCAGGTGCGATTGCGTGGCGCGTGCCCGAACGCCATGCGCCGAGCTGCGCGCTGATGTAATCGGAGTGCAGACCGACCAGACCCGGAATGGCCGGCTCCATGCCGGTCAGGCTCTTGCCGTGGCAAGCCGCGCAAGCCGGAATCTGCTTCGACGCGTCGCCGTTCAGCACGATCTGCTGGCCGCGCGCGAGCGTGGTGGACGAAACCGTCGGCTTGGCCGGCGCCGGATACGGCGGGCGCTGCTTCGAGAAGTACGTGGCGATCTGATGCAGATAGTCGTCGGAGAGATACGTGACGAGGTAGTTCATGGGCGGATACTTGCGGCGCCCTTCGCGGAAATTCTGCAACTGGTTGTACAGATAGTCGGCCGGCTTGCCCGCGAGGCGCGGGAAGTAGTCGTTGTCCGTGCCTTGACCGTGTGTGCCGTGGCAGGCCGTGCAACCTTGCACGCGCGCTTCCATCGTATCGGGGGCCTTCGGTTGAGTCTGCGCTTTCGCAGCGCTATAGACACCCGCGGAGCCGATCAGCAGAAGGGCAAGCAACGGGCGGAAAATGCGTCTTGAAGACACGCGTAACTCCATCAAAATCGGGGACCTGACCGAACTTCGAGCGGCTCGGTGTGAAGGGCAGCCGGCGCTGCGGCGACGCAGCATTCTATCATCGAAGGGTGATGATGACTATTTGCCGCACGCGCGACGCTTGCGGATGTCACAGGCGTGCGACAGTTTGACGCGCATTGCCGCGCCCGAGCATGTTCATGCACGCCTTCTCGACTTTTTACTGCGTGGTCCACGGTTGCAAGCGCTGTACCCGGCGAACTTTTGCGCGCGATGTTGAACCCACGCGCACGCGGACCATCGAAGCGTACACTTCCGGGCGCGCCGGGTTGCGCGTTCGATCTGTTCGCGCGGCGCGAGCGGTCTGCTGCATTCCGCTCCAGCCCTGCCGGCCACTGCCGTTTTCCTGTTCACCGCTATCGGCCTTACATGAAGCTAATCCATCTTATTCGTCCGGCGCGGCTTTCATTCGCGTTCGGCGCCGCGGCGCTCTTGCTGACGTCCACGGCATTCGCGCATGCGCAACTCGTTTCCAGCGAGCCGGCTGCCAACGCCGAAGTCGCCGCACCCGCCGAGGTCACGCTGCACTTTACGGAGCCGCTCGAACCGGCGTTCAGCAAGATCGCGCTCGCCGATGCCAATGGCAAGCCGGCCGCATCGGCTGCGTCGCAAGTCGATAAACAGGATGCGCGCGTCATGCATCTGCCGCTGCCGCAGTTGGGCGCGGGCCACTACGCGGTGCATTGGACCGCGGTTGCCACCGACGGTCATCGCACGCAAGGCGACTTTGCGTTCACTGTCAAATGAGCATCGACGGACTGTGGATCGGGCAGGTCGCGATGGCCGCGCTCATGAATGTCGCGTTTGCGTTTGCCGTCGGTTCGGCGTTGCTCGGCGCGTGGCTGGCGGACGATGCCAAGGCGAAGATCTCGCCCGCGCAACCCGCGTGGTTGCGCGCGCAACGGTCGTTGCTGACGGCGAGCGTCGTGCTGGTGCTCGCGGATCTCGGCTGGCTGCTGTATCAGGCGGCGTCGATGAGCGGCGTGGCATTGCCCGCCGCGTTCGGCATGGTGCCGACCGTGCTTTCGCAAACGCATGTCGGCTATGGCTGGAGCGTTGCCTTCGCCGGCGCGCTGATTTTGCTCGGCACGGCCATGACGAGTCACGGCGGCATGCTGCGCAATGCGCTGCTGTGGCTCGCGGTGATCGTCATCGCGGCGGGCAAGGCGTCGCTCGGACATGCGGCGGACGCCGGCCTCGCGTCGGCGGCCATCGCGATGCAAACGCTGCACGTGCTCGTGACGACCGTCTGGGGCGGCCTCGCGATCACGGCCGGGCTTGTCGCGTTGCCGGCGCTGGGCGCGTCGACGGCGCGCGGCGTGCTGATCCGCACGGCGACGCAGGTGTCGAATGTGTCGCTGGTCGCGGTCGGGTTTGTCATCCTGTCCGGCATCTTCAATGCGGTGCGGGGTTCGGGCGGGTCGTTGCTGGCGATCGAGTCGAGCTCGTGGGGCCATGTGCTGATTCTCAAGCTCACGCTCGTCGGACTGGCGCTGGTGCTTGGCGGACTGAACCGCTTCCTCGCGCTGCCGCGCCTGCGCCGCACGGCATCGACGATGGACGCGCATACCTTCGTCAACGTGCTTTACCTGGAAGCACTTGCGTTGATCGGCGTTCTTGTCGCGGCCGCCGTGCTGTCGCATAGCGTGCCGGCGTTTGCGGCGCTTGGGTGAGGGGTGGTTGGGTGGGTTTGGATGGGGCAAGGCGGCGGTGACTGTGCGCCTTGCCGCGTCACCTCGGGCGACGCGTAGTTCGCACGCGTCGCGTAGACAAGCGGCGGTGCGCCTTGCCGCGTCACCTCAGACAACGCGCAGTCCACACGCGTCGCGTAAAAAACGCCGCGCAGTTTTGACGCGCGGCGCAGTAGACACGGCCGCTCATCTCAGCAAGCGAATCCGCTAGTACCCGCCAATCCGCTACTGCCCCGCAGCCGACAACCGCCTCTCCACTTGCGCCGGCTCCAGCGTTTCCTCGGGAAACATCTCCTGCATCAGTTCGCCCGTATCGGTGAACCATTGGCAGATCAGCCAGTTGCCTGACGCGAACAGCACGGGACCGCTCCATGTGACGGTCATCGGCGATCCGCCCGATTTCAGCCTCAGCACATCGCCGACGCCGTACACCGGCCTGGTGAGCCGGGCCGTTCTGGCGATGCGCGTCGATAGCATGTTCAGCATGTGGCCGCCCGATCGATTCATTCGAGGCCCAGCCGATGCCCGACGATCGGCGCGCTAAAGAGCGCGATCGCGCAGCCTGCCGCTTTTCCTTCGAGTTCGGCTGCGGCCGCGTGCGCGCCGTAGACATGCGCCAGCACGTCGAAAAGCTGCGGAATGCAATAGATGACGGCGGCGGCGATGAACCATTTTTCGAGCGCCGCGATGCGCCAGCCGCGTTCATACGCGACGGCCGCGCCGATGATGCGCAGCACGCCGAACAGCGCGAGCGCGCCGACGGCCGCCTGTTCGCGCAGCAGATAGTCCGGAATGAATTCGCCCATGAAAGCCCCCGATGCATTTTGTTGTCGAGTGCATTTGAGCAAGGACCACGCCATGTGACTGTCTGATGCCGAACAAAGGGCGCGAGCGCCTTTGTCGACGGGGCTTTGCGGGGCGCAGAGGCAAGCGGCGCGAGCGTCTTGCGAGCGCTGCTGGAGCCGGTTTGGTCCCGGACGTTACGTTACTGAGACGGCCGCGCGTCACGTCGCCGTAACGTGTGGCTGCATCGCGCGAATCGCCCGGCTGTCGACGCACAAAAGAGAGCGCCGCCCGCAGGCGGCGCTAGTCAGTTAGTCAGTTAGTCAGCAAACCGGCTCAGTCAGCAAAGCTCCGCTCACCACTCCGCGACGCTGCCGTCCGCGTGACGCCAGACCGGATTGCGCCAGCGATGCCCGACCTTCGCCATCTCGCGCACCTTCTCTTCGTTCACCTCGATACCGAGACCCGGACCTTGCGGAATCGACACGAAGCCGTCTTCGTATTTGAAGACTTCCGGGTTCCTGATGTAGTCGAGCAGGTCATTGCCCTGGTTGTAGTGAATGCCGAGGCTCTGTTCCTGGATGAACGCGTTGTAGCTCACCGCGTCGATCTGCAGGCAGGTGGCGAGCGCGATCGGACCGAGCGGGCAGTGCAGCGCGAGCGCGACGTCGTAGGCTTCCGCCATCGACGCGATCTTGCGGCACTCCGTGATCCCGCCCGCGTGCGAGGCGTCCGGCTGGATGATGTCGACGTAGCCGCCCGACAGGATGTGCTTGAAGTCCCAGCGCGAATACAGACGCTCGCCCAATGCAATCGGCGTGTTGGTCTGGTTGACGATGTCGCGCAGCGCTTCCGCGTTTTCCGACAGCACCGGCTCTTCGATGAAGAGCAGCTTGTACGGGTCGAGCTCTTTCGCGAGCACTTTGGCCATCGGCTTGTGCACGCGGCCGTGGAAATCCACGCCGATGCCAATGTCCGGTCCCACCGCCTCGCGCACCGCGGCCACGTTGTTGATGACGCCTTGCACCTTGTCGAAGGTGTCGATGATCTGCAGTTCTTCCGAGCCGTTCATCTTCACGGCCTTGAAGCCGCGCTCGACCACGGCGCGCGCGTTGTTCGCAACGTCGCTCGGACGGTCGCCGCCGATCCACGAATACACCTTGATCCTGTCGCGCACCTGGCCGCCGAGCAGCGCGTGAATCGGCACGCCATGATGCTTGCCCTTGATGTCCCACAGCGCCTGATCGACGCCGGCGATCGCGCTCATCGTGATCGGACCGCCGCGATAAAAGCCCGCGCGGTACATGACCTGCCAGTGGTCTTCGATCAGAAGCGGGTCTTTGCCGATCAGATAGTCCGACAGTTCTTCGACGGCCGCGGCCACCGTATGCGCGCGGCCCTCGACCACCGGCTCGCCCCAGCCGACGATGCCTTCGTCCGTCTCGATCTTGAGGAAGCACCAGCGCGGCGGAACGATGAACGTTTCAAGCTTGGTGATTTTCATGACGTGCGTCTCCACTCATTGCGAAATATTCGAGGGTTTTCATGCTACCGCACAATCGCGCTAAAGTACTATTAATAGTACTATTCGCCACATATTGAGCGGCGCCGCCGCCGGGAGAAAGCTATTCAGCACGATCTGCATGGGCGCGTCGCGCATTTGCTGGGCACGGCGATTTTGCGTGGCGACTACGCGCCCGAATCGATCCTGCCGCGCGAGGCTGAGCTAATGGGCACTTTGGGCGTGAGCCGCACGGTGTTGCGCGAGGCGCTGCGCACGCTGACGTCGAAAGGGCTGATCGAATCGCGGCCGCGCGTGGGCACGCGCGTGCGGCCGAGGCACGCGTGGAATCTGCTCGATGTCGATGTGCTCGACTGGTATTCGCGCGTCGCCGAGCCGATGCAATTCGCGCTCAAGCTGCAGGAAATGCGCGAGATGATCGAGCCGTATGCCGCCGGTCTCGCGGCGGCTTCGCACGCGGATGACACGTTCGGCGCGCTGGCCGCCGCCCACGCGGCGATGGCCGCGGCGCGCAATGTCGACGAATGGGTAAGGGCGGATCTGCAGTTTCACCTGAGCGTGCTGATCGCGTGCAGCAACGAATTGCTGATTCCGCTCGGCACACTGATCGAACGTACGCTCGAGGCGCAGCTTCGGCTGAATGCGAAGCGCGCGGAGGTTTTCAATGCGTCGCTCGCGGAACATACGGCCGTGTTCGAGGCGATTCGCGAGCGCGACGCCGCCGCCGCGCGCGACGCGATGGCGCGCCTGCTCGGCGTGACGCGCGGGCGCATCGAGGCGTGATCGCGCCGGTTCCCGGATGGCTCGCTTACTTGGCTTCCGGGCCCGTCGTGGCCGCGCCCGACGACGGCGCCAGTTCATAACAGCCCGGCACTTTCTTGCTCGCCTCGGAGGCTTGCGAATCGATGCACTTGAAGGCGCTCTGGTCGCGCTGCACGAAGATCGTATCGGCCGGGCCGCCGTCGGCGCGAGGCGTATTGACGACGGCGACGATCCTGTAGCCGTTCTGCAGAAGCGTCGACAAGGTGGTCTGGCTTGCGCGCCACTGGTTGTCGGTCGGAGTTTGCGCCTGAGCCGCGCTCACGGAAGCGGCGCCCCAAAGCGCGATCGATGCGATGGCCACGGCGCGCGCGGCGGTGCGGAACGTCATCAACAATCCTCCTTGAAGTTGCGAGTGTCGGTGCCTGAATGAAAAATAGACAGCCAGAAACGAAAAAGCCGCTGGACCTTGTGGGTCAGCGGCTTTTTCTTGCAACTGGTGGCGAATCAGGGACTCGAACCCCGGACCTGCGGATTATGATTCCGTCGCTCTAACCAACTGAGCTAATTCGCCGAAAGAAGCGAGATTATGAGGATAGCGCCTGGGGCTGTCAACCCCCGGCGCGCAACTTTTTAAACTGCCGCCTCATGAGCCCGCAAGCGCGGGCCTGCGGGGCGGCGGATCCCGGTCAATCCTTCGCGTAAATGTCCGAGTCTTTCGTTTCGCGGACGAACAGCATGCCGATCACAAACGTGATGAGCGCGATCACGATCGGATACCACAAGCCCGAGTAGATGTTGCCCTTCGCCGCGACGATCGCGAACGCGGTGGCCGGCAGGAAGCCGCCGAACCAGCCATTGCCGATGTGATACGGCAGCGACATCGACGTATAGCGGATACGCGTCGGGAACATCTCCACCAGCATTGCCGCGATCGGTCCGTAGACCATCGTCACGTAGATCACGAGGATCGTCAGGATCACCACGCTCATCGGCCAGTTGATCTGCGACGAGTCGGCCTTCGGCGGATAGCCCGCGGACTTCAGCGTCGTGGCGAGCGTCTTGTCGAACGTCTTGCCCTGTTCCTTGGCGTCGGCGGCCTTGCCGTCATACGTGTTCACCACCGTATCGCCGACCTTGATCTGCGCCGCCGTGCCCGCCGGCGCCGCGACGTTCTCGTAGTTCAGGCCGGCCTTCGAAAGCGCGCTCTTCGCGATGTCGCAGGAACTCGTGAACTTCGACGTGCCGACCGGGTTGAACTGGAACGAGCATTCGTCGGGATTCGCGATCACGACGATCGGCGCCTTGGCCGTAGCCGTTTCCAGCGCCGGGTTCACATAGTGCGTGAGCGCCTTGAAGAGCGGGAAGTACGTCAGCGCGGCGATCAGCAGCCCGGCCATGATGATCGGCTTGCGGCCGATGCGGTCCGACAGCGAGCCGAAGAACAGGAAGAACGGCGTGCCGATCAGCAGCGCGATGGCGATCATGATGTTGGCCGTTGCGCCGTCGACCTTCAGCGTCTGCGTCAGGAAGAACAGGCTGTAGAACTGGCCCGTGTACCACACCACGGCCTGGCCGGCCGTCAGGCCGATCAGCGCGAGAATCACGATCTTCAGGTTCTTCCACTGGCCGAACGCTTCGGTAAGCGGCGCCTTCGACGTCTTGCCTTCGGCCTTGATGCGCTCGAACACCGGCGATTCATGCAGTTGCAGGCGAATCCACACCGAAATGGCCAGCAGCACGATCGACGCGATGAACGGAATGCGCCAGCCCCATGCGCCGAACGCGTCTTCGCCCATCGCCGTACGCACGCCGAGAATCACGAGCAACGAGAGGAAGAGGCCGAGCGTGGCCGTCGTCTGAATCCAGGCAGTGTAGAAGCCGCGGCGTCCCGGCGGCGCATGTTCCGCCACGTAGGTCGCGGCGCCGCCGTACTCGCCGCCGAGCGCCAGGCCCTGCAGCATCCGCATCGCGATGAAGATGACCGGCGATGCGATGCCGATCGCCGCATAGCCGGGCAAGAAGCCGACGAGGAACGTCGACACGCCCATGATCACGATCGTGACGAGGAACGTGTACTTGCGGCCGACCATATCGCCGAGCCGCCCGAATACCACCGCGCCGAACGGCCGGACCGCGAAACCCGCGGCGAAGCTGAGCAGCGTGAAAATGAAGCCGGCAGTCGGATTGACGCCGGAGAAAAAGCTCTTGCTGATGAAGGCGGCCAGCGAGCCGGCCAGATAAAAGTCGTACCACTCGAAAACCGTACCTAGCGACGATGCGAAGATCACCCGCTTCTCATCGCGCGTCATGGGCACGGGCGAAATGTGTCCGCCTACGGTAGCCATATGTCGTCTCCAATATTGATATGCACGCGGTGCGCCGGCCCGCGGCGTTCCGTGCAACCGATTATTGGAGTGAAAACTTACGGCCTACTGACGTGAATGGTTGCGCCGATGGCTTGCTGACCCGCGACGAAGGTTCGTGAAAATAGGTCAATTCTGGTTCAACGCCGTGCAATATGCTGTGAACGCCGGACAACTTGGCTTTGGCGGCTTATGGCTGTCAGCCCGCGTTAGGGTAAGTCCTGCCCCGCTCGAGCACATGCAAACTGACACGCACGAGCGTTCCCGCGAGCCGCGGCGCGGTTTGATAGACGTTGTCGTCGATGGTCAGCTCGCCGCCGTGCATCGTCGCGATTTCGCGGACGATCGCAAGCCCGAGGCCGCTGCCGTCGCCTTCGCGGCCGAGAATCCGGTAAAAGCGCTCGACGACCCGCGAACGTTCGGCGGCTGGAATGCCGATACCGGTGTCTTCCACTTCGAGATGCACGAGCCGCGCGGCGGCGTCGTGCCTCACTCTTACGGTGATGCGGCCGCCCGCCGGCGTGTAGCGGATCGCGTTGTCGATCAGGTTCGACAACATCTCGCGCAGCATGACCGGATTGCCGTCGACCTCGACGGGTTCGTCCGGCGCCTCGTAACCCAAATCCATCTGCTTGGCGAGCGCGGCCTGCACCCAGTCGCGCACGGCATTGCGCGCGACTTCCGTCACTTCCACCGGCGTGAAGATCTGCCCGGACATGCGGTTTTCGGCGCGCGCGAGCGCAAGCAGTTGCGTGACGAGCCGCGCCGCGTGCTCCGAACTCGTCGCGATCTGCTCGAGCGAGCGATGCACTTCCGCCGACGCGTCTTGCCGCAGCGCCAGCTCAGCCTGAGTGCGCAGGCCGGCGAGCGGCGTTTTCATCTGATGCGCGGCGTCGGCGATAAAGCGCTTTTGCAATTCCATGTTCTGCTCGAGGCGCGTCAGCAAATCATTGAACGACGTGACGAGCGGCTCGATCTCCGGCGGCGCGCGACGCGCCTCGAGCGGCGACAGATCGTCGGGCCGACGCGCGCGGATGTGCGCCTGCAGCGCGTGCAGCGGCGCGAGGCCGCGCGAAAGGCCGAACCACACGAGCAGGATCGCGAGCGGCAGGATCACGAACTGCGGCAGGATCACGCCTTTGATGATGTCGTTGGCGAGCTGGCTGCGTTTGTCGAGCGTCTCGGCGACCTGCACGAGCACCGGCTCCGCGCCGGGCGTCTGCGGGAATTCGACCGTCGTATAGGCCACGCGGATGTCGTTGCCGCGCAGCATGTCGTCCCGGAAAGCGACAAGGCCCGGTTGCGGCCGGTCGTCTTCGTGCGGCAGCGGCATGTCGCGCTCGCCCGCCACCAGCTCGCCCCGCGTGCCGAGCACCTGATAGAAAACACTGTCGACGTTGTCCGTCCGCAAAAAGTCGCGCGTGGAATCGGGCAGCGTCAGTTCGGCCACGCCGTTGACCGGATGAATCTGCCGAGCGAGCACGTAGGCGTCGGTTTCCAGCGCGCGGTCGAACGGCCCGTTCGCGATCGATTTGGCGACCAGATACGTGACCGCGAGGCTCATTGGCCAGAGCAGCAGCAAAGGCGCGAGCATCCAGTCGAGAATTTCGCCGAATAGCGAGCGGGGGCGCGCCTCGGCGGCGGCTTCGGTTTCGTCGGGCGGGGCGAACGGATTGGCGTAGCGCTCGTCGCGCGCCTCGTCGAGGTCCGCCGCGCGGGCCGTCGCGCGATCTGCGCGTGCGGACATGATGTGCTCTATTTGTAGTGGTGACTCGCCGGCATTCCGCCGGCCGGCGTTGACGGCGATGGTGCCGGTTCGGGCTCGGCGGGTGTGGTTGCCGCCGCATTCGCACTGGCATTCGCGGGCGCGACCGCTTTCTCGAGGCAGTAGCCGAGCCCTCGCACGGTGATGATGCGCACGCCGCTCGGCTCGATTTTCTTGCGCAGCCGGTGCACATAGACCTCGATTGCGTTGTTGCTGACTTCCTCGCCCCATTCGCAAAGATGGTCGACGAGCTGTTCCTTCGAAACCAGCCGGCCGATCCGTTGCAGCAGCACTTCGAGAAGACCCAGTTCGCGCGCGGACAGGTCGATCACCTGATCGTTGATATAGGCGATCCGGCCCACCTGATCGAAGCCCAGCGAACCGTGCCGCACGATCGTCGGACCGCCGCCCGCGCCGCGCCGCGTGAGCGCGCGTACACGCGCTTCGAGTTCGTTGAGGGCAAACGGTTTGGCCATGTAGTCGTCGGCGCCGAGGTCGAGGCCCTTGACGCGCTCGTCGACGCTGTCCGCGGCGGTCAGAATCAGCACCGGCAGGTTCGAATTGCGCGCGCGCAGGCGGCGCAGCACTTCGAGCCCGGACATGCGCGGCAGGCCGAGATCGAGAATCAGCAGATCGAAACTTTGCATCGACAGCGCGGTGTCGGCCTCGACGCCGCTCTTCACGTGATCCACGGCATAGGCCGATTGGCGGAGTGATCGAACGAGACCGTCCGCGAGTATGCTGTCGTCTTCGGCAATCAGAATTCGCATGATGCGCCAGCTCAGGGCCTTGGCCGGCACCTCGGGTGTCCCCGCGGCGCACAGCGGTCTCCGAATCATTGTGGGTGGTTGGGCGGCGCGACAGTAAAAATGCGCGTTCGCATCAGAATCACGCTTGCCAAAACCACTGTTTTTTTATACAGTGTCTGAGTTTCGTGTGCTGTCCTTCAAAACTGGACGACACATCTGCCTCAGACGCCGTTCATCATAGCAAAGGACGATTCATGGAAGAAAGCAAGAAAGGCTCGGCTGGACTGACTGCTGAAAAGAGCAAGGCACTCGCTGCCGCCCTCGCGCAGATCGAAAAGCAGTTCGGCAAAGGGTCGGTCATGCGGCTCGGCGCAGGTGAGGTAGTCGAAGACATCCAGGTCGTTTCCACCGGATCGCTCGGCCTCGACATCGCGTTGGGCGTCGGCGGTTTGCCGCGTGGCCGCGTGGTCGAAATCTACGGTCCGGAGTCGTCGGGTAAGACCACGCTGACGCTGCAAGTCATCGCGGAAATGCAGAAGATCGGCGGCACGGCAGCGTTTATCGACGCGGAACACGCGCTCGACATTCAATACGCGGGCAAGCTCGGCGTGAACGTGAACGACCTGCTGGTGTCGCAGCCGGACACGGGCGAGCAGGCGCTGGAAATTGCCGATGCACTGGTGCGCTCGGGCTCGATCGACATGATCGTGATCGACTCGGTCGCGGCGCTTGTGCCGAAGGCTGAAATTGAAGGCGAAATGGGCGACTCGCTGCCGGGTCTGCAAGCGCGTCTTATGTCGCAAGCGCTGCGCAAGCTCACGGGCACGATCAAGCGCACCAACTGCCTCGTGATCTTCATCAACCAGATCCGCATGAAGATCGGCGTGATGTTCGGCAATCCGGAAACCACCACCGGCGGTAATGCGCTCAAGTTCTACGCGTCGGTGCGTCTCGACATTCGCCGCATCGGCTCGATCAAGAAGAACGACGAAGTGATCGGCAACGAAACGCGCGTGAAGGTGGTCAAGAACAAGGTTTCGCCACCGTTCCGCGAGGCGATCTTCGACATTCTGTACGGCGAGGGTATTTCGCGTCAGGGCGAAATTATCGACTTGGGCGTGCAGGCCAAAATCGTCGACAAGGCCGGCGCGTGGTACAGCTATAGCGGTGAGCGTATCGGCCAGGGCAAGGACAATGCGCGTGAATTCCTGCGCGAAAATCCGGATATCGCTCGTGAGATCGAGAACCGCATCCGCGAATCGCTGGGTGTGAATGCAATGGCCGAGGCAGTGACCGGCGCAGGCGCAGAAGTCGCGGACGAAGAGTAACCACTACGTGATACGCAAGGGCCGGCCATTGTCCAATTCTGGACGCAACGTGGGCGGCCCGCGTAATGACGGGAGCGATTCGCCCGAACGTTCGGCGCATGCGGATCTATCCGAAACATCGGATCGCTTTGATCCGTTCGATCGGCCTGAACCGTTCGACGCACACGATCGCGCCGCAGGCCGTGGCCTGCGGCGCGCGCTGTTGCCAGGTCAGCCCGACCAGTCCGCTGAGGCTACCTACACGCGCTCGAGTGAGTCGCGCGGCTCACGCAACTCGCGTAACAACTCACGCAGCTCGCTTCGTTCGCATGGGTCAAGCGGCTCACGCAGCACATCTGCCTCAGACCAAACACCCGGCGACGCAGATCCCGCCCCAAGCGAAGCAAAAAAATCCCAACGCCCAGCACGTTCGCTCAAAGGACGCGCGCTCGGCTACCTATCGCGCCGCGAATATAGCCGCAGTGAACTTGCACGCAAGCTGAAGCCCTTCGTCGAAGAAAGCGATTCGCTCGATACGCTGCTCGACACGCTCGAAGCCGAAAACTGGCTATCCGATTCCCGCTTCGCCGAAAGCCTGATTCATCGTCGTTCGTCGCGACTGGGTGCGAGCCGCATCGTTGGCGAATTGAAGCAGCACGCGGTGGATCGCACGCTCGTCGACGAAGCGAGCGCTCAATTACGCGAAACGGAACTGGCGCGCGCCCAGGCCGTATGGCGCAAGAAGTTCGGTCAGCTTCCGGAGACCGCGGCTGAGCGCGCGAAGCAGGCGCGCTTTCTCGCGTCACGCGGCTTTTCTGGCGCGACGATCGGCAAAATCCTCAAAGGTATCGACGAAGAATGGAGCGGTGAATAACGGCGAAGGCGGCGACTAGCAGCGAAGGGCGCGAAATGACGCGAAACGGCGGAAAGTGCCGCGAAGCGCCAGAAGCAGGACAAGCACCACAAGTCCCACCAAACCGCATCACCCACACTAACGCTTCAACCCAACCTTCCCCCCACCAACTCCAGCCATAACCCCACCCATAACCGGCCAGCAGGCCGTCCCCGCCGCATTCCGGGCTGTCCCGAATACCCAGTATGCTAAAATTCACGCGTTTTCCAATTCGGCCTTTCCTTTCCGCATGCCGCTTTCCTCGTCAGTGCCCCGTCAATTGCGCCATCGTCGCGCAATCCGGGCGGAAGCTTATGAACGAGCCGATGGCCTGTGGGATGTGGAAGCGTGCTTGACCGACGAAAAGCCACGCGACGTGGTCCTTGCGTCGGGCGTCCGGCCCAATGGTCAACCGATCCATGAACTCTGGCTTCGCATCACCATCGATCGCAAGCTCAATGTCGTCGACGCCGAGGCGTCGTCCGACTGGGTGCCCTATCCTGGGCTCTGCCAAGCCAGCAATCCCGCCTATCGTGCCCTCATCGGGCTCAATCTGTTCCACAACTTCCGTCGCGATGCTGCCCGTTTGCTGGCCGGCACGGCGGGTTGCACGCATCTCACCGAGCTGTGCGCGATCCTGCCGACCGCAGCGATCCAGGCGTTCGCCGGCGACGTATGGAACACCGGTGACAGCACGCCAGGCGCGAGTGCAAGTTCAGAAAGCGAGTCGACCGACGGCACCGCCGAACGTCTAAACGAAAAACCGCCATTCCAGTTGGGACGCTGCCACGCGCTGCGTTTCGACGGGGAGGCAGTGCAGCAGTTTTACCCGCGCTGGTATGGCCATGCGCCACGCCCAGCAGACCGCCCGGCATCGCCAGACAACGGGGCGGCCCGCCACGAAGGCAGGGGCAATGCGCCCGGCATGTTGGACGGTAGCGGAAGCGATGTTTAATCCAACTCTCAGACTGAAGGGAATCACGCATGAAGATTCACGAGTACCAGGGTAAGGAAATCCTGCGGAAATTCGGCGTCGCGGTACCGCGCGGCAAGCCGGTCTTCTCGGTGGATGATGCGGTCAAGGCCGCGGAAGAGCTCGGCGGCCCGGTGTGGGTCGTGAAGGCTCAGATCCATGCGGGTGGCCGTGGCAAGGGTGGCGGCGTGAAGGTTGCCAAGTCGCTGGATCAGGTTCGTGAGTACTCGAACCAGATCCTCGGCATGCAGCTCGTCACACACCAGACTGGTCCGGAAGGCCAGAAGGTGAACCGTCTGTTGATCGAGGAAGGCGCGGACATCAAGAAGGAACTGTATGTCGGCCTCGTGATCGATCGTGTTTCGCAGAAGATCGTCGTGATGGCGTCGAGCGAAGGCGGCATGGACGTCGAGGAAGTCGCGGAAAAGACGCCCGAGCTGATCCACAAGGTTGCCGTCGATCCGTCGACCGGCCTGAAGGACGCCGAAGCAGACGACCTCGCGAAGAAGATCGGCGTGCCCGACGCGTCGATCCCGCAAGCACGCGCGATCCTGCAAGGCCTCTACAAGGCGTTCTGGGAAACCGACGCATCGCTCGCCGAAATCAACCCGCTGATCCTGACGGGCGACGGCAAGGTCATCGCACTCGACGCCAAGTTCAACTTCGATTCGAACGCACTGTTCCGTCATCCGGAAATCGTCGCGTATCGCGATCTGGACGAAGAAGATCCGGCTGAAGTCGAAGCGTCGAAGTTCGACCTCGCGTACATCTCGCTCGACGGCAACATCGGCTGTCTGGTGAACGGCGCGGGCCTCGCAATGGCGACGATGGACACCATCAAGCTGTTCGGCGGCGAACCGGCGAACTTCCTCGACGTGGGCGGTGGCGCCACGACGGAGAAGGTCACGGAAGCGTTCAAGATCATGCTGAAGAACCCGAACCTGACCGCGATTCTGGTCAACATCTTCGGCGGCATCATGCGCTGCGACGTGATCGCGGAAGGCGTGATCGCGGCGTCGAAGGCCGTCTCGCTGAAGGTGCCGCTCGTGGTCCGCATGAAGGGCACGAACGAAGACCTGGGCAAGAAGATGCTCGCCGATTCCGGTCTGCCGATCATCTCGGCTGACAGCATGGAAGAAGCGGCTCAGAAGGTCGTCGCGGCTGCCGCGGGCAAGGCGTAATCAGCCTCCCACGGCGTTTACCAGGATTACGAATGGCGGCGCACGGTAGCGCACGGGCAACGCGGGCGAGAACGTTCCGCCTCGTTGCTCGTCGCGCCATCGTGTGACGCCAAACGAACAGAGGTCAATACATGTCGATTCTGATTAACAAAGACACCAAGGTCATCACGCAGGGCATCACCGGAAAGACCGGTCAGTTCCATACGCGTGCTTGCCGTGAATACGCAAACGGCCGCGAAGCGTACGTCGCAGGCGTGAACCCGAAGAAGGCCGGCGAAGATTTCGAAGGCATTCCTATCTACGCAAGCGTCGCTGAAGCCAAGGCTGAAACGGGCGCGACCGTGTCGGTGATTTACGTTCCGCCGGCAGGCGCTGCTGCTGCAATCTGGGAAGCAGTCGAAGCCGACCTGGATCTCGCGATCTGCATCACGGAAGGCATTCCCGTCCGTGACATGATCGAGATCAAGGACCGCATGCGTCGCGAAAACCGCAAGACGCTGCTGCTCGGACCGAACTGCCCGGGCACGATCACGCCGGACGAGCTGAAGATCGGCATCATGCCGGGTCACATCCACCGCAAGGGCCGCATCGGCGTCGTGTCGCGTTCGGGCACGCTGACGTATGAAGCAGTCGGCCAGTTGACGGCGATCGGCCTCGGCCAGTCGTCGGCAGTCGGTATCGGCGGCGATCCGATCAACGGCCTGAAGCACATCGACGTGATGAAGATGTTCAACGACGATCCGGATACGGACGCCGTCATCATGATCGGCGAGATCGGCGGTCCGGACGAAGCGAACGCGGCTGAGTGGATCAAGGGCAACATGAAGAAGCCGGTGGTTGGCTTTATCGCTGGCGTCACGGCGCCTCCGGGCAAGCGCATGGGTCACGCCGGCGCGCTGATCTCGGGCGGTGCGGATACGGCCGAAGCGAAGCTGGAAATCATGGACGCCTGCGGCATCAAGGTCACGAAGAACCCGTCGGAAATGGCGCGTCTTCTGAAGGCAATGCTGTAAATCGAAACTGGCGCCCAGTTCGAGCGCCTTTTTTGATACGCTTACGAGATCCTTTCGTAGCGTGCGTTCTCAAAAGCGGGGGAGTTAAACACTCCTCCGCTTTTTTATTGGCCGCGCGTCCGCTTCCTTCTTATTCTTTTGCTCATGCTCGAGTTCCTCGCCACGCTCCATTGGGGCGCAGTCATTCAGATCATCGTCATCGACATTCTGCTCGGTGGCGACAATGCCGTCGTGATCGCGCTGGCCTGCCGCAACCTGCCGCCCGCGCAGCGCACGAAGGGCGTGCTGTGGGGCACGGCGGGCGCGATCCTGCTGCGCGTGATACTGATTGCTTTCGCGGTCGCGCTGCTCGACGTGCCGCTGCTGAAGTTCGCGGGCGGGCTGTTGCTGCTGTGGATCGGCGTCCGGCTGATGGCGCCGGCGCACGACGCGCACGACAACGTGAAGCCCGCCGATAAGCTCATCTCGGCGATCAAGACGATCATCGTCGCCGATGCCGTGATGAGTCTCGACAACGTGATCGCCATCGCGGGCGCGGCCGAAGCCGCTGACCCGGAGCATCGCCTCGCGCTGGTGATCTTCGGCCTCGTCGTGAGTATCCCGTTGATCGTATGGGGCAGCCAGATCGTGCTGAAACTGCTGGACCGGTTCCCGATCGTCATCACGCTCGGCGCCGCGTTGCTCGGCTGGATCGCGGGCGGGCTCATCATCAACGATCCGGCCGGCGACCGTTGGCCGGTCCTCGACACGCCGCTCGCCGAATACGGCATGAGCATCGCGGGCGCGCTGTTCGTCGTGATCCTGGGTTATGTGATCAAGCGCCGCAACGCGAAATCCGCGGCGGCCTGAAGGAACGCCAAGCATCACACCTGCGTGCGTTCCAGGTTCAACGTTAGCCATTCGGCTGACTGTCCGAGACGAGCGTCGCTCGCTACGATCAAAGCGCCTGTTCCCGATTCGTGGAGCAGGCGCTTTTCGTTTCAGGAGCCTGCCGATGATCGTCACCTTGCCTTATTCCCCTTATTCGCAATCCACGCTGGCGCACTCGCGATTCGCGCGAGCGCGCTGGTCCGCAACACTCGCGCGAGCGTGCCGCCGCGTCGGCTCGCGCCTCGGTCTCGGCTTCACGCTGATCGAACTGATGATCGTGCTGGCGATCGTCGGCGTGATCGCGGCCTATGCGATTCCCGCGTATCAGGACTACCTCGCGCGCAGCCGGGTGGGCGAGGGACTGTCGCTCGCGTCGTCGGCGCGTCTTGCCGTGTCGGAAAACGCGGCGAGCGGCAACGCGTTCGGTGGCGGCTACGCGTCGCCGCCCGCGACGCGCAACGTCGAGTCCGTTCATGTCGACGACGACAGCGGCCAGATCACCGTCGCCTTCACGACGCGCGTGGCGCCTGCTGGCTCCAACACGATCACGCTCGTGCCGTCGGTGCCCGACAACATCGATGCGCCCACCGCGCGCGTCTCGTTGGCGAAGGGCTCGGTGCAGGCGGGCGCGCTCGCGTGGGAATGCTTTGCCGGCGGCAAGACGGCGTCGTCGTTGCCGGCACCGGGCGCAGGTCCGATGCCCGCACAGGCGCCGACCTTGCCTTCCCACCTCGCACCTCCCGAGTGCCGCGCGTAATACAAGACGCGCGATGCAACACGCGACCCGCGCGATGCACGCACGGATAACTAGCCGTTCAAACGTAAATCGCTGATTTTCGGGATATTTCGGCCCAGCCGGCGCACAGCGCAAGGATTTTTTTGTATAGTGCGCCGGTTGCTGACGCCCACCCGCTTACTCGATGCCCACACCTTTCGCGCGCTACCTTTCTCTCATACTGTTGGCTCTCGCGTTGGTGCTGCCTTATGCAGTCGTCAACCATACCTATCCGATTCCGACGTTCTACGCTGAATTCACAGCCCTCGCGTTGTACCTGCTGATGGGCGCCGGCGTGGTCTTGCTGGTCGCGGGCTCGCAGCCGCGCATCGGCTTTGCGTCGCCCGTGGTGGCGCTCGTGCCGCTGCTGTTCGGGCTGTTGCTGGTCGCGCAGTCGGTGCTGCTGCCGGTCTCGCAGCCGTCGATGAACTGGCTCGGCGGCGGCTTTCTGTTGGCTGCATTCATGGCGACACACGCGGGCTACGGCTTCGCGCGCGCGAAGCTCAGCGAGACCGCGTTGCGCTGGGCGGCTTGCGCGCTGGTCGTCGGCGGGCTGTTTGCGGTGTTCTGCCAGGTCATCCAGCTCTTTCACCTGGAGACGCGCGTGTCGCCGCTCGTGATCGCGTATAACGTGACGGTCGAGCGCCGGCCGTTCGGCAACATGGCGCAGGCGAACCACCTCGCCACGTATATCGCGTTCGCGATGGCCGGCGCGCTGTTCCTCGTGCAGACGCGCCGGATCGCCGTCCCGATCTGGGCTCTCGTCTCCACCATCTTTGCAGTGGGGCTCGCGTTGACGGTCTCGCGCGGCCCGTGGCTGCAAATGGGTGTGATCGTCGTGGCCGGTTTCTGGATGGCGTTCGCGCAGACCCGCGCCGAACCGCAGTTGCGCCGCAGTCATCGGCAATGGCTGATTCCCATTGCGCTCGCTGTGCTGTTCTTCGTCGTGAATGCGCTGATTCGCTGGGCCAACGTGCGCTATCACCTCGAACTCGGGCAGTCGGCGGCGGATCGTTTCAAGGACGCCGGCCAGATCGCGCCGCGGCTCGCGCTGTGGAAATACGGCTGGACGATGTTCCGCACGCATCCGTTGCTGGGCGTCGGCTGGGGCGAGTTTCCGAGCTACCAGTATCAGTACGCGAAGACGCTCGGCGGCGTCGAGATCGCCAATAATTCGCACGACGTCTTTATCGATCTGCTCGCAAAAACCGGCCTGATTGGTCTTGCTATCGTGCTGTTCGGCCTCGTCACGTGGCTGGTGCGTGCGGTGCGCGCGCCGCAGAGCGCCGGGCGCGTATTCGGCATTGCGCTGATCGGCGTGCTCGTCATGCATGCACTCGTCGAATATCCGCAGCAGTACATGTTCTTCCTGCTGCCGGCCATGTTCGTGTTCGGCTTGCTCGAGACGCGTCCGTTGCGGCTCGTGCCTGCGCGTCTGTCGTTTGGCGTATTCGCGGCGATCGTGTTCGGCGGCATTGCCGCGCTTTATCCGGTGTACCGCGATTACGCGCGCGCCGAGGTGCTGTACTACGGCTCGCGTCCGGCCGAGCAATATCGCGCGGACCCGTCGTTCCTTTTCCGGGCGTGGGGCGGGTACGGCATGGCAACGCTGTTGCCGATGAACTCGATGGATCTTCAGCACAAGCTCGCGATGCATCGTCAGGCGATGGCGCTGTTGCCAGGCGAAACCGTGCTGCGTCGTTATGCGGTGCTACAGGCGTTGAGCGGAGACACGGCCGCGGCATTCGATACCGTCGAGCGACTGAAGATTTTCGCCGAGGAACTGAAAGACTGGCCGTCGCAGTTGAGCTATCTGTATCAACTCTGCGATGAGCAGAAGACGCTCGCCGGCTTCAAGGCGGAACTCGTCAAGCGTTACGGTCTGCCGTCGGGCGATGTCGAGCAGGAAGACGACGAGGAGTGAGGCGGGTCTTTGGTGGAAGCGCGAAGCAGTGAAAAGGGCAGCGTGATCGCGCGCTTACTCCGCCACCCAATCCCCCGACTTCCCACCATGCTTCTCCATCACCCTCACATCGGTGATCGTCATCCCGCGATCCACCGCCTTGCACATGTCGTACACCGTCAGCAGCCCGACCTGCACGGCGGTGAGCGCTTCCATCTCGACCCCGGTTCTGCCTAGCGTTTCCACCTGCGCGGTGCAATGCACGGCGGGCGTCTTGTCGTCCAGTTCGAAGTCCACCTTCACGCGTGTCAGCGCGAGCGGATGACACAGCGGAATCAGGTCCGCCGTGCGCTTTGCGCCTTGAATCGCGGCGATGCGCGCAACGCCGATCACGTCGCCCTTTTTTGCGTTGCCGTCGCGGATCAGCGCGAAGGTTTCAGGCAGCATGCGGATCGAGCCGCGCGCGATGGCGATGCGCTTCGTCTCCTGCTTGCCGCCGACGTCCACCATATGCGCGTCGCCGGCAGCGTCGAAATGAGTGAGTTCAGGCATGGTTGGCTCCTTCAGAGGGCGCCTATCATAGCAGTGCGGTGCGCCCGTCCGGCCCTGCGCCGGCCTGCCGGATGGGTGCGTCGACTGATTACAATTGCGCCATGCCCGCTATCTTAGTCGCGCGATGATCCGAGCGGCGGGCGTCGCTTTCGACTCCGTCATACGAACTCGCAATGCGTCTGAAACGGTCTCTTGCTGCGTTGCTCTGTGTTGCGCTGGCCGCGCCGCCTGGCGCGTTCGCGCAGACACGCGCGGCGTCCGGCGCTGCGCCGGTGCAGTCCGCTGAGCCGCCGCTCGTCAGCGGGCCGGTCGAGTCATACGCCGATCCGATCGTGCCGCCGGACATCGCACAAGGCGTATTCGGCGTGTACGGCGGCGCGCAAAGCCGCTTCTCCGGCAACTCGGGCGCGAACCGCGGCGCCAACGGTGGCGGCACCGGCGGCTGGCGTGCGCCGATCGTCGCGCAGCAATTGCCCGACCTCGGCAGCGGCGGCGCGGGGACGCTCACGCCACAAGCCGAGCGCAAGCTAGGCGAACGCGTGATGCGCGACTTGCGGCGCGACCCCGACTATCTCGACGACTGGCTGGTGCGCGACTATCTGAATTCGGTCGCCGCGAAACTCGCCGCAGCGGCGAACGCGCTGTATATCGGCGGCTATCGGCCGGACTTCGATCTGTTCGCCGTGCGCGACGCGCAGATCAACGCGTTTTCGCTGCCCGGCGGTTTCATCGGCGTGAACACGGGGCTGATCGTCGCGACGCAAACCGAATCCGAACTCGCGTCCGTGCTCGGCCACGAGATGGGCCACGTCCTGCAACGCCATATCTCGCGGATGATCACGACCGGCGAGCGCAGCGGCTACGCGGCGCTCGCGGGCATGCTGTTCGGCGTTCTCGCGGGCGTGCTTGCGCATAGCGGCGACCTGGGCAGCGCGATTGCGATCGGCGGTCAGGCTTACGCCGTGGACAACCAGTTGCGCTTTTCGCGCTCCGCCGAACACGAGGCGGACCGCGTCGGCTTTTTGCTGCTCGCCGGCGCAGGCTACGACCCGTACGCGATGACGGCGTTCTTCGCCCGTCTCGACCGTGCGGCGATGAGCGATACCGGCATTCCGGCCTACGCGCGCACGCACCCGCTGACCGGCGAGCGGATCGCCGACATGGAAGACCGCGCGCGGCGTGCGCCATACCGGCAACCGCATCAGGTGGCCGAGTACGGTTTCGTGCGCGCGCGGGCGCGCTTGCTGCAGGACCGCTCGCGCAGCGAATACGCCGACGAGATTTCGCGCATGCGCTCCGAAATCGAAGACCGCACGGCGCTGAACGTCGCGGCGAACTGGTATGGCATCGCGTATGGCCAGATGCTGCTCGAGCGTTACGACGACGCGGCTTCGTCGCTGGCGTCGTCGCGTGCGGTGTTTTCGGCTGGGGCACAGGCGGACGGCGACGCCGCGCGCACTTCCCCAAGTCTCGACGTGCTCGCCGCCGACATCGCGCGGCGTGCCGGCCGCGACGAAGACGCCGTGCGTCTTGCCGATCTCGCGCAAAAGCGCTGGCCGCAATCGAACGCCGCCATCGACATGCACATTCGTACCTTGCTGAGCTTGCGGCGATTCACCGAGGCGCAGGCGCTGGCGCAGAAAGAGACGCGCGCGCAGCCGGATCAGCCGGCCTGGTGGTTGTATCTGGCGCAGGCGAGCGCGGGGACGGGCGATGCGCTGACGCGTCATCGCGCGCTCGCCGAGAAGTTTGCGCTGGAAGGCGCGTGGCCGTCCGCGATTCGTCAATTGAAGGACGCGCGCGATATGAAGACGATCGGCTATTACGATCTGGCTACCGTCGACGCGAGGCTGCACGAGATGGAGAACCGCTACAAGGAAGAGCGGCTGGATGAGAAGGGTTAGGCGCGAAGTTCATGAACCCGCTCCTCTGAAGCATGCAAGCTGCGCGACGAGATGCCGAACCTCAAACCATCGCCGCCGGACTCGCCACAAACCCAAAGCGCGACGCAACTTCTTCGCGCCGTATCGGTTGAAGCGGCAACGTGACGCCGCCGTTCCAGTGGAATTCGCCGCTTAGAGAGTCGTCGGCGAGCGTCGCGTGGTCCGCGAAAACTTCCAGATCGTGGTCGTGCAGAACGGCGATGCGCGGCGGCGCTGAGGGATTGCCAGGATCGGAAGCACCGGCGAACAGAATCCCGCCCTCATCGTCGGCAAACACGGCCGACGGTTCGAAACCATTGCCCGCCTGATCTTTCAGCGCGAGCGCGCCGTCCGCCTCGACCGACAAACGCACGACCCACGGCGTATAGCCCAGCTCGACATACACGCGCTGCGGTCCATTCTGAAAGAACCACTGCCCGCGTTCGTCGCGCTCGTAATTGCGATTGATGAAGCCGAGCAGCGCTTCGTGACGGATCGGCGTGCCGGGCGATCCGCTCGCCTGCGCGGCTTCGTCGCGCATGCGCCACTGGCCGCGCCGGTCGAGCATCAGCCAGCCGGTGCAAGCCGGTACGTTCGGCCACTTGGCCAACGCCTGTTTGACGATGTCATCCATGATCGACGTGCTGCTCCAGATAGCCGAACACGCGCCGCGACAACCAGTCGATCCGGCCAGGAAACGGTCCGGTCATGAAGCCGGCGTGGCCGCCATCCCTCGGCTGATCGAGTTCCACCGCCGCCGACACCTCATGCCGCGACGGCAGCGCCTCGGCCGGCAGGAACGGATCGTTGCGCGCGTTCAGGACGAGCGTGGGCACCTGAATGTGCGGCAGCAACGGCCGCGTGGTGGCGACGCTCCAGTACTCGTCGGTATCGCGAAAGCCGTGCAGCGGTGCGGTCACGACGTTGTCGAACTCGTACATCGTACGGCTCGCGAGCATCGCGCCGCGGTCGAACAGGCCGGGAAACTGCACGAGCTTCTGCTCGGCTTTCTGCTTGAGCGTCTTGAGGAAGCTGCGCGTGTAGATCATGCCGAAGCCTTGCGACAACGCGCGGCCGCCGGCATGCACGTCGATGGGCGTGGAGATCGCAGCGGCGGCGTGGACGACCGACGCCGCGTCCTCGCGCCGCTCGCCGAGCCAGCGCAACAGCACATTGCCGCCGAGCGACACGCCCGCGGCGACGAGCGGCCCGCGATGCGCGGCGCGCAGGCGTCGCAAAATCCAGTCGACTTCGTTGCTGTCGGCCAGATGATAGAAGCGCGGCAAGCGGTTCAGCGCGCCGCTGCAACTGCGAAAGTGCGGCACCACACCGTGCCAGCCATATTCGCGTGCGGCCGCCATCAACGACGATGCGTAATGCGAGGCGGAGCTGCCTTCCAGGCCGTGAAACAGGACGAGCAACGGCGCTTCGGCTGAGGGACTCTGACTAAGCGCCGCGTCTGCTGTCATGACCGAGGCTGGCACGTTGTCGTGCCGAACCCAGTCGACGTCGATGAAATCGCCGTCAGGCGTGTCCCAGCGCTCGCGGCGAAACGACACCGCCGGGCGGCGCGCGAACAGCGACGGCACGATGGTCTGCACATGTTTGTTCGGCAACCAGAGCGGCGCACGATAGAGCAGGTCTTTGGCGACCTCGACGGTGGCTTCGATTGTGGCTTCGACGCTTGCTTGCACAGTGGCTTCGACAGCCGCCGCGGGGCGAGCCGCGTCGTCGGAAGCGGGGCGCTCTTGTGGCGTCCCCCACGGGGACTTGCTGCGGGGCGTGCTCATGCCGGCTTCAAGCGAGAGTGTGGCGGCGCGGAGCGCGCGTCAGTGAAGCGACCCTTGGCCGTGCCGCATCTTGGTCGCGAACTGGCTGGCTGCTTCATTGGGCATCGGGCTCGCGTGAATGTGCGCGATGCGCCATTCGCCGCGTTCATGAACCATCACGTAGGTGGTGAAGACCATCGCCGGCGTGGCTTTCGGATCGACCGGACGATGCGCTTCCGCGATCGCATAAACGACCGTGCCGAGGCTGTCGTAGACGCGAATGTCGAGCGGCTCGATCGAGACCGGCGCGGTTTCCAACTGGATCTGCAAGCCCGTGCGAATGCTTTCGAGGCCGTGCAGATGCGAGCCGTCGGCGCAAATGCAGCTCACGAACTCCTCATCGATCCACAGGCCCATCAGGCTGTCGATATTGACCTCGGCGACGGCCTGGTAATAGGCGTTGAGGGTATCGGCGGCGGCTTCGAAGATATGGGCAAAACGTGGCATGGCTCGTCAGTCTCTTGTGCGCGGCGCGCGGTTGCAAGGCAGCGGTCAGCGGGACAGTCCGGTGCGCCGGACATTCGCACCCGAGCGCCAGAATGCCCGCGCCGCAAGGCGCGAACATGACGCGACGCGCTGAGGGGCGTGCGGTGTTGCGTGCAAGTGTCAGCCGGCTCAGCGGTGCGCGAGCAACATGCCGCGCAAATCGCCGAAAACCTGCTCGGCGCTCAACTGCTTCAGGCAGTTCAGATGACCCAGCGGACACTCGCGCTGAAAACAGGGGCTGCATTCGAGATGAAGCCATTGTACCTTCGCAAGCTCCGACAAGGGCGGCGTGTGCCGCGGATCGGTCGAGCCGTAGACGGCCACGAGCGGTCGGCGCAGCGCGGCCGCGACGTGCATCAGCCCGGAATCGTTGGTGACGACTGCGTTGGCCCGCGAGATCAGCGCGCACGCTTCGCCGAGCGCCGTCTGGCCGCACAGATTGCGCACGTTCGGCGCTTTTTCGGCGATGGCCTGCGCAAGCGGCGCATCTTTCGGCGAACCGAGCGCGACGATCTGCGTGTACGGAAACGACTGGCCGACCATTTGCGCGAGCGCCGCGAAGTGCTCCGGCGGCCAGCGCTTGGCCGGGCCGTATTCCGCGCCGGGGCAGAACACGAGCAACGGCACCCGCGTGTCGAGATTGAAGCGCGCCGATACGCGCGCCGCCTCGTTCAGATCGGCGTCGAGCCGCGGCATCGGCAGGTCGTCGGGAATCTTCGCGCCGGGCGCGTAGGCGAGAGCGGCGTAATGGCCGACCATCGGCGGACGCTCGTCCTTGCGCGGATTCGCGTGGCGCACGTTCAACAGGCCGATGCGGCTTTCTCCGGTATAGCCGATGCGCAGCCGGATGCCGGCCATCCACGGAATCAGCGCGGATTTCAGCGAGTTCGGCAGCACATAGGCCGCGTCGTAGCCGACGTCGCGCAAGTCGCTCGCGAGCTGCCACCGGCGCAGCATCTGCAGCTTGCCGTGCGCGAGATCCGTCGCGTAGACGTCGCGGATTTCCGGCATGCGTTCGAGCACGGGCGCGACCCACGAGGGCGCGACCGCGTCGATCGCCATGCGGGGATGCAGTTTCACGAGGCGCGCAAAAAGCGGCTGCGCCATCAATGCGTCACCGATCCAGTTCGGTGCGATAACCAACGCGCGACGCATCAGAGTGGGTGTCCGGTGTCGAAACGAAGCGCCGCGCGCGATGCGCGTGGCGCTTCGTTTAAATGAAAGTAAAGGGAAAAGGCCGTCGGCCGCGGGCACGCCGCAACGGCGCGCCCGCAATCAGTCGACAGCCGATGACGCAGACGAACGGCGCTCAGGTGTGAGGTTCAGTGACCCTTGATCACTTCGCCGTCGCGCAGCTTGTAACGCGTGCTGCAATAAGGGCAGCGCGCCTCGCCGTGCGAGACGTCGATAAAGACGCGCGGGTGCGCGCTCCAGCGCGGCATGGCCGGATTCGGACAGTACGCCGGGAGGTCTTTTGCCGTGAGTTCGACCAGCGGCATTTCCTTGATATCGCTCATGAGACTTTCTCGTTGTATGCAGGGTGCGCGCGGTGCAATGCGCGTTAAATCTTGGTCAGCCAGTGCGCGTACTTGTCGCTCTTGCCGTTGACGATGTCGAAGAAGCCCGACTGCAGCTTCTCCGTGATCGGGCCGCGGGCGCCCGCGCCGATGGTGCGGTTATCCAGTTCGCGGATCGGCGTGACTTCCGCGGCGGTGCCGGTGAAGAACGCTTCGTCGCAGGTGTAGACCTCGTCGCGCGTGATGCGCTTTTCGATCACCTGGATGCCCGCGTCGCGCGCCAGCGTGATGACCGTGTCGCGCGTGATGCCGTCGAGGCACGACGACAGGTCCGGCGTGTACAGCTTGCCGTTGTTCACGAGGAAGAAGTTCTCGCCCGAGCCTTCCGACACGTAGCCGTCCACGTCGAGCAGCAGCGCTTCGTCGTAACCGTCGGCGACGGCTTCCTGGTTCGCGAGGATCGAGTTCACGTACCAGCCCGACGCCTTCGCGCGGACCATCGACACGTTCACGTGATGACGCGTGAACGACGACGTCTTCACGCGGATGCCCTTGGCAAGCCCGTCTTCACCGAGGTAAGCGCCCCACGGCCACGCCGCGATCGCGACATGAATGGTGTTGCCCTTGGCCGACACGCCGAGCTTTTCCGAGCCGACCCAGATGATCGGGCGCAGATAGCACGACTCGAGCTTGTTTTCGCGGACCACTTCGCGCTGCGCGGCGGCGAGCGTTTCATGGTCGAACGGCACGTCCATCTGAAAAATCTTGGCCGAGTTCAGAAGACGCTTGGTGTGTTCCTGCAGACGGAAAATCGCGGTGCCGCCGTCTGCCGTCTTATAGGCGCGCACGCCTTCGAAAACGCCCATGCCGTAATGCAGCGTGTGGGTCAGCACATGGATCTTGGCATCGCGCCAGTCGATCAGCTTGCCATCCATCCAGATCTTGCCGTCGCGGTCGGCCATTGACATACGGTTCTCCAGCAGGTGCGTGTTGGTGTGGAACCCCAAGCCCGTCGACTCGCGCGGGCGCCCGAAGCGCGGGAAAGCCGGGACGCGCCCGAAATTTCCGATGGGGTGCAGCGAAGAGCGTTATTTTAGCGTCTTTTGCACACGAAACGGGCATTTGGACGCAGGTCGGGCGCTATAATTCGGCGCACGCATAATTCACATCCGGACGCGCCAGCGGGTGCTTCACGACCTGGCGCCGATTTCGCTCCATTTCCTCATCGCGGCCTTCGGCGCCCGCGCTTTTCGCCTCATGCTCGCTCGCCTGTCAGATACCGATCGCCGCGCTTTCCTCGAGGGCGCGCGCGCCTATTCGCCCACGCTCATGGCGATCTGCTCGTGGGGGCTCGTCACCGGCATCGCGATGAGCAAGTCCGTGCTCACGCTGCCGCAGGCGCTCGCCATGTCGCTGCTGTGTTACGCCGGTTCGTCGCAACTCGCGGTGCTGCCGCTCCTCGCCGCCAAGCTGCCCATGTGGACGGTGCTGCTCACGGCCGCGATGGTGAATACGCGTTTCGTGATCTTCAGCGTCGGCCTTGCCCCGCATTTTTCCTATCTGTCGATGTGGCGGCGTATCGCGCTCGGCTACTTCAACGGCGACGTGATCTATCTGCTGTTCCTCAAGAAGAACTTCCCGACCGGCTACGTGCCCGGCAAGGAGGCGTACTTCTGGGGCATGGCGGTGTCCAGCTGGCTGTCGTGGCAGGTGGCGTCGATAGCGGGCATTCTGCTGGCGAGCCTGATTCCGGATAACTGGGGACTCGCGCTCGCGGGCACGCTGGCGCTGCTGCCCATCATGGTCGCGGCAATTGCCACGCGTTCCACGCTGGTGGCCGTGTGCATCGCGGGCATCGTGTCGTTGCTCGCTTTCGATTTGCCGTATCGCCTCGGGCTGCCGCTTGCGGTCATCGCGGCGATTCTCGCGGGCAGCGCGGCCGATCTGATGGCCGAGCGCGCCGACTTGCGCCGCGTTCGTAACAGCGCGGGAGATTCGCGATGACGTCCGTGGAAGTGTGGCTCGCCATTCTCGGCATGACCGTCGTCACCGCGGTGACACGCGCGATGTTTCTAATCGGCGGCGAACGCACGGTTTTGCCGGCGCGCGTGCAGCGCATGCTGCGCTACGCACCCGCCGCGGCGCTCGCCGCCGTCGTACTGCCGGACGTGCTCGGCACGCCCGACGGCCTGTCGTTCGCGCCGTCGAACCATGAGTTCTATGCGGCGCTCGCCGGCCTCGGCTGGTTTTTGTGGCGGCGCACCATGCTCGGTACGATCGTCGTCGGAATGATCGTGTTCACGGTATTGCGCCTTTTGATGTAGTTTCAGGCGTTGCGATGTTGCATTGCGGCATGCGGCGCGCGGCATTCGAATACGGGAGATTCGCCCGCGGGCGGGTCAGAAGGCTGTGCGGATCAGTTAAAATGCCCCTTTCCGGGATGACCGCGCCAACGCCTGGCGCCCGCGCCGCGGCGTTCGCACCGGCCTCCCGCTTCGTGGGGCCGCCGTGCCGACGCGCCGCAGTTGCTGCGCCGAAAGCCGTGTGCGCCGTCCGCCATCGCCTTCCATCAACTCGCACACAAACGCCCATGAACAAGGTACTGCGTCTCTCCGATCTGATCGCCGAAGGCAAGCTGTCCGGCAAACGAGTGTTCATCCGCGCCGATCTCAACGTGCCGCAGGACGACCAGGGCAACATCACCGAAGACACCCGCATCCGCGCCTCGGTGCCGGCGGTCAAGGCCGCGCTCGACGCGGGCGCCGCGGTGATGGTCACGTCGCACCTGGGCCGTCCGACCGAAGGCGATTTCAAGCCGGAAGACTCGCTCGCGCCGGTCGCGAAGCGTTTTGCCGAACTGCTCGGCCGCGACGTGCCGCTGGTGGCGAACTGGGTCGAAAACGGCGTGAACGTCGCGCCGGGCCAGGTCGTGCTGCTGGAAAACTGCCGCGTCAACAAGGGCGAAAAGAAGGATTCCGACGAGCTCGCGCAGAAAATGGCGAAGCTATGCGACATCTACGTGAACGACGCGTTCGGCACCGCGCACCGCGCCGAAGCGACCACGCACGGCATCGCTAAATACGCGCCCGTGGCTTGCGCCGGTCCGCTGCTTGCCGCCGAGCTCGAAGCGCTCGGCCAGGCGCTCGGCGCGCCGAAGCGCCCGCTGGTCGCGATCGTCGCGGGCTCCAAGGTTTCGACGAAGCTGACCATTCTGAAGTCGCTCGCCGAGAAGGTGGATCAGCTGATCGTCGGCGGCGGCATTGCGAACACGTTCATGCTGGCCGCGGGCCTGAAGATCGGCAAATCGCTGGCCGAAGCCGATCTGGTGAGCGAAGCCAAAGCCATTATCGACGCAGCGAAGGCGCGCGGCGCATCGGTGCCGATTCCGACCGACGTGGTCACGGCCAAGGAGTTCTCGCCGACCGCCAAGGCCGAAATCAAAGCCGTCGCGGACGTCGAAGACGACGACATGATCCTCGACATCGGACCGGACACCGCGAAGGCGCTCGCCGCGCAACTCGAAAAGGCCGGCACCATCGTGTGGAACGGTCCGGTCGGCGTGTTCGAGTTCGACCAGTTCGGCAACGGCACCAAGACGCTGGCCGACGCGATCGCGAGGTCGTCGGCGTTTTCGATTGCGGGCGGCGGCGATACGCTCGCCGCGATCGCCAAGTACGGCATCCACGACAAGGTCAGCTATATCTCGACGGGCGGCGGCGCTTTCCTCGAGTTCCTCGAAGGCAAGAAGCTGCCGGCGGTCGAAGTTCTGGAATCGCGGGCTTAACGTGGCGGCGCGCTCCCCAACGGCGAAGTCTGCGAAAGCGAACGGTCAGCGCGGCAAGCCGCGCGACACCGCGGCAGCAACGGCGGGGGAGCGTACAGCGCGCCCCGACGCCGCGACGGCGGCCAAGGAGTCCGAGCTTGCCGGCACGGTTGCCGCCGCGCTGGCCACCGCACTCGAAGCTGCCGCCGGCGAAGCCACGCCGGCGGTCAGCGAATCGGAACAATCCGTCGGATCTACAGCTACATCTCCACCCGCGCCCCCCGCGCCGGTGTCGAATACCGCTTCACCCCATAAAGCGACGCTGGTTTCAACCGGCGCGCAGCCCCTGGCAGCATCTTTCGGTGCGCAGCCTCCGCATCCGACTCGCAGCGCTCTTTCCAGCGATCCTATCCAGACGAGGAGACTCATGCATCGCGCCACCAAGATTGTCGCTACCATCGGACCGGCTTCCAGCACGCCGGAGATCCTGCTGCAAATGATTCAGGCAGGCGCCGACGTGGTGCGGCTCAATTTCTCGCATGGCACCGCGGACGACCACCGCCAGCGCGCCGAATTCGTGCGCGAGGCGGCTCGCCAGGCGGGCCGCGAGGTCGCCATCATGGCGGACCTGCAAGGCCCGAAGATCCGGGTCGGCAAATTCGAAAACGGCAAGGTCACGCTCGTCTCCGGCGAGCCGTTCATCCTCGACGCCGACTGCGAGCTCGGCAACCAGGAACGCGCGGGTCTCGATTATAAGGACCTGCCGCGCGACCTGAAGCCGGGCGACGTGCTGCTGCTCAACGACGGCCTGATCGTGCTGAACGTTCAGCGCGTGCTCGGAAACGAGATCCACACGATCGTGAAGATCGGCGGCGACCTGTCGAACAACAAGGGCATCAACCGCCAGGGCGGCGGCCTGACAGCGCCCGCGCTGACCGCCAAGGACATGGAAGACATCCGCACGGCCATGTCGCTCGGTGTCGATTTCGTCGCGGTGTCGTTCCCGAAGAACGCGACCGATATGGAAATGGCCCGTCAGCTCGCGAACATCGCCGGCGCGCCGTATGGCATCAAGCCGAAGATGATCGCCAAGATCGAGCGCGCGGAAGCCATTCCGGCGCTGCAAGGCATTCTCGACGCATCGGACGGCATCATGGTCGCGCGCGGCGATCTCGCCGTGGAAGTGGGGAATGCCGCAGTCCCCGCGCTGCAAAAGCGCATGATTCGGATGGCGCGCGAATCGAACAAGTTCGTGATTACCGCGACGCAGATGATGGAGTCGATGATCTACGCGCCGGTGCCGACGCGCGCCGAAGTGTCGGACGTCGCGAACGCAGTGCTCGACGGCACGGACGCGGTGATGCTGTCGGCGGAATCGGCGGCGGGCAAGTATCCGGTGCAGACCATCGAGACAATGGCCGCGATTTGCGTCGAAGCCGAGAAGTCGGAGCAGTCGGAACTGGACAAGGATTTCCTCGACCGCACGTTCACGCGCATCGACCAGTCCATCGCGATGGGCGCGCTGTTCACGGCGTTTCATCTGGGCGCGAAGGCGATTGTCGCGTTGACCGAGTCCGGCTCGACCGCGCTGTGGATGTCGCGTCACTGGACGCACGTGCCGATTTTCGCGCTCACGCCGCGCGTCGGCAGCGAGCGGGCCATGGCGCTGTACCGCAACGTGACGTCGCTGCATCTGGACACGAACACCGACCGCGACACGGCGTTGCAACAGGCGTTGGAGACGGTCGTCGGCAAGGGTTATGCGTCGCGCGGCGACATGGTCGTGCTGACCGTCGGCGAGCCGATGGGCCAGGCCGGCGGCACCAACACGCTGAAGATCGTGCGCGTCGGCGAGCCGTATTGACCGGCGGTACTGGCCGACTGGCGCAGGCTTGATCGAGCGAAGCAGGCTGGCCGACAGGTATGCGGCTTGCTTCGCTTTCTGATCGCCCAAAAGATGCCGGCGGCAAAAGAATTCGTTTCAATCTAAGGAGTACAGCATGCCTCTCGTATCAATGCGTCAACTGCTGGACCACGCCGCTGAAAACGGCTACGGCCTTCCGGCATTCAACGTGAACAACCTGGAGCAGGTGCAGGCGATCATGGCGGCGGCCGACAAGGTCAACGCTCCGGTCATCATGCAGGCATCGGCCGGCGCGCGTAAGTACGCGGGCGAAGCGTTCCTGCGCCATCTGATCGAAGCAGCGGTCGAGTCCTATCCGCACATTCCCGTCGTGATGCATCAGGACCACGGCCAGTCGCCGGCGGTCTGCATGGCGGCGATCCGCAGCGGCTTCACCAGCGTGATGATGGACGGCTCGCTGGAAGCCGACGGCAAAACCGTCGCTTCGTACGAGTACAACGTCGAAGTGTCGCGCAAGGTGGTGGAAGCGGCGCACTCGATCGGCGTGACGGTCGAAGCCGAACTCGGTGTGCTGGGCTCGCTGGAAACCATGAAGGGCGACAAGGAAGACGGCCACGGCGCGGAAGGCACGATGACCCGCGAGCAACTGCTGACCGACCCGGAGCAGGCCGCCGACTTCGTCAAGCTCACGCAATGCGACGCGCTGGCCATCGCCATCGGCACCTCGCACGGCGCGTACAAGTTCAGCAAGAAGCCGACGGGCGATATTCTGTCGATCCAGCGCATCAAGGAAATTCACCAGCGCATTCCGAACACGCACCTGGTGATGCACGGTTCGTCGTCGGTGCCGCAGGAACTGCTGGCCGAGATCCGCGAATTCGGCGGCGACATGAAGGAAACCTACGGCGTGCCCGTCGAGGAAATCCAGGAAGGCATCAAGCACGGCGTGCGCAAGGTCAATATCGACACCGACCTGCGTCTCGCGATCACCGGCGCGATTCGCCGCTACATGGCGACCAACCCGGGCAAGTTCGATCCGCGCGATTATCTGAAGCCGGCGCGCGAAGCCGCGATGAAGATTTGTATCGAGCGCTACACGCAATTCGGCTGCGAAGGCCAGGCCGGCAAGATCAAGCCGGTTTCGCTTGATAAAATCGCGGAGAAGTACAAGTCGGGCGAACTCGCGCAAGTCGTCCGCTAAGCTCCCGTTAAGCTCCCGGTTGCGTCATTTTTTGTTGTGCGCCTGGCCGTTTGGCCAGGTTGTCGTCAGATCGCCGTTCCCGCATCATCCGGGGAACGGCGTTTCCCTTTTGTTCCGCTCACACTTTTTTGCCTCACTTTTAGCGAACCACGACGATGTCTACCCTTTACGAATCCACGCTCCGCTCGCTGCCGCTGCTCGGCCGCGGTAAAGTCCGCGACAACTATGCGGTGGGCAACGACCAGTTGCTGATCGTCACGACCGACCGTCTGTCGGCGTTCGACGTCATCATGGGCGAGCCGATTCCGAACAAGGGTCGCGTGCTCAACGAAATGGCCAACTTCTGGTTCGAGAAGCTCAAGCACGTCGTGCCGAATCACCTGACGGGCGTGGCGCCCGAGTCGGTCGTGGCGGCTGACGAAGTCGAGCAGGTCAAGGGCCGCGCGGTGGTCGTCAAGCGCCTGGAGCCGATTCTCGTCGAAGCCGTGGTGCGCGGTTATCTGGCCGGCAGCGGCTGGAAGGACTACCAGGCCACCGGTTCCGTCTGCGGCGTGGAATTGCCGCCGGGGCTGCAAAACGCGCAGAAGCTGCCCGAGCCGATTTTCACGCCGGCAGCCAAGGCCGAAATGGGCCATCACGACGAAAACATCACCTACAACGAGATGGAACGCCGCATCGGCACCGAACTGTCGGCCACGATCCGCGACATCTCGATCCGGCTGTACAAGGAAGCCGCGGACTATGCGGCGACGCGCGGCATCATCATCGCGGATACGAAGTTCGAGTTCGGTCTGGACAACCACGGCAAGCTGTATCTGATGGACGAAGCGCTTACCGCCGATTCGTCGCGCTTCTGGCCGGCCGACCAGTATCAGGTCGGCACGAATCCGCCGTCGTTCGACAAGCAGTTCGTGCGCGACTGGCTCGAAACGCAGGACTGGGCGAAAGAGCCGCCCGCGCCGAAGCTGCCGGACGACGTGGTCCAGAAGACGGGCGAAAAATACCAGGAAGCGCTCGAACGTCTGACCGGGCACAAGCTCGCCTGACCGCTTCCGACCCGCCAACCCATAGCAGCGAAGCCGCAAGAGGAAAGCCGCAAGATGAGTGAAGCACAGACCGCCCATACGCATGGCGCGCCGGTTGTCGGCGTGCTGATGGGCTCCAGCTCCGACTGGGAAGTGATGAAGAACGCCGTCGCGATTCTGCAGGAATTCGGCGTGCCGTACGAAGCGAAGGTCGTGTCGGCGCACCGCATGCCGGACGAAATGTTCGCCTATGCTGAAAGCGCGCGCGAGCGCGGCATCCGCGCGATCATCGCGGGTGCGGGCGGCGCGGCGCATCTGCCGGGCATGCTGGCCGCCAAGACCACGGTGCCGGTGCTCGGCGTGCCGGTGGCGAGCAAGTATCTGAAGGGCGTCGACTCGTTGCATTCGATCGTGCAGATGCCCAAGGGCGTGCCTGTCGCGACCTTTGCGATCGGCGAGGCGGGCGCGGCGAATGCAGCGCTCTTTGCCGTGTCGATCCTCAGCGGCACGAGCGCGGAATACGCGGAGAAGCTGGCGGCGTTCCGTGTGCGCCAGAACGAAGCGGCTCACGCGATGGTTCTGCCGGCGCTGTGAGCGCCAACTGACCCGCGATTGCTACACGACGTCCCCTGTCCGACCTACCCGCCGGGCGCTTGCCACTGCTGAACCGCATGCACGCCCGGCCGCGACCGACCACCAAGATGAACCCAGACAACACACCGGTTTCACCGATTCTGCCAGGCGCATGGCTTGGCATGGTCGGTGGCGGCCAGCTCGGCCGCATGTTCTGCTTTGCCGCACAGGCCATGGGCTACCGCGTCGCCGTGCTCGATCCGGACGAAAACAGCCCGGCAGGCTCGGTAGCCGACCGCCATCTGCGCGCGGCTTACGACGACGAAGCGTCGTTGACCGAACTCGCGCGGCTGTGCGCGGCGGTCTCCACTGAATTCGAGAACGTCCCGGCCGCAAGCCTCGACTTCCTCGCGAAGACCACGTTCGTCAGCCCGGCCGGCCGCTGCGTGGCCGTCGCGCAGGACCGCATCGCCGAAAAGCGCTTTATCGCGTCGTCGGGCGTGGCGGTCGCGCCGCACGTCGTGATCGAATCATCGGACGCGCTCGCCGCAATGGACGATGCACAGCTCGACGCCGTGCTGCCCGGCATCGTCAAAACGGCGCGCATGGGCTACGACGGCAAAGGCCAGATCCGCGTGCGCAATGCCGAGGAAGTGCGCGAGGCGCACGCGTCGCTCGGCGGCGTGCCGTGCGTGCTCGAAAAGCGTTTGCCGCTCAAGTTCGAAGTCTCCGCATTGATAGCGCGCGGCTCGAGCGGCACGTCGGCCGTCTATCCGCTCGCGCAGAACACGCACCGCGACGGCGTGCTGTCGCACACCATCGTGCCGGCGCCGGACGCGAGCGCGACGCTTGTCCAGCAGGCGCAACAGGCCGCGCTGCAAATCGCCGACAAGCTCGGTTATGTCGGCGTGCTGTGCGTCGAATTCTTCATTCTCGAAGACGGTTCGCTGGTGGCCAACGAAATGGCGCCGCGTCCGCACAACTCGGGGCACTACACCGTCGACGCCTGCGCGACCAGCCAGTTCGAGCAGCAAGTGCGCGCGATGACCGGCATGCCGCTTGGCGACACGCGTCAGCATTCGCCGGCCGTCATGCTGAACATTCTCGGCGACGTGTGGTTCCCAAGCGGGCCGAAGGGCGCGTCGGTCACGCCGCCCTGGCACGAGGTGGCGGCGATGCCGGCCGCGCGCCTGCATCTGTATGGCAAGGAAGAAGCGCGTTGCGGCCGCAAGATGGGCCACGTGAACTTCACTGCCGCGACGCTCGAAGAAGCGCGCACGGCGGCACGCGATTGCGCGCGCCTTCTGCATATCCCCACGAGCTGACGCGCGCGCCATGCCCGATCCACAGACACCCGGCCAGGCCGGCCATTCCGACCAATCCGGCGAAGGCGCCGCGAACGCGCTGCCTGTCAGCGCCGCGCAGATCGAGCATGCGGCGGCGCTGCTCGACGCGGGCGGTCTCGTCGCGTTTCCGACGGAGACGGTCTATGGCCTCGGCGGCGACGCGGAGAATCCCGACGCCGTCGCGCGCATCTACGCGGCAAAGGGCCGGCCGGCCAATCATCCGGTGATCGTGCATCTCGCGCCGCAGGGCGATCCGAACTATTGGGTCGAGCACTTGCCGCAAGAGGCGCAGCGTCTGATCGACGCCTTCTGGCCGGGGCCGCTCACGCTGATTCTGAAGCGCGCGGCGCGCATCCCGGCGGCCGTCAGCGGCGGGCAGGATTCCGTTGGCTTGCGCTGTCCGTCGCATCCTGTGGCGCAGGCGCTGCTCGAAGCGTTCAGCGCGTTGCGCGCCGGGCACGGCGGCGTGGCGGCGCCGTCGGCGAATCGTTTTGGGCATGTGAGCCCGACCACCGCGCAGCATGTGCGCGACGAGTTCGGCAGCGCGATTCATGTGCTCGACGGCGGCGCGTCCGACGTCGGCATCGAGTCGACCATTGTGGATCTGTCGCGCGGATTCCCCGCGTTGCTGAGGCCGGGCCGCGTCACGCCGCAAGACATCGCCGATGTGCTCGGCGAAGCGCCGCGCCTGCCCGATGGTTCCGACGCCACCGCGCCGCGTGCGTCCGGCACGCTGAAGGCGCATTACGCGCCGCGCACGCCGCTCGCGTTGCTGCCGTTCAATGCGCTCGAGCCGTTGCTCGCCGCGCGCGCAGCCGGCGAGCGCGTTGCGCTCGTCGCGCGGGCATCGCGAGCAGGGCATTGGGCCGACGCCGAGGGCGTGCACTTCATCGCCGCGCCGGAAGATCCGCATGTGTATGCACGCGAGCTGTACGGCTTGCTGCGGGCGCTGGATCGCGCGAACGTCGCGCGTATTCTGATTGAGAAGCTGCCGGATACGATCGAATGGATCGCCGTGAACGATCGGCTCGGCCGCGCCGCGGCCGCGTTCGAGGCGCAAGGGCGCTGAGTTTTGCTGCGCTTGGCTGTTGCTTCGCAAGCGCTCGATCAAAGACCGAACGAAGACGCAATAAAAAAACGCCTGGCTACTCAATCGACAGAATCGATAAGCCAGGCGTTGCTCAATCCTTCCTTCGCGGAAAGCGACCGCGCCCCGCGCGGCCGAACTCCACTCACTCCACTTACTTACCCAGTCCCGTCGCCGCGATCTGCTGCTGAACGTACTGCGCGAACAGCGCGTGCATGTGCGAGCTCGGGTGAACCGTGTCCGCGAACATGTACGTCTGATCCGCGCCGGCCACCGTGTAGGTCTGCGGCGAGCAGAACAGCGAAGAGCCGAACTGCGCGCCGTACTGCTCCGGCGTCAGCCCGTTCGTCGCGCTCGGATTGGCGCGGGCGTAAGCGGTTGCGTTGGTCTGCATCGCGGTGAGGTTGCAGGCCGTGCCGGTGTTCGACACCGTGAAGCCGAGCGCCTTGTAGTTCGGCAACTGCTGATCCTGCCAGGTGAACGCATCGACCACGATCACCTTGCCCGTTCCGAGCAGACCGAGCGCCGTGAGGTTCTGCACGAACAGATAGTTATACGCCGCGGAGATTCCCGACAGCAGCGCGGCCGAGCCGGGCGTGCTCGCGTTGGCCGCGACGCCGAGCGGCGTATTGCCGATGTCCGGCACCGTCGACACCACGACGTGCGTCGCGCCCGCGTTGACGATGGTCTTGACTTGCGCGGCGAGCTGGCTGGCAGCCTGAGCAACCTGGGGATTGGACAACTGCTGCAGATAGCCGACGATGAACGCAACCTGGCCCGCCTGCGTATTCGGCAGCTTGCCTGCCTGCACGAGCAACGGGAACTGCGTCTGCAGCGCGGCGCCGAGCGCGGTGAGATTCGCGGTGTTTTCGGCGAACTGGAAGATGTCGTTCGCGCCGCCGTTCACCAGCACGAGCTGGTTCGCATTGAAGCTCGTATGGGCGCTCAGGTAGTTCTGCACCTGACCCACGATAGGCACGGTCGTGGCCGCCATATTGTTCGGCGCCCAGCCTTTGCCTTGAGCATTGACGACGTCCGAGCCGCCCTGGGCGTAACCGAAGCCGCCTGCCGCGGCGAGCGGCTTACCGAAGCCGCCGAGGTAGGCGGGCTTCAACGTGTCGCCGTAATACTCGGCGACCTTTTGCGTCCACACTTCGCCGGGGTTGGTCGTGAAGCGGCCGCCGCCGAAGCTCCCCTGGATGACCGGCGCATACGTGCCGACGTCCGACAGGCTGTCGCCGAACGAGACGACCTGCAATTTGACGCCGCCTGCCGGCGTGCTGCTGCTGGCGTTGTTGTTGTCATCGCCGCCACCGCCGCAAGCGGCGAGCAGCGCAAACGCGGCGCTGGCTACGGCAATTTGCGTGACGCGCAACCAATCCTGTTTCCTCGATGCTGTTTGCTTCATGTTGGCTACATCTCCTCGTATGTTTGGCCCTTGCGCCATGTATTGCAGGCCGCGTCCGCCGCGTCGGCGGCGTGACGACAGCTTACAGAATCTTCCAGGGTCTGCGTCGTGCTGATAACGCGGCCTTGTTGTTGTTTTCGTTGTCGTTGAGCGTTGTGTGGGCCGTTGAAGCAGCCATGCGCCGCGCATGATAATCGGCGGCCCACGCAGGCGGCGCGAACAGCGCGCGCAGCTTGTCGGGCACACTGCGCGCGCTCGCGAAGTCGCGCGCCATCGACGCCCATTCGTGAAACGTCGCCCTCAGCGGGTTGTAGGTATGAAGCGGCTCGACGATGCCGTAGACCGGCGGCTCGCGCGGGTCTTCGTCGACGAAACTGCCGAACAGCCGGTCCCAGATCACCAGCACGCCCGCATAGTTGCGATCGATATAGCGGTCGTTGCGCGCGTGATGCACGCGATGAATCGACGGCGTGTTGAACAGGTATTCGATCCACGCAAACTTGCCGCCGATCTTGCCGATCGCCTGCGTATGCACGAAAAACTGGAAGCCGAGATTAATCAGCACGATCGCCACGATCTGCTTCGGCGGAAAGCCGAGCACGGCAAGCGGAATCCAGAAGAGCCACATGCCCGCAACCGGATACATAAGGCTCTGCCGGAACGCGGTCGAAAAATTCATCCGCTCCGACGAGTGATGCACGACATGCGCGGCCCACAACCAGCGCACGCGATGACTGCAACGGTGAAACACGTAGTAGAGCAGATCCTGCGCGACGAACAGCAGCGCAAACGAGAGCCAGCCCGCGTGCCACGTGTGGACGCGGTAGTGATCGTAGAAGAATGCATAGACGGGGAGAATCGCGAGCCACGCGAGCTTGTCGGCGGCTTGCTGCATGAGCGCGAGCGCTGCATTGCAGAGCGTGTCGCGCCAGCTATAGAGCCGTGCGCCGGGGCGCGTTCGCCGCAGGTGCCACGCCTCCCAGCCGATACATGCGAGAAAGACTGGCGCCATGGCGAGCAGCAGCAATTCGGCATCGAATTGCATGGTGTCTTCCTCCGTGGTCCCTTGCCGCCGCGTGACATGCCGCGGTGTTCTGTCGTGGGTTTGTTGTTATGGTTCGGGCGTGACGTGCGGCCCGAACACTGCCCGACAGCGTACACGGTTACGCGCGTGGCGCGCGCGGCCTTCGCTAGAAGGAATCCTCAATGGGCGCCGCGCGTGCGCGGGTTTTTCCTGGGCTTGCCGCGCGGTGCCGCGCTCGCCGGTTCGGCGGCGGGCGCGGAGATTTTGCTGAAGCCCGTGGCGGGTCCTTGATAAACCCATTCGAGCAGCGCGTCGTGCGCCGCGCGCGCGGCTTCCGAATGCGGATCGTTGATGAAGCTCACCACGACATAGCTGTTGCCGTCCGCGGATGCGACATAGCCCGCGATCGCGCGCACGTCGCGCAAGGTGCCGGTCTTGATCTGCGCGTTGCCGCCCGCGCCCTGGTTGGTCAGGCGGTTGCGCATCGTGCCGTCGACACCCGCAATCGGCAGCGACTGCACGAACACCTGCGCCACCGGACTTGCGTTCGCCCGTTGCAGCAAATCGGCGAGCGAGAGCGCCGTGATGTGCTCGTCACGCGAGAGGCCCGAGCCGTTGTCGAGCGTCAGGTATTCCATGTCGATGCTGTCGCGCCGCAGGAACGCTTCGATCGCGCGCGCCGATTTGGCGGGCGTGGCGGGCGGCTTTTCTTCGGCCGCGCCGATCGACAGGAACAGGTTGCGCGCCATCGTGTTGTTGCTGAACTTGTTGATGTCGCGCACGACGTCCGACAGTATCGGCCCCTGATGCGTGGCGACGAGCTTCGCGCCGACGGGGACCGCCCCTTCGCGTGTCGTGCCGCTGAACGTGCCGCCGGTTTGCTGCCACAGCGCAAGGAAGCCGCCCGCGAAGAACGCCGAATGATCGAGCACCGCGACGTTGATCGTGCGCGGGCCGCAGCGCACCGAATAGTCGCCGGAGAACGACGCGACGACCGTGCCGTTCGGCGTCGGCGTGACGGTGGGCGAGACGGACGCCGCTTCGCCGCGGCACGGGCCGTTGACCGCGCGCATCTGATTGTCGATCTGCAACTGCGCGAGGGCGGGCAGCACGTCGATGGCGACCGTGCCGTCCGGCGAAGGCGTCAGCGTGAACGACAGCGACTTGAACGCGTACAGCAGCGGATCGGGACCGACGTTGTACGGCGCGTTGGCGTCGTCGTCGAAGGCGGGCAGGTCGCGCGTCGACGGATCGAAGTAGCGCTTGTCGAGCACGAGCGCGCCGTCGATGCCGCGAATCCCGGCCTTGTGGATCTTCTCCACGAGGTCGATCAGTTCCTCGGGCACGAGCTTCGGGTCGCCCGTGCCCTGAATGTACAGATTGCCGTGCAGCACGCCGTTGGCGTCGAGCGTGCCGTCGCTATAGGCGCTCGTGCGCCAGCGGTAGTCGGGGCCGAGAATGGACAGGCCGGCGTAAGTGGTGACCAGCTTCATCGTCGATGCCGGCATCATCGGCTTGCCGGCGTTCAACGCGACGATCGGCGTGCGGTCGCCGACTTTCTCGACGACCACGCTGATCGACGACAACGGTACGTGCGCGCGCTGCAAGCCGATCATGACGGACTGCGGCAACACGGTGCTGACGTTCACGCTCGGATGCGTGGCCTTGACGCGCGCCTCGGCGGCGAGCGGCAACGATGCGGAGCCGACGAGCGCCGCGCAGACGAACAGCCACGCCGCGTTCGCGCGCGTCACAACGCGGCGTGGCGGTATTGAAGGCGGCGTCGAAACCGAAGCGTCAGCCGAACAGGCGATGAAAGCGATGAAAGCGGAACTCAGGCGCGAACGCAGCGCCGCGTAATGAAAACGGCGTGCGACGGAAGAGATGAAAGCGTGCGTCATGAACGGGCGAGAAAGCAAAATGTCAGGGCGTTGTGCGACGCAAAGCGCCCATTGTAGTGACATGCGTGCAGCCTGCGGCGAAAAATGCGTCGTCGGGCGCGCAGTGCGAAGCGGGCGCTAGAATGCGGCATCATCGAATGTTGAGGAATGTGACCATGCGCATCTTGCTAGTCGAAGACGACCGGATGATTGCCGAAGGCGTGCGCAAGGCGCTGCGCGGCGAAGGCTTCGCGGTCGACTGGGTGGAAGACGGCGAAGCGGCGCTCAGCGCGGCGTCGAGCCAGCCCTACGATCTCGTGCTGCTCGACCTCGGCCTGCCCAAGCGCGACGGTCTCGACGTGTTGCGCACGCTGCGTGCGCGCGGCCACGCGTTGCCGGTGCTGATCGTCACCGCGCGCGATGCGGTGGCCGACCGCGTGAAGGGCCTCGACGCCGGCGCAGACGATTACCTCGTCAAGCCGTTCGATCTCGACGAACTCGGCGCGCGCATGCGGGCGCTGATTCGCCGCCAGTCGGGACGCAGCGATTCGACCATCCGCCACGGCAATCTGACGCTCGATCCCGCGTCGCATCAGGTCACGCTCGACGGCGCGCCGGTCGCGTTGTCGGCGCGCGAATTTGCCTTGCTCGAAGCGCTGCTCGCGCGGCCAGGCGCGGTGCTGTCGAAGAGCCAGCTCGAGGAAAAAATGTACGGCTGGGGCGAGGAGATCGGCAGCAATACGGTCGAGGTCTACATTCACGCGCTGCGCAAGAAACTCGGCGCGGAGCTGATCCGCAACGTGCGCGGCCTCGGCTACATGATCGCGAAGGAAGCCTGAGCCGATGCGATCCATCCGCCGTCAATTGCTGGTCTGGCTGCTTGCGCTCGTGCTGCTCGGCGTCGGCATCGCGGGCTGGCTGATCTATCGCCAGGCGCTTGCCGAAGCCAACGAACTGTTCGATTACCAGCTGGAGCAGATCGCGGCGGCGTTGCCCGCCGAACCGTTCTCGCAAGTGCTCGGCTCGCGCGATACCGGCGACGAAGGCATCGTGCTGCAAATCTGGAACCGCAACGGCGTGCTGATGTACTACTCGCGTCCGCGTGCGCCGCTCGCGCCGCGCGCCGAACTCGGCTTCTCGACCGAGCACACGGAACGCGGCGAGTGGCGCGTGTATGGCGCGATCGTCGGCGATAACGTCGTGCAGCTGGCGCAGCCGCTCTCGGTGCGCAACCGCCTTGCCGCCGACGTCGCGTTGCGCACGCTGTGGCCGCTGATCGTGCTGCTGCCGGTGCTCGGGCTCGCGGTGTGGGTCATCATCGGACGCGGGCTGCGTCCTTTGCGGCGCGTGACGAGTGCGCTCGACACGCGGCATCCCGAAGCGCTCGATCCGTTGCCCGATCAACGTCTGCCGCTCGAAGTGCAGCCGCTCGTTCGCGCGCTCAACGGCTTGTTGCAGCGGCTCGCCACCGCGCTCGACATCCAGAAGGCTTTCGTCGCCGATGCGGCGCACGAACTGCGCACGCCGCTCGCCGCCGTGCAGATTCAGGCGCAACTGGTGTCGCGTGCAAAAGACGACGCCGCGCGCGGCGAAGCGCTCGCCGATCTGCAAGCCGGCGTGACGCGCGCGACGCGCCTCGCCGAGCAACTGCTCGCGCTTGCGCGCTCGGAGCCGGACGGCCTTGCCGCGACCGATGCGATCGATTTGCGCGCGCTGCTCTCGGACTGCGTGCTCGCGTATGCGCCCCTTGCGCAGGATCGCGGCGTCGATCTCGGCATCGAGGCGAGCGAGTCGGCCACGGTGATCGGCGACCCCGAATCGCTGCGCGTGATGTTCAACAATCTCGTGGACAACGCAACCAAGTACACGCCGCGAGGCGGGCGCGTCGACGTGAGCCTGCATGTGGAAGGCGGGCATCCGGTCGTGCGTATCGCCGACAGCGGACCGGGCATCGAGCCGGCCGAACGCGAGCGCGTGTTCAACCGTTTCTACCGCGCGGGAGCCGGCGAGAATCGCGTGCGTACCGACGTCGCCGGCAGCGGATTGGGCCTCGCAATCGTGCGGCGCATCGCGACCCAGCATCAGGCGGCGATATCGCTCGACGAATCGCCGGCGGGCGGGCTCCAGGTCACAGTGCGTTTCTGACCAGCAAGGTTTCAACTTCCTTTCTAAAGAAAAGCCCCTGAAACAAGGGCTAAACTAGTCGAACGCGATCTGTCGCTGCTTAAGTCTCCTTTAAGCGATAACGCTTACGCTTCCTGACATCCGAGTTTCTTTCTCCAGTCAGGAGCACACAATGAACGCGAAAACCTTGTCCCGCAGCGCCGTCGCGGCTGCTGTCGCCGTAGCGCTTTCCGCCGGCTATGTGGCGGGCCATCGCGACGTGCCGGCGCCGCAGGTCATCACGCCGGCGCAAGCCGCGATGATGCCCGCCGAAGCCGCTGCGAAAACCGGCATTCCCGATTTCTCCGGTCTCGTCGAAACCTACGGGCCGGCCGTCGTCAACATCAGCGCGAAGCATGTCGTGAAGCGCGCTGCGCTGCGCGGCAACGGTGGCAATGGCGGCAACCAGTTGCCGATCGATCCGAGCGATCCGTTTTATCAGTTCTACAAGCACTTTTTCGGCGGCATGCCGGGCATGCAAGGCGGCGACGGCGGCGATGTGCCCGATCAGCCGAGCGCGAGCCTCGGCTCGGGCTTCATCGTCAGCAGCGACGGTTATATTCTGACCAACGCGCATGTGGTGGACGGCGCCAACGTCGTCACCGTGAAGCTCACCGACAAGCGCGAATTCAAGGCCAAGGTGGTCGGCGCCGACAAGCAGTCCGACGTGGCCGTGCTGAAGATCGATGCGGGCAATCTGCCCACGGTCAAGATCGGCGATCCGCGTCAGAGCAAGGTCGGGCAGTGGGTCGTCGCCATCGGCTCGCCGTATGGTTTCGACAATACGGTGACCTCGGGCATCATCAGCGCGAAGTCGCGTTCGCTGCCGAACGAAAACTACACGCCGTTTATCCAGACCGATGTGCCGGTGAATCCGGGCAATTCGGGCGGGCCGCTCTTTAATCTGCAGGGCGAAGTGATCGGCATCAATTCGATGATCTACTCGCAGACGGGCGGCTTCCAGGGGCTTTCGTTCGCAATCCCGATCAACGAGGCGATCAAGGTCAAGGACGACATCGTCAAGACCGGTCACGTGAGCCGCGGACGCCTCGGCGTCGCGGTGCAGGGCATGAACCAGACGCTGGCGAACTCGTTCGGCATGCAGAAGCCGCAAGGCGCGCTCGTCAGCTCCGTCGATCCGGGCGGCCCCGCCGCGAAGGCCGGCTTGCAGCCGGGCGACGTGATTCTCTCGGTGAACGGCGAGCCGGTGACGGATTCGTCGGCGCTGCCCTCGCAGATCGCCGGTCTCGCGCCTGGCAGCACGGCCGCGGTTCAAGTGTGGCGCGACAAGGGCACGAAGGATCTGAAGGTGACGATCGGCTCGTTGTCCGACAGCAAGGTCGCTTCCGACAAGGCCGACCAGCCGACGCAGTTGCAAGGACGTCTGGGCGTCGCCGTGCGTCCGCTGACGCCGGAAGAAAAGAGCAGCGCTGCGATCTCGCACGGGCTCCTGGTGCAGCAGTCGGGCGGCGCGGCGGAAAGCGCGGGCATTCAGCCGGGCGACGTGATTCTCGCGGTCAACGGCCGGCCCGTCGCGAGCGTCGATCAATTGAAGCAGATGGTTGCGGGCGCAGGCAATAGCATCGCGCTGCTGATCCAGCGCGACAACGCGCAGATCTTCGTGCCGGTGGACCTCGGCTGATCGACGGCGCAGGGCGAGTTCCGTTCCGGCGTATCGCATGAAGTAAGGCTTGCCGGTCTGTTTGCAGTTACTGCACACAGACCGGCATTTTTGTTTTCAGGGCTGAAGCCGCGAGGCAGGCGCTTTGCGGCAGGGGGCGTGCACGGCGGCGGTTTGCCGGCCTGGCGAGCGGCCGTGTGGCACGCAGGTTGCATCCATCCTGAATCCGGCCCCATCGACGGGCGCCGGACGAAGATGTCAATAAGGAGCAAACCGATGAAAAACCAACGCACTCAGCGAAAGATCGTAGCCGCCGCGGCCAGCGTGGCGCTCACTCTCGGTCTGGTGGGCGGCGCGTACGCGCAGCAGGCGAGCGACGTAACCGGTGGCACCACCACCGACCAGACGAGCGCAGGCAACGTCAACGGCGGAGGTCTGCCGCAAATCCAGCAGCAAGGCGACGTGTCGTTCGTCTCGGGCGGCGTCGGTCTCGACGAGTCGAAGGCGCTGCAGCAGGCGCAAAGCCAGTGGCCGCTGTCGCTGCGCTTCACGGGGCCGGGCTCGGACTTTCTCGCCGACGTCCATGTGCGGATCGTCGACGCGCATAACGGCGAGGTGTTGAGCACGACGTCGCGCGGTCCGTACATGCTCGTGAAGCTGCGGCCGGGCCGCTACACGGTGCATGCGGCCTACAAGGACCGCGACCAGTCGAAGGCCCTGACGGTTCCGGCGAAGGGCACGGCGAAAGCGGCGTTCTACTGGAACACCCAGTAAACCCGAGGCTGACGGGGTATCCGCATGGACGCCGCGCAATCGTGAGAACTTTGACAGATAATGAAGCCACGGGCCTGTCCCGTGGCTTTGCTGTTTGCACGACCGCACACTTTCACGGAGCCGAGACATGAGCGATGCCTTGACACCCCACGGAAGCCGGGACAAGTCCGCCGGCGGACATGCCATCGCGATCACCGGCAACGATCACCGCGTCCGCGTGATCCACGGCGGCGTGACGATGGCCGACACGCACGCCGCGCTGACACTCAGCGAAACCGGCCTGCCCGACGTGTTCTACTTTCCGCGCGAAGACGTGAACATGGCGCGGCTCGAGCGCTCGACGCACACCACGCACTGCCCGTTCAAGGGCGACGCGTCGTACTTTCATCTGCGCACCGAAGACGGCCTGATCGAAAACGCCGTATGGAGTTACGAGACGCCGTTCGAGCAGGCGGGCCGAATCAAGGGCTATCTCGCGTTTTACTCATCGCGCGTCGACCGCATCGATCAGACGTCCTGATCGGCTGTCGCGCGTTCGTCGGGAGGCTGGCATGGAACTGAACGACGCGTTGCGGATTCCACTTGCGCCGTCCGATGTCTGGGACGCGTTGCAAGACCTCGCGCTCCTGCGCGCCAGCCTCGATAACTGCGAGTCGTTCACGCGCTTTGCGCACGGCGAATACGCGCTGACCATGACGGTTCCGCTCGGGCCGCTGCGCGCGCGTTACGAAGTTCGCGCGCACGTCGCCGGCCAGGATTCGGGCCCCGCCGATGCGGAACGCCGCACCATCAACTTCAAGGCGCGCGCCGACGGTGTCGGGTCGCTGCGCGGACAGATCGAAGTGCGGCTGCGCGCGGAAGAGGGCGCGGCGGGCGGTCGCGAGCGCGGCACGCGGATCGACTACACGATCTGGGCGACGTCGTCGGGACCGCTCGCGCAATTGCCCACGCGTCAACTCGAAAACGCGCTGCGTCAACTCGCCGACGATTTCTTCGCCGAATTCAGCGCGGTCGTGTGCGCGAAGCACGGCCAGGGTCCGAATCGCGCGCGCGGTTCGGCGGCGCGTCGCCAGCATGTGTTTTTGCGGCCGATCACGTTGGGCGGCATCGCGCGGCGCACTCGCGGCGAGGATGGCGGCGCGCTCGGCGGACGGGCGGCGAGCGTATCGCACAGCGTCTCGCATCACGAACCGACGCCGCATGCCGTGCCGAACTGGGCATGGGCGGCGATGATTTTTCTGGTCGCGTTGTTGTTGTATGTCGCGCGGTGGATTAGTGAGCGGTGAGGGCCGCTTAGGCCGTGGCGTGTTGACGCATGACGTGTGATGCGCCACGCGCAACCCCATGACGACGACTGTCGCGCCGACGCGACTACGAAATCGCGGTGCGCGCCTACGAAAGGACGTCGTTCCGGGCCGCGCTTGGTCTTGTCGCGCGCTCGTTGCCGGGCGGGGGTTGCTTTCTCGCTGAGCGCCTGATGCGTCGCGAGCTTCATCCCGTGCGCGCCGGGCAGCGCGAGCTTCACCTATCGCGCCACTCGCATCGGCTACCCAGCGTCACGCACCGCGAAACTCCCTTCGCCACGCCGACGGCGACGTGCGAAACGCGTCCGCGAAATGCTGGCGCAGCGATGCCGCCGACCCGAAGCCGGCCATGCCCGCGATCGCCTCCACCGACTCATCCGTGCTCTCGAGCAACTGCTGCGCGCGCCCGAGCCGCTGCGCGAGCAGCCAGGCGCCGACAGTCGTGCCCGTCGCGAGCCTGAAGCGCCGCGTGAAAGTGCGGCGGCTCATCAGCGTGCGCGCCGCGAGGCTGTCGAGCGTGTGCGCCGCGTCGAGATTGCCGCGTACCCAGTCGAGCAGGCCCGACAGCCGGTCTTCGCGGATGTTCGGCGGCACTGGCTGCTGAATGTATTGCGCCTGCCCGCCTTGCCGATGCGGCGACACCACCAGCCGGCGCGCGACGAAGTTCGCCACTTCCGCGCCGCACATCTTGCGCAGCACATGCAGGCAGCAATCGAGCCCCGCCGCCGTGCCCGCCGATGTCAGCACGTTGCCGTCGTCGACATACAGCACGTCGCGGTCGAGCCTCACGCGCGGGTAGCGGCGCGCGAAGTCGTCGGCCCACGCCCAGTGCGTCGACGCCGGGCGCTCGTCGAGAATGCCGGCCGCGGCCAGCACGAACGCGCCGAGGCATAGTCCGACGAGCTGCGCACCGCGCGCGTGGGCCGCGCGCAGCGCGTCGAGCAAGGCCGCGGGCGGCGGCTCGTCGGGATCGCGCCAGCTCGGCACGATGATCGTGTGGGCTTCGGCGAGCGCTTCGAGGCCATGCGTGACGGCGATCGAGAAACCCGCGGTCGTCGTCAGCGGGCCGGTTTCGGCCGCGCACACGCGAAAATCGAAATGCGGCACGGCGCCGCTGCGGTCCTCGCCAAAAACCACGCACGGCACCGAGAGGTGAAATGGACTGATGCGGTCGAAGGCGATCACCGCGACGATGTGCGCGTGCTGTGGATCGGACGAAGCGGCCAGCGCAGCCGATGCGGCGGATGCAGCCATGAGTCGGGCACCTGGTGGAATGACAACGTCGATGGGAAAACCAATGGCCCGATTCTAGCGAAGATTGTCAAACGGGCCGCTGTTGTCGAAGGCGCGGTGGAGGAACAATGCGTCATCGCCGCTGCCGTTGCGGCTTGCAGCCCGGTCTTCCGCGCTCGCAGCAACGGCGGCGCGCGACATCGATCAACACCCACAGGAGTCTTGCCATGACCAGCCCGCGCCGCGCGCTCATCGTCATCGACGTGCAGAACGAATACGTGAGCGGCGATCTGCCGATCGAATATCCGGAGGTGCAAAGCTCGCTCGCCAACATCGGCCGCGCGATGGATGCGGCGCGCGCGGCCGGCGTGCCGGTCGTCGTCGTGCAGAATTTCGCGCCGGGCGGCTCGCCGATCTTCGCGCGCGGCAGCGACGGCGCGGGACTGCACCCGGTCGTCGCGTCGCGCGAGCACGATCACTACGTGGAAAAGTCGCTGCCGAGCGCCTTCACCGGCACGGATCTCGCCGAGTGGCTGACCGCGCGTCAGATCGACACGCTGACGGTCGCCGGCTACATGACGCACAACTGCGATGCGTCGACGATCAACCACGCGGTCCACGCCGGGCTCACGGTCGAGTTTCTGCATGACGCGACGGGCTCGGTCCCGTACGAAAACAGCGCGGGCTTTGCGAGCGCAGAGGACATCCACCGGGTATTTTGCGTGGTGCTGCAGTCGCGCTTCGCGGCGGTCGCGAGCACGGACGAATGGCTTGCCGCGGTGAAAAGCGGCGTGCCGCTCGAACGCGGCAATATCTATGCGTCGAATCAGAAAGCGCGCAGCAGAAACCGCTGACACGCAGAGCCACGGACGCGGCTGAAAAGCCGCGACGAGCCCGAGCCGCCGACAGCCTTACGCCAACTTGCGCAGCGCCGGGCTCATGCGCAGCGCATCGAAGATGCCTTCGACCATGCGTTCGCCGAGCGCGGCGAAATCGGTCGCATCGGGCAGGAACAGCATGTCGCGCAACGATCCGCCGACAAACGCATGCACCATCGCCGCGGCCAGCTTCGTGTCGAGGTCCGCGGGCAATTGCCCCTTCGAGATCGCATTGCGCAAGCCGCCTTCGATCTTGACCAGCGCCTCGCGCATGTTGGTCTGATAGCGGACCATCACCGGTCCCATTTCCTCGACCAGCTCGCACTTCAGAAACAGGATGTCGAACACGCGGCGGCGGCGCGGATCGTTCGCCGTGTCGCGCACGCACACAATACAGATTTCCATCAGACGGCCGAGCGGATCGGGCTCGTTGGGGTCCAGCGACGCGGCCTTGAGTTCGTCGAGCGGCAGCAGCACCCGGTCGAACATCTCCGTGAACAGGTCGCTCTTGTGCGAGAAATGCCAATAGATGGCGCCGCGCGTGACGCCGGCCGCTTGCGCGATGTCCGCGAGCGACGTGCGCGATACGCCTTTTTCGAAAAACACTCTTTCTGCCGCGTCGAGAATGCTATTGCGCGTCTCCAGCGCTTCTTCCTTGGTTCGTCGCACCATGGTTATATGACCTGCCCTGATTGTGGGGTTTTCCCGAGCTTTTTTAAGTACGCCCGGTGACAATCCGTCTGCTCTTGAGTGTTTGCCGAAGCATTCTTGCCGGTCCCCGCCCTGCACGAGAAGCAACGCACTTTTACATTCATTCTTGAATGTATATATAATAGCACCCCACGATCGGATAGCCCAAGCCGTGACGACCAGTTAATATCCGTCACTGTTGCCTTTCAAAACGCTCTTTGCGTCGCGCCCGAACGGGCGGCGCCGTGCGGCATTTCCCGGTTTGGCGCATATCGCCCAGGTGCCTCGTAACTTCGGTACGTCTTCACGGGCTTCCGGTCGAGCGTCGCAAGACGCATGTGTGCGCTGCTGTCCCCGGGGTAGGGATGCGCGCACTTTTTCATTCTCAGTCATAGACAGAGGTCGCTCCATGCGCGTCGAACGGGTTCCATTCCGCTTAATCAGTGCCGCGACGGCTGCCATATTGCTGGCAGCATGCGGACCAAAACAATCTGCCCCGCCGCAACAGACGCCCGAAGTTGGCGTCGTCACCGTCCAGCCGACTACCGTACCTGTCGTCACCGAATTGCCCGGCCGCACCAGCGCCTTCCTCGTCGCGCAAGTGCGCGCGCGGGTCGACGGCATCGTGCTGCGCCGCGAGTTCACGGAAGGCGGTCAGGTCAAGGCGGGTCAACGTCTGTACAAGATCGATCCGGCGCCTTATATCGCCGCGCTGAATAACGCGAAGGCCTCGCTCGCCAAGGCGCAGGCCAACCTTGCGTCGACCACGGCGCAGGCCAGCCGCTTCAAGGTGCTGGTCGCCGCCAACGCGGTCAGCAAGCAGGACTACGACAACGCGGTGGCCGCGCAAGGCCAGGCCGCGGCCGACGTCGCCGCCGGCAAGGCCGCGGTCGAGACGGCGCAGATCAACCTCGGCTATACGGACGTCACCTCGCCGGTGACCGGCCAGGTCGGTGTATCGCAAGTCACGCCGGGCGCGTATGTGCAGGCGAGCGCCGCGACGTTGCTGGCCACCGTCCAGCAGCTCGACCCGGTCTACGTCGACCTGACGCAATCGAGCCTCGACGGCCTGAAGCTGCGCCGCGAAATTCAGGAAGGGCGTCTCAAGACGAACGGACCTGACGCAGCGAAGGTGTCGCTGATTCTCGAAGACGGCCGCACCTATTCGGAAAAGGGCAAGCTGCAGTTCACCGACGTCACGGTCGACCAGAGCACCGGTTCCGTCACCGTCCGCGCGATCTTCCAGAACAAGGACAAGGTGCTGCTGCCGGGTATGTTCGTGCGCGCGAAGATCGAGGAAGGCGTGAACGAGAACGCGCTCGTCGTGCCGCAAGTCGGTATCACGCATGACCAGAAGGGTCAGCCGACCGCGCTCGTCGTCGGCGAAGACAACAAGGTCGCGCTGCGTCAGCTTGTCACGTCGGGTACGTACGGTTCGAACTGGGTGGTCGAGAACGGCCTGAAGCCGGGCGACCGCGTGATCGTGCAGGGCACCGACAAGGCGAAGCCCGGCATGCAGGTCAAAGCCGTTGCCGCACAACTTCCCGCCTCGCCAGCCTCGGGCGCAGCCGCCCAGGGCGCGCCGGCCGCCAGCGGCGCTGCGCAGACGGCTCAACCCGCTTCCGCAGCATCGGGCGCGTAATAACAGGGAGCCCGCCACATGGCAAAGTTCTTTATTGATCGCCCGATTTTTGCATGGGTGATCGCCATCATCCTGATGCTCGCGGGCATTGCGTCGGTGTTTACATTGCCGATCGCGCAATACCCGACCATCGCACCGCCGGCTGTGCAGATCAGCGCAACCTATCCGGGCGCGTCGGCGAAGACGGTCGAAAACACCGTCACGCAGGTGATCGAGCAGTCGATGAGTGGTCTCGACCACTTGCTGTATCTGTCGTCCACCTCGGACGACTCGGGTACGGCAACCATCACGCTGACGTTCGCGGCCGGCACCAATCCTGACATCGCGCAGGTGCAGGTGCAGAACAAGCTGCAGCTCGCCACGCCGCTGTTGCCGCAAGCCGTGCAGCAACTGGGTACGAAAGTCACGAAGTCGAGCAGCAGCTTCTTGCTGGTCATGGCGTTCGTGTCCGAAGACGGCAGCATGAACAAGTACGACCTCGCGAACTACGTGGCGTCGAACGTGCAGGACCCGGTCAGCCGTATCGACGGCGTGGGCACGGTCACGCTGTTCGGCTCGCAGTACGCGATGCGCATCTGGCTCGACGCGAACAAGCTCACCAACTTCGGCCTCACGCCGGTGGATGTGCAGAGCGCGTTGCAGGCGCAGAACGTTCAGGTCGCGGGCGGCTCGCTCGGCGGCACGCCGTCGGTGCCGGGGCAGGTGTTGCAGGCGACCATCACGGAAGCCACGCTGCTTAATACGCCGGAACAGTTCAGCAACATTCTGCTGAAGGTGAATCCGGACGGCTCGCAAGTCCGCATCAAGGACGTGGGGCGTGTTGAGCTGGGCGGCGAGAACTACAACTTCGACACGAAGTACAACGGTCAGCCGACCGCGGGCTTCGGTATCCAGCTCGCCACGGGCGCGAATGCGCTGGCTACCGCGAAGGCGGTGCGCGCGAAGGTCGACGAGTTGTCGAAGTACTTCCCGCACGGTCTCGTCGTGAAGTACCCGTACGACACCACGCCGTTCGTGCGTCTGTCGATCGAGGAAGTGGTCAAGACGCTGCTCGAAGGTATCGTGCTGGTGTTCCTGGTGATGTACCTGTTCCTGCAGAACCTGCGCGCCACGCTGATCCCGACGATCGCCGTGCCGGTGGTGCTGCTGGGCACGTTCGCGGTCATGAGCGTGGTGGGCTTCTCCATCAACACGCTGTCGATGTTCGGTCTCGTGCTGGCCATTGGCCTGTTGGTGGACGACGCGATCGTGGTGGTGGAAAACGTCGAGCGGGTGATGGCGGAAGAGGGCTTATCGCCTCGCGACGCGACCCGCAAGGCGATGGACCAGATTACCGGCGCGCTCGTCGGCGTGGCGCTCGTGCTGTCGGCGGTGTTCGTGCCGGTGGCGTTCTCGGGCGGCTCGGTCGGCGCGATTTACCGGCAGTTCTCGCTGACAATCGTGGCGGCGATGGTGCTGTCCGTGCTGGTCGCGCTGATTCTCACGCCGGCCTTGTGCGCGACGATTCTCAAGCCGATTCCGCAAGGTCATCACGAAGAGAAGAAGGGCTTCTTCGGCTGGTTCAACCGCACTTTCAACAAGAGCCGCGACAAGTATCACTCGGGCGTGCACCACGTGATCAAGCGCTCGGGCCGCTGGCTCATCATCTATATGGTGGTGATTTTCGCGGTTGGCCTGCTGTTCGTGAAATTGCCGAAGTCGTTCCTGCCCGATGAAGACCAGGGCACGATGTTCGTGCTCGTGCAAACGCCGTCCGGCTCGACGCAGGAAACCACGGCGCGCGCGTTGAAGGACGTGTCGGACTACCTGCTCAACGGCGAGAAGGCGATTGTCGAATCGACCTTCACGGTGAACGGCTTCAGCTTTGCGGGCCGCGGTCAGAACGCGGGTCTCGTGTTCGTGCGGATGAAGGACTACGCGCAGCGTCAGCATGCGGACGAAAAGGTGCAGGCGCTGGTGGGCCGTCTTTTCATGCACTTCGGCAGCTATAAGGGCGCGCTGGTGTACCCGGTGAATCCGCCGTCGATTCCGGAACTCGGCACGGCCGCGGGCTTTGACTTCGAGCTGCAGGACCGCGCGGGTGTCGGTCACGCCAAGCTGATGGAAGCGCGCAACATGCTGCTCGGCATGGCCGCGCAAGATCCGACGTTGGCTCAGGTTCGTCCGAACGGGTTGAACGATACGCCGCAGTTCAAGGTGAATATCGACCACGAAAAGGCGGCGGCGCTCGGCGTGTCGTTGTCGGCGATCGACCAGACGTTCTCGATCGCGTGGGCGTCGCAGTACGTCAACAACTTCCTCGATACAGACGGCCGGATCAAGAAGGTCTACATGCAGGGCGATGCCCAGTTCCGGATGAAGCCCGAAGACCTGAACGCCTGGTACGTGCGCAACACGGGCGGCGGCATGGTGCCGTTCTCGTCGTTCGCAAGCGGGGAGTGGACTTACGGTTCGCCGAAGCTCGAGCGCTACAACGGTATTTCCGCGGTGGAAATCCAGGGCGCGGCGGCGGCGGGCAAGTCGACCGGTCAGGCGATGACCGCGATGGAAGCGCTCGTGGCGAAGCTGCCCGCGGGTATCGGCTACGAGTGGACGGGTCTGTCGCTGCAGGAGCGTCAGTCCGGTTCGCAGGCGCCGATCCTCTACGGCATCTCGATCCTCGTCGTGTTCCTGTGTCTCGCGGCGCTGTATGAAAGCTGGTCGATCCCGTTCTCGGTGATCATGGTGGTGCCGCTCGGCGTGATCGGCGCACTGCTGGCCGCGACGCTGCGCGGGCTCGAAAACGACGTGTTCTTCCAGGTCGGTCTGCTGACCACGGTGGGGCTGTCGGCGAAGAACGCGATTCTGATCGTGGAATTCGCGCGCGAGTTGCAGCAGAGCGAAGGCATGGGCCCGATCGAGGCCGCGCTGGAAGCGGCGCGTCTGCGGCTGCGCCCGATTCTGATGACCTCGCTCGCGTTCATTCTCGGCGTGATGCCGCTCGCGATCAGCAACGGCGCCGGCTCGGCGAGCCAGCACGCAATCGGTACGGGCGTGATCGGCGGCATGTTGACGGCGACCTTCCTCGCGATTTTCATGATCCCGATGTTCTTCGTCGTGATTCGCGCGAAGTTCGGCGGCGAGACGGAAGACCCGGATGTGGCGCTTGCACACTACAACCAGCACCATCCGCATGATCCGGACAGCAATGCCTCGGGCAAGGACGGACATTGAGATGCAAAAACACTCTTTGATTGCAGTAGCGGTCGCGCTGTTCGCCGCTGGTTGCACGATGGCGCCGAAGTACGAGCGCCCCGCCGCGCCGGTGACGAGCAACTTCCCGACCGGCGGCGTGTACGAAACGCAGCCGGGCGCGACTCAACCGGGCCAGTCGGGCGCGCGCAGCGCGAACGGCGTGGCCGCGGCGGACATCGGCTGGCGCGATTTCTTCGTCGATCCGCGCATGCAGCGGCTGATCGACATCGCGCTGAAGAACAACCGCGATTTGCGCGTGTCGGTGCTGAACATGCAGGCGTCGCAGGCGCAGTTCCGCATCGTTCGCGCGGGCCTGTTCCCGACGCTCGACGCCGCGGCTTCGCAAAGCAAATCGCGCACGCCGGAGAATCTGTCGGTGGCCGGCAGGACGATTAGCAACTCGTATTCGGTCGGTCTGAACGCTTCGTGGGAAATCGACTTCTTCGGTCGCATTCAGAGCTTGAAGGATCAGGCGTTGGCGCAGTACCTGGCCACCGCGCAGGCGCGCAAGGCGGCTGAAATCGCGCTGGTTTCGCAGGTCGCGAATCAGTACCTGACGGTGCTCGAACTCGACGATCTGCTGAAAGTCACGCAAGGCACGCTGAAGACCGCCGAGGAGTCGTACCGGATCACGAAGCTGCAGTTCGACAACGGCACGGGCTCGGAACTCGATCTGCGCCAGGCGCAGACCGTGGTCGAGCAAGCGGGCGCGAACCTGCAGGCGCAGGAGCGCTTGCGCGCACAGGCCGAGAATGCGCTCGTGCTGCTGCTCGGCGAGCCGCTGCCGGCTGATCTGCCGCCGGGCCTCACGCTCAGCGACCAGAATCTGCTGACGGACATTCCGGCGGGCTTGCCGTCCGATCTGCTGACGCGTCGTCCGGACATCATGGAGGCCGAGGAGAATCTGCTCGCGGCCAACGCGAATATCGGCGCGGCACGGGCGGCGTTCTTCCCGAGGGTCTCGCTCACGGGCAGCTTCGGCACGCTGAGCCCGACGCTCGGCGGATTGTTCAAGCCGGGTTCGGCCGCGTGGAGTTTTGCGCCGTCCATCACGTTGCCGATTTTCGAAGGCGGCCAGAACAAGGCCAACCTCGACCTCGCCAACATCCAGAAGAACGCGCAAATCGCCACGTACGAAAAAGCGATCCAGACGGCCTTCCGCGAAGTGGCGGACGGGCTCGCCGCGCGGGGCACGTACGATCAGCAGATCCGGTCGCTCGAGCGCAATGCGTTTGCAGAACAGCGCCGGCTGGATCTGTCGACTCTGCGTTATACGAACGGCGTCGATAGTTATCTGTCGGTGCTGACCGCGCAGACCGATCTGTATTCGGCGCAGCAGTCGTTGATCACCGCGCGCATGCAGCGCCTGCAGAACCTGGTCACGCTGTACCAGGCGCTCGGCGGCGGGTGGATCGAGCATAACGGCGATCAGCCGCGTCCGCCCGATGCCCCGGTCGACTACGGCGCGGCCAGCGCGCCGGCGGCGGCTTCCGCTGCTACCGCGGGCTGAGCGTTGCGGTAATCGACGCTTGAAAAGCACAACGCCACGGCATGCCGTGGCGTTGTTTTTTTATGGCGGTTCTCTGACAGACAGCGGCTCGCCTAGCTAGCGTGGCTTCGCGACTGAGCGGCGCTCAGCGCTTCGCCGCCATAAGCCGCGAAGCCATAAGCCTCGGAGCCATAAACCGCAGAGCCACGAGCCTCAATGCAAATCCGCCGCCCGCAGCATTTCATCGCGCGGCGGCTCCTTGCCGCCGCGTCCGTCGAAATCATGGCCGGCCGCACGGATTTCGCACTGCGCCTTCTTCTCGCTTTTTACGCCGTTAAAAATCAGATTCAGCACGACCGCGGACACCGAAGCCAGCAGAATCCCGCTGTGCAGAAGCGGCGACAGCGCAGCCGGCAGCCTCGCGAAGAAGTGCGGCGACACGACCGGCACGAGCCCGAAGCCGACACTCACCGCGACGATGAACAGGTTGTGGTGATTCTTCACGAAGTCCACCTTCGACAGCACCTTGATGCCGTTGGCCGCGACCATCCCGAACATCACGATGCCTGCGCCGCCCAACACGAAAGCCGGCACGGAGGCGACCACTTGCGCCATCTTCGGAAAGAGGCCCAGCATGACGAGAATCACGCCGCCCATCGCGCAGACGAAGCGGCTTTTCACGCCCGTCACGCCGATCAAGCCGACGTTCTGCGAGAACGACGTATGCGGAAACGAGTTGAAGATGCCGCCGATCAGCGTGCCGAGTCCATCCACGCGCAGGCCGCGCACCAGCGTTTTCTGATCGACCGGCCGGTCGACCATGTCGCCGACCGCGAGGAACATGCCGGTCGATTCGATGAAGGTGACGAACATCACCGTCACCATCGTCGCAATCGAAAGCGGATCGAAGTGCGGCAGGCCGAAGTGGAACGGCATCACGAAGCCGACCCACGGCGCATGCGTCACGCCGTCCATGTCGACGCGGCCGAGCGCGAGCGCGATCGCAAAGCCCGCGACGATGCCGAGCAGCACCGAGATGTTGGCGACAAAACCCTTCGCAAACTTGTTGATGAGCAGAATCAGCATCAGCACGATCAGCGACAGGCCGAGGTACACCGGATTGCCGTAGTCGGGATTGCCGACGCCGCCCGCTGCCCAGTTGATGCCGACGCCCATCAGCGAGAGGCCGATCACCGAAATCACCACGCCGATCACGACCGGCGGGAAGAAGCGCAGCAGCTTGCCGACTGCGGGCGCAAGCAGAATGCCGATCACGCCAGCGGCGATCGTCGAGCCGAAGATGTCGAGAATGCCGAGCGACGGGTTCGTGCCGATCGCGACCATCGGGCCGACCGCGGCGAACGTGCAGCCCATGATGACCGGCAGGCGGATGCCGAAGATCCACAAGCCGAGCGTCTGGATCAGCGTGGCGATGCCGCAGGAGAACAGATCGGCGCTGATCAGGAACGCGATCTGGTCTTTCGGCAGCTTGAGCGCCGCGCCGACGATCAGCGGCACGGCGACGGCGCCGGCGTACATCACCAGGACGTGCTGGATGCCGAGGGTGAGCAACTGGCCTGCGGGCAGCCGCTCGTCGCACGGGTGAACCGTGTTCGATTGCATAACGTCTCTCTCCACCGTCTGAGTTTTGGGATGGACTCCAAGGTATCGGGGACGAAAAAGCGCAACAAGACCGCTGGCGCCTATTCCGGCATTCCCGGTCACGATATGGGTATCTCCGCTGCGAGGCTTCAAATCGCGCCGAAGAGCGGTTTCATCGGCGGTCAGCCCCTTGTGGCGGCGCTGCGTGCGCGCTCGCGCCGCGTGCCCGAGCCACGGCGATATATGTGAGAATCGATGACGTGTATCCGGCCGCGCGCATAGTCGTATTTTGGCGCGGCTCGCCGCGGGGCGGGGTTAACCCGCGATTTGCCGACTTTTCAGCTCGCGGCCACGCGGCCAGGTGGCCACGCAAAGCGCGCGTGCGGCGGGCAATACCAGGCGACTTGCCGCATCTCCGGCGCGCGCTTCTTCGCGCCTCAACCGACCACATTGACCCCTCATGAGTTTTCTCGGCATCGACCTCGGCACCGGTTCCCTCAAAGTCGCAATCGTCGATGAAGACGGTCATGAGCAGGCGGTCGCAAGCGTCGCTTATGCGCTCGAGACGCCGCATCCCGGCTGGGCGGAAACGTCGGTGCAAACGTGGTGGCGCGCGCTCACCGAAGCCGCGGCGCGCTTGCCCGAAGCGCTGCGCCGCGAGGTCAAGGCGATAGGCTTGTCGGGGCAGATGCATGGCGTCGTGTTGATCGACGAAACTGGCAATGCCGTGCGGCCCGCGATGCTGTGGCCCGACACGCGCGCGCTTTCCCTGCTCGACGCTTGGCCCGAGCCGCAGCCGAATCCGGTCGCGCCGGGCATGGCCGGTCCGTTGCTGCGCTGGATCGTGCGGCACGAGCCGGAGTCGGCGCGCCGCACGCGTTGGGCGCTGCAGCCGAAAGACTGGCTGCGCGTGGCGCTGGGCGGCGCGGTCGCGACCGATCCTTCCGACGCGTGCGCGACCGCGCTCGCCGATCCTGACGGCGCGTGGGACACAGCGCTGCTTGAGCGCCTCGGTATTCCGCATGAATGGTTCGCGCCTGTGGGGCCGTCGTATGCCGCTGCCGGCGTGCTGTCGCCGGGTGCTGCGCAGGCGTTGGGACTGCGCGCGGGTATCGTGCTCGCGACAGGCGCCGCCGACACGCCCTGCGCCGCGCTCGGCAGCGGCCTTGCTCGCGACGGCGACGCGCTGCTGACCACCGGCACTGGCGGCCAGATCGTCGTGCTCGCCGAGCATGAGCCTGCCGCGGTCAGAGGCTTGCATCGTTATCGGGCGGCGAGCGATCACTGGTATCGGATGGCCGCGATGCAAAACGTCGGCATCGCGCTGGAACGCGCTCGCGGATGGCTGTCGTATGAGTGGGCCGATGCTTATAACGAGGCGTTTGGCGATTGTGTCAGCCTGAGCCCCGAGGGCACCGCGCGTGCGAACACCGTCGCGCCTGGTGCGCCGCTCACCTTCCTCCCCTACATCACAGGCGAGCGCACGCCCTGGCTCAACGCATCGGCGCGCGGCGGCTGGCTCGGACTTGCGCTCGATCACACGCGCGGCGCGATGATGCGCGCGGCATTCGAAGGCGTCGCCTTTTCGCTGCGAGCAGGGCTCGATGCGATTCGCGCGAGCGGCGCAACGGTGACGGCACTGAAGCTCGCAGGAGGCGGTTCCGTCGATGCGCGCTGGCGGCAGTTGCTCGCCGATGCGCTGAACGCCGAACTGCATGCGGTCGATTGCCCGAATGCGGCGCCGCGCGGCGCGGCGATTCTCGGCGGCATCGCGAGCGGTTACTGGCATGCGCACGATCTCGCCGCGCTCGCGCCGGGCGCGACGCACGTGGCGAGCCCGCGAGGCGATCGCGCGCTTGCCGATCGCTATGCGCGTTTTCTCGATCTGTATGGCCGCGTCGAAACATGGTTCGACGCACCGACGCCAGAAGGACAAAGCGGCGATGTCACGTGCTGACAATGCCGTGACGCACTTTGCAATACCATGACGCTTTTCATGCGTTAGCCTGTAGCTCGCGCAGCACGGGCATCGACCGTAGCCTTCCCGGACATTCGCGCGCCCTAACGCACTGCCAACGCACTGCCACACTAGACGGCGCGACGTTCAACGCATTCACCGACTCACAGGAGCATTCACGATGAAGACCAAAGCAGCAATCGCATGGAAAGCCGGCGCACCGTTGACGATCGAGGAAGTCGATCTCGAAGGCCCGCGCGCCGGCGAAGTCCTGATCGAAGTGAAAGCGACCGGCATCTGCCACACCGACTATTACACGCTCTCGGGCGCGGACCCCGAAGGCATCTTCCCGGCGATTCTCGGCCACGAAGGTGCGGGCGTGATCGTCGATACGGGCCCGGGCGTCGGCACGCTGAAGAAGGGCGATCACGTGATCCCGCTTTACACGCCGGAATGCCGTCAGTGCAAGTTCTGTCTGTCGCGCAAGACGAATCTTTGTCAGGCGATCCGCGCGACGCAAGGCAAGGGTTTGATGCCCGACGCGACTTCGCGTTTTTCGCTCGACGGCAAGCCCTTGTTTCACTACATGGGCACGTCTACGTTTTCGAACTACATCGTCGTGCCTGAAATCGCGGTCGCGAAGGTGCGTGAAGACGCGCCGTTCGACAAGATCTGCTACATCGGCTGCGGCGTGACGACCGGCGTCGGCGCGGTCGTATATTCGGCGAAGGTGGAAGCGGGCGCGAACGTCGTCGTGTTCGGCCTCGGCGGCATCGGTCTCAATGTGATTCAGGGCGCCAAAATGGTAGGCGCGGACAAGATCATCGGCGTGGACATCAATCCGGGCCGCGTCGAACTGGCGAAGAAGTTCGGCATGACGCACTTCATCAACCCGAACGACGTCGAGAACGTGGTCGATCACATCGTGCAACTCACCGATGGCGGCGCGGACTATTCGTTCGAGTGCGTCGGCAATGTGAAGCTGATGCGTCAGGCGCTCGAATGCACGCATAAGGGCTGGGGTCAGTCGTTCATCATCGGCGTGGCGGCGGCGGGCGAGGAGATCAGCACGCGTCCGTTCCAGCTCGTCACGGGCCGCGAATGGAAAGGCTCCGCATTCGGCGGCGCGCGCGGTCGCACGGACGTGCCGAAGATCGTCGACTGGTACATGGAAGGCAAGATCAATATCGACGATCTCATCACGCACCGTCTGCCGCTCGAGCGCATCAACGAAGGCTTCGATCTGATGAAGAAGGGCGAGTCGATCCGCTCGGTCGTGCTGTACTAACGCGGCTCATTCAGAGCGCTTGAACAAGGAGCAAGACGATGCTTGAGCTATTGTCGTCGCACGCCTGTCATGGCGGCGAGCAGCGTTTTTACCGCCACGAGTCGCAGACCATCGGCCTGCCGATGCGCTTTTCGGTGTACTTGCCGCCGCAGGCGTTGCAAGCGTCGCAGGCAAATGCAAACGCGAAGGTGCCCGCGCTCTTTTATCTCGCGGGCCTCACTTGCACCGAAGAGACCTTCGCGATCAAGGCGGGCGCGCAGCGCTTCGCGGCGCAACACGGCGTGGCGCTTGTCGCGCCGGACACGAGTCCGCGCGGCGCGGGCATTCCGGGCGAGAGCGCGGCGTGGGACTTCGGTGTGGGCGCGGGCTTTTACGTCGATGCGACACAGGAGCCGTGGGCGCGGCACTATCGGATGTACTCGTATGTGCGCGACGAGCTTCGCGAGACGGTGTTGAACGAACTGCCGTTCGACGCTTCGCGGCTCGGCATCTTCGGTCATTCAATGGGCGGCCACGGCGCGCTGATGCTGGCGCTGCGCAATCCGGACATCTATCGCTCGGTGTCGGCGTTCGCGCCGATTGCCGCGCCCACGCGCTGCCCGTGGGGCGAAAAAGCGTTCACCGGCTATCTCGGCGACGACCGCGAGGCGTGGAAGGAGTACGACGCCAGTGAACTCGTGGCGCGCGCGTCGAGCAAGTTTGCGGAGGGCATTCTGCTCGATCAGGGACTCGCCGATCAGTTTCTCGCCGAGCAGTTGTACCCGGACGTGTTCGAGGCAGCGTGCCGTGACGCGGGCCAGCCGCTGACGTTACGCCGTCATGCGGGCTATGACCACGGCTATTACTTCATCTCGACGTTCATCGAGGACCACATCGCGCATCACGCGAAGGTGCTGCTCGGCTGACTTTAGTCGTGCAGGCAGATGGCGGCGCCGTTGCGGGCCGCCATCGCGTGCTTTGCGTTAAAGCGCAATCAGCGGCGCTTCAACAGACTCGCGCCATACACGACGGCGGAGAGCGCGGTGATCCAGAAGCTCGTCGGCCAGTCGGTATAGAACGCGAGCGTCACGCCGAGCCAGGCTTGCAGCAGCGCGAGGCCGGCGGCCAGCACGAGACCCGCCGAGAGCCGCGTCGTCATGTTTTGCGCGGCTGCGGCGGGCCCGACCATCAGCGTAAAGACCAGCAATACGCCGACAATCTGCGTGCAGGCCGCCACCGCGAGCGCGGCAATCGCGAGAAACAGCACGGACACGAGGCGCAACGACACGCCCTTGGCTTCGGCCAGCTCGGGCTGCAACGAAGCGAACAGCAACGGCCGCATGATGGCCGCGAGCGCGACCAGGCTGACCACGCCCAGGCCCGCGAGTACAGCGAGCGTCGATTCGTTCACGCCGAGCACGTTGCCGAACAGCAGCGCGGTGACCTGCGTTGCATAGGCCGTGAAGAAGTGCAGAAACAGCAGGCCGAAGCCGAGCGACAACGACAGAATCACGCCGATGGCCACGTCGCGTCCGGCGAGGCGTTCGCCGAGCGCGCCCATGCCGATGCCCGCGGCCAGCGTGAAGCCGACCATCCCCCAGATCGGCGAGATGCCGATCAGCACCGCGCCGGTCGCGCCGGTGAAGCCGACGTGCGAGAGCGCGTGGCCCGCGAACGTCTGTCCGCGCATCACGAGAAAATAGCCGACCACGCCGGCGAGCACCGCGACGATCCCCGACGCGGCAAACGCGTTCACCATGAAGTCGTATTCAAACATCGTGCTTGTGTCCGTCGCGTGAGTCGTGTTGATGCTGCTCGTGTGAGTGGCCGTGCGCATTGTGAGAATGGCCGTGCGAATGCGTGTGTCCGCCGTTCTCGTCGTGCTCGTGTTCGTGATCGTGCTTTTCCACTTCGACGCCGCCCGACATCACGAAGATGCGGCCATTGACGCGCATTACATCGATCGGCGAGCCATAGAGGCGCGACAGCACCGGCCGCGTGATGACTTCATCGACGGTGCCGAGCGCCGCGACGCCGCTGCCGAGATACAGCACGCGATCGAGCGAGTTCAGCAGCGGATTGAGTTCGTGCGCGGAGAACAGCACGGCAATGCCGAGTTCGCGCTGCACGCGGCGCACCAGTTCGACCACGCTTTTCTGATGATGTGGATCGAGGCTGATCAGCGGTTCATCGAGCAGCAGCAGTTTCGGCGAGCCGAGCAGACATTGCGCGAGCAGCAGGCGCTGACGCTCGCCGCCCGAGAGTTCGGACAGCGGCCGCTCGGCGAGCTTGCGGCCGTCCACGAGTTCAAGCACGCGCTCGACATCCGCGCGCGTTTTCGCGTCGGCGTGAGGCAGGCCCCAGCGGTGACCGTCGGCCGCCATCGCGACGAAATCGCGGCCGCGCACGCGCCGTCCCGCGAGCGCGCTGCGCGTTTGCGGCATATAACCGATCGATGCGTTGCCGCGTTCCACCGGATGCCCCAGCACGCGGATCGTTCCGCTTGCCGCCGGCACGAGGCCGAGCACCGCGCGCATCAGCGTGGTCTTGCCCGCACCGTTCGGCCCGAGCACGCCGATGAATTCGCCCTGATTCACGACGAAGCCCGTATCGCGCAGGATCGTGCGGCCGCCGAGTTCGAGCGTGACGTGATCGAGTTCGAGCACGGGTGCGCGGCTTGCCGCGGGCGTGTCGGTGGACGCCGCCGTTGACGCCGTGGTTGACGGATAGGCTGGCGTGCCGCGGCCAGTGACATTCATTGGCTTTTTCCTTTGACGCCGCCAGGCGCTGCGCCCGCATTGCCCGCATTGTCCGCGCCGCCTTTTGCCAAAGCTGCGCCGAGTGCGTCGAGCTGCGACAGCATCCACGTCTGATAGGTGGTGCCCGCGGGTTGCGTTTCGGTGACGCTCACCGTCGGCACCGTGGATTGCTGCGCGAGTTTCAACATGCGTTTGGTCAGGGCCTCGGTTGCCTGGCTGTTATAGATCAGAACACGCACGCGCTTCTCGCGCAGATCGCGTTCGAACGCGACGATGTCCGACGCGCTCGCCTCCGTCTCGTTCATGGCCGCCATCTGGAAGCGCATGTTGCGCATGGCGAGCCCGATGGCGTCCGACATATAGCCGAACACCGGCTCCGTTGCCGTGACCGGCGTGCCCGCATAGCGGCCATGCAGTTCGGCGACCTTGGCCTCGACGGGTTTCAGCGAGTCGAGAAACTTCGCGAGGTTCGCATCGTACGCCGACTTGTGCGCCGGGTCAGCCGCGACGAGCGCCTCGTTCACCGCGCGCGCCACCTTCGGCATGGTCGCAAGGTCGTACCAGAGGTGCGGATTGTCGCCGCTTTTCCTGCCGGTCAACTGCGCCGCAACGATCGTCGTGCGCTTGCCGCTCTGCGCGCTCTTCGAGGCTGCCAGCAATTTTGCCATCCACGGATCGTAGTCGGCGCCGTTGTACACGACAAGGCGCGCATGCTGCAACGCGCGCGCCGTCTTCGCGCTCGCTTCGAACAGATGCGGGTCCTCGTCCGGATTGCTGAGAATGCTCGTCACGTCGACATGATCGCCGCCCAGTTGCTGCACCACGTCGCCGTAGAAGTTTTCCGCGGCGACCACCGGAATTTTCGCATCCGCCGCGAAGGCTGCATGGCTTAACGCGAACGCGGCTGTGACTGCGGCGACATACTTCGCGAGCGACATCGTGACGAGCTTCTTCATGGTGTGTCCTGCTGCAAGAGGTTGAGTGGATCGCGGACATGACGGTGATGGTTCAGCCGATGTCATGTAGCCGTAAGCATGGGCCGTCCGACGAGGCCGAAATGATATAACGTATCTCGTTTTCGTGTCATCCCGGACTCGACAGAAGCTGGCAAGCAGGCGACGCGCTCGTTGCGCGCTGCACCATCGAAATCTGATAGAGCGCCTTGACATGACCCGGTGCGTATCCGATCATTCGATCACAAACAGAGCAATTGATCACGTAATGAGCGTTCGCTCACTGTGCGTCGAAAAGCGAAACGAACCGGAGACAAAGCGTGGCGGCACGACTGCAAGACAAGGTGGCCATTCTGACGGGCGCGGCAAGCGGAATCGGTGAAGCCGTCGCGCGGCACTACCTGGATGAAGGCGCGCAATGCGTGCTCGTCGACGTCAAGCCGGCGGACAGTTTCGGCCAGGCGCTGCGCGCCTCGCATGGCGAGCGCGTGCTGACCGTCACCGCGGACGTCACGCGCCGCGACGACCTCGAGCGCATCGTCTCGAGCACGGTCGAGCGTTTCGGCCACATCGACATTCTCTTCAACAACGCGGCGCTCTTCGATATGCGTCCGATTCTCGACGAATCCTGGGACGTGTTCGACCGCCTCTTCGCGGTCAATGTGAAGGGCATGTTCTTTCTCATGCAAGCCGTCGCGCGGCGGATGGTCGAGCAAGGCCGCGGCGGCAAGATCATCAATATGTCGTCGCAAGCGGGGCGGCGCGGCGAAGCGCTCGTGTCGCATTACTGCGCGACGAAGGCCGCGGTGCTCAGCTATACGCAATCCGCGGCGCTGGCGCTTGCGCCGCACAAGATCAATGTGAACGGCATTGCGCCAGGTGTTGTCGATACGCCGATGTGGAACGAAGTCGACGCGCTCTTCGCCCGTTATGAAAACCGGCCGCTCGGCGAGAAGAAGCGCCTCGTCGGCGAAGCGGTGCCGCTCGGGCGCATGGGCGTGCCGGAAGATCTGACGGGCGCCGCGCTGTTCCTCGCCTCCGCGGACGCGGACTACATCACCGCGCAAACGCTTAATGTGGACGGCGGTAACTGGATGAGTTGAGGGTTTGCCCGCGCGCTTATCTCTGTCATTCAGCGCCATTTCGTAGAACAAACGCAGCATCACATAACGCACGAGAAAGGAGACAACACACATGAAACCAGCCCTCAAGTCCGCGCTCAAGATGGTGAGCGCAGGCGCCGCTGCCTGCTTTGCGCTAAGCGCGTCGGCGGCCACGGTAACGATCGCGACGCTGAACAATCCGGACATGATCGAGCTGAAGAAGCTCTCGCCAGAATTCGAAAAGGCGAATCCGGATATCAAGCTGAACTGGGTGATTCTCGAGGAAAACGTGCTGCGTCAGCGCGCCACTACCGACATCACGACTGGCAGCGGCCAGTTCGACGTGATGACGATCGGCGCCTATGAAACGCCGCAGTGGGGCAAGCGCGGCTGGCTCACGCCGCTCACGAACCTGCCCGCCGACTACGATCTCAACGACGTCGTGAAGACGGCCCGCGACGGACTTTCCTCCGGCGGCCAGTTGTACGCGCTGCCGTTCTACGTCGAAAGCTCGATGACGTATTACCGCAAGGACCTGTTCGCAGCGAAGGGCCTGAAAATGCCCGATCAACCGACCTACGACCAGATCGCGCAATTCGCCGACAAGCTCACCGACAAAGCCAACGGCGTGTACGGCATCTGCCTGCGCGGCAAGGCTGGCTGGGGCGAGAACATGGCATACGGCACGACGGTCGTGAACACGTTCGGCGGCCGCTGGTTCGACGAAAAGTGGCATGCGCAACTCACGTCGCCGGAATGGAAGAAGGCGATCACGTTCTATGTCGATCTGCTGAAGAAGAACGGCCCGCCCGGAGCGAGCTCGAACGGCTTCAACGAAAACCTCACGCTGATGTCCTCGGGCAAATGCGCGATGTGGATCGACGCGACCGTGGCAGCCGGCATGCTTTACAACAAGCAGCAATCGCAGATCGCGGACAAGGTCGGCTTCGCGGCCGCGCCGGTCGCGGTCACGCCGAAGGGTTCGCACTGGCTGTGGGCGTGGGCGCTGGCGATTCCGAAGTCGTCGAAGCAGGCCGATGCGGCGAAGAAGTTCATCGCGTGGGCGACGTCGAAGCAGTACATCGAACTCGTCGCGAAGGATGAAGGCTGGGCTTCGGTGCCGCCGGGAACGCGTCAATCCACCTACGCGCGTCCGGAATACAAGCAGGCTGCGCCGTTTGGCGACTTCGTGCTGAAGGCCATCGAGACGGCCGATCCGGAACATCCGACGTTAAAGCCCGTGCCGTACACCGGCGTGCAGTTCGTCGGGATTCCTGAGTTCCAGTCCTTCGGCACGGTGGTCGGTCAGAGCATCTCCGGCGCGATTGCCGGTCAGATGACCGTCGACCAGGCGTTGGCGGCAGGGCAGGCCACCGCGGATCGCGCAGTGAAGCAGGCCGGCTACCAGAAGTAATGCCGAAGTCGGTCGCACTTCGCGACTGACTGAAGCAACGGAACTGAACCACGGAACCGAAGCACGGAAACAAGCCCTGTGGCACGCGCCGGCTGACGCCCGTCAGCCGGCTCACGCAGTACAGCGGGCCGTCACGGCCGCACTAAGCCGTCACGCCGTTTTGTCCTCGCATCAAAAGCGACATGGCGATTCATGCGGCTCGTGCCGCCCGCGCATTACCGAACAGGTGGTCAATCATGCGTCCTCTGCGCCTGCCTCTCATGCATGCCCATCCTCAGACAGAAAAAGAACGCGAAGTCCGCAAAGCCAATTCGGCGCGCTGGCTCGTGTCGCCGTCGGTCGCGGTGCTGTTGCTGTGGATGACGATTCCGCTCGCGATGACGATCTGGTTTTCGTTCTCGCGCTACAACCTGCTGAACCCGGACTTGAAGGGTTTCGCCGGCTTCGACAATTATCAGTATCTTGCCAGTGACCCGTCGTTCGGTCCGTCGATTGGTCATACGCTGCAATTGATCGTGGCGGTGCTGGTGATCACGGTGGTGGGCGGCGTGCTGATGGCGATTCTGTTCGATCGCAAGTTCTACGGTCAGGGCGTCGCACGGCTACTCGCCATCGCGCCGTTCTTCGTGATGCCGACGGTGAGCGCGCTGATCTGGAAGAACATGATCCTGCATCCGGTGTATGGCCTGATCGCGAGCGGCATGCGCGCAATCGGCCTGCAACCAATCGACTGGTTCGCCGAATATCCGTTGACCGCGGTCATCATGATCGTCGCGTGGCAATGGCTGCCGTTCGCGTTTCTGATTCTGTTCACGGCGATCCAGTCGCTCGATCAGGAGCAGAAAGAAGCGGCGCGCATCGACGGCGCGGGGCCGTTCGCGATGTTCTTCTATATCACGCTGCCGCATCTGAAACGCGCGATCGCCGTGGTCGTGATGATGGAGACGATTTTCCTGCTGTCGATCTTCGCGGAAATCTATACAACGACGGGCGGCGGTCCGGGCACCGCGACCACTAATCTGTCGTACCTGATCTATTCGCTCGGCCTGCAACAGTTCGACGTCGGTCTCGCATCGGCGGGCGGCATTCTCGCTGTCGTGCTGGCCAACATCGTGTCGTTCTTCCTCGTGCGCATGCTCGCGAAGAACCTCAAAGGGGAGTACGAAAAATGAGCCACGTTGCCTCTACTCCGGCGTCGACCACGGCGCCCGTCACCGTGCATGCGAAGTCGCCGTTCGATACGATCCGCCGCGCGATTCCCGGCGTGCTCGCCTGGCTCGTCGCATTGCTGCTGTTTTTCCCGATCTTCTGGATGACGATCACCGCATTCAAGACCGAGCAGCAGGCGTATTCGTCGTCGCTATTTTTCACGCCGACGTTCGACAGCTTTCGTGAAGTGTTTGCGCGCAGCAACTACTTTTCGTTCGCGTGGAATTCGATTCTGATCTCGGTCGGCGTCACGGTGCTGTGCCTGATTCTGGCCGTGCCCGCCGCGTATGCGATGGCCTTTTTCCCCACGCGCCGCACGCAAAAAGTTCTGCTGTGGATGCTGTCGACGAAGATGATGCCGTCCGTCGGCGTGCTCGTGCCGATCTATCTGCTGTGGAAAAACAGCGGCCTGCTCGATACCGTGTCGGGTCTCGTGATCGTCTATACGCTGATCAATCTGCCGATTGCGGTGTGGATGTCGTTCACGTACTTCGCTGAAATTCCGCGCGATATTCTCGAGGCCGGACGCATCGACGGCGCGGCGACCTGGCAGGAAATCGTCTATCTGCTGATGCCGATGGCGCTGCCGGGGCTTGCTTCCACCGCGCTGCTGCTCGTGATTCTTTCGTGGAACGAAGCGTTCTGGAGCATCAATCTGTCCAGTTCCAATGCCGCGCCGCTGACTGTGTTCATCGCGTCGTATTCGAGTCCGGAAGGGCTCTTCTGGGCCAAGCTGTCCGCGGCTTCGCTGCTTGCCGTGGCGCCGATTCTGATCGTCGGCTGGTTGTCGCAGAAGCAGCTCGTGCGCGGCCTCACGTTCGGGGCGGTCAAATGACGGCAGACACGCGTGCAGCAAATCTCGCGCTGATCTGCGATTGCGACGGTGTGTTGATCGACAGCGAAGCGGTGGCCGCGCGCATGCTCGTGCAGGAACTCGAGGCGCGCTGGCCCGGCGCGAATGTCGAACCGGTCGTGCTGCCGCTGCTCGGGCTACGCATCGAAAGCGTGCTGACGGGCACGGCGATGCAGCTCGGCAAGAGCCTCGGCCTCGACGACATCGACGCGATTCGCCGTTCTGTCGAAGCCGCCGCGATGCAGGCGCCGGCAGTGGAAGGCATCGAGCAGGCGCTCGCGCAAGTGCCGCTCGTGAAGGGCTGCGCGAGCAACAGTTTTCGGCCATACGTGGAGACGGTTCTGGCTCGCACGGGCCTCGTGCGGTTCTTCGGCGATCGCCTCTTTTGCGCCGACAGCGTCGCCAATCCGAAGCCCGCGCCCGACGTTTATCTCGCGGCGGCGCAGGGTTTGCGGCTCGCGCCGTCGGCGTGCCTCGTGGTGGAAGACAGCGTAACCGGCGTCACGGCCGCAAGCGCGGCGGGCATGACGGTGCTTGGCTTTATCGGCGGCGGTCATGCAAGCGATGCGCAGATCGACAAGCTGCATAAAGCCGGCGCGCGTCATGTATTCGACGACATGCAGCAGTTGCCGGAACTCGTCGCGCAATGGACGCTGAGCGCCACGGCTGCGGCGCCTTGAACGCACAAGCAACGCAATAGCACCACACAAGCAACACGCAAGCATTACACGGAGACACATCATGGCAAGCGTAACTCTGCGCAATATCCGGAAGGCTTACGACGACACCGAGGTGATGCGCGACATCAACCTCGACATCGCGGACGGCGAGTTCGTCGTGTTCGTGGGCCCGAGCGGCTGCGGTAAATCGACCCTGATGCGGATGATCGCCGGCCTCGAAGACATCAGCGCCGGCGATCTCACCATCGACGGGACACGCATGAACGATGTGCCGCCCGCCAAGCGCGGCATCGCGATGGTGTTTCAGTCGTACGCGCTGTATCCGCACATGACGCTGTACGACAACATGGCGTTCGGCCTGAAACTCGCGGGCACTAAAAAGCCTGAGATCGACGCGGCCGTGCGCAATGCGGCGAAGATTCTGCATATCGATCACCTGCTCGATCGCAAGCCGAAACAGCTTTCGGGCGGCCAGCGTCAGCGCGTCGCGATTGGCCGCGCGATCACGCGTAAGCCGAAGGTGTTTCTGTTCGACGAACCGCTGTCGAATCTCGACGCCGCTTTGCGCGTGAAAATGCGCCTCGAATTCGCGCGTCTGCATGACGAGCTGAAGACCACGATGATCTACGTGACGCACGATCAGGTCGAAGCGATGACGCTTGCGGACAAGATCGTCGTGCTCTCGGCGGGCAATCTCGAACAGGTGGGCAGTCCGACAATGCTGTATCACGCGCCGGCCAATCGTTTTGTCGCGGGCTTTATCGGTTCGCCGAAAATGAATTTCATGGAAGGCGTGGTGCAGTCGGTCACGCACGACGGCGTGACGGTGCGCTACGAAACCGGCGAGACGCAGCGCGTCGCTGTTGAACCGGCTTCGGTGAAGCAGGGCGACAAGGTGACGGTCGGCATTCGTCCCGAGCATCTGCATGTCGGCATGACGGATGACGGCGTGTCGGCCCGCACGATGGCCGTCGAATCGCTCGGCGACGCCGCGTATCTGTATGCGGAGTCGAGCGTGGCGCCGGATGGTTTGATCGCGCGCATTCCGCCGCTCGAACGGCATGCGAAGGGCGAGACGCAGAAGCTCGGCGCGACGCCCGAGCATTGTCATCTGTTCGATAGCGACGGTAAGGCGTTCCAGCGCAAGATCGTCGAAGTGCTGGCGGCCTGAGTTCTACCCGCTAGAAGGGGGCGTGCGCCGCTTCACGCCTCCAGCGCCGCGCGCGCGCACAGCTCATCGGTGACGAGCCCCGACAGCCAGCCGCCCTTGAGCACGGCGATCAGCGCCTCGCGCTTGCGCTTGCCGCCCGCGAAGCCAATGGTGGGCCGCTGCGGCGGCGAGTCGATTGAAATGCTGGTCACGCGCCGGCCTGTGGGCGACTCGACACGCGCGCCGGCGGCATTAATTGGCAGTCCGAGCATTTCCGCCACCGCACCGCCTTGCACCAGCTCTTTTACTTCCGCCGACGTAATAAAGCCGTCTTCGTGCAGCGGGCATTTCGGCCCGATATTGCCGATGCCGACAAACGCGACATCCGCCTCGGCCGACAACGATTCGACGATCCGATACAGCCGGTGATTGCACCACTGTGCACGTTCGGCCTCGCTATCGGCGATCAACGGCGCGGGCAGCAGAAAATGCTTGCCGCCCGTCTTCTCCGAAATGTGCAGCGCGACGTCATAGCGGTTCGAGGAGCCGTCCTGGGCGATCGCTCCGACCATCGATACCAACCGATGCTGCGGACGGTCTAGCTGCGCGATCTGGTCGACCGCGGCTTTGAGCGTCCGGCCGCTGCTGACGGCGACCACCATCGGTTTTTCTTCCGTGAGGTAGCGCTCCATCACCTGCGCGCCGGCTACCGCGAGTTTGCGGTCGACTTCCTCGGGCGTGTCGCTGTCGATGGGCACGACTTCGCACATCGACAGGCCATAGCGTTTGGACAATTGGTCCGCAAGCGACAGGCAGTCCGCCAGTTGATGATCGACGCGCACGCGGATCAGGTTCTTTTCCACCGCGAACGCGACGAGCCGCTGCGCAACCGGGCGCGACACCTGGAGCTTCTCGGCGATCTCGTTCTGCGTATTGCCCGCGACGTAGTAAAGCCACGCGGCGCGAGTAGCAAGGTCTAATTTTTCTGTGGACTTGGGCACGGTGACGATCCGCTTGAGGGGCGCCGATGATAGCAGCCGGTTCATGCATGCCGATGCATCACGATGCATGGCGGCACGGCCGGCTGCGGTTTGCGCTGCGTTGCTATGCGCCTGGATGAGCGCCTAGATGAGCCGCTCGCGAGCGGAGTCGAAGAGCGGCCGCACATGACGGTACAGCGCACGATAAGCGTCGAGCCGCGCGCGCAATTCGGCATGACGGCGCGCGTTCGGCGTGAACTCTTTTTCGATCGGCGGTTTGGCGAGCACGATCGCCGGATCGCCGCCCGCTGCGAGCCAGCCGAGGCGCGCCGCGCCGAGCGCCGCGCCCGTCTCGCCGCCGCCGTGCTTGCGCGTCGCGGTGTCGAGCGCGTCGGCGAGCAGTTGCGCCCAGTAGTCGCTGCGCGCGCCGCCGCCTAACAGCGAGAACGCTTTCGCTTCGGTGCCGGCCGCGCGCAGTGCGTCGAGGCCGTCGGTGAGCGCGAGCGTCACACCTTCGAGCACCGCGTAGCCGAGCAACGCGCGATCCGTCGCGTGATTCATGCCGAAGAAAACGCCCTGCGCGTAGGGGTCGTTGTGCGGCGTGCGTTCGCCCGACAGATACGGCAAGAAGAGCGGCGCGGTGTTGAGCGCATCCGCGGGCAGCGCTTCGATTTCGGCGAGCAGCGTGGGTTCGTCGGTCGAGGTGAGCTTGCAGACCCAGCGCAAACAGCTCGCCGCGGAGAGCACCACGCTCATCTGATGCCAGCGGTCGGGAATCGCGTGGCAGAACGCGTGGACAGCGGACGCGGGATTCGGCCGGAAGCTGTCGCCCACCACGCACAACACGCCCGACGTGCCGAGCGACACGAAGCCGTCGCCCGGCTGCGTCGCGCCGATGCCGATGGCGCTCGTCGCATTGTCGCCGCCGCCGGCCGCGACGATCACGCCGTCGCTCAAGCCCAGTTCGCGCGCGACCTCGGGCAGCAATGTGCCGGACGGCGCGCTGCCTTCGGCGAGCGCCGGCATCTGCGCGCGCGTCATGTTGCAGGCGGCGAGCAGCGAATCGGACCAGTCGCGTTTCGCGACATCGAGCCACAACGTGCCGGCCGCATCCGATGGATCGGACACCTTGCCGCCGGTCAGTTGCAGACGCAAGTAGTCTTTCGGCAGCAGCACGCAGGCGGTGCGCGCAAAGATGTCGGGCTCGTGACGCGCGACCCACAGCAGCTTCGGCGCGGTGAACCCCGGCATCGCAAGATTGCCGGCGACGCTATGCAAATCGGGCGCGCGCTCCGTGAGCTCGGCGCACTCCTTGTCGCTGCGCATGTCGTTCCACAGTATCGCGGGCCGCAGCACGCGGTTCTCCGCGTCGAGCAGCACCGCGCCGTGCATCTGCCCGGACAGGCCGATGCCGCGAATCTGCGCGAACTCGTCGGGATGCTTCGCGCGCAGTGCGGCGAGCGCGCTTTGCGTGCCCGTCCACCAGTCTTCGGGATTCTGCTCGGCCCAGCGCTGATGCGGGCGCGAAACGGTGAATGGCGAGCCGGCGGTGCCGATCACGCGTCCCGTCGACGCGAGCAGCAGGACTTTCACTTCGGACGTGCCGAGGTCGATGCCGAGATACATGGGCGCGAAACCTTCGTCGTTGGAGATGCGCTACTTTAGCCGCACGCCGCGCGCGGTGCCATGCGCATTAAGCCTGGCACCGCGCGAATCCGGCTGGTGTGTTTGCGGCGTGGCTTACGCCTGACCGCGTTTTGCGAGCCACACGTCGACGCGCGCGAGCGCGCCGGCCAGCGCCGATTCGAGTTCCTGCGTCGCGGCCATGCTGCCCCACAGCAGACGGTCGGCGGCGAACGCCTGCAACGGATCGGGCGCCGCGAAGAAGCCGCGCGCGACGCGCTCGTCCATCACGCCGTCCTGGTACGTGTAGGGCAGCTTGCCCGTCTGCCAGCGTTCGAGGAAGCGGAAGAACAACGCGGGCAGCATCGCGGTGGCCGCGGGCGTGACGCCTCGCTCGAAACATTCGGCGAGCGTCGGCGCGATGAAGCCAGGCAGTTTGGAGAAGCCGTCCGCCGCGACGCGCTGGTTCGTGTCCTGGATATAAGGATTGCCGAAGCGCTCGAGCACCACATCGCGATAGCGTTCGAGATCGAGCGGACTCGGCGAGAGACAGGGGATCACATCCTGCGTCACGTAATCGAATGCGAACTGGCGGATGTCGGCGTCGTGCGTGCCTTCGTGAATGTAGTCGAGACCGATCAACGTGCCCGCCCACGCAATGCAGCTATGCGTCGCGTTGAGAATGCGGATCTTCGCTTCTTCATAGGGCAGCACCGAGTCGACCAGTTCCGCGCCGACTTTCTCCCACGCGGGACGCCCGGCGATGAAGTGCTCTTCGATCACCCATTGGATAAACGCTTCGCCCATCACCGGGCACGCGTCGTCGACACCGGTTGCGGCCTTTACGCGTTCGCGCACGTCCGGCGTCGGGCGCGGCGTGATGCGGTCGACCATCGAACTCGGGCACGCCGTGTTGTCGTCGAACCACTGCGCGAGTTCGTCCGCGCCGCGCAGCTCGAGAAACGCGCTCATGCCCGCATGGAAACGCTCGCCGTTGCGGCGCAGGTTGTCGCACGTTTGCAGCGTGACGGGGCCCGCGCCGGCTTTCATGCGCGCGTCGAGAATGGCCGCCAGCGCGCCGTAGATGGTCGTGTGTCCGCCTTTGAGATCGGTTGCGAGATCGGGATTCGCGGTGTCGAGCTGGTCGTGTTCGTCGAGGTAATAACCGCCTTCGGTGACGGTGAACGCAATGATCTTGCACGCGGGATCGGCGCCGGCTTCGATCAGCGTGTCGAGGCTTTGCGTCCACGGCAGCACGCGCTCGATCGAGCGGATCGTCTCGTAAGCGCGCTCGCCTTGCGGCGTGACGGTCTCGAGCGTATAGACGCCGTCTTGCGCGGCCAGTGCTTCGAGCACCGCGTTCATGTCGCTGCGAATGTTACCGACGGTGAGCGACCAGTGCGGTTCGCCCGGCAGCTTCGCTTCGTTCAATCGGTGGAGATACCACGCCTGATGCGCGCGATGAAACGACCCCGCGCCGATATGCAGGATCACCTGTGCGGCGTCGCCGCTGCCTTGCCCGCTGCTCATTGTGCGTCTCCATCTGTCTGGGCTGTTGCGCGGCTTGTCGCGCGCATTTATTGGTCGTTAGAGCATTTGCTCTGTATGTGAGCGAATGATCGTACCCGCTGAAACGAAAGTCAAGGCGGCCACAGGATGTTTTCGTGGCGCGGCGCGGCGGGCCAAGGCTGCAACGCATCACGGAATCGCGTCGATACATGCTTCGTGGCGCGCTTCATCGGCTCTTTTGCATTGCATCATTCTTGACCTTGCGCGCGTCGGGACTTACCCGAATGCAAAAAAGTATCGGTACGCGGTTTCATTTTTAGTGGTGGCGCGCGCGTTTCAAGACTACTTTTCGCTATACAAGACGAAGACGAGCGGCATCTCCCTTGAGCCGCTTCATGGAGGCAGACAGTGCAACCCGATCTGGAGATCGTGGCCGTACGCCGCGACGAGTCGTTCAAAGTGTGGTCGCACGGCTATCCGTATCGCACGGTACGCTGGCACTTTCATCCCGAGTACGAGATTCATCTGATCGTGGCGACGACCGGGAAGATGTTCGTCGGCGATCACATCAGCAGCTTCGCGCCCGGCAATCTCGTGTTGATGGGGCCGAACCTGCCGCATAACTGGGTGAGCGATGTGCCCGAAGGCGAGAACATCGCGCAGCGCAATCTCGTCGTGCAGTTCGGCCAGGAGTTCGTGTCGAGTTGTCTTGAGAGTTTTCCCGAGTGGCGTCAGGTGGAGGCGCTCCTTGCGGACTCGCGCCGCGGCGTGTCGTTCGGCGCGCGCACGAGTGCGGCGATTCAGCCGCTTTTTCTCGAACTATTGGGCGCGCGGGGATTGCGCCGCCTCGTGCTCTTCATGTCGATGCTCGAAATCCTGATGAGCGCCGAAGACCGCGAGACGCTCGCGAGTCCCGCGTATCAGGCCGATCCGACGGGCTTCGCGTCGACGCGCATCAACCATGTGCTTTCGTATATCGGCAAGAACCTCGCGAACGACTTGCGCGAATCGGATCTCGCGCAACTGGCCGGCCAAAGTGTGAGTGCGTTTTCGCGTTATTTCCGCCGGCACACGGGCCTGCCGTTCGTGCAGTACGTGAACCGCATGCGCATCAATCTCGCGTGCCAGTTGCTGACCGATAGCGAACTGAGCGTGACCGACATCTGCTTCAAGGCGGGCTTTAATAACCTGTCGAATTTCAACCGGCAGTTTCTCGCGGTGAAGGGCATGGCGCCTTCGAAGTTTCGCCGCTATCAGCAATTGAACGACGCGAGCCGCGATGCTTCGGAAGAAGCGGCCGCGCGCGGAAGGGGCGTCGACGACGCGCCCGCCATCGTGCTCGCGCCAGGCTTGCCGCGTCCTGCCGCCGCAGCTTATCCACCGACGTAGCCTCTGCGTATTTCACCGCCGCGCTTTTCAGCAAGGCGCTTTGTTTCACCCGCGTTTCAACACGTATCGCGCTGTCCGCCGACAGCGTGACGGACGTGCTCACTTCAAAAACGGAGACAACCATGACGCAAACCCTCGTGACGCAATCCATCATCAAACAGGCATCGTTGAAGACATTCGCGAGCCTTGCATTCGGCCTCGCGCTGATCGCCGCGCCTGCCGCGCAGGCCGCACCGCTGAAGATCGGCATGACGTTTCAGGAACTGAACAATCCATATTTCGTGACGATGCAGAAGGCGTTGAACGACGCCGCTGCGTCGACCGGTGCAACGGTGGTCGTCACCGACGCGCATCACGACGTGAGCAAACAGGTGAGCGACGTCGAAGACATGCTGCAAAAGAAGATCGACATTCTGCTCGTGAATCCGACCGATTCGACGGGCATTCAGTCGGCGGTGACGTCGGCGAAAAAAGCGGGCGTGGTGGTGGTCGCAGTGGACGCGAACGCGAACGGTCCCGTCGATTCGTTCGTCGGCTCGAAGAACTTCGACGCGGGACAGATAGCCTGCGAGTACCTCGCCAAGTCGATTGGCGGCAGCGGCGAAGTGGCGATTCTCGACGGCATTCCGGTCGTGCCGATTCTCGAACGCGTGCGCGGCTGCAAGGCGGCGCTTGCGAAGGCGCCGGGCGTCAAGCTCGTGGATACGCAGAACGGCAAGCAGGAACGCGCGACCGCACTGTCCGTCACCGAGAACATGATTCAGGCGCACCCGAACCTGAAGGGCATCTTCAGCGTGAACGACGGTGGATCGATGGGCGCGCTCTCCGCAATTGAGTCATCGGGTAAGGACATCAAGCTGACGAGCGTCGACGGCGCGCCCGAAGCGATTGCCGCGATTCAAAAGCCGAATTCGAAATTCATCGAGACGTCAGCGCAGTTTCCTGCCGATCAGGTGCGCATTGCACTCGGCATCGCCTACGCGAAGAAGTGGGGCGCCAATGTACCCAAAGCGATTCCCGTCGACGTGAAGATGATCGACAAGAGCAACGCGAAGGGTTTTAGCTGGTAAGCCCAATGCCCGCCGCGCTGTGTTTGCGGTGGTCGATGCGAACACGGCGGCGGGCAGTGATGGAGCACCCGATGGACACGATATTGAAACTCGAGAACATCAGCAAAAGTTTTCCGGGCGTGAAGGCGCTGCAAGGCATTCACCTCGAGATAGCGCGCGGCGAAATCCACGCGCTGCTCGGCGAAAACGGCGCGGGCAAGTCGACGCTGATGAAGATTCTGTGCGGCATTTATCAGCCGGACGAAGGCACGATCACGATCGACGGCGAGCCGCGGCACTTTGCAAATTATCACGACGCGGTCGCTGCGGGCGTCGGCATCGTGTTTCAGGAATTCAGCCTGATTCCGTACTTGAATGCAGTGGAGAACATCTTTCTCGGCCGCGAGATGAAGAACGGCTTGGGCCTGCTCGAACGCGGCAAGATGCGGCGCGCGGCGGCCGATATATTCGCGCGGCTCGGCGTGTCAATTGATCTGTCTGTGCCGATTCGCGAACTGTCGGTTGCGCAGCAGCAGTTCGTCGAGATCGGCAAGGCGTTGTCGCTCGAAGCGCGCATTCTGATTCTCGACGAACCGACCGCGACGCTCACGCCCGCCGAAGCCGAGCACCTTTTTGCCATCATGCGCGACCTGAAAAAGCAGGGCGTGGCGATGATTTTTATCTCGCATCACCTGGAAGAAATCTTCGAGGTGTGCGACCGCATTACGGTGCTGCGCGACGGTCAGTATGTCGGCATGACCGATGTCGCGCAGTCCGACGTGAGCCGGCTCGTCGAAATGATGGTGGGACGCCGCATCGAAAACAGTTTTCCGCCGAAGCCGCCGCTGTGCTCCGACGCGAAGATCGTGCTGGACGTACAGAAGCTGCAGTTGCATAAAGACAGCCCGGTGCTGCAATTCACGCTGCGCGAAGGCGAGATTCTCGGTTTCGCGGGACTGGTCGGTTCGGGCCGCACCGAGACCGCGCTCGCCGTGATCGGCGCGGACGCGGCCTATGCGAAGGAGATTCGCATCAACGGCGAGGCCGCGAAACTGTCGGACCCGGCGGATGCGTTGCGCGCGGGCGTCGGCATTCTTCCTGAAAGCCGCAAAACGGAAGGGCTGATTACGGACTTCTCGATCAAGCAGAACATCTCGATCAATAACCTCGGCAAATACCGCTCGCTGCGATTTTTTATCGATCAGCGCAGCGAAGCGCGCGCCACCGCCGACATCATGAAACGCGTCGGCGTGAAAGCGCCGACCATGCATACGGAAGTCGCCACGCTGTCGGGCGGCAACCAGCAGAAAGTCGTGATCGCGCGCTGGCTGAACCACCACACCAACATCCTCATCTTCGACGAACCGACGCGCGGCATCGACGTCGGCGCGAAGGCGGAAATCTATCTGCTGATGCGCGAACTCACCGCGCGCGGCTATTCGATCATCATGATTTCGTCGGAACTGCCGGAGATCGTGGGCATGTGCGACCGCGTCGCCGTGTTCCGGCAAGGCCGCATCGAAGCGCTGCTCGAAGGCGATCAGATCGACTCGAACGCCGTGATGACCTATGCAACCGCCGGCACTCGTGGAGCCCTGCATGAACACGCCTAATCCCTCTTCGCCGCCGAAAACGTCGAGCGTCAGTGGCAATACGCCCGGCGCACCCGTGCGCTTCACCTGGGCCGCGTTGAAGCGCTCGACGCTCTTCTATCCGTTCGTCGGTTTGCTCGTGGTTTGCATCGTGATGGTGTTCGCGAGCGACAGCTTTCTCTCCGGCGCGAACATCGAGAACGTGCTGCGCCAGGTGTCGATCAACGCGATCATCGCGGTCGGTATGACGTGCGTGATTCTCACGGGGGGCATCGACCTGTCGGTCGGCTCGGTGATGGCGCTTTCGGGCACGCTCGCCGCGGGACTGATGGTGGCCGGCATGAACGCGGTTGCCGCGTTGGCGGTTGGCGTTGCGGTGGGTCTCGGCTTCGGCGCGGCCAACGGGTTCTTCGTCGCGTTCGCCGGCATGCCGCCGATCATCGTCACGCTCGCGACGATGGGCATCGCGCGCGGCCTCGCACTCATCTATACGGGCGGCTATCCGATCGACGGCTTGCCCGAGTGGGTCAGCTTCTTCGGCAGCGGCAAGATTCTCGGCATTCAGGCGCCCGTCGTGATCATGGCGGTGATCTATGTGATCGCGTGGGTGCTGCTCGAACGCATGCCGTTTGGCCGCTACGTGTACGCGATTGGCGGCAATGAACAGGCGACGCGTCTGTCGGGCGTGCGCGTCGCGCGCGTGAAGCTGATCGTCTACACGATTGCAGGGTTGACGTCTTCGTTTGCCGCCATCGTGTTGACCGCGCGGTTGATGAGCGGCCAGCCGAATGCGGGCGTGGGCTTCGAACTCGACGCCATCGCGGCCGTCGTGATGGGCGGCACGTCGATCTCCGGCGGACGCGGTTCGATTATCGGCACGTTGATCGGCGCGCTGCTGCTAGGTGTGCTGAACAACGGACTCAACATGGTCGGCGTCAATCCGTATGTGCAGAACGTGATCAAAGGCGGAATCATTCTGCTCGCGATTTACATCAGCCGTGACCGCAGAAAGTAACGCTTTCTTCTCCATTGATTTTCACTTCCGGCAGGATCATGCAATGACGAATGAATTCACTCCATCCGACAAGCAGGACATGACGGCGATTGTCTGCCACGCACCGAAAGACTATCGCGTCGAACAGGTAGCGAAGCCGCGCGCGCGAGCGCATGAACTGGTGATCCGCATCGCCGCATGCGGGATCTGCGCGAGCGATTGCAAATGCCATTCGGGCGCGAAGATGTTCTGGGGCGGCCCGAGTCCGTGGGTTAAAGCGCCGGTAATTCCGGGGCACGAGTTCTTCGGCTTCGTGCAGGAACTCGGCGAAGGCGCGGCAGAACATTTCGGCGTGAAGGTCGGCGACCGCGTGATCGCCGAGCAGATCGTGCCTTGCGGCAAGTGCCGTTATTGCAAATCCGGCCAGTACTGGATGTGCGAAGTGCACAACATCTTCGGCTTTCAGCGCGAAGTCGCCGACGGCGGCATGGCCGAGTACATGCGTATTCCGCCGACCGCTATCGTCCATAAGATTCCGGACGGCATTTCACTCGAAGACGCCGCTATCATCGAACCGCTGGCGTGCGCGATTCACACGGTCAATCGCGGCGATGTGCAGTTGGATGACGTGGTCGTGATTGCAGGCGCAGGTCCGCTCGGTTTAATGATGACGCAAGTCGCGCATCTGAAAACGCCGAAGAAACTCGTCGTGATCGATCTGGTGGAAGAGCGCCTCGCACTCGCGCGCGAGTATGGCGCGGACGTGACGATCAACCCGAAGCAGGACGACGCGCTCGCGATCATCCATTCGCTCACTGACGGCTACGGCTGCGACGTATATATTGAAACGACCGGCGCGCCGGTCGGCGTCAATCAGGGCATGGATCTGATCCGCAAGCTCGGGCGCTTCGTCGAGTTCTCCGTGTTCGGCGCGGATACGACACTCGACTGGTCCGTGATCGGCGACCGCAAGGAACTCGATGTACGCGGCGCGCACCTCGGACCGTATTGCTATCCGATTGCAATCGATCTGCTCGCGCGCGGACTCGTGACGTCGAAAGGCATCGTCACACACGGCTTTTCTCTGGAAGAATGGGACGAGGCGATCAAGGTCGCCGATTCGCTGGATTCGATCAAGGTGCTGATGAAGCCGCGCGCGTAAGCGCCGGCATCTACTGAAGCGCAGCGCTACAACAACGGAGACTGTATGGAATACGTCATCGGCGTCGACATCGGCACGCAGAGCACGAAGGCGCTGCTCGTCGATCGGCACGGCGCTATCGTTGCGCAACACGCGTCGAGCTATCAGCCGGATACGCCGAAGCCGTTATGGGCCGAGCAATGGCCGGCGGTGTGGTTCAAGGCGGTCACCGAATGCATTGCCGCGTGCGTGCAGAAGGCGAAACAGGCGGGCGTCGCGGCGGATTCCATCAAGGCCGTGTGCGTGAGCAGCCTGTATGGCGGCTCGGGCATTCCCGTCGATAGCGAGATGCGGCCGCTTTATCCGTGTCTGATATGGATGGACCGGCGCGCAACCGATCAGGTCGAATGGGTGCGCCGCAACGTCGACCTCGAGCGGCTGTACGCGATCACCGGCAATGGCGTGGACAGCTACTACGGCTACACGAAGATGCTGTGGCTGCGCGATCACGAGCCCGACGTATGGGCGCAAACGCGTTACTTCCTGCCGCCGAACGCGTATGTGATCTACATGCTGACGGGCGAAGTCGCGGTCGACCACAGCTCGGCGGGCAACATCGGCGGCATCTACGATATTGCGCAGCGCGACTGGTCCGACGAGGCGCTCGACATGCTCGGCATTCCCGCGACGATGATGCCGGAGCGGCTCGTCGATTCGTCGGAAGTCGTCGGCGGGTTGCTGTCGCAATGGACCGAACAGCTCGGACTCGCGGCAGGCACGTCGATCGTGGCGGGCGGCGTGGACGCCGCGGTCGCGACATTCGCCGCGGGCGTGAGCCGAGCAGGGCAACATGTCGCGATGATCGGCACGAGCATGTGCTGGGGCTACATCAATCAGACGGTCGATGCGCGCCACGGATTGATCAGCATGCCTCACGTTTTCAACGGGCAGCGCGACATCTATGTGTTCGGCGGCGCGATTACCGCGGGTGCGTCGGTGACGTGGTATCGCGATCAGTTCTGTCATGCCGAAATGGAAGCCGCGCGCGCGACGCCGCATGGCGATCCGCATCGTCTGCTCGAAGACAACGCCGCGAAGGTCCCGGCGGGATCGGATGGCGTGATGTTTCTGCCTTATCTGATGGGCGAACGCAGCCCCGTGTGGGACGCGAAGGCGAGCGGCGCGTTCGTCGGTCTGAGCCTTTTTCATACGCGGGCGCACTTGTATCGCGCGGTGCTCGAGGGCGTGTCGTTTGCGTTGAAGCACAACATCGAGGCCGGACGCCAGGGAGCGCAGTCGTTGGAGGACAAGCTGATCGTGGTCGGCGGCGCCGCGCATTCGGATTTGTGGATGCAGATCATCGCCGACATCACCGGCTATCCGGTCTATACGATCGAGCAGGAAGTGGAGGCGGCGATGGGCGCCGCGTTGCTCGCCGCGCTCGGCGTCGGGCTGATTTCGCGCGAGGCGGCGCAGGGCGGCTGGATCACGCTAATCGAGCGCGCACAACCGGACGCCGCGCGAATGGCGCGTTACGAAGAGCGCTTCGGCATCTATAAAGACCTGTATCCGGCATTGAAGCCGGTCATGCATCGCTTGCAAACATCATGAATGCTACTTTCGATTTTTCCGGCCGCTCGATATTCGTGACGGGCGCCTCGAGTGGAATAGGGCGCGCGACGGTCGAGATGTTGTGCGCGAGCGGTGCCGATGTCGTCGCGGCGGCACGCAATGCGAACGAGCTTGCGCGTCTCGCCGAAGAGACCGGCTGCGAGCCGTTGAAGCTCGACGTCAGCGACGAAGCCGCGATCAACGAAGCGTTTCTATCGCTCGGCGCTTTCGACGGTCTGGTGAATTGCGCGGGCATTGCGTTGCTCGAGCGAGCGGTGGAGACAACGGCCGCGAGTTTCGATCGCGTGATGGCGGTGAACGCGCGCGGCGCGGCGCTGGTGGCGAAGCATGTGGCGCGAGGGATGATCGACGCGAAGCGGGCCGGCAGTATCGTGAACGTTTCGAGCCAGGCGGCGCTTGTCGCGCTTGACGATCACCTGAGCTATTCGGCTTCGAAGGCTGCGCTCGATGCGATCACGCGGGCTTTGTGCATCGAGTTGGGGCCGTTTGGAATTCGCGTCAACAGCGTCAATCCAACCGTCACGTTGACGCCGATGGCCGTGCAGGCGTGGAGCGATCCTGTCAAGCGCGAGCCTGCACTTAAGGCTATTCCGCTTGGGAGGTTTGCCGAGCCGGTTGAAGTGGCTTCGGTGGTGGCGTTCTTGTTGAGCGATGCGGCTTCTATGGTGAGTGGGGTTTCGCTGGCGGTTGATGGGGGATTTGTGGCGCGGTGACATTTACTGGTGCGGCGCGTGCGGCGCCGCTCGAGACATGACTGTCTTGTCACTAACGAGCGAAGCGGGTTAGACAAAAACCCGCCGCAGCTCGTCCCTACAACACCGTCCTGACATGCCAAAGCTCAGGAAACAAAACCACATCGAGCATCTTGCGCAGATAAGGCGCGCCACTGGTCCCGCCCGTCCCCTGCTTGAAGCCGATAATCCTCTCGACGGTAGTAACGTGCCGGAACCGCCACTGCCGGAAAGCGTCCTCGAGATCGACCAGTTCCTCGGCCATCTCATACAACTCCCAATGCTGCGAAGGATTGCGATACACCTCGAGCCAGGCCGCTTCGACGGAAGCATCGTGAACCGTGGGCTGTGTCCAGTCGCGCGCGAGCCGCGACGGCGAAATCGCAAAGCCGCGACGCGCAAGCAGCTTCACCACTTCGTCGTAGAACGACGGCGCTTCCAGTGACGCCTTCACCTCCGCAAGCACATCGGCACGATGCGCATGCGGCTTGAGCATCTGCTCGTTCTTGTTGCCGAGCAGAAACTCGATCTGCCGGTACTGATAAGACTGAAACCCCGACGAGCTGCCCAGGTAAGGCCGCATCGCCGTGTATTCGGACGGCGTCATTGTCGCGAGCACGCTCCAGGCCTGCACGAGCTGCTCCATGATCCGCGAGACGCGCGCGAGCATCTTGAACGCCGGCGGCAACTCGTCGCGATGCACGGCGCCGAGCGCGGCGCGCAACTCGTACAGCGCGAGCTTCATCCACAATTCGCTGGTCTGATGCTGAATGATGAACAGCATCTCGTTGTGATCGGGCGACAACGGATGCTGCGCATTCAGCACCGTCCCGAGCGACAGATAATCGCCGTAACTCATCGAGCCGGAGAAGTCGAGCTGCGCGTCGTGCCAGCCATCCTCGGCTGAAGAAGCGTTCGTAGCAGCAGTCGCAGCGTCGGCGGACGCAGCGCTCCCATGACCGAACGGGCAACCTTGCGCGGGCTTTTCTTCGGGCAAGCCCGGCGTTTGCATGTGATCGTTCATCGTGCGCTCCTCAGGTCACGGCGCCGCGCGCGGCAAATTCCGGCGCGCGCCAGGTCTCGCGTGCGAGCACGTCGCGCAAGGTTTCGACGGCGTCCCATACATCCACGAAGCGCGTATAAAGCGGCGTAAAGCCGAAGCGCAGCACATGCGGCTCGCGATAATCGCCGATCACCCCACGCGCGATCAACGCCTGCATCACCTCATAGCCATGCGGATGCTCGAAGCTCGCATGCGAGCCGCGCTGCGAGTGTGCGCGCGGCGTGACGAGCTTCAACGGAAACTCGCTGCAACGCGCTTCGACGAGTTCGATAAAGAGATCGGTCAGCGCCAGCGACTTGCGGCGAATCGCCTGCATGTCAGTCTGCAGAAACACGTCGAGCCCGCATTCGACGAGCGCCATCGACACCATCGGCTGCGTGCCGCACAAATAGCGGCCGACGCCCTGATCCGGCCGATACGTCGGGTTCATCTCGAACGGCGCGGCATGTCCCCACCAGCCGGAAAGCGGCTGCGCAAAATTATTCTGATGGCGCTTCGGCACCCACACGAACGCGGGCGAGCCCGGACCGCCGTTCAGATACTTGTACGTGCAGCCGACTGCGTAGTCGGCGCCGACGCCGTTCAGGTCGACCGGCACCGCGCCCGCCGAATGCGCGAGATCCCACAGCGCGAGCGCGCCCTTGTCGTGAATCAGCTTCGTCAGCGCGGCCATGTCGTGCATGTAGCCGGTGCGGTAGTTCACATGCGTGATCATCGCGATCGCGGTGTCGTCGCCGATTGCTTCCGGCAGCTCCGACGGGTCGTCGACGAGACGCAGTTCATAGCCGCGGTCGAGCTGCTCGATCACGCCCTGCGCGATGTACAGGTCGGACGGGAAATTCGAACGCTCGGACACGATCACACGCCGCTTCGGGTCGCGCGCGTCGGCGAGCCGCAGTGCGGCGGACAGCACCTTGAAGAGGTTGATCGAAATCGTATCGGTGACGACGACTTCGTCCTCGGCGGCGCCGATCAGCGGCGCGAGTTTATTGCCCAAGCGACGCGGCAGCGCGAACCAGCCCGCCGCATTCCAGCTGCGGATCAAACCCTCGCCCCATTCGGCGGCGATCACGGTTTGCGCGCGTTGCGCGGCGGCGGCCGGCGGCACGCCGAGCGAATTGCCGTCGAGGTAGATAGTGGTCGACGACAGCGCGAACTGGTCGCGCAGTGGTGCGAGCGGGTCGGCGCTGTCGAGCGCCAAGGCTTCTTCGCGATGATTCATGGTGGTCTCGTTCGTTCGCGTATTGCGGATTGAAAGTCAGTGCGCGTCGGGCAGCGCGCGCAGGACCGCGCGCACGGGGCTCGCGTCGAGCGTGGTCAGCTTGAGCGGCAGCGCGATCAGTTCGTAGTCGCCGGGCGCGACATCGTCGAGCACGATGCCCTCGAGAATCGCCATGCCGTGCGCGCGAATACGGTGATGCGCGTCCATCGTCTTCGATTCCTGCGGGTCGAGCGACGGCGTGTCGATGCCGATCAGCTTCACGCCGTTGGCCGCGAGCAGGTCGATCGTTTCGGGCGCGACGGCGCAGAAGCCGCTGTCCCACGCCGCGGTCGGCGCGTTTCTGTAAGTGCGCAGTAAGACTCGCGGCGGCAACCCGCCCAACGAGTCACGCAGATGTTGTGGCGTGACAACAGGCGACGCGCCGATGCAATGAATCACGCGGCATCGTCCGAGATAGGCGTCGAGCGGCACCTGGCCGATTGCGGCGCCCTCCGCGTCGTAGTGCAGAGGCGCGTCCGTGTGCGCGCCGGTATGCGGCGAGAGCGTCAGCCGCGCGACGTTGACGGGCGAGCCGGCCTCCATCCGCCAGACGCGCTCGATGCCGACGGGCGTGTCGCCTGGCCAGACGGGCGTCGCCGTATCGACGGCGGGGGTGATGTCCCAGAGTGTTTGCATGTCCGCATGGAAGGTGGAGGTCTATACGGAATGATAGGTGGCCAGCCGCGAAATGTGATTGCGAAAAAATCTCCTTCTAAGCCCGGTCTTGGAACATAATTTGAGTTAAATGGGAAAGGGAGACCGAATATGAACGCGATCTCGCTCGACGCCACCGATTGCCGTATCTTGACGGTGCTTCAGCAGGAAGGACGAATCAGCAATCTCGATCTCGCGGAGCGCATCTCGCTGTCGCCGTCGGCGTGTCTGCGGCGCTTGCGTCTACTGGAAGAACAGGGCGTCATCGAGCACTATCGCGCGTGTCTGAACCGCGAAGTGCTGGGCTTCGAGCTGGAGGCGTTCGTTCAGGTGTCGATGCGCAATGAACAGCAGAATTGGCACGAGCGCTTCGCTGAAGCGCTGCGCGACTGGCCGGAAGTGGTCGGCGCTTTTGTCGTGACGGGCGAGACGCACTATCTGCTGCGCGTTCTCGCGCACAACCTCAAGCACTATTCGGATTTTGTGTTGCAGCGTCTCTACAAGGCGCCGGGCGTGCTGGATATTCGTTCGAATATCGTGCTGCAGACCTTGAAGGAAGATTCGGGCGTGCCGGTTTCGCTGGTTACGCGCAATAACACGCACGGCGCGCCGCACAACGATCGCTGAGGCGCCCTCTGGCGTACAGCGCCGCGTGCGCTTACAACGATTTGAGGCCGTGGAACTGGCCGTTCTGGAAGACGAGCGGCGCCATGTCGGCGGCATTCTCGTGCACGCCGCAGCGCTCCACTTCGCCGACGAAAATCACGTGATCGCCTTCTTCGTAACGGCTGCGGTTATGGCATTCGAACCACGCGAGCGCGCCGTCGAGCACCGGCATACCGCTGTCGCCCGCCGCGTGCGATACGCCTTCGAAGCGGTCGCCCTTCACCGTGGCGAAGCGCTTGCATAGATCGAGCTGCGACGCGGCCAGCACGTTGACCACGTAGTGACTGTTCGCGCGGAACACCGACATCGACGCCGAGCGCGTGGCGAGGCTCCACAGCACGAGCGGCGGCTCGAGCGAAACCGAATTGAACGAGCTGGCGGTGATGCCGATTAACTGGCCGGACGGCGCACGCGTCGTGATGACGGTGACGCCCGTAGCGAACTGGCTGAGCGCCTGCCTGAAGGCCGGCTGGTCGAAGTTGGGCGGGCTGGCGTGCTTCATTGCGCGCAAGCCGCCGATGCGTGGCGGCCGGAAGCCGCGCCGAAGCTCTCGCGCGCACGGCGGGAAACAGTTGATTCGAAAGTCATAGTGAAAATCGTCGATTTGCCCCAATTTTAACTGCAATCGCGGTGCACTGACCGCGACGCAACCGGCGCATCGCAAAACCCGCTAAGCTGGAACGCTACCGCCGATGGCATGGGCGTTGCGGCAAAGCGAATGCGGCATCGGCCGATCACGAGTGAGAAGGAGCGAGCAGCATGAGTCAGACAGGCGAAGTCGCCACCTTGGGTGGCGGGTGTTTCTGGTGCCTCGAAGCGGTTTATCTGGGCGTCGACGGCGTCAACTCGGTGGAGTCGGGCTATGCGGGCGGCCACACGCAGCGTCCGACCTACGAGCAGGTGTGCGACGGCGCGACGGGGCACGCGGAAGTGGTGAAGGTCGAGTTCGATCCGTCGAAGATCAGCTACCGCGAGATCCTCGAAATTTTCTTCGCGATCCACGATCCCACGCAGTTGAACCGGCAAGGTAACGATGTCGGCCCGCAATACCGCTCGGTCATCTTCACGCATTCCGACGCGCAGCGTGAAGCCGCTTTGCAGGTGATCCGCGAAATCGGCGAGCAGGGCATTCACGACGGCCAGATCGTCACGCAGGTGCTTCCGCTCGACGGCAACTACTGGCCTGCCGAGGCCTATCATCAGAATTATTTCGCGCAGCATCCGGAGCAGGGCTATTGCTCGTTCGTGGTCGCGCCGAAGGTGGCCAAGTTCCGGCAGAAGTTCGCGCATCGGATCAAGGCGGGTTGAGGCGGGCCGGCGCGGGTCTGTGTTCAGTGCGGCTCAGTGCGGCTCGCTGCTGTTCGAGTCGCTGGTCTGAGCGCGGCTTGCGTCGCCCGGCGGATCTGGCGGGCGCGGCTCCTGAGGGTCACTGTGTTGCATCGCTGCGGCATTCACGGCGTCTGTTTCCTGCTGTGAGGGCTCCTGCTCGCGGCGGTGGCCGTGTTCGTGTTCCTCCTGTTCGTGCTCGCGCTCATTCGCGAGCCGCGCATACGCTTCAATGATCTCGCGCGCCAACTCGACGCAACTGAGCGGCGCCGAACCTTCCGCCTTGTTATTCACCGCGATGACCACCGGCTGGCCGGCCAGCGCATAGCGCGCGGCCAGTTCCGCGAGCGACGCGCGCGTGGCCGGATCATGGTCGACGAGCTTATCGAACGGCTCGTATTTCGCCTTCGCCTGCTCATATTTGAAGCCGCCGTGCAGGCTCCAGCGCACGACCAGCGGACCGGCGGGCTCGCCGTCCAATAGTGCGAGCGCCGCCGCCTGCCGCAGCGGATCGGGCATCCGCGCATGAATGCCGACGCAGTAGCGCACGCCCGCCGCTTTCAGCGTACGAATGAAACGCGGCGTGAGCAGACTGGCGTCGCGGATTTCGACTGCGTAGCAGGTGCCTTGCGGCAGCGTGGGCAAGGCCGCGAGGAACTCGGCCAGCCGTTCGATGAACACCGCGGGCTGCGCGAGCATCTGGTCGGGCAGCGGCGACAACTGGAACACGAGCGCGCCGGCCTTCGCGCCCAGGCCTTTGAGACACGGCGTCACGTAGTCGTCGATCGCCATCTGCGCGTTCAGAAAACACGGATTCAGCGCCACCGGCTCGCCGCGTTCTGCGCGCACGGTGGCGTCGGTGATCGTCATCGGCGCTTTGACGATGAAGCGGAAATGCTCGGGCACCTGCTGCGCGTAGCGCAGGTATTCGGTGACGGTGAGCGCCTGATAAAACGACCGGTCGATGCTGACCGTCTTCAGCAGCGGATGCGCGCCGTAGGCGGTCAGGCCGTCGCGCGACAGTTTGCTGTTGCTGTATTCGTCGCCGTAGACGATGCCGTTCCAGCCGGGAAACGACCACGTCGATGTGCCGAGGTGCACTTGCGGCGGCAGTTGTGAGGCGAGCGCGAGTACGTCGGGCGAGGGCGGGGCCGCGAGGATTTCGCGAGTGCGGCGTTTTTTGGGGGCGTCGGTGGCGGCGGCCGTTGGTGTGGCCATAGGCGCCGGCTCGGGCGCTGCTTCTTCTTGCCACAGCGACGCGGCGGCGGTTGTAGAGCGGGCGGGTTGGCGGCTTTCGGTTTTCGGCGCGTGAGTTACAAAAGGCGCATCGGCTTGCGCGTCCAACGGTGCTTGAGCGCCTGAACGAGCGCGCGACGGTTTCGCGCGGGCTTCGGCTTTCGGCGCTGCGGGTGCCGCTTGCACCGGCATCCCGAACAGATCGAACTGCGCCGCTTCGCCTGGCGCTTCCGCTTCGCTCGACGCCTCGCCTCCGCTCCGCACTCCCACGTCGCTTTGCTCGCCGCGTTCGTCCAGCGCCTCTTCCTCTTCTCTTGTCCCGCTCTGACCCATCGAGATTTTCACTAGTAAGCACCGCGACCGCCCGCGCTAGCACGACGCCGCGGCGCTCACCTCACAGCGGCTTCTCGTACATGTAGCGGCGCGACCACGGCAGGGTTTTCGCACTGCGGCCGGCCCTGCGGCAGACAACCTGATAAATGGAGACGTCGTCGTTTTCGAATGCATACGCGCAGCCGGCCAGGTACACGCGCCAGATGCGGAATTTTTCGTCGTCGACGAGCTTGCGGGCTTCTTCCGCGTGCGCCTCGAAATTTTCCGCCCAGATGTCGAGCGTGTGCGCATAGTGACGGCGCAGGCTTTCCACGTCAACCGCTTCGAGCCCGCCGCGCTGCATCGACTCGAGCGCGAGGCTGATGTGCGGCAGTTCGCCGTCCGGAAACACATAACGGTCGATGAACTCGCCGCCGCCCAGCGCCGTCTCGCCGCTGTCCGCATCGCTCGACGTGATGCCGTGATTCATCGCGATGCCGTCGTCGGCGAGAAGGTCGTGCACTTTCTTGAAGTAGCCCGGCAGGTTCTTGCGGCCCACGTGCTCGAACATGCCGACGCTCGTGATGCGGTCGAATCGTCCTTCGACGTCGCGATAATCCTGCAGACGAATCTCGATCTGATTCTCGAGGCCCGCGGCTTTCACGCGCGCCGTCGCGAGGTCGAACTGGTTTTGCGACAGCGTCACGCCCACGCATTGCGCGCCGAATTTTTGCGCCGCGCGCAGCACGAGCGCGCCCCAGCCGCAGCCGATGTCGAGCAGCCGCTGACCCGGCTGCACCTGAATCTTCGTGAGGATGTGGTCGATCTTCTTGATCTGCGCGGTGGCGAGATCTTCGTCGCCGTTCTCGAAATAGGCGCACGAGTAGACCATGTTCTCGTCGAGCCAGAGCTTGTAGAACTCGTTCGAGACATCGTAGTGATACTGGATGGCCTTTTTATCCGACGCCTTCGAATGCTGGAAATAGCGCCGCACGCGCGCGAGCTTGCCCGCACTATTGACGGTGTTGCGCGCGAGCTGATAACCGACGTTGATGATGTCCGAGAGCTTGCCCTCGATGTCGATCTTGCCCTTGACGTACGCCTCGCCCAGGTTGTCGAGGCTCGGTTCGAGCAGATAAGGCAACGCCGTTGCGCTCTTGACGTGCAGCGTGACCTGCGGCGCGGCGAACCGCCCGAAGTCGTGCTGCTGGCCGTCCCACAGCACGAGACGCGCCGGCAAATCAGCCTTGGTTTTTACTTCTTCCACCCACTGCGCCAGCTTTTTCTCCCAGAACATGCGATTTCTCCGTGTCCGTTGAATTAAAGCGAAGCTTGTGTGGATCGCAGCCCGATGCGGCGCAACTCCCATGCCGCGAGACGCGATCCTTGCGCCGCGCGCTGCTACGTCGGCAACGCGCTGACGACATTGTTAGTGCTGGTTCAGGGCGACAGACGGCAGATTTGCCAGTCGCTGTTTTCGCTCGAACGCGTGTAAAGCAGACGGTCGTGCAAACGCGACGGCCGGCCCTGCCAGAATTCGATTGCTTCGGGCACCAAACGATAACCGCCCCAATGCGGCGGACGCGGCGGTTCGTCGCCGTATTGCAGGCGCATTTCGCGTTCGCGCGTTTCGAGCTGCGAACGGCTTTCAATCACCTGACTTTGATTCGACGCCCATGCGCCGATACGCGAACCGGGCGGACGCGACGCGAAATAGGCGTCGCTTTCCGCCGCGCTCGTTTTGACGACGCGCCCCTCGATGCGCACCTGGCGCTCGAGCTCGATCCAGTAGAAGAGCAGGCTCGCGTACGGATTCGCGGCCAGCTCGCGGCCCTTGCGGCTTTCGTAGTTGGTGAAGAACACGAAGCCTCGTTCGTCGACGCCCTTGATCAGCACGATGCGCGCTGAAGGCCGGCCGCGCGAGTCAACGGTGGCGAGCGTCATCGTATTCGGTTCGGGCAGTTTCGCCTCGACGGCCTGCTGAAACCAGACGTCGAATTGCCGGAACGGGTCGCGGTCGACGTCGCCGATGTCCAGAGAACCCAGCGAATAATTTTTTCGAAGTTCGGCGAGTGAGGTCATGTTCTTATGCGCACGCTACAGTCAGCCCAGTATAGCTAAGGCGCCAATTTTTTGCCCGCAGCCAGATCAAGCGCGATGCACCGGTGCCGCGCTTTCGCGGGTTTTCGAACGGCGACTTTCTCACGGTGATTGCCGCGGCAATGCTGATCCATGCGTTCAGGCAAAATACGGACTGCGCGATTCACATGCGCTTTCTGCCTTGCGCTTTCTGCTTTCTTGCCTTCAACGAGTTCCATCATGTCGACCACCGCGCAATCCGATCTTACTACCAGCCTCGACGGGCATGAAGCCGCCGACCGCGCGCGACGCTTCGGCGGCATTGCGCGTTTGTACGGCGCGCCCGCGCTTGCCGCTTTCGAGGGCGCGCATGTGGCGGTAATCGGTATCGGCGGAGTGGGCTCGTGGGTCGCCGAAGCGTTGGCGCGCAGCGCGGTGGGCACGCTGACGCTGATCGACCTCGACAATGTTGCTGAAAGCAATACGAACCGGCAGATTCATGCGCTCGACGGCAACTACGGAAAACCGAAGGTCGAAGCGATGGCCGAGCGCATCGCCGCGATCAATCCGTCGTGCGATGTGCGTCTCGTGGAAGACTTCGTGGAGCCCGACAACTTCGCGGCGACGCTCGGCGGCGGCTTCGATTATGTGATCGATGCGATCGACAGCGTGCGCACCAAGACCGCGCTGATCGCGTGGTGTGTCGAGCGCAAGCAGCCGTTGATCACGATCGGCGGCGCGGGCGGCCAGCTCGATCCGACGCGCATTCGCATCGACGATCTCGCAGCGACGATTCAGGACCCGTTGCTGTCCAAAGTGCGCGGACAGTTGCGCAAGCAGCATGGTTTTCCGCGCGGGCCGAAAGCGAAATTCAAGGTGAGCGCCGTGTATTCCGACGAGCCGCTGATCTATCCCGAAGCCCCTGTCTGCGACATCGATGCGGAAGCGGAACACGTCGCGACATCGCCGGGATATGCGGGGCCGGTCGGTCTGAATTGCGCGGGCTTTGGTTCGAGCGTGTGCGTGACGGCGAGCTTTGGCTTCGCCGCGGCCGCGTATGTGTTGCGGGCGCTGGCGAAGCAGGCGGTGTGACCTTTAGTGCGCAGCGGGTGCGCAAGGCACCGGATCTGGTATCTAGTACAGCGCGGCGCTCAGCTTGCGGCGCCATTGCGCGACGAGTTCCGGCTGATGCGCGGCCAGATCGAACACCGAGAGCATCGTCTTGCGGCCGATGTCGTCGCGGAACGTGCGATCGCGCTGCACGATTGCCAGCAGATGCTCGAGCGCGCCCGCATATTTGCGGCGTGCGATCAGCGCGCTCGCGAGATCGAAGCGCGCTTCCAGATCGTCGGGATGGCTCGCGACGCGCGCTTCGAGCGCGTCGGTCGGCGGCAGATCGGCCGCGGCATCCACGGCGTCCAGACGCGTCTTGATCGCGTTGAAGCGCGCGTCGATGCCTTGCGTCGTTTTCGGCGACAGCAAATCGACCTCGTCGCGCGCTTCGTCGATACGGTTGTCATCAAGCAGCATCTCGATGCGGTCGAGGCGCGCTTCGTCGAAAGCCGGGTCGATCGCGAGCGCGGCCTGCAACGCCTCGTAAGCGTCCTCGCGGCGGCCTTCGGCCAAGGCGGCCTGCGCGTCGAGACGCGCGGCATCCGCGCCTTGCGGCACGAGCCGTTCGATGAATTCGCGCAGTTGCCCTTCAGGCAGCACGCCGACGAACTGATCGACCGGCCGGCCGTCCGCGAATGCCATGACGTGCGGAATGCTGCGCACCTGGAAGTGCGCGGCAAGTTCCTGGTTCTCGTCCACGTTCACCTTGACGAGCTTCCATTTGCCGGCGCCTTCGGCTTCGAGCTTTTCCAGCATCGGGCCGAGCGTTTTGCAGGGGCCGCACCACGGCGCCCAGAAATCGACCAGCACAGGGGCCAGTGTCGACGCCGTGATGACGTCCTTTTCGAATGTGGCCAGAGTGGTGTCCATTACGTCCTCGTCGATAAAACGGTTTGTCTGTTAGCTGGGGCCGAACTGCGCGGATTCAATGTGTGTTGACGCCGCGCCCGCGCCTGAAATCCGCCGTCATTTCCGCCGTCACTTTTTTAGCGGCAGCGGTATCCATTCGGTTTCGCCCGGCACTGTGCCCATTTCCTGATTCGTCCACGCGAGTTTCGCGGCTTCGATCTTCTCACGCGAACTCGCGACGAAATTCCATTCGATAAAGCGTTCGCCGTCGAGCTTTTCGCCGCCGAGCACCATCACGCGCGCGCCGTGCGTGCTCGCGAGCGTCACGGTTTCGTCGATTGCGAGCACGGCCATCTGACCGACTTCGAGCGGCGTGCCGTCGATCTCCAGATCGCCTTCCACCAGATACACGCCGCGCTCCTCGTGCTCCGGTTCGAGCGCGAACGCGCTGCCCGGCGCGAACTCGCCCGCGACATACAGCGTGCCGGAAAACGTGCTGACGGGCGAACGCTGGCCGAACGCGGTGCCGGCGATCACGCGCAACGTGACGCCGTTGCGCTCGACCACCGGCAGCGTGTCCGCGCTGTGATGCGCGAACGACGGCGCGACCTCTTCGTCGTCGAGCGGCAGCGCGACCCAGGTCTGAATGCCGTGGATGGTCTGACCGCGCGCGCGGTCTTCGGCGGGCGTGCGCTCGGAATGGACGATGCCGCGTCCGGCCGTCATCCAGTTGACGTCGCCGGGGACGATCTTCTGTTCCGAGCCGAGACTGTCGCGATGCATGATCGCGCCTTCGAACAGAAACGTCACCGTGGCGAGGCCGATATGCGGATGCGGACGCACGTCTAGGCCGACGCCGGGTTCGAGCGTCGCCGGGCCCATGTGATCGAAGAAGATGAACGGTCCGATCAGACGCGCGGCCATTGCAGGCAGCACGCGCCGCACAGTCAGACTGCCGACATCGCGCAGATGCGGTTTGAGAACTGCTTTGATCGAAGAGGACATGGGGCGCTCGGCAAGAAGGGATGAGGAAAATTCTTAATGGATGATTCTACTGCGTTGGCTCAGCCAGCGCCTCCAGCCAGGCTCGGCGTACACACATGTATTTACATCGCGCCGCTGCCCGTCTATAGTGATGTATGTACATTGGATGTACATCATCGTACGAGGAGCGCAATATGCTGACCAAGGTTTTTCGCAATGGCAATTCGCAGGCCGTGCGCATTCCGGCTGAACTGGCGTTTAGCAGCGTCGACATGGAAGTGGAAATCGAGCGGGTCGGCGACGAACTGCGCATTCGTCCCACGCGCCGCCCGCTCGCCGGCGTACTAAAGAAATTCTCGAAGTTCAGCCCGGATTTCATGGCGGAAGGCCGCGGCGACCACGAGCAGGCTGAGCGCGAGGATCTGTAATGCCGCGCTACATGCTGGACACCAACATGTGCATCTACCTGATGAAGAATCAGCCGGAGCAGGTTGCGAAGCGTTTTGCGGAATGCTTCGTCGGCGACGTCGTGATGTCCGCCATTACTTTCGCCGAGCTGGAGTACGGCGTGGCGGTCTCGGCCAATCGTGCGCGCGAGCGTCGCAACCTTGCGGCGCTTGTCGAAGACATCCTGGTTGCGCCGTTCGACAGCGCGGCGGCGAGTGCCTACGGCCCGATCCATGAAGCCACGCGCGAGCGCAAGAAGGACCAGCTCGACAAGCTGATCGCGGCCCACGCGGTCTCGCTCGACGTCGTGCTCGTCACCAACAATGAGCGCGATTTCACGGCCTATCCCGGCCTGCGTATCGAAAACTGGCTCAATGCCTGAGCGCACGGCGACTGCGCTTTCGGTCCCGTGCGAATTTCCCACGCTCCGCTAAACTGACGGGTTCAACACTTTATTGGAGACCGGCATGTCGCCGAGGGACCTGCTGCTCGCGCTCGTCGTCGTCATTGCGTGGGGCGTCAATTTCGTCGTTATCAAGGTCGGCTTGCATGGCGTGCCGCCGATGCTGCTCGGCGCGCTGCGCTTCACGCTCGCGGCAATACCGGCGGTGTTTTTTGTCAAGCGTCCACAATTGGCATGGCGCTGGTTGCTGGCCTATGGCTTGACGATCTCGCTCGGGCAGTTCGCGTTTCTGTTCTCGGCGATGTACGTCGGCATGCCGGCCGGACTCGCATCGCTCGTGTTGCAGGCGCAGGCGTTTTTCACGCTGATCTTCGCCGCGTTCTTCTTGCATGAGCGTTTTCGCTTGCCGAATGTCGCCGGTTTGCTGATCGCCGCCGCGGGCCTCGCCGTGATCGGCATGCAGGGCGGCCATGCGATGACGCTCGCCGGCTTCCTGCTCACGCTGTGCGCCGCGTGTTCGTGGGCGCTCGGCAACATCGTCACGAAGAAGGTCGGCAAGGTCGACCTCGTCGGCCTCGTGGTGTGGGGCAGTCTGATTCCGCCGCTGCCTTTCTTCGCGCTGTCGTATGCGTTCGAGGGTCCGCAGCGGATCGCGGCGGCGCTTTCCGGCATCAGCGCGATGTCGATTTTCGCGGTCGTCTATCTCGCGTTTATCGCCACGCTGCTCGGCTATGGATTATGGAGCCGTCTGTTGTCGCGCTATCCGGCGAGCCAGGTCGCGCCGTTTTCGCTGCTCGTGCCGATCGTCGGTCTCGCATCGGCGGCGGTCTTTCTCGACGAGCGGCTCTCCACCGCGCAGATCGCCGGTGCGGTGCTGGTGATGGTGGGGCTCGCGGTGAACGTATTCGGCGGCTGGGTCGTGCAGCGCTTGTCGCTGGCGCGTTGAAACGCGCGGATAAACGACAACGGCCGCATTGCTGCGGCCGTTTTTTTGTTGAAGCGCTGAACGAGAACAACGCGCTAAAGACGCATCGTCACGTCATGCGATTCTTGGCAAGCGGCGGATTCGCCGCGAAATAACGCTTGATGCCGGTCATGATCGCATCGGCCATCTTCTCGCGATAGGCGTCGTCGTTCAGGCGCCGCTCCTCGTCGGGATTGCTGATGAACGCCGTTTCCACGAGGATCGACGGAATGTCGGGCGCCTTCAACACCGCGAAGCCCGCCTGTTCGACCGAACCTTTGTGCAGCTTGTTGATCCCGCCGATTTCCTTCAGCACGAAGTTGCCGTAGCGCATGGAGTCGCGAATCTGCGCGGTGGTGGACATGTCGAACAACGCGCGATTCACGGTGGCGTCGGCGGATTTGATGTTGATGCCGCCAATCTGGTCCGACGCGTTCTCCTTGTTCGCCATCCAGCGCGCGGCCGCGCTCGACGCGCCGTGCTCCGACAACGCGAACACCGACGAGCCGCGCGCCTCGGGCGTGGTGAACGCATCGGCGTGAATCGACACGAACAGGTCCGCGCCGACGCGCCGCGCTTTTTGCACGCGCACGTTCAGCGGCACAAAGAAGTCGGCGTCGCGTGTCATCATCGCGCGCATGTTCGGTTGCGCGTCGATCTTCGCGCGCAGTTTCTTCGCGATGTCGAGCGCGACGTGCTTCTCGTAAGTGCCCGAGCCGCCGATCGCGCCGGGGTCTTCGCCGCCGTGTCCCGGATCGATCGCGACGGTCAACAGGCGCACCGTGTTGCTCTTGCCCGACTTCGGCGTGGTGAACGCGTAAGTGTCGTCGCCGCTGTCGTCGTTATCCAGACTCTTCGCGCTGTTGGCGCCGCTGCCCTTGTTGCGCGCGATCGCCGTGGGCGGCGTGGCCGGAGTGGGCGGCACGCCAGGCGTTGGCGTCGGCGTCTTCGCAATGATCGGCGGCAAACCTGGCGACCCGGACGTAGAGCCGGACGGCGACCCACTGTGCGCCGGCGCATGCGGTGCGCCCGCCGCGGACCCGCTGCCGCCGTTCTGCGCATAGCGCTCGAAGAACGCCTCGCTGTTGTCGGCGGCCGGCGGCGTCGTGCCGGGGCCGCTCAACGTAGCGGGCGGCGCGCTGTTTTCTTCGTTCAGCGTTTGCTGCTTGCGCTCGCTTTGCGCGAGCAGTTCCATCAACGGATCGGGCGCGACGGCCGGATACAGGTCGAACACGAGCCGGTACTTGTACGCGCCGACGGGGGGCAGCGTGAACACCTGCGGCTTCACCGAGCCCTTCAGATCGAACACCATGCGCACGACGTGCGGCTGGAATTGCCCCACACGCACCGATTGAATTTGCGGATCGTTCGGCGTGATCTTCGATACGAGGTCCTTCAACGCCTGGTCGAGATCCAGGCCGCTCAGATCGACGACGAGCCGGTCAGGGCCCTGAAGCAACTGCTGCGCGTTTTGCAGAGGCTGATCGGATTCGATGGTGACGCGCGTGTAGTCGCGCGCCGGCCACACGCGCACGCCGAGCACCGAACTCGCCAGCGCGAGACGCGGCGCGACGAGGCCGAGCACGAGCGTGGACGCGCCCGCGCGCAGAATCTGCCGGCGCCGCCAGTTATGCGTCGCGGTGGCCGCCGATTCAATCGAGCGGAACGGTTTGATCAACATCTTTCGAGACATGCCTTTCCTGTTTCGCTGTATGCCTGTGCGACGAGTGTGCGGCCGTCGCCCTCGCCAGCCAGGTCGAGCGAGAAGACGAGATCCGGCACGCCGAGCAGCGCGCCGGCGCGTTGCGGCCATTCGACGAGGCAAACCGCGCCGCTGTCGAAATACTCGCGAAAGCCCGCGTCGGCCCATTCGGCCGGATCGGTGAACCTGTAGAGATCGAAGTGGTAAAGCGCGAGTTCCCCGGTGGGCCGCTCGAGTACATAAGGCTCGACGAGCGTGTACGTGGGACTGCGCACGCGACCGGTGTGACCGAGGCCGCGCAAGGTGGCGCGCACGAGTGTCGTTTTGCCGGCGCCGAGATCGCCGACCAGTTGTACTTGCAGACCGTGGAATGCCTGAGCGTTCGCGTTGCCGTCATGCGCGACGGCGACGCTTTCGATGGCCCGCGCGAAGCGCTCGCCAAATGCGAGCGTGGCGGCTTCGTCCGCGAACGAGAAGACGCGTTCGAGCAGAACTTCGGCGGGCGGCGCGATCGCGCGATCGGGATGGTCAGGCATTCTCGTAAAATGACGTGATGAACCGAAGTCCGGAGTCCCCCGTGTGCCCTGTGTCCAATGCGCCTGCAACTGGCGACGAGGCGCGTGCCGAGCGTCAATTCGATCAAGCGGCGCTGCATGCGCTCGCGCAAAACATCAAAACGTGGGGCCGTGAACTGGGTTTCGGGGCGATCGGCATTAGCGATACCGACCTCTCCGTTGCCGAAGCGCCGCTTGCAGCCTGGCTGGAAGCGGGTTGCCACGGCGAGATGGATTATATGGCCAAACACGGTATGAAACGCGCGCGGCCTGCCGAGCTTGTGGCCGGCACGCTACGTGTGATTACCGCTCGCATCGCCTATTTGCCCGCTGATGTACTGAACGGAAAGCAGCCCGAAAGCGACTCGTCGAAAGGGCCGCTCAACCAGGACTGGCGGGGCGCCGAGCATGCGCGGCTTGCCGATCCTGCTGCTGCCGTCGTGTCGATTTATGCGCGCGGCCGCGACTATCACAAGGTGATGCGTAACCGTCTGCAACATCTGTCAGAGAAAATTCAGGCGGAGATCGGCGCGTTCGGTTATCGCGTGTTTACCGACTCGGCGCCGGTGCTCGAAGTCGAGCTTGCGCAGAAGGCCGGCATCGGCTGGCGCGGCAAACATACGCTGCTTTTGCAACGCGACGCGGGCTCGCTGTTTTTTCTCGGCGAAATCTACGTCGATGTGCCGTTGCCGACCGATGCCGAGACATCGCCCGAAGTCGCGCCCGAAACGCCGGGCTCGCATTGCGGCAGTTGCTCGCGCTGCATCGACGCATGTCCGACAGGAGCGATCGTCGGTCCTTACAAAGTGGATGCGCGTCTGTGTATCTCCTATCTGACGATCGAACTGAAGGGCAGCATTCCGGTGGAGATGCGTCCGCTCATCGGCAACCGCGTGTATGGCTGCGACGATTGTCAGCTCGTGTGTCCGTGGAACAAGTTTGCGCAGGCCGCGCCGGTCGCCGATTTCGACGTGCGTCATGGGCTCGACCGCGCGTCGCTGGTGGAGCTGTTCGGCTGGAGCGCGGACGATTTCGACACGCGCATGCAGGGCAGCGCGATACGGCGCATCGGTTACGAGAGCTGGTTGCGCAACCTTGCGGTCGGGATGGGCAATGCACTGCGTGCATCGCGCGACGCGTTGAGCGCGGAGGCCCGCGAGGCGATTGTCGAGGCGCTCAGGCGCCGTGCCGACGATCCTTCGGCGCTCGTGCGCGAGCATGTGCAATGGGCGCTCGAAGCGGCGTAAACTATCGGCAATTCATGGCTTACGTTGTGGTGTGCGAGGAGGCGACATGTTCAACGCAGTGATCGATGCGCCGTTCGGCAAGGTCGGCATTCGCACCGAAGGCGAGGCGGTGCGCGAGATCGTCTATCTGCCGGAGTCGATGCAAAACGTCGCGCCGGACACGCCGTTGGCGCAACGCGCTGTCGAGCAGATCGAGCGGTATTTCGCGGAGCCGTCGGCGAAATTCGACTTGCCGCTCGCCACCGCGGGCACCGCGTTCCGGCGGCGTGTGTGGCAGGCGCTGTGCGAGATTCCGCCCGGCGCGGTCGTCACGTATGGGCAACTGGCAAGGCAGCTCGGCAGTGTGCCGCGCGCGGTCGGGCAGGCGTGCGGCGACAATTGTTTTCCTATCGTGATTCCGTGTCATCGCGTGGTGAGTTCGAGCGGCATCGGCGGATTCGCGCATCATGCCGACGACGGCTTTTTTCGCAACGTCAAGCGCTGGCTGCTCGCGCATGAAGGCATTCCCTACGCATGAGCGATACCCTGGTTGAGGACGCAAGCGCGGACCCAGGCGCGGGCTTCGCGCAGTCGCCCTTGTTCGCGGCGAGTTCGGCGTCGATCGACGCATTCTGCGACGCGCTATGGCTCGAACACGGCCTCTCGCGCAACACGCTCGACGCGTATCGCCGCGACCTGCGTCTCTTCAGCGAGTGGCTCGCGCAAACGCGCGGCGCATCGCTCGACATCGCCAGCGAGGCCGATCTGAACGCGTACAGCGCGGCGCGTCGGAAGGACAAATCGACGTCGGCGAACCGGCGCCTCTCGGTGTTTCGCCGCTATTACGGTTGGGCTGTGCGCGAGCATCGCGCGAAGGTTGATCCGACGCTGCGCATTCGCTCGGCGAAACAACCGCCGCGTTTTCCGTCGACGCTCAGCGAAGCGCAAGTCGAGGCGCTGCTCGGCGCGCCCGACATCGACACGCCGTTGGGTCTGCGCGATCGCACCATGCTCGAGCTGATGTACGCGAGCGGCTTGCGCGTCACCGAACTCGTCACGCTAAAGACCGTTGAAGTCGGCCTGAACGAAGGCGTGGTCCGCGTGATGGGCAAGGGCTCGAAAGAGCGGCTGATTCCGTTCGGCGAAGAAGCGCACGGCTGGATCGAACGTTATTTGCGCGACGCGCGGCCAGCGCTGCTCGGCGCGCGCGCCGCCGATGCACTGTTCGTCACGAATCGCGCCGAGGGCATGACGCGCCAGCAGTTCTGGAACATCATCAAGCGACATGCGGCGGCGGCCGGCGTGCATGCACCGTTGTCGCCGCACACGTTGCGGCACGCGTTCGCGACGCATCTGCTCAATCACGGCGCCGATCTGCGCGTGGTGCAACTACTGCTCGGCCACACCGACATTTCGACCACGCAGATTTATACGCACGTCGCGCGCGAGCGGCTCAAGTCGCTGCATGCTGTGCATCATCCGCGCGGTTGACGCACACGCACCTTCAAAGCAATTCGCGCAGCCGGTGCTTGAGAATTTTTCCCGTCGATGCCGCGGGCAATGCCGCAAGCACCTTCACTTCGGCGGGGCGCTTGTAGGGCGCAAGGCGTTCGGCGCACCACGCGGCAAGCTCAACCGGTGTAACGGTCGCGTGAGCCGCCAGTTCGACGAACGCGATCACTTCCTCGTTGCCCTCGACTGCGCGCCCGATCACCGCCGACTGCACGACTTGCGGATGCGCGTTCAGCACATGCTCGACCTCGGCGGGATAAACATTGAAGCCGGAGCGGATGATCAGGTCCTTGCTGCGCCCGACGATATGCAGCGCGCCATCGGCGTCCTGCCGCGCGAGATCGCCGGTTTTCAGCCAGCCGTCTTCGGTCACTGCCGCGCGCGTTTGCTCCGGGTTGCGGTAGTAGCCGAGCATTACGTTCGGGCCGCGCACCCATAGCTCGCCGATTGCGCCGGGCGCGGCGTCCGCGCCGTCGAGTTCGACAAAGCGCACTTCGACGCCCGGAATCACTTCGCCGACCGAACAGTCCGCGCGCGGCGCATCGAGCATGGTCTGCGAGACAGTCGGACTGCTTTCGGTCATGCCGTAGCCGTTATGCAGCGGCAAACCGTACACGCTTTCGACGTGGGCTTTCAGCGCCGCGTCGAGCGGCGAGCCGCCCGAATAGATGAAGCGCAGATGCGGCGCGCGCCATTCATGCCCGTGCGTCTGCAAATGCTCGAGCAGTTTGGCGTGCATCGCGGGCACGCCCTGAAAGATCGACACGCGTTCGTCGGCGAGCGCGCGGCGCACGGCTTCGGGCGCGAAGCGCGGCGCGAGCCGCAAGGTCGCGCCGGCGTGCAGACTGCCGAGGCACACCGACGCGAAGCCGTACACATGCGAGATGGGCAGCACGGCATAGACCACGTCGTCGGGACGAACCTGGCGCAGCCGGCTCGACACGGTGGCGATAAAAAGCAGATTGCGATGCGACAGCATCACGCCCTTTGGCGCGCCGGTGGTGCCGGTCGTATAGATCAGCGCCGCGCATTGGCATTCGCTCGCGGCTTCGACCGGTTCCGCTTGCGCTTGCGCCGAATCGTCCACCACGTAGGACCACGCGCCGATGTCCGGCGTCATGCGCGGCGCCGTACGTGCCTGATGACGCTGCGCATGCTGGCTCGCATCGACCGAGCTTTCGACCATATACGCGGTGACGCGCGGCTTCGCGTGCGCGCGGATCGCGTCCAGTTCCGCCGCCGACAGACGTGCGTTCGACACCAGCGCCCACGCGTCGAGCCGCGCCGTGGCGAACAGCAGCACGATCTGCGCGATGCTGTTCTCGGCGACGATCATCACGCGGTCGCCGCCTTGCACGCCCCATTCGCGCAGCAACGCGGCGGCCGCGTCCACGGCCACCATGAGTTGCGCATTGGTGAGACGGCGCGCGTCCTCGATCAACGCAATGTGCTGCGGATCGCGCGCGGCGGCCAGCGCGGGAATATCGGAAATGCGCGCGGGGAGGGCGGCCAGCAGCGCGGGAACGTCTATCGTGGAGCGTAAAGCGGAAGCGGTGGTCAAGTGCGTCTCCTAAGGGCGATTGCGTGACCGGCGTGCATCGCGCCGGAAGATTTTCGAACGATCGTGCCACAATGCCCGAAGCCGCACAATTGGCCATTCGGCAAATAGCCGTTGTGCAAAGTCGCCATTACAATGCGCCGATGAGCAAATCCAGACACGTTTCCGAAACGCCCGCCACGCAGTTTCTGCGTCGGCACGGCGTGGCTTTCGGCGAGCATCCGTACGATTATGTGGAGCATGGCGGCACCGGCGAATCGGCGCGTCAGCTTGGCGTAGACGAGCATCAGGTCGTGAAGACGCTCGTCATGGAGGACGAGCATGCGAAGCCGTTGATCGTCCTCATGCACGGCGACCGCACCGTCAGCACCAAGAACCTCGCGCGGCAGATCGGCGTGAAGCGCGTCGAGCCGTGCAAGCCCGAAGTGGCGAACCGTCATTCCGGCTATCTGATCGGCGGCACGTCGCCGTTCGGCACGCGCAAGCAGATGCCGGTGTACATCGAGTCCACCATTCTGGAGATGGAGCGCATCTGGCTGAACGGCGGCCGGCGCGGTTTTCTCGTCAGTATCGAGCCGAAAGTGCTGACCGGATTGCTGGGCGCGAAGCCGGTGCAGTGCGCGAGCGTCGATTGACGTTTGCCTGAATGTTTTCGCGGTGCGCGCGTTCGGTAGAATGTGCGCCGCTTCGGTTCGCCGCCGCGTGCTGCGTGCCGGCTTTCGTTCCCTGTTGCGGTTGAGGTATCCAGTTGCAGACCGCCGATCCTTATAAGAGTCACAGATGCAAAACCTGATCGTTGCTGTCGTTGCCTACCTGATCGGTTCGGTGTCGTTCGCCGTGATCGTGAGCGCCGCGATGGGGCTCGACGACCCGCGCTCGTACGGCTCGGGCAATCCCGGCGCGACCAACGTGCTGCGCAGCGGCAGCAAGAAGGCCGCGATTCTCACGTTGATCGGCGACGCCTTCAAGGGCTGGTTGCCCGTGTGGTTCGTCGCGCATTTCGGTGCGCGCTACGGGTTCGACGATACGTCGGTGGCGATTGCGTGCGTCGCCGTGTTTCTCGGCCACCTGTATCCGGTGTTCTTCCGCTTCAAGGGTGGCAAGGGCGTGGCGACGGCCGCCGGCGTGTTGCTCGCGATCAATCCGGTTCTCGGCCTCGCCACGCTTCTGACGTGGCTGATCGTGGCGTTCTTCACGCGCTATTCGTCGCTGGCGGCGTTGGCTGCGGCAGTGTTCGCGCCGATCTTCGACGGCTTTCTGTTCGGGCCGCACGTCATCGCGCTGGCGATCGTCGTGATGAGCTCGCTGCTCGTGTGGCGTCATCGCGGCAATATCGGCAAGCTGATGCGCGGCGAGGAAAGCCGTATCGGCGATAAGAAGAAGGCGGCGGCTGCGAGTGCGGTGAGCGGCGAGGATCGTTGAGCGGGTGCAGCGCCGCTGAAACCGGCGCTGCGTCGATGACATAAACGCTCAGTCGCGGAAGTTATTGAAGTCGAGCGGCGTGTCCGTCACGTCCTTGCGCAGCATCGCGATCACGCTTTGCAGGTCGTCGCGTTTTCCCCCGGTGATGCGCACCGCGTCGCCCTGAATGCTCGCCTGAACCTTGATCTTGCTGTCCTTCACGAGGCGCACGATTTTCTTCGACAGATCGCCCGACACGCCCTTCTTGATCTTGATGACCTGCTTGACCTTGTCGCCGCCGATCTTCTCGATCTTGCCGTAGTCGAGGAAGCGCACGTCGACGTTGCGCTTGGCCATTTTGGAGATCAGCACGTCTGTGACCTGGCCGAGCTTGAAGTCGTCGTCGGCGTAGGCGGTGATTTCGTTTTCCTTGTGTTCGACGCGCGCGTCCGACCCCTTGAAGTCGAAGCGGGTTGAGATTTCCTTGTTGGACTGCTCGATCGCGTTCTTGACTTCGATCATGTTCGCTTCGCAGACGACGTCAAACGATGGCATTGCATTCTCCCAATAGTGCGGCGGTGCGCGACGCGGCCGGCGGCTCGTCGCGGGGCACTCGCTATAATCACGGACCAGCGTCATTTTACCGACGCAACCCTCATTTGCCCAAGGCCGCCGCGCGGGCCCGCAGCCCACGGCCGTTTGCCCGCCCATAGTTCCGATTCCGATGTCTCAAACCGATTCCGCCGAGTTCATTGCCGGCTATCCGCTGAAGGCGCACAACACCTTTGGTTTCGACGTCCACGCGCAGTGGGCGTGCCGCATCGAGCGTGAAGCGCAGTTGCCGGCCGCGGCGCACGATCCGCGCATTGCTGGTTTGCCGCGGCTCGTGCTCGGCGGCGGCAGCAATGTGGTGCTGACGCGCGACTTCGCGGGACTGGTGCTGCTCGTGGCGCTGCGCGGACGCCGTGTCGTCGGCGAGGACGACGAAGCCGTCTATGTGGAGGCAGCCGCCGGCGAGCCGTGGCACGAGTTCGTCGGATGGACGCTGTCGCAGGGTTTGCCGGGCCTCGAAAACCTCGCATTGATTCCAGGCACGGTGGGCGCCGCGCCGATTCAGAACATCGGCGCGTACGGGCTGGAAATGTGCGAGCGCTTTGCCTGGCTGCGCGCCGTGGAACTGGCTTCCGGCGAGTCGGTCGAGTTCGATGCGCGGGCCTGCGCGTTCGGCTACCGCGACAGCTTTTTCAAGCGGGAAGGGCGCGACCGTTTCGTCATCACGTCGGTTACGTTCCGTTTGCCGAAAGCCTGGCAACCGCGCGCGAACTATGCGGATCTCGCTCGCCAGCTCGCTGCTGACGGCTACCACGCGGACGGCAAGGAGCCGGATGCGCAAGCCATCTTCGACGCGGTCGTCGCCGTGCGGCGCGCCAAACTTCCCGATCCGCTGGAACTCGGCAACGCGGGCAGCTTCTTCAAGAATCCCGTGGTGAACGCCGATCAGTTTGAAGCGCTGAAAAGCCGGGAGCCGGATGTCGTGTCCTACGCGCAGCCGGACGGGCGCGTGAAGCTCGCGGCGGGCTGGCTGATCGACCGATGCGGCTGGAAGGGCCGCTCGATCGGCGCCGCCGCCGTGCACGAGCGCCAGGCGCTGGTGCTGGTGAATCGCGGCGGCGCGAGCGGGGCGGACGTGCTGGCCCTCGCGCGTGCGATCCAGCATGACGTGCTGGAGAGATTCGGCGTCGAGTTGGAGGCGGAGCCGGTTTGCTTGTGAGCGTGCGGGCTTGTAGGGCAAAGTAACGCCGCTTTGCCGGTGTTTTACAGCGCGCATGAAGAAAGGCGCCGCGAGTTTCCTCGCGGCGCCTTTCTTTTCGTTGCATCTATCGCGCTAGCGGGAAGCTCTGTTTAACCGCAAGGTTTCCGCCCAGCCGCGCCTCGACGGCGCTCCGCTTAACCGCGCTGACGGCGCGCGTTCTCCGCGATCCGCATACGCAACGCGTTCAGCTTGATGAAGCCGCCGGCGTCGGCCTGGTTGTAGGCGCCGCCGTCGTCGTCGAAAGTGGCGATGGTCTTGTCGAACAGCGTTTCCTTCGAATCGCGAGCGACAACCGACACGCTGCCCTTGTAGAGCTTCACGCGCACCCAGCCGTTGACCTTCTCCTGCGTGTGGTCGATCAGCACCTGAATCGCGCGGCGCTCCGGGCTCCACCAGTAGCCGTTATAAATCAGCGCGGCGTAGCGAGCCATCAGGTCGTCCTTCAGGTGCGCGACTTCGCGGTCGAGCGTGATCGACTCGATGCCGCGGTGCGCCTTCAGCATGATCGTGCCGCCCGGCGTTTCATAGCAGCCGCGCGACTTCATGCCGACATAGCGGTTTTCCACCAGATCCAGACGGCCGATGCCGTGCTTGCCGCCAAGACTGTTCAGTTCAGTCAGCATTTCGGCCGCCGACAGACGCTTGCCGTTGATCGCGACCGGATCGCCGTGCTCATATTCGATGTCGACGTATTCGGCCTGATCCGGCGCCTGCTCCGGCGACACGGTCCAGCGCCACATGTCGGCTTCCGCCTCGGCCTTCGGGTCTTCGAGGTGACGGCCTTCGAACGAAATGTGCAGCAGGTTCGCGTCCATCGAGTACGGCGCGCCGCCTTGCTTGTGCTTCATTTCAATGGGAATGCCGGCTTTTTCCGCGTAGGCGAGCAGCTTTTCGCGCGACAGCAAATCCCATTCGCGCCACGGCGCGATCACCTTGATGCCCGGCTCGAGCGCGTAGTAGCCCAGTTCGAAGCGAACCTGGTCGTTGCCCTTGCCGGTCGCGCCGTGCGACACGGCCTGCGCGCCGGTGGCGCGGGCAATCTCGATCTGACGCTTCGCGATCAGCGGACGCGCGATCGACGTGCCCAGCAGATATTCGCCTTCGTAAATCGTGTTGGCGCGGAACATTGGGAACACGAAGTCGCGCACGAATTCTTCACGCAGGTCTTCGATAAAGATGTTGTCCTGCTTGATGCCCAGTTGCAGTGCCTTCTTGCGCGCCGGTTCCAGCTCTTCGCCCTGGCCGATGTCGGCCGTGAACGTGACGACTTCGGCGTCGTAGTTGTCCTGCAACCACTTCAGGATGACGGAGGTGTCGAGGCCGCCCGAATAGGCGAGCACGACTTTCTTGATATCGCTCATGGTGAACTCGTAGCTGGAGAAAGCGGGAAAACAAGGCGCGCCGGCGGTTCCGGAGCGCGGAAAACAACTATTTTGACACTAAAACGGCGCGCGTCCGCGTTTTTGGCTGTTGCGGCGAATATTGCGGAGCGCTGGTGAGGCTGCTGCGGGCCGAAGCGTGGTGCGCGGTGCGCGGTCCCGGCGTGGACGGCTTGCGTCGTAGTCAAGGCCGAACGCCGCGCCGCGCTTCATGCAAATGTCGCGCGGCAATGCGCTCAGTGATTGAGCTTGCCGAGCAGCAGATATTCCATCAGCGCCTTCTGTACGTGCAGACGGTTTTCCGCTTCGTCCCACACGACGCTTTGCGGACCGTCGATCACTTCCGCGCTCACTTCTTCGCCGCGATGAGCCGGCAGGCAGTGCATGAAGAGCGCGTCGGCGTGCGCGCGCGACATCATTTCCGCGTCGACGCACCAGTCGGCGAAGGCTTTCTTGCGCGCTTCGTTTTCGGCCTCGAAGCCCATGCTGGTCCACACGTCAGTCGTGACGAGATCGGCGCCCGCGCACGCTTCGTTCGGATCGTCGAATTCCTCGTAGAACGGCGCGCTTTCCGCGGCGACGAAGCCGCGGTCGAGCTTGTAGCCCGGCGGCGTGGAGAGGCGCAGCTTGAAGCCGAGAATCTGCGCGGCTTCGATCCACGTGTAGAGCATGTTGTTCGCGTCGCCGACCCACGCGACCGTCTTGCCGCGAATCGGACCGCGATGCTCGAAATACGTGAAGATGTCGGCCAGCACCTGGCACGGGTGATATTCGTTTGTCAGCCCGTTGATCACCGGCACGCGCGAATTTTCTGCAAAGCGCTGAATGATGTCCTGACCGAACGTGCGGATCATGATGATGTCGACCATGCGCGAGATGACCTGCGCAGCGTCTTCGATAGGTTCGCCGCGGCCGAGCTGCGTGTCGCGCGTGCTCATGAAAACGGCGTGCCCGCCCAACTGGAAAATGCCGGCTTCGAACGACAGGCGCGTGCGCGTCGAATTCTTTTCGAAGATCATGGCGAGCGTGCGGTCGTGCAGCGGATGGTAAGTCTCGTAGTTCTTGAACTTGCGCTTCAGAATTCGCGCGCGCTCCAGCACGTACTCGTAGTCGTCTAGCGAGAAATCCTTGAACTGCAGATAGTGGCGAATTTTCTTGGCGGTCATGAAACAAATACGGCGGTCTCACCCGGCAGGATTGCCGGACGGCGCCGCCGTCGTTTTGTGGTAACTCAATGCAGCATAAAGGATTTCGCCTCATTTGACGAGTCGGCCAAAAGGCCGGGAAAGCGCTTTGAAAGCCGCGCTGCGCTGCCGAAACAAGCTTGTGTGCAGTGCGGAAAAAGGTCCGCTGCGCTATAATCTGCGGGTTATTCAAAGGCCCAGCAGGCCCGTGCTTCGTGGTGAGGGCACAGGCGTCGCGTGGCGGCTCAAGCGGTTCGCAAGGCGCCGCCTTTGTGCGTGATGCTTCGTTAGTGCGCCGTTTAAGGTAGGCACAGCGCGTGCGTCACGACGCCGACAACGCGCACGTCATAGCGGCCAAACCGCTTTGCACGATCCTGCGGCGGCGCTCTCTGGAGCGGTTCACTCGCCGGGCACAGCGTTTCGAAATCCGTTTTGTTGCTTGCTGTCGCCGTCATCCGCTGGGCAGTCACACAGGTATTTCTACATGGCCGAAGCAGCTCCAACCGAATACTTCATTCAGGGCATCACGTCGACGGGAAAAAGATTCCGGCCGAGCGACTGGTCGGAGCGTCTCGCAGGTGTGATGTCATCTTTCGGACCGGGTGCCAGAAAGGGCCCCAACGCCTACATGCAGTACTCGGTGTACGTCCGGCCGACCATGATCGGCGACCTCAAGTGCGTGATTCTCGATTCGCGCCTGCGCGACATCGAACCCATGGCGTTCGACTTCGTCATGAACTTCGCCAAAGACAACGACCTCGTGGTGACGGAAGCGTGCGAGCTGGAACTGGAGCATGCGCCGCCGCCGCAGACGAAGCGGCACATCATCTAGCGCCAGCGAAACCGGCTCGCAGAAAAGCAAAAACCCGCCACATCGGCGGGTTTTTTCATGCTGGCGTTGCTGCGCCAATCGGCCATTCTCTTCCGCTACGCGCGCGTGGCAAACAAAAAAGCCCGCCAAAGCGGGCCTTCATGCGCAGCGGAAACAGGAGGTAGCCCGCCGGAGCGGGCCGACCGGAATTACTGGGCTGCGGAAGCCTGCAGACCCTTGATGGCTGCGGCGAGGCGGCTCTTATGGCGAGCTGCCTTGTTCTTGTGAACGATTTTCTTGTCGGCAATGATGTCGATGGTCTTCGACGATGCCTGGAAGATTTCAGCGGCCTTGGCCTTGTCGCCGGCGTCGATTGCCTTGCGCACTGCCTTGATGGCCGTGCGGAACTTCGAGCGCAGTGCCGAGTTGTGCGAGTTTGCCTTGGCGGCCTGGCGGGCGCGCTTGCGTGCTTGTGCGGAGTTAGCCATGACGGTTCCTTATCCTGTTCCTGTTTCCAGTACCTGACCTTCAAGTGGTGAGGCGCTGCTTTTAGATCCGAACTCTTGGAAGCGATTGCCCAAGAGCGCAAAAGTGTCGAAAAACGATCGAACTACGCGAAGGCGGGCCCGTGTTTGCGGCGCCATGTTCCGGCGTATGTGAAGGAAGTGGCGGCCCATATTCGTTCACATTCGTGACACCTGGCGCCGACCTCGACCCTCGTCCGGAAGCCGTCCGAGAACTGAGCGAGCTTCGAAACCGGCGATTATAGCAACAAAATCAGGGACGTGGCAACGGGAATGCATGCCGCGCCGCCGGCTCGGGGGAGGCCAGACCCGCCCGCGCGAGTCGGATTGCTGCCCGGCCGCGGTTCACCGCGCCCGAGCGCGGCCCGATTGCACAAGCCCTTGCCGGCCGCCCGCGGCGCGCGCGAAAAAATGCAGCGGAATTCGCTGCCCCAACCGAACGTCTCTAGAGGAAATCGGTCCGAATCGCTTCCTGGCTCGTCGTCCGCCTTTGCGGCACCCTTATAATAAGCGCCCCATGAATCTATTCCGAGCCCTGCTGACGGTCAGCGGTTTCACGCTGTTGTCGCGCGTGACCGGACTGGCCCGCGAAACGCTGATCGCGCGCGCGTTCGGCGCCAGTCAATACACTGACGCGTTCTACGTCGCCTTCCGCATTCCCAACCTGCTGCGCCGCATTTCCGCCGAAGGCGCGTTTTCGCAGGCCTTCGTGCCGATCCTCGCCGAGTTCAAGAACCAGCAAGGACATGACGCCACCAAGGCGCTCGTCGATGCCACCTCGACGGTGCTCGCCTGGGCGCTCGCGGTGCTGTCGCTCGTCGGCGTGCTGGGCGCGTCGGGCGTCGTGTTCGTGGTCGCGTCGGGCCTCGCTCACGAAGGCCAGGCCTACGCGCTCGCGGTCACGATGACGCGCATCATGTTCCCGTACATCATCTTCATTTCGCTGACGTCGCTCGCGTCCGGCGTGCTGAACACGTACAAGAACTTCTCACTGCCCGCGTTCGCGCCGGTTTTGCTGAACGTGTCGTTCATTGTCGCCGCGGTGTTTTTCGCGCCGCGCATGCACACGCCGGTCTATGCGCTTGCGTGGGCAGTGATCGCGGGCGGGTTGTTGCAGTTCGTCGTGCAACTGCCGGGCCTCAAGAAGATCGACATGGTGCCGCGCATCGGCCTGAATCCGCTGCGCGCGCTCGCGCATCGCGGCGTGAAGCGCGTGCTGTGGAAGATGGTGCCGGCCATGTTCGCCGTCTCCGTCGCGCAAATCAGCCTCATCATCAATACGAATATCGCGTCGCGCATTGGGCCGGGCGCCGTCTCGTGGATCAACTACGCGGACCGGCTGATGGAATTTCCGACCGCGCTGCTCGGCGTCGCGCTAGGCACGATCCTGCTGCCGAGTCTATCGAAGGCGCACGTCGACGCCGATCCTCACGAATATTCGTCGCTGCTCGACTGGGGTTTGCGCGTCACGTTTTTGCTCGCTGCGCCGAGCGCCGTTGCGCTGTTCTTTTTTGCTGAGCCGTTGACGGCCACGCTGTTTCACTACGGCAAGTTCGACGGCAACGCGGTCGTCATGGTGGCGCGCGCGCTGGCCGCTTACGGTGTCGGCCTGATCGGTCTGATTCTGATCAAGATCCTCGCGCCCGGCTTCTACGCGAAGCAGGACATCAAGACGCCGGTGAAAATCGGCATCGGCGTGCTGATTCTCACGCAGTTGAGCAACTATGTGTTCGTGCCGATCTTCGCGCATGCGGGGCTCACGCTGAGCGTCGGGCTCGGCGCTTGCGGCAACGCGCTGTTGCTGTTTCTCGGACTGCGCAAGCGCGGCATCTATACGCCGTCGAGCGGCTGGCTCAAGTTCTTCGCGCAGTTGTTCGGCGCGTGTCTGGTCCTCGCGGGCACCATGCGTTGGCTGTCCATCAGCTTCGACTGGATCGGCATGCATGACCGGCCCATCGACCGCATGGCGCTGCTCGCTGCCTGCCTCGTGCTGTTCGCGGCGCTATATTTCGGTATGCTTTGGCTGATGGGCTTCAAGTACGCGTATTTCAAAAGGCGAGTGAAGTGATGACGATCACGCGGGTTCTCGACTATTTCAGCACGCTCGTCGCCGAAGACGAGAGCTTGCCGCTGACCGAGGCGGCGCTCTCGCTCGCGCAGGATGCTTACCCGGACCTCGATCTGCAAGGCACGCTGGCCGAGATCGACGAACTGGTGGTGCGCCTGCAGCGCCGCATGCCGGACGACGCGGACATCCGCCAGAAGGTCGGCATTCTGAACCGGTTCTTCTTCCGCGAGTTGGGTTTTGCCAGCAATCTGAACGACTATTACGACCCCGACAACAGCCATCTGAACGCGGTGCTGAAGCGTCGCCGCGGCATTCCGATTTCGCTCGCGGTGCTGTACCTGGAGATGGCCGAGCAGATCGGCATTCCGGCGCGCGGCGTATCGTTTCCCGGTCATTTCCTGTTGCGTGTCACGACACCCGATGGCGACGTGATGCTTGATCCGACGAGCGGGCATTCGCTGTCGGAATCGGAAATGGTCGACATGCTGGAGCCGTATGTGGCGTCGGCCGGCGAGTCGGTGAGCCGGGCGCTGCGCATGCTGCTGCAGCCGGCCACGCGGCGCGAGATCATCGCGCGTATGTTGCGCAATCTGAAGTCCACGTATTTGCAGACCGAGCGCTGGCAGCGCCTGCTTGCCGTGCAGCAGCGTCTCGTGATCCTGTTGCCCGACAGTATCGACGAGATTCGCGACCGCGGTTTTGCGTATGCGCGCCTGGACTATTTGCGCCCGGCGCTCGAAGACCTCGAGCGTTATCTTGGCGAGTGCCCGGATGCGGAAGACGCAACCGTTGTGGAATCGCAGTTGCAGGAATTGCGTCAGCGCACGCAGCATAACGATCGCGACTAGCGAGCATTAAAACCGCCAACGGTTGTAAGGCCGCGCGCTAAAAACAGAACGCCTGCATGCGATTCGCGTGCAGGCGTTTTTCATTATCGCGGCGGCAAATCGCAACGGCAATTCGCGGCGCGTCGTTACTTCGGCTGCATGCGAATCGCGCCGTCGAGACGAATCACTTCGCCGTTAAGCATCGGATTGTCGAGAATCTGCTTCGCGAGCATCGCATATTCGATTGGTTTGCCAAGGCGCGGCGGGAACGGCACCATCGCGCCCAGCGCGTCCTGCACTTCCTGCGGCATGCCGAGCAGCATCGGCGTTTCGAAGATGCCGGGCGCGATCGTCATCACGCGGATCGCGTTGCGCGACAGGTCGCGTGCGATAGGCAGCGTCATGCCGACCACGCCGCCTTTGGACGCCGCGTAGGCTGCCTGTCCGATCTGGCCGTCGTAGGCCGCGACCGACGCCGTGTTGATGATCACGCCGCGTTCGCCGTTCGCATTCGGCTCGTTCTTCGACATCGCAGTGGCCGCGAGGCGAATCATGTTGAACGTGCCGATCAGATTGATCGAGATGGTGCGCGCGAACGCGTCGAGCGGATGCGGCCCGTCCTTGCCGACGGTCTTGGCGGCGGGCGCGACGCCCGCGCAATTGATGAGGCCGCGCAGCGTGCCGAGTTTCGTCGCGGCTTCGACGGCTCGCGTCGCGTCGTCCTCGCGGCTCACGTCGCATTTGACGAAAACGCCGCCGAGTTCCTTGGCGAGCGCCTCGCCGGCGTCCTGATTCAGGTCGGCGAGCACCACCTTGCCGCCGTTCTCCGCGAGAAGGCGCGCGGTCGCGGCGCCAAGCCCCGATGCGCCGCCGGTGATCAGGAATGCGTTGTCACGAATCTCCATCTCTGCTCCTTTCCTTGATACGGTAAGTAACGTCCAGATCGAATATCTTTTCGATCATGGATGATCCCACATCGCCATCGCCGAGGAGCAAATTAAAACGGCCGTGCTGAAGGCATAAAAAAACCCGCCGGAAAGAGGCGGGTTTTTTGCCAACGCAAGCTGCGGCGTTGAATTACTTCAGCGCGTCGAACACGCGGTCGCGGATTTCCTCGACCGTGCCGAGGCCGGAGATGCGGCGGTATTGCGGCGCCTTCAGCGATGTGGTCGCGTCGCCGTTCTTCGCCCAGCCGTTGTAGTAGTCGATCAACGGCTTGGTCTGCGCTTCGTACACCTGTAAGCGCTTCTTGACGGTTTCTTCCTTGTCGTCCTCGCGCTGGATCAGCGGCTCGCCCGTCACGTCGTCGAGACCTTCCACCTTCGGCGGGTTGAACTTGACGTGATACGTGCGGCCCGACGCGGCGTGCGAGCGGCGGCCGCTCATGCGCACGATGATCTCGTCGAACGGCACGTCGATTTCCAGCACGTAGTCGATCGCGACGCCGGCCTGCTTCATCGCCTCCGCTTGCGGAATGGTGCGCGGAAAGCCGTCGAACAGATAGCCGTTTGCGCAGTCCGGCTGTTGCAGACGCTCTTTCACCAGGTTGATGATCAGCTCGTCTGTGACGAGTTCGCCTGCGTCCATGAAGCGCTTCGCCTCGAGGCCGAGCGGCGTGCCTGCCTTGACGGCCGCGCGCAACATGTCACCGGTGGAAATTTGCGGGATGCCGAATTTTTCCTTGATGAAGTTTGCCTGAGTGCCCTTACCCGCGCCGGGCGCACCCAAAAGAATCAAACGCATGTGTATCTCCAGATCTATGTGAATTCTTGGTGGCGCTGCGGTCGTCCCACGAGGGGCAAGGGACCCGCGTCGGCTGCCGCTTCGCGTTTCGCGCTGCACGTCGACGACGGCGCTGCTGAAACACGTACGGCGCGACCGGGCAAACCCTGGCTCTCGCTAATCACGGGAGGCGCGCACAAGCGTCCGATTATGCCACGGGTTTTTGCGCTCAAGACCCGAATAAAGCCCGCACGCGCGCGAGGTCCGCGGGCGTGTCCACACCCGGCAACGGCACTTCGGGCGTGACCAGGACGGCGATGCGTTCGCCGTGCCACATCGCGCGCAATTGCTCGAGTGCTTCGACCTGTTCGATCGGCGAGATCGCCAGATCGGGATAGCTGCGCAGGAATTTCGCGCGATACGCATACAGCCCGATATGCCGATGAACCACGGCGGGCGAGGGCGGCACAGGCATCGACGCAACGTTGGGCCAGTGCGGCTGGTAGGCGTCGCGTGCCCAGGGAATCGGCGCGCGCGAGAAGTAGAGCGCGACGCCGCGCGCGTCGAGCACGACCTTGACGACGTTGGGATTGAAAATCTCCGCGGCATCGGCGATAGGATGCGCCGCGGTGGCGATCGCGCAATCGCTGCGTGCCGCGAGATGCGACGCGACGCCACGCACGAGAGACGGATCGATCAGCGGTTCATCGCCTTGCACATTGACCACGATCGTCTCGTCGCTCCAGCCGAATTGCGACGCGACTTCGGCAAGACGGTCCGTGCCCGACGGATGATCGGCGCGCGTCAGCACGGCTTCGAAACCATGCTCGCGGGCGGCGTCGAGTACCGACTGAGCGTCCGATGCGATCAACACCTGCTCGGCGCCCGATTCGCGTGCGCGCTCGGCGACCCGCACGACCATCGGCTTGCCGCCGATATCGGCGAGCGGCTTGTTGGGCAGACGGGTCGACGCAAGGCGTGCCGGCACGACGGCAATGAACGGGGGCGTGGCGGAGGCGGTGTGGGTCATCGGAGAGATGAGGAAGTGGGGGGAAGGGGAGAGGGAGGTGGTGTGGGGTGCGTCAGGGGGTGGGAGCGGGAGCGGGCTAACGAGAGCTGACAATTTTGACGAATCAACGAGGGCCAACAAGCCACGCGATGAGCTGCGAGCCGAGGAGCCAGCCAAGTCCCGAGCCGCAAGCCAACCGGCACAACCGGCCAACGAGCCACCTTGGCAACCGGCACACTAATCTTGCACCAATCGCCGCTTCGTAAACATGGCCAACCACCCGCCGCTAACAGACCCGAAACTGGCTCCGCGCGAAATCCTCGCGCCGCGCCAGCCCGACACGCCTCAGGCCACGGACCCCGGATTCAGATCCACAGGCGTGCCTTCGACAGTCTGCCGCGCTTCGTCGACCAGCATGACGGGGATGCCGTCGCGGATCGGATAGGCGAGCTTGTCCGCGTTGCAGATCAGCTCCTGCGCCGAACGGTCGTAGCTGAGCGGGCCCTTGCAGATCGGGCAAACGAGAATTTCAAGCAGGCGAGCGTCCACGGACTTTCTCCACAACTAATGCAATGAGGCGATGATCGAGCGCGGCTTCGACGGGAACAACCCAGATGCGCGCGTCGCGCCAGGACCCCAATTTTACCGCATCCTTTTCCGTTATCAGGATGGCGTCGGCGTCGGCGCCGGTAAAAGGATTGCGCTCGAAAGCGTAGTGATCGGGCAGCGCGCGCGTCTCGGGCGCGAGGCCGGCGGCGCGCAGCGTGGCGAAAAAACGCTCGGGCGCGCCGATGCCGGCGGCCGCCAGCACGCGCTCGCCGCGGAACTGCGCGAGCGGGCGGCGCAACGCGGGATTGTCGAGGTGCCACGCGTCGGCCGGTGCAAGCTGAAGCGCGAACGTGTTCGGCCACGGAGGCAGCGTCTTCGCGTAAGGGTCGTTGATCAGCGTGGCGTCGCGCCGACGCGAGAGCGGCTCGCGCAAGGGACCCGCCGGCAGCAGAAAGCCGTTGCCGCCGAGCCGGTGATCGAACACGACCAGCTCGGCGTCGCGCGCGAGCCGGTAGTGCTGAAGGCCGTCGTCGCTGACGATCACGTCGACGTCGCGATGCGCCGCGCACAACGCCTCCGCCGCCGCCACGCGATCGGGGCACACCCAGACGGGCGCGCCGGTGCGCCGCGAGATCAACAGCGGTTCGTCGCCGCCGACACTGGCCGCCGAGGCGGGCGTAACCGGCGTCGGCGTCTTGACCCGCGCGCCGTAGCCGCGCGACACGACGCCAGGGTTGAAGCCGGCGCCGCGCAACGCTTCGACGAGCGCGATCACGGTCGGTGTCTTGCCGGTTCCGCCGACGGTCACATTGCCGACCACCACCACGGGCACGCCCACGCGCACCGGCTTAATCCAGCCGAGCGAGAATGCCGCGCGGCGCAGCGCGGCGACAGCGCCGAACACGCATGCGAGCGGTGTCAGCGACCACGCAAGCGGTCCGCGGTGCTGCCACTCGCGCGCCACGCGCGCTTCGAAACGATCGAAGATTCCGCTCATCGGCAGGCCGGGCGGACGAGCGGCTCGCCGCTCGCGGGACGGCGCGAGCGCGGCGGCGTGAAGGCGCCAGGGGCAATACGCGGGACAGGCATCAGCGCGATTCTCCGGACGGTCGAAAAACTTAAAAGCAGAAAGGGAAGCATAGGCAGCGCGTGTCAGCAGCGCCCTTCGTCACGCGCACGTTGCGGCGCTTGCGTGCGTGCTTTTCCCTTACTGTCGAACCCGCCACTCTAGCGCGCACGCGTCCCCGGCCGCAAGTCGCGTTGGCTGCGTCCTATGCCTGCCGCGTCGCGTGTTGCGCCTCTTGCAGCCTGTGGATAACTTTGTGGAGAACCCGCCCGCCGCAGCGCCTCAAGGGCCGTTGCAAGCGCCTTGCGTCGGCGATCACCTCAGGAGGTCATCAGTAAATTTCATATAAATCAACGGGATGCTTCGGTTTCCCGTAGTTTGCCGGGCGCGTGGCGGAATTCGCCTTGACGGTCCCGGCATGTGGACACTTTTAACAATTTGCGCGTCGCGCTGGACGCGATTGGCCACTCGGTCTATCGTCTGTCCGGCCAGTCACCACCATCCCTTCGCATGAATTCCGACAGTTCCCTTACCTCGTCGACGATGCCCGGCGGCGAAGTCGTCGTTCCCGTTTCCGCTCTGAATCGCGCGATCGGCAGCATGCTCGAGCGCTCGTTTCCGCTGGTGTGGGTTGCCGGCGAAGTCTCCAATTTCACGCGCGCCGCGAGCGGTCACTGGTACTTTTCGATCAAGGACGCGCAGGCGCAAATGCGCTGCGTGATGTTCCGCGGCCGCGCGCAATACGCCGAGTTCACGCCGAAGGAAGGCGACCGCATCGAAGTGCGGGCGCTCGTCACGATGTACGAGCCGCGCGGCGAACTGCAACTGAACGTCGAGGCAGTGCGGCGCACCGGCCAGGGACGTCTTTACGAAGCGTTTTTGCGGCTCAAGGCACAGCTCGAAGCCGAGGGCCTTTTTGCCGCCGAACGCAAGCGCGCGCTGCCGTCGCATCCGCGCGCAATTGGCATCGTCACGTCGTTGCAGGCCGCGGCGCTGCGCGACGTGCTGACGACGCTGTCGCGTCGCGCGCCGCATATTCCCGTGATCGTCTATCCGGCGCCGGTGCAAGGCGTGGGCGCAAGCGCGAAGCTCGCGGCAATGGTCGATGCGGTCAGCGCGCGGCGCGAGGTCGACGTGTTGATCGTGTGTCGTGGCGGCGGCTCGATTGAAGACCTGTGGGCCTTCAACGAAGAAGTGCTCGCGCGCGCGATTGCGGAGAGCGCGGTTCCGGTCGTGAGCGGCGTGGGGCACGAAACCGATTTCACGATCGCCGATTTCGCCGCCGATGTCCGCGCGCCCACGCCCACAGGCGCCGCCGAACTGGTGAGCCCGCAGCGCGTGCTGTTGCTGCGCGAGCTCGACCATCGCCATGCGACGCTTGCACGCGGCTTCGGCCGGATGATGGAGCGGCGCGCCCAGCAGCTCGACTGGCTCGCGCGCCGGCTTGTGTCGCCCGCCGAGCGTCTCGCGCGGCAACGCACGCATTTGCAGCAACTGAGCGCGCGGCTCGCGTCGGCCGGGGCAAGGCCCGTGCGCGATGCCCGAGCGCGGTTTTCGCTGCTGCAGATGCGTTGGCAGCGCTGGCGTCCGGATCTCGCTGCGCATCAGGCGCGGCTTGGCAATCTCACGCAACGGCTCGACGCCGCATTGCTGCGTCAGCATGAACGTCAGGCCGCGCGCATCGCCACGCTGTCGGCGCGGCTCGAAGTGCTGAGTCCGCAGCGCACGCTCGAGCGCGGCTATGCCGCGGTACTCGATGCACAGACCGGCCGCGCGGTGCGCGCGCCGTCGTCGTTGAAACCGGGACGCCGCCTGACGATGCATCTCGCCGAGGGCACCGCAGACGTCGCCCTCGCCGATGTGCAGCCGCGTCTTGCCGACGGTTTCTGACATCGCGCTGACACGCTGCGCGTGCGTAGTTTTGACTGCGCGAGCTCGCGTTTGCAGAGCAAACGGAAGCACTAATTACGCGGTTTTGCGGGCGATTCGCCGATGCCGGACATAAAGTCCGTTCGTTTGCGGGGTTATTCCAAGTCGCCTACAATCGAGTGCTCTAAAGCGTTATCCGCAGACTCCCCACAACAGATACAGACTGAAGGAAAGCACCATGGAACATACGCTCCCGCCGCTGCCGTTCGCGAAAAACGCACTCGCTCCGCACATGTCGGAAGAGACGCTCGAGTTTCACTACGGCAAGCACCACCAGACCTATGTGACCAACCTGAACAATCTGATCAAGGGCACGGAGTTCGAGAATCTGTCGCTCGAAGAAATCGTGAAGAAGTCGTCGGGCGGCGTGTTCAATAACGCAGCTCAAGTGTGGAACCACACTTTCTTCTGGAACAGCCTGTCGCCGCAAGGTGGCGGTGCACCGACCGGCGCGCTGGCCGACGCGATCAACGCCAAGTGGGGCTCGTTCGACAAGTTCAAGGAAGAGTTCGCGAAGACCGCAATCGGCACGTTCGGCTCGGGCTGGGCATGGCTCGTGAAGAAGGCAGACGGTTCGCTCGACCTCGTGTCGACGAGCAACGCTGCGACGCCGCTGACCACGGACGCCAAAGCGCTGATCACGATCGACGTGTGGGAACACGCGTATTACATCGACTATCGCAACGCACGTCCGAAGTTTGTCGAGGCTTACTGGAACATCGTCAACTGGGAATTCGCGTCGAAGAACTTCGCGTGATTTTTCGGTGTGTTGCGGCGTTGAATCGATTCTGAGCCGGCTCTGAATCGGTTCACAACGGCCGCTATGCAAGAAAGAAAAGCCCTCCATGTGAGGGCTTTTCTGCTTTTTGCGCGCGTCGCCGCACGAGCATCGTTCATGACTTGCAGAATCTTTGTCACTGTTCGTAACCGCGCGATAACGCACATCGCGTGGCTCAGGCTTGCGGCGCGGCTTCGCGCACGGGCATAAAACATACGGTAACGATGCGGTAAACATCGCGAGCGTGGATTCGCATAACGTGTGATTTCCAATCCACGCTATTCGCGCCATCATGATTTCACGTCTAACACCGTTGCGCGTCGCGCTGCCTCTCGGGGCCGTCGCGCTCGCGCTATTGGGCGGCTGCGCCGTCGTGCCGCCGAGCGGTCCGTCGGTGGTGGCCATGCCGCGCAGCGGCGAGCCGCTCAGTCAGTTTCAGCAGGACGACTACACGTGTCGCGACTATGCGTTCCATTCGTCCGATGCGGCCGGCGCTTCGCAAGGAGCGACCACCAGCAGCGTCAACAGCGCGGCGGTGGGAACGTTGGGCGGCGCGGCCGTCGGCGCGCTGCTCGGCGCGGCGGCGGGCAATGCCGGAGCGGGTGCGGCGATCGGAGCGGGCAGCGGTTTGCTGATCGGCGGCGCGGCTGGCGCAAACGGCGCGCAGTACTCGGCGAACAGCTTGCAGGCGCGCTACGACGCAGCCTACGCGCAATGCATGACGTCGAAGGGCAACACGATCTCGCAGCCGCAAGTGCCGGTCTACGCGCCGCAGCCTGTGTATGCGCCGCAACCGGTTTATGTTGCGCCGCGGCCGCGCTATTACGGACCGCCGCCCGTTATCTACGCGCCTTATCCGTACTACTGATGCTTTGATTACGATGCTTTGATGCCTGACACACGATCGCGCGTGCGGTCGCTCCTTGTTTTCGCGTTGCGCCGCCAGCCGCGCGTTCGCCTGGCGGAGAGTGGCGAGACCCTGGCGGCATGAAATTCCGCAAACGGCGTACGGTTAATTGGCCGCGGACGTTGAATGTGATCATCCATCAGCCATCGGAAGATGTGCACGGGGCGTCCCTCCGCGGCACGCGACGTGTTCGCATCACGCGCAGCCTTCGTCTTGCGGAACTGAGCGTCGCATCGTTTGAGAGACGAGGCGGACATGCGCATCTCGCGAGGTGGCGGCGACCGGCTATCGGCCGGGCCGTGGGTTCGTGTGTGCACAGTGGCGGCGCTGCTCACTGTTGCCTGGGGGTTTGCTTCATGTGGCGGCGGCTCGGGCGGATCGCCGGGAGCGGCGTCTACATCGTCGGGCGGAGGGGCGAGCGGTGGTGGCTCGGGTGCGGGCAGCAGCGGCTCAGGGTCAGGCTCCGGCGCCGGCGCGGGGAGCGGCGCGGGCGGGGCTGCACCCGCCGGACCCGTATTCGCCACCGACGTGCTGATGCACCACAACGACCTTGCGCGCACCGGCCAGATGCTTGCCGAAACCACGCTGACGCCGGCCAACGTCAACGCATCGAGCTTCGGCAAAGTCTCGTTCCTTGCGGCGGACGGCAAGGTGGATGCCCAGCCGCTCTTTGCGACAGCGTTGTCGATTGGTGGCGCGCCGCACGACGTAGTCTACGTCGCGACCGAACACAACAGTGTCTATGCGTACGACGCGACCAGCTACGCGCAGTTGTGGCACGCGACGCTAAACGGCAGCGGCGAAACGCCCAGCGACGACCGCGGATGCCCGGACATCACGCCCGAGATTGGCGTGACGTCGACGCCGGTGATCGACCGCTCGCGCGGCCCCAACGGCGCGCTATATGCGGTCTCGATGACGAAAGACAGCGGCGGCGCCTACCATCACCGCCTGCACGCACTCGACCTTGCGACGGGCGCCGAACTGTTGGGCGGTCCCACCGAGATTGCGGCGACTTATCCGGGCGGCGGCGCGGGGAGCGTCAACGGCGTCATTACGTTCAACGCGTCGTTGCACACGGAGCGGGCGGCATTGACGCTCGTTGGCGGCAACATCTATATGGGCTGGACGGCGCACTGCATGTCCGGCGCTTACACCGGCTGGCTCATGGCGTACAACGCCGGCACACTCAAGCAGACCAGCGCGTTCAACATCACGCCGAACGGCAGCCAGGGCTCGATCTGGATGGCCGGCTCCGGCATGGCTTCCGACGGCTCGTCCATCTATGTCGTCGACGGCAACGGCACGTTCGGCACGACGCTCAATGCACAGGGCTTCCCGGTCGACGGCAACTTCGGCAACTCGCTGATGAAACTGTCGGCTGGCCAACTGCAAGTCACCGACTATTTCGCGATGTCCAACGTAGTCGAAGAGGCCAATACGGACAACGACTTCGGTTCTGGAGGCGTGATGTTGCTGCCGGACCAGACGACCGCGGCCGGCGTGGTCAAGCATCTTGCTGTGGCGGCCGGCAAAGACAACCACATCTATGTGGTCGACCGCGATTCAATGGGCAAATTCAGCCCAGCGGCCAATAACATCTGGCAAGAACTCATCGGCACGCTTGCTGGCGGCATCTGGGGTTCGCCGGCGTATTACAAGGGCGTCGTGTACTACGGAGGGCTAAACGACAACATCAAAGCCCTGCCGATTGCCGGCGCGTTCCTCGCAACGACGGCTTCATCTCGAAGCCCGACGACCTTTGCCTATCCGGGCGCAACGCCGGCGATATCCGCCAATGGCGCGAGCAACGGCATTGTCTGGGCGGCGGAGAACGGCTCGACCGGCGCCCTGCATGCCTACGACGCGAGCAATCTTGCCAACGAGCTGTACAACAGCAACCAGGCGGGCACGCGCGATCAATGGGGCGCGGGCAACAAGTTCATCACGCCGATGATCGCGCGCGGCAAGGTTTATGTCGGCGCGACCAACGGTGTTGCGGTGTTCGGCTTGCGGTGACACTTGGCTTCGGCCGCTGCCGGGTGCGGAGCAAGGCGCGGACTATTCAGTGTGGTTCGGCGCCATTCGGTGTCGTTCGGTGTCACTCGGTGTCGTTGCCTCCCGTTGTCTTGCGCGGCCGGCGGTTGCGCGACGACGCGGTTTTACGCGCGGCTTTCCTGGCGGGCGCGGGTGTTTCCTCTGCGGTCGGTGAAGGTTCGGTTGCTGGCGATGCGGTGTCTGGAGTGTGCGCGGTGTTCGCCGTGTTCGCCGTGTTCGTGTTGCTTGCCGTGTCGTCCGATCGTGCTGCGGTCTTCCGCGTTTTCTTCGCGGCCGTTTTACGCGGCTCGCGTTGCTTGCGACGCTTGGGCTGCGTTTCGTCGGTCTGGTGCAAGTCGGCATTTTCGGCCGCGCCCGCCTGATCAGAAACATGGCTCGGTTCGTTCGTGAGCGCTTGCGGCAGCTCGGACGTCGCGCGCTTGTTTTCCGCTTCAGGGGCATACATCGCATCGCCTTCAGCCTGGCTCAGGTTGGCTCCGCTTTCTTCGCGTCTGGTGCGTCGGGTGTTGGCGGCTTGCGGCGTCCTTCGTGGCGCCGTTTGGTGGCCGGCTTCCTCTGCGCTTCCCTGTGCCGTCTCGTGCGTGGCTTCGCGGGCGGCTTGCTGGCTTGCGCCTCGCTTCCGATCTCCACGACCCCGACGACGAGACTCGTGTTTGGCGCCTGTTTCCGCTTGCGCCGCGCCAACTGTCTGCGACTCGTCAAGTTGTTCCGCTACCTCTGCGGTGTCCACAGCTTCGTTTCCACGTGCGGCTGCATGCTCGCCCGCCGATTCGCCCGTACTTTCTCCGGCACCTTCCCCCGCAGCGCCCGAAACCGTGCTCCGATATACGTAAGCCCCTGATTTTTCGTCGCGGCCGAATTCCAGCAGCCCGCGCGCGTGCGCCTCTTCGAGCAGATTGCCGAACGCGCGAAAGCCATAATAGGTTTCGTTGAAATCCGGCTTGCGCCGCTTGATCGCGTTCTTCAATACCGACGCCCAGATTTTCCCGCTGTCGCCCCGCTCGGATGCAAGCGCGTCGAACGTTTGCACCGCAATCTCCACCGCCTTGGTGCGGCGCTTTTCCAGATCTTCCTTGTTGCGGCTTTTCTCTTCGTCCTGCGATACCTTGGCTGTCGGCTGAGCGCTCTTCTGCTGGCGCAAGGACTCCCGTTTGGCGACGGTGCGCTGACTTTCGCGTACCAGGTCGTCGTAAAAAAAGAACTCGTCGCAGTTCGCGATCAGCAGATCAGACGTGGACTGCTGGACGCCGACACCGATCACCTGCTTCGCGTTCTCGCGCAATTTCGACACGAGCGGTGAAAAGTCCGAGTCGCCGCTGATGATCACAAACGTATTGACGTGCGACTTCGTGTAGCAGAGGTCGAGCGCGTCCACGACGAGCCGGATGTCCGCCGAATTCTTGCCCGATTGACGCACGTGCGGAATCTCGATCAGCTCGAAATTGGCTTCGTGCATCGCACCTTTGAAGCTCTTGTAGCGATCCCAGTCGCAATATGCCTTTTTCACGACAATGCTGCCCTTGAGCAGCAGACGTTCGAGCACCAGCTTGATATCGAACTTGTCGTACTTCGCGTCCCGCACGCCCAGCGCGACGTTTTCGAAGTCGCAGAATAGCGCCATGCTGACGGTTTCGTTGGATGACGCCATGTAAATCTCCATTGAAGCGCTCGTCGGAGTCGACGAATCGCGACCATGATAGCGATTCCAGCCAACGTGATCAGCTTTTGTCGGGCAGACCAGTGCAAGCGCGGGCAGTTGAACCCGGCACAGTTCAACCGCGCTGCGCTATACGTCATGGTGTCTGTCCGACGCCACCGAAGACGAGTTCAGCGCCGCCCGCGTTTCCAGCACTTCGTCCACGAGGCCATACGTTTTTGCCGCGGACGCGGACATGAAATTGTCCCGGTCTGTGTCGCGCGCGACTTCCTCGATGCTGCGCCCCGTGCGTTCGGCCATCATTGCATTGAGACGTTCGCGCAGATAGAGCACTTCCTTAGCCTGAATGTCTATGTCCGCTGCCGTGCCCTGGCTGCCGCCCGAAGGCTGGTGAATCATGATGCGCGCGTTGGGCAACGCGTACCGCTTGCCGCGTTGGCCCGCGCACAGCAGGAATGTGCCCATGCTCGCTGCAAAACCTGTGCATAAAGTGGATACCTCCGGCTTGATGAACTGCATGGTGTCGTAAATTGCGAGCCCGTCGTACACCGAGCCGCCGGGCGAATTGATATAAAACGAAATGTCCTTGTCCGGGTTCTCCGACTCCAGAAACAGTAATTGCGCCACAATGAGACTGGCCGATTGCTCGTTCACGGGTCCGACCAGAAACACGATGCGCTCGCGCAGCAGACGCGAGTAGATGTCGTAGGCGCGCTCGCCGCGGCCGGACTGCTCGATCACGGTTGGCACGAGGCCAAGGCCGGTAACAGGTGGATAGCTCGATTGCATATTTGCCTCGTCAAAAGTGGGCTGCTGTCCTTATGACGAGCCGGCTGTCGGCGGCGTGACATAAATTTTTTTTCGCGCGCCTGTCACGCGGCGGCTCGCCCAATCGTCAAGCTGCAATGGATGTCTTTGCGGCGCGCGGTCGAGGAATCTGGCAGGCGGCGCACGCGCTTTTACCACGCACGATCTGGAGGTCTACGCATGAAAGAACACGAAATCGACAAGGCATCCAGCTTCGGGGCGGTGCGGGCCCGCCTGCTCGCGTTGGCGTACCGCATGCTCGGCAGCCGTGCGGAGGCGGAAGACATCGTGCAAGACGTCTGGCTGAAGTGGCATCTCGCTGATACGCATGAGGTGCAGACGCCGGCCGCGTGGCTCACCACGCTCACCACGCGCACGGCGATCGACCGTCTGAGAAATGTGCAGCGCGAGCGCGAGTCTCAGGCCACCGGCTGGCTGCCGGAGCCGTGGCTCGACGAATTCGCGCCATCGGCTGAAGAACTCGCGCTGCGTGCGGCGGAAATGTCCTATGGCGTGATGCTTTTGCTCGAGCGCCTCAAACCCGACGAGCGCGCCGCGTTTGTGCTGCATGAAGCGTTCGATTGCGACTACGCGGAGATCGGCAGGATTCTTGAACGTAGCGCGGCCAGTTGCCGGCAGATCGTGCATCGGGCGAGGGCGCGCCTGCAGCGCGCGGGCGCACCGTTGCATCGGGCCGATCCGGAGAGCCACGCGCGGATTGTCGAGCGCTTGCGCAACGCACTTGAGGCGCAGGACAGGACTAGCCTGCTCGAGCTGTTTAGCGATGCGCCGCATGTCGTCAGCGACGAGCCGGTGTGCGGCCCGCCGCTGAATGTGCCGGGCGACTCACCGGCCGTTGTGCGTGCCGCTGCCTCGACAAACTGCTATGCACACGCCGATGCACGCGCGCTTGGTGTGCCGCCGAAGGCGTTCGCCCAGGCACGCACCGGCGCGTCAGACCGCGCATTGGGTGACTGGATGGAGAAGGTGACGTCGCTTGCGCGTCAGGCGAGCCACGTGGAACTGGTATCGGTGGAGGGGGCGTTGTCTATCGCGCTGCTTATCGAAGGCGACGTCGTTGCGTTGATCGACATCGCCACCGAGGGCTCGGGCAGCGGCGCGGCGAGCGGCATGAAAAACGGGACGACCGGCGGCTTCGACACTGGCTTCGAGAGCGGCCTTACAACCGGGCTCACCACCGGCGAGGCGCACGGTCATAGGCGGACCCACGGTCCGGCCAACGGCGCTGGAAGAATCGTTTCGTTGCACGCAGTGACGAGCGCATCGCGATTGCAGGCCGCCAATCGTGTGCTGGGCCGCACTGCGGTCACCGAATTGCTGGCGCGCATTCAGCAGCGCTCGGTGGACTCGGCCGACTCAATTGCGATGAGCCGCGACTTCCCAGTTGATGTCTACGCATAGCACTTGCGTGCCGCCGGGCGTATGCGCCGCGATGGAAGCGGTCACGCACAAATGCGCTTCATTGATCGACAGATAAGGAGGAGTGAGATGCACGCGCCCAGGCGTACGCATCGCCTGAATGAAGTAAGGCCGGCGCTCCCAGCTTGCACCTTCGGAATGCAATAGCGGACGGAAGCGTTTCGCGCGTTGCGACGCGCGGCCAGGAGGCAGCACGTTGTCGCCGATTTGCCGTCCGGAGCCATCCAGAATGAAGCAGCGCGCCGTCTCGCCGAGCTTGAGCAGCGCGGCCGTCGCGTCAGCGGCTGGCTGCCCGGCAACCAGCTGTGCGGCTGCGGTTTCGAGCGCGCTGACGTACGGCGCGAGCCGCGTCGCCTGCGCGCGTTCACGCGTGGCAACACGCTCGCGCAGCGCGGCGGAGAGCGAGTCCATCAAGCCGGCAGCGGCTTGCGGCTTGACCGGTTCGACGCTCGGGCCCGCGAAGAATGCGCCCTGGACGAAATCGACGTTGCATTCGAGTGCGATCAGCGCGTCCCGCTCTGTGGTCAGGCCGCCCATCAGGACCAATTGGCCGGATTCATGCAGCAGGGACACGAGGCCGGGCAGCACGCGTTCAATGTGCGAGTGCTCGCTTGCCTGCGCAAGAATGCAGCGGTCGAGCGTGACGATATCGGGGCGCAGATTCCACACGCGGTCGATGTTCGAGTGCTTGGCGCCGAAGCCATCGAGCGCGATGAGGAAGCCCGACTTGCGCAACGCGTCGATGATCTCGGCGAAACGCGTCGTTTCTCCGCCCGCTTGCTCGGAGACCTCGAGCACTACACGCTGCGGCGGCAAGCCCAACGCCTTGAGCCCGGCGAGCAGCGCGTCGCCGTAGCTCGTGTCCATCAGCGCGGCCGGATGGAGACTCAGAAAGAGCCATTCGTCGTGACTGTCGAATGCATTGAAGTTGCCAAGGTGGAGCGACTCGGCCAGCCGGCCGAGTTCCAGCAAGTCGCCGCGGCGCGCGGCCTGCGTGAACACCTCGTGCGAGGGGACTTGCCGCGCATGCTCGTCGTGTGCGCGCAGCGAGGCGTGATAGCCGATCGCGCGCCGGTGCGACACGGAGAAAACCGGCTGAAATACGCTGAAAACGGTGTAGCCGCCGTAGAGAACGGTGCGCCGGGAGCCTTCGTCGCCGGCCATCGGGCGGGGAGGCTGAAAACCGGGAGGATCGAGTTCGATCATGCTCATCATGTCAGTCGTGTGGGTGGCGGCCGGATTAGGGGCTCAATGCGGAAGCTGCACGCGCAATGCGTAAGTTTACAGGATAGGCGAGCAAGATCTATGCGCATACGAAAGGCTGGCGGGGTGCGCAGTTGGCGCGCGAGCCGCCGAGCGCCGGCCAACGACGCGGGCACCGGCATGATGTATCGCACTTCGCTGGTGCGGGCTGCGCCCCGTTGCGGGTCGAAGTTGGTGGTGCTCATGTTGGGCCTGAATGCGAGCAAGTGACTACCTTGGGCGTGGCATTCGTTGAACATCCGCTCGGATAGTGTGGCGCCATGACGGCTTGCGTAGGTAGCTAGCCCTCAGCCCTCAGCCCTCAGCCTTTCGCCTTCAACCTCCAGCCCTCACATCTCAGCCCTCAACCACGAGCCACGAGCCACGAACCACCAGCCACGAACCACGAACCACGAACCACGAACCACGAACCACGAACCCCCAGCCACCAGCCTTCACCCCTCAGCGGCTAGCCTCCACCGTTCCACCTCCAGCCCCCAAGTCATCGAGCCGCCGAGCCATCAAGCCATCGAGCCATCAAGCCACTTCCGCCCGCATTCCAAGCGCAACCTTCCCACCAGCAAACCCCCACCAACCCCACCCCTCACGTCCGCTCAGAAGGATCAGTTTTCCTGGCCGGCGTCCGGATATCCGGCGACAACTGCGCGAAGATCCACGCCGAACCCGCGGTGATAATCCCCACGCAAAGGAACGTCGCATGAAACGCGGGCAGAGAGTTGGCAGCCGTCACGCGCGGCAAGAGCCCGGTGAAGGTCGCCAGCAGCGCGCCGGCCACGGTGACGCCGAGGCTCATCGACAGCATCTGGACCAGTGAGAACAAACTGTTGCCGCTGCTTGCGCCGCCGGTGCCGAGATCCTTGAGCGTCAAGGTGTTCATCGCGGTGAATTGCATCGAGTTGACGCCGCCAAACAACGCCAGTTGCACGAGCCTCAGCCACAGCGGCTGTCCCGCGTTGGTCAGCGAGAAGCTGGCCATCGTCAGGCCGACGAGAACCGTGTTGACGATCAACACGCGACGATAGCTGTACCTGACGATCAGCTTCGTCACGAGCCGCTTCGACGCCATGCCGGCAGCAGCAACGGGCAGCATCATCATGCCGGCTTCGAATGCGCTGTAGCCGAGACTCACTTGCAGCAGCAGCGGAATCAGATAAGGCATCGCGCCGCTCCCGATCCGCGCGAACAGATTGCCGAGCAGTCCGACACTGAACGTGTGAATCTTGAACAGGTCGAGCGGAAAAATCGGCGCGGGCTCGCGCACCGCGTGCAAGCCATAGGCGACGAAGCAGGCCAGGCCTAGAATCAACAGCACCAGCACCGTTGCGTGTTGAATGCCGAATTCGGTGCGGCCATCGAGTGCAAACGAAATCGCCACCATGCCGACGACCAGCAGCAAGTAGCCCTTGACGTCGAACCTGCCGACCTCTTCGTTGCGGCTGTCGGGCATGAAGATGAAGGTGGCGATGCATCCGGCGATGCCCACCGGCACGTTGATCAAAAAGATCCAGTGCCACGACGCGATTTTGACGAGCCAGCCGCCCAGCGTCGGGCCGATCAATGGACCAATCAGTCCCGGGATCGCAACGAACGACAGCGCCGGCAGATAGCGCTCTGCCGGAAAAGTCCGCAGCACGGCGAGCCGTCCGACCGGCAGCAACATCGCGCCGCCCACGCCTTGCACGATCCGGAAGATCACCAACTGGTTCAGCGTATGAGCGTTCGCGCACAGCAACGAGCCGACCGCGAAAACCAGAATCGCGCTGAAGAACACGCGTCGCGTGCCCAGTTTGTCGGCGAGCCAGCCGGAGACCGGGATCATCACGGCCATCGTCAGCGAATAGGCGATCACGACGGACTGCATGCGCAACGGCAATTCGCCGAGGCTCGTCGCCATCGCCGGGAGGGCGGTGTTGACGATCGTCGAGTCGAGCGTCTGCATGAAAAAGCCGGTGGCGACGAGCCACAGCATGACCGTCAGCGAGCGGGCGGAAGGCGCGCTGGGCGCTACGGTTGAAGAGACAGGCTGGGTCGGCGGCGTGGACATGAAGTAGCGGCTTGGCGCTCAGAACGGGCAGGAACTCGCTATTCTAGGGAAAAGCCGCGGACGACACAGCGAGGGGTCGGGCCGCAGCACCGCGCGAGACGAGCGTGTTCGCATCTGCTGCGCGCTATCGTTTGGAGAATGCACCGACGCAGCACGGCCGCGGTGCGGAGCCAGGCTCAGACATCCAGCGCGCAAGCCCGAGTCACTCACTTCAACTTCGCCGCCGCCCGAAAAAACGCCTGTGCACGCGGCTCGTTACCGAACGCCGCGTGAATTCGAATCCACGGACTCGGCTCCATACCCGGCCTGAAGTAACTGCCCGGCGCGACCGTCACGCCCAGCGGCGCGCCGCATTCCACCAGCCGCTCGGCATTGTCCACGTGCGGCACGCGCGCCCACAAAAATTTTCCGCCGACGGGCTTCTCGAACACTTCCCAGCCCTCATCCTCGAGTGTCTGGATCGTCGAGCCGAGCGCGTCACGCATACGGCGGCGCAGTCGTTCGAGATACTTACGATATGCGCCGCGCTCGAGCAGCGACGCCGTCACCGTTTCAGCGAAAAGCGAGCCGCCGATGCTCGTCAGCATCTTGATGTCGACGAGATCCTTGATGATCGCGTGACTCGCGACCACGCAGCCGATGCGCAACGACGACGACAGCGTCTTCGACAGTCCGCCGATGTAGATCACATGTTCGAGCTGATCGAGTGTGGCGAGGCGGTCGGTGACGTCGGTCTGAAAGTCGGCGTAGATATCGTCTTCGATGATCGTGAAGCCGTGTTCGCGCGCCAGTTGCAGCAGCCGGAACGCGACCGGCGGCGCGACCGTGGTCCCGGTCGGATTGTGAAACACGGTATTGATGAAGAACAGCTTGGGCCGGTGCTGCTTCAACTGCGCCTGCATGACGTCGAGATCCGGCCCGCTGCGCGTGCGTGGAATGCCGACGAGCCGCACGCCGTGCAGCTTCAGCAGGCCGTAGAGATTGTAGTAGCCGGGGTCTTCGACGAAGATCGTGTCGCCCGCCTTCAGCATGTAGCGCATCAGCAGATCGAACGCCTGACTCGCGCCGTTCGTGATCAGGATCTGCGACGTGTCCGCGCGAATCCCGAGTTGCGCGATTCGCGCCTGCAAATGTTCGCGCAAGCTGAGGTTGCCGAGCGGCGTCGCGTAATCGACCATGCTCGCGGGATCGGTGCGCAGCACGTGCCGTATCGCCTGCGCGATGCTGTCCGTATCTCGCCACGGCTCGGGGATAAAGCCGCTGCCGAGCTTCAGCGTTTCGCCGGGGTGGTTGAACTGCTGCAGCAGATGGTCGGATTCTTCTTCGGCGCGGCGCGGGTCCGAGGTGCCGTCGCACTGTGCGCCGCCGGGCGGCCGGTCCGCCACATAGAAGCCGGAACCGTGGCGCGAGTCGATGTAACCGAGCGATACGAGCCGGTCGTACGCCTCGATAACCGGAAAGCGGCTCACGCCGTAGTCGGCGGCGAACTGGCGGATCGACGGCAATTTCGAGCCCGGATGCGCGGTCCGTGAACGAATCCAGGTGCTGACGCCCGCGACGATCTGCTCCGTCAGCGGTACGCCGTTGTCTCTATCAAGCTGAATCTCAAGTCGCATGTGCTTTCCTTCCCGGACGGGACGTGCGGTGCGGGTCAGGAGCTCACACACGCCAACTGTTCGGTTTTTCGACTGCACAGTTCCGATGAAACTGTTCGGAACTGTGCATGGGTATTCGATGATCGCACGACAATAATCGATACAACACAAAAGCCCTCTGAAGGAGAACGGCCATGCGTGAAGTGCGGATTTTTGAACTGGAACATGACGAGCCGGTGGCCGCGTGGCGCGTCGCGCGCCCGTCCACTTTCAAGGTGATCTCAGGTGAAATCTGGCTAACGGTCGAAGGCGACCGCGACGACTATTGGCTCGCCACCGGCGAATCGATCGATCTGCCGCGCGGGGCCGTCGCGTGGATCAGCGCGGGAGAGGCGGGTGCGCGCTTCGCGCTCGCCAGCGGCTCGGAGCGTAGTGCGGAACGCGGCCCGGCGAGGCCGACGCGCGGTGCGGCGGTGCCGAGCTGGCTGCCGCGTTGGCTCGGCGCTATGTGAAGGAGCGGAGGGGAGCGTTTTGCGCGACAGTCGTTGCGTGAAGAGAGAAGGAGCCCGCCGGGCCGGCGCGTAGGTGCCCCGCCCGACGACAAGAAACGCTCAACTCTCCCCTACATACCTCGCCCGCGGCCGGATCAAGCCGCCGTCGCGCGCCTGTTCCATCGCATGCGCGATCCACCCGACGACACGCCCCACCGCAAACAACGTGAAAGCGGCGCCCACGGGCAAGCCAAGCACCCGCTCCATAGCCGCGAGCGCGAAGTCGACGGTCGGCTCAGCACCGGTCGTATCGCGGACCGCCCGCGCCAGCGCCTGCACCTCGCCGAGCGGCGAGCGCGCCGGCGCGCACTCCCCTAACAATTCCAGCAGGAGCCGCGCGCGCGGATCGCCTTGCGGATACAGCGGATGGCCGAAGCCGGACAGCACCGGCCCCTGCGCGCCGTGCTCATCGCGCGATAGACGAGTGGCCAGGTAACGATCGAGATCGGCGGCGCGCGACGCTTCTTCGAACAACGCCGCGATGCGCATGGTCTCGCCGCCGTGACGCGGGCCGGCCAGCGCGGCGAGACCGCCCGCCACCGCGCCGAACAGATGCGTGCCCGTCGACGTAATGCAGCGAACCGTGAACGTCGACGCATTCAGCTCATGGTCCGCGCACGCGACCAGCGCGGCGCGCAGCAGCGCCGCCTGCTGCCGGTTGCGGACCTGCCACGAGGACGCCAACTGTCGATGCAGCGGCGCATTCGAAGGCGCGGCCGAGATCATCGCGGCGGCCAGCAGCCGCATCACGGCGCACGCGTTGTCCAGTTGCGCATCGCGCCCGAGCGCCCAGACCCGCGGCATTTGCGCGGCCGCCGCGGGCAGCAGCACGAGCGCGCGATCGAGCGGCGTGCTGTCGCCCCACAGCTTCAGCCACGCGGCCCATTGAGCGGCGCCGAGCGGGACGGGCGGCGCATCGGCGATACGCGCCGCGCTGCACTCCCACAGCAACGCCGCAATATCTTCGAGCGATTCGGTGCGCGCGAGCTCCATCGCATCGCGTCCGCGATACAGCAGGCGACCGTCGGCGACGAGCGTAATCGACGATTCCAGCACCGGTACGCCCCAATCCAGCACTTTCTGCGCGACCTTGCCCGCGCGCTTGCCGTCTTCCTTGCGCCGCGCGAGCCGCCGCACTTCGCGCGCGTCGTAGCGGCGATGCTTGCCTTGTGCATCCGGTGACGAACTCAGCAAGCCGCGGCTCACGTACGCATAAAGCGTGGTCACGCTGATGCCGAGTTCGGCGGCGGCTTCGGTGGCAGTCAGGGAATCGGAGGATGGGGGCATGAGAATAGGCCGCACAACAACCAAACAAATCAATATACATTGATTATCACAATCAAGATTGATTCAAACAACCCACGCTTCTAGACTCAACCACATTCCTCGACCCGAATGTGAACGCCATGACCCCCGAACTCGCACTCGATCACATCTGGACGCTCGCAGGCTGCGAGCGAGCCGCGCTTCGCTCGGTTCACTTCACCGGCAGCGAGCCGGCCTTGCCGTCGGTGTTTCGTGTCGGCGCGCTGGCGTGCGCGACCATCGCCGCGACGGGGCTGGCAGCGGCTGAATATCATCGGTTGCGCACGGGACGCGGGCAGCGCGTGAGCGTGGACATGCGCCGAGCGCTGGCTTCGTTTCGCAGCGAACGTTATCTGCGAATCGACGGTGGTCCGCCGCCCGCGCTGCGCGATCCTGTGACGGGTTTCTATGAGACGCGCGACGGCCGCTGGATTCAATTGCACACGAACTTCGCGCATCATCTGGCGGGCGTATTGAAAGTGCTCGGCTGCGAGAACGATCGCGCGGCGGTCGCATCGGCGATACGTGGATGGGATGGCGCCGCGCTCGACCAGACGCTCGCCGACGCCGGCCTGTGCGCCGCGTTGATTCGCACGCCGCAAGAGTGGGCCGCGCTCGATCAGGCAAAGGCAATCGCGAGTCTGCCGCTCTTCGAAATCGAGCGAATCGGCGATGCCCCGCCGGAACTCGCGACGCGGCATGCGTCGCCGTCGGTGAATGCGGGCAGCCGGCCGCTGTCGGGTGTGCGCGTGCTGGACCTGTCGCGCATCATCGCCGGTCCGGTCGGTGGGCGCGCGCTCGCGCAGCATGGCGCCGAAGTGTTGATGATCAACGGCCCGCATCTGCCGAACATTGCGCCGCTCGTCATCGACAACGGCCGCGGCAAGCGCTCGGCCGTGCTCGATCTGCGCGATGCGGCAGGCCGCGAGACGCTGCGCGGATTGACGCGCGATGCCGATGTCTTTTTACAGGCGTATCGCCCCGGCGCACTGGCGGCGCGCGGATTCGGTCCCGACGATGCAGCGCGCGTGCGGCCCGGCATCGTCTACGTGTCGGTGTGCGCCTATGGATACGAAGGGCCGTGGGCGTCGCGGCGCGGGTTCGACAGCCTCGTGCAGTCCGCGAGCGGCATCGCGGCGACGGAGCAGCGCGCGGCGGCATCCGCGGAGCCGAGGCATCTGCCGTGTCAGGCGCTCGATCACGCGACCGGCTATCTCGCCGCGTTCGGCGCGATGGCCGCGTTGGCGCGGCGCGCTACCGAAGGCGGTAGCTGGCATGTGAAGGTGTCGCTCGCACAGACGGGCCGCTGGCTGCAATCGTTCGGTGAGATTCCCGACGGCTGGCAGGCGCCTGAGCTCACGCTCGACGACGTGCGCGACTGTCTCGAAACCGTGCAGTCCGGGTTTGGCCGCGTGCAGGCCGTGCAGCCTGCCGAGCAGCTCGATGGGACGCCGGCTTTCCTCGCACTGCCACCCGCGCCGATCGGCACGCACGAGGCGAAGTGGGTTTGATGCGTTGATGCGGCCGCATCACGACGGCCGCATCGAAGAAAGCTTGCACGGCAAACCCCACGACCTACTTCCTCAACTCCGCCACAAAATCGTAGTAATCGTTACGGCAATAAGTGTCGGTCAGTTCAATAGCGCGCTGATCCGCCGTATAGCCCACACGAGTGATCAACAGCAGCGCCTCATTCGGCGCGATGCTCATTTGCTGCGCGATTTCCTCGCTCGCATTCACCGCGCGGAAATGCTGCAACGCGCGGACGATGGTCAGCCCGCGGTTCTCCAGGTACGTATAAAGCGAATCGCCGATGGCCTGCGGATCGGGAATCACCGCAGCCGGAAAGGTCGAATTCTCGACGGCCATCACGATGCCGTCCGCGAGACGCAAGCGCCGCAGACGCGTCACCGCCGCAGCCGGCGACAGCCCGAGCTGGATCACTTCGTCGCGATTGGCCGGCAGGATCTCGCGCGACAGCCACTGCGAACTCGGCGTGAAACCGCGCCGCCGCAGCATTTCGCTGAAGCTCGACAGACGCGACAGCGGATCTTCGTAGCGCGGCGTGATGAAACTGCCGGCGCCCTGCGTGCGTCGAATCAGGCCTTGTTCGACGAGCAACGCGATGGCCTTGCGAGACGTGATTCGCGAAACGCCAAGCGCCTCCGAGAGCACACGCTCCGAAGGCAGCGCTTCGCCCGCGTTCCAGCGATTCTCGTGAATCGCGGCGCCGAGCTTGCGGGCAAGTTGCAGGTAGAGCGGTGTGTCGTTTTCCGGGTCCGGGCGCAGGTCGCGCCAGCGGTCTTCCGAGGCAGAGGTCATGGGGCTTACGCTAGAAGGGCGAGGAGCAATTCTAAGACATCGGCGCGCGACGTTATAGCGGGCTTTTGCCTGGTCATCGGTCGGATCGCGGCGTAGCCGCTAAACTCGTCGATGCGTCGTCGATACGAATCGAGCAGCAGCGCCGTGCGCCGGGTCTGTGTTTCGCGCCGTCGCATGGTCGGACATTCAGCCATAGTCAGTCACTTCAGGAGCCAGCATGACGAGCGACATCGCAAGCGTGAGCCTGCCCGACGGCGAGCGCCTCCCGAAACTCGGGCAGGGCACATGGGAGATGGGCGAGCAGCCGGCGCGCCGCGCGGCTGAGATCGACGCGCTGCGATGCGGCGTCGAGCTCGGCATGACGCTGATCGATACCGCCGAAATGTACGGCGACGGCGCGACCGAGTCGCTGCTCGGCGAAGCGCTTGCAGGACTGCGCGACCAGGTGTTCCTTGTCAGCAAGGTGTATCCGCATAACGCGAGCCGGCGCGGCGTGATTGCGGCGTGCGAACGCAGCCTCAAACGTCTGAACACGGATCGGCTCGATCTGTATCTGCTGCACTGGCGCGGCTCGGTGCCGCTCGCGGAGACGGTCGCGGCCTTCGAGGCGCTGCGCGAAGCCGGCAAGATCCGCCACTGGGGCGTGAGCAACTTCGATACCGACGACATGGAAGAACTCGTGGCCACGCCGGGAGGCGAGTCGTGCGCGACGAACCAGATCCTGTATAACGTCGCGCGGCGCGGGCCGGAGTTCGACCTGCTGCCCTGGCTCGCCGCGCGCAACATGCCGGCCATGGCCTACAGTCCCGTCGATCACGCGCGTCTGCCGCGCCGCTCGCCGCTCGACGATATTGCGAGCGCGCGCGGCGTCTCGGTGTTCCAGGTCGCGCTTGCGTGGGTATTGCAGCAGCCAGGCGTGTTCGCGATTCCGAAGGCGGGCCGCGTCGAGCACGTGCGCGACAACTATCGCGCGCTCGAATTGCGGCTCGACGCAGAGGAGCTTGCCGCCATCGACGGCTACTTCAAGCCGCCGCGCGGCAAGCGCGCGCTGGAAATGCTCTGAGCGTCGTGCTCATCGCACGGGCAGTGCGTCGTCAATTGCAGCTGTGATGCATGTGCACCGAGCCCAGCACCGCGACTTCGGCGGGCGTGTGCTTGAGCGACTCGTCGTTGACCTGGCCCGCGTCCGTGACGAATTCCTCGACGATCGACGACACCGGCGCATTGCGCAGGCACAGCGACACGCGCTGCGTTTCGTTGGCCGGCAAGGACGTGCGCTGACCGAGGAACAACACGCCGTACTGATAGCCGTGGATGATGCCGCGAATCGCGCCGACACACTGGCCCTGCGCGACGTTATCGTTCTTCTGCTTGCAGGTCTGCGCGAGCGAGTACGCGGAGAAGCTGGGATCGACAGGCGGCGCGGCCTGCGACAACGTGGGCGACAGTGGTTGCGCGGCCGGCGCCGGCTTTTGCGTGCCGGTCTGCGCATGCGCAAGCGAGGCGAGACTCAAAGCGGCGGCCGCGGCGAGGCCGGCGACCGCACGCGCCGCGTAGCGGGGGACGTTTCGTTGCATGTTGTGATGCCCTCATATCGAACGTTGAATTGATATGAGGCAATTGCGGCGCTTTGGTTCCAGGCACGCGCGGCTGGCGCATCTATTGCGATGGGTCGCGTCCGGCGTTTTGCGTTAGACAGTTGGCGCATCGTCGGGAATGTCGTTGACCTCGTCGCGCGGGGCGGCTTGCAGCATGCGCAATTGATCGACGGGAATATGGCAGCGGATCAGGTGCTTGCCTTCGGTAGTTTCCGTGCCGCCGCTTGCGTCCGCAAACGGCGGGTCCTGCTGCTCGCAGATCGCGCCCAGCTTGCGCGGGCAGCGCGTATGAAACACACAACCCGACGGCGGCGATGCGGCGCTCGGCAAATCGCCTGAAAGCCGAATGCGGGTTTTACGCGCGTGGGCATCGAGTGTCGGTACCGACGACAACAGCGCTTCCGTATAAGGATGCTGCGGTCCGTCGAACACGGCTGCAGCCGGCCCGATTTCGAGCAGCCTGCCGAGATACAACACGGCGATACGATCGGACAGATAGCGCACGACATGCAGATCGTGCGAAATGAACACGTAGCTGACGCCGCGCTCGCGCTGCAAATCGGCGAGCAGATTGAGAATCGCGGCCTGCACGGAGACGTCGAGCGCGGAAGTCGGCTCGTCGCAGACCACCACGCGCGGCTCGCCCGCGAATGCGCGCGCAATCGCCACGCGCTGCTTGAGTCCGCCGGAAAGCTGGCGCGTGCGCGAGCCGAGATAGCGCTCCGGCAAACGCACGGCGGCGGTCAGCGTGGCAAGCCGTTCGTCGATGGCGGCGCCGCGCAGCGCGCCAAGACGCGACAACGCGCGGCCTATCAGACGCTTGACCGAATGCGCGCGATTCAACGCCGAGTCGGGATTCTGGAACACGATCTGCAGCGACTTGACCTGCTCGTCGTTGCGTCGCGTGACGCGCGCGGCGAGCGGCGCGCCGTCGAGTTCGAGCACGCTGCCGGCGTCGGGCGTGAGCAGGCCGAGCATCAGCTTCGCAAGCGTCGTCTTGCCGCTGCCCGATTCGCCGACGAGGCCGAGCGTCTCGCCGGCTGCGAGATCGAGCGATACGTTGTCGACCGCGCGCAACCCGCCGCCCGATACATGGAAAGTCTTCGACAGATTTTCGGCCCGCAGCACGAGCGCACGCGGCTCGTTGCCGCTCATCGCGCGATGGTCCGCGGGCAACGCTTGCGCGCTTGCGCGCGGCAACTCGATCGCGCGCTCGTGATAATGGCAACGCGACATCTGATCGCCATGCGCTGCGCTCACGCGATACGGCGGCGGCGCTTCGCGGCGGCAGCGGTCGTCGGCGAGACGGCAACGCTCGGCATAGATGCAGCCTTGCGTGACCGACCCCGGCGACGGCAAGCCGCCCGCAATCGTATCGAGCCGCTCGCTGTCCTTGCTGCGCCCCGCCGTGGGCAGGCAGCGCAACAAGCCCACCGTGTACGGATGACGCGGCCGCGTGAAGACATCTTCGGTCGCGCCTTCCTCGACCAGCTTGCCCGCGTAAAGCACGCCGACGCGCTCACACATGCGTCCGATCACGGCGAGGTTATGGCTGATGAACAGCACGGCCGTGCCCAGCTCCGCGCGCAGTTGCGCGACGAGGTCGAGCACTTCGGCTTCGACCGTGGCGTCGAGCCCCGTGGTCGGTTCGTCGAGAATCAGCAGCGCCGGGTTGGAAGCGAGCGCCATCGCGATCACCACGCGCTGCTGCATGCCGCCCGACAATTGATGAGGATAGCTGGCCATCACCCGCTCGGGCGACGCAATGCGCACCCGTTGCAACATCTCGAGCGAGCGCTGCAATGCTTCTTCGCGCGCGAGACCGGCGGCTTCGAATGCTTCGGACACTTGCCGCGCAATCGTGAGCGACGGATTCAACGCGCGGCCGGGGTCCTGATAGACCATCGAAATCGTATTGGCGCGCAGCGCCCGCAATGCATCGGCATCGAGCTTGTTCACCTCGGCGCCCGCGATCGCGATCTTGCCCGCCTTCACTTTGCCGTTGCGCGGCAGATAGCGCAGCGCCGCCATCGCGACGGTCGACTTGCCGCAGCCCGATTCGCCGACGAGCCCATACGCTTCGCCGCGCCGCACGCGAAACGACACGTCCTGCAGCACTTCGCGATCGCGTCCGCGCATCCGGTACGTGACCGTCAGGCCGACGACGGTCAGCGCATCCGTGCGATCGCTCTTCGAGACGTCGAAGGCGGGGAACGAGGAGGGCGGCGGTCCGTTCATCGGTCGAGTACACCTTGTACGCCGTCGGCGATCAGATTCACGCCGACGACGAGCGACGCAATCGCGGCGGCCGCGAACACGACGGTCCACCATGCGCCGCCCGCCATCAGCGTGTACGACTCGGAGAGGGCGAGGCCCCAGTCGGCGGACGGCGGCTGAATGCCGAAGCCGAGAAACGACAGCGTGGCCACCGCGAAGATCGCGTAGCCGAGCCGCACGGTCGCCTCGACGATGATGGGCGGCAGCACGTTCGGCAGAATCTCCGCGAACATGATGTACGGCGCGCGTTCGCCGCGCAGTTGGGCGGCGGCCACGTAGTCGAGATGGCGCTCGGCGAACACGGCCGCGCGCACGGTGCGCGCGGTGATCGGCGCGAAGGTGATGCCGATCACGAGTATCACCGTGAAGTTCGACGCGCCCACCGCGGCAAGCGCGAGCAACGCGACGATCACGAGCGGCAGCGCGAGAATGGCGTCGATTGCGCGGCCCACCACGTTGTCGACCCAGCCGTCGAAGTAGCCGACCACGAGACCGAGCGCGGTGCCCGTCGCCGTGCCGAGCAGCGTCGCGAGCGGCGCAATCGTGAGAATGTCGCGCGCGCCGACGATCACACGCGAGAACACATCGCGGCCCAGTTGATCGGTGCCGAACCAGTGCGTGTGATCAGGCGGCATCAGCGAGTTGAGCGGGTCGGACGCGTACGGATCGACGGGCACGAACCACGGCCCGGCGATCGCGCAAACAATCCACCATACGACGATGACGAGGCCGACGACGAACGTCGGCGAGCGCAGCAGCACGCGCAACGGGTCGAAGCGCGGCTCGCTCGCGGCGCGCGGCGCGGCCGGTGGAACGATCGTGCTCATTCGGCGCTCCTCACGCGCAAGCGCGGATTGAGCAGCACGTGCAACGCATCCGCGATCAGATTGGCCGCGGTGTACACCACGCCGATGGTCAGTACGCCGGCTTCGAGCATGGGGAAGTCTTTGGCCTTCGCGGCGTTGTAGATCAGCGAGCCGATGCCCGGATAGCGGAACAGCGTCTCCACCACGACAAGTCCGCCGATCATGTAGCCGAGCTGAGTTGCGGCCACGGTGATGGTCGGCAGCAGCGCATTGCGCAGCACATGCCGCCAGATCACGACATGACGCGGCAAGCCCTTCAATATCGCGGTGCGCGTGTAGTCGGCGTCGAGCGCTTCGACGGTGCCGGCGCGCGCCATCCGCGCGATGTAGCCGAAGAACACCAGCACGAGCGGCAGGATCGGCAGGATCAGGTAACGCAACTGTTCGAGCGCGCCGGCATCGGGCGGATACGACGCTTCGATAGGCAGCCAGCGCAGCCACACGCCGAACACGAGAATCAGCACGATCGACGAGACGAACTCGGGCACCACCGTTGCCGACAAGCCCGCGATGCTGATCGTGCGATCGAGCCAGCGTCCCGCGTGCATGGCGGACCACACGCCGCCCGCAATGCCGAGCGGCACGACGACGATGAACGCGAGCAAGCCGAGCTTCGCGGAATGCGCGAGCGCATCGGCGATGAACGGTCCCACTGGCTCGCGATACGCGTACGAAAGCCCCATGTCGCCGCGCAGGAAATGCGTGATCCAGTCGACGTATTGCGTCGTCAGCGGACGGTCGGCGCCGAGTTGATGATTGAGCGCGGCGACCGCGCGCGCGTCGGCGAGCGGACCGAGCACCGCGCGGCCGATGTCGCCGGGCAACAGTTGGCCGCCCGCAAACACGATCATCGACAACAGCCACAGCGTGATCAACGAGAGGCCGACGCGCGTCGCCAGAAAACGCACGACGCGCCCGGCGTTGCCGTTCGGCGCGGAAGCGGAGGGATTTGCAGTGGTCGACATAGTGAACGGCTGACCAGTCAAAGGCGGCGCGCGAGTAAAACGCTCAGACGCTGGGACGCTCAGGCGCTCAGCACCGCGCGGTCGAAATAAAGCTGCGCGAGCGCGGTGAAACGCACGCCGTTCACGCCCTTGCGCATCGCGATCAGTTGATCGTAGAAGAATGGAATGATGATCGGCGTTTCGTCGAGCAACAAGGTCTGAATCTGCCCGGAGATTTTCTTCTGCGAGGCGAGGTCGACAGCCGCGACGAACTGCGCGACCAGTTGATCGTATTGCGGATTCTTAAAGTGCGCGGCATTCCATGTGCCGCCGCTCGTGAGCGGCGCGTTCAGAAACACATTCGGCACGCCGCGATGACCGTAGTCGGTGATGCCGAGCGGCGAGTCGAGCCAGTCCGATTTGCCCGGCGTACCCGCGCCGTAATACAACGACTGGCTCTCGACTTTCAGGTTGATGCGCACGCCGATCGCCTTCGCCGCGTTCTGCACGACGACCGCGAGATCGGGAATCTCCATGTACTTTTCGGTGGTCAGCGTGACGTCGAAGCCGTTGGGCACGCCCGCTTGCGCGAGCAGCTGCTTGGCCTTCGCGACGTCGATCCTGCGCTGCGGCACGCCCGCATCCGACGAAGGAAACACCGGCGCGAACGGACTGTCGTTGCCGAGTTGCGCGCGGCCCTTGAAGAGGCCGCGCACCAGGACGTCGCGATCGAGCGACAACGCGAGCGCCTCGCGCACGCGCTTGTCCTTGAAGAGCGGATTGTCGTTGCGCATATGAATCTGCCGATGCGCGCTCGACTTGACGCCCACTGCCTTGTAGTCGGGGTTGTTCAGAATGGCCGCGCCGCCCTGCACGGTGAACGTGCCCATCACATCGGCCTGATGGCCTTGCAGCGCGAGCAGTTGCGCCTGCTGGTCCGCGTAAAACGAAAACTGTACCCGTTGCGGTAACGCTTTTTCGCCCCAGTAATCGGGGTTGCGCACGAACGACGCGCCGACCTTCGCCTGATACTTCTCGAGCTTGAACGGACCGGTGCCGATGAAGCTCTTTTCATAACCGCCCGCGTAATTCGCCGGCAGGATCACTGCGTTGTAATTGTCCGAGGAAACGTAGTAGGGGAAGTTGCCGTTCGGTGCGTCGAGGTGGAAAGCGACCGTGTGGTCGTCGACCGCCTTTGCGCCGCCTTTGGACAGCACGCCCTTTAGCACCGACAGCGCCGCCGAGCCGCTTGCCGGATCGGCGAGACGGTCGAACGTGGCGACCACGTCTTTCGCGGTGAACGGCTGGCCGTCGTGGAACTTCACGTTCTCGCGCAGCTTGAAGGTCCACACATCGCCCTTGTCGTTCGGCTTCCACGACAACGCGAGCGCCGGCTTCAGCATGAGCTTTTCGCCGTCGTCGTCGATCAGGAATTCGCCGGTCTGGTTCAGCAGCGCGAGGCTCGCCGCGTCCGTCACCGTGAGCGGATCGACTGCGCCGGCGGGCGTCAGATGCGCAACGCGAATCGTCTGATTCGACGGCGTGCCGGGTTTCGCGCTGCCCTGTGCCGATGCGCGCGGCGCGTCGAGCACGCCGCCGCCCACGAGCGACAAGCCGATCACGCTCGCATAGCGCAGCAGTTCGCGGCGCGTGATGCGGCCGGCGCGGAATTCGTCGATGGCGTGATTGCCGTAGGCGTCGGCGGTGCGGCGGGCGAGGTCGAGAGCGGGAAATCGGTCAGCGGGAGTCTTCATCGTTGGAATGTCCAGTCCGTTCGGTTGCCGGTTCTGAGAAGCCGCGCCGGATGCGCGGCAGGTTGACTGCGCATGGGCGCTGTTTCGGCGATGCAAGGCCGTTTCAGTTTAAGCGATTGCTCGCGGATTGGAGCGCTCGCGTCGGCGTGAGATCCGCGATCGGCGGATAAAAAGGGCCGGTGTGTGTCGTGATGACAACGGTTGCGATGGCTTCACGGGGCATCGCGCGGAAGCCGCGCGTCCCTGCTGCGGGCTGCGCGCGTGGACTTCGATTGCCATTGGCGGCGCTATAGCGAACGAACCGGCAACGGAGCTATGAAGAGCTTGAACGCTCGAGCGCTGTTGAACGCTCGAGCGCGGTTCATCGACTCACCGCGCTGCGACGTCCGGCCGCCGCCAGCGGTGAAACAGCACCGAGCCGATCCAGCACGCCATGAACGCGGCGACGATTCCGTAGCCGAGCACACCGAACTGCTCGTTGACGCTCGCCGCCGCATCCCACACGCCGCCACTGAGCCCGAGTTTGTCCGACAGCAGTCCCAACGCTTCGACGCCGCCAATCACAATCGCGATGACCGCCGACACGAACGTAATGCTCGCGTTGTAGTAGAGCTTGCGCTTCGGGTCGTCCATCGCCCAGCCGTATGCGTGGACCATCAGCACGTTATCCGTCGAATCGACGAGCGTCATGCCCGCGGTGAAGAGCGCGGGGAACACGAGGATCGAATACAGCGGCAAGCCCTTGCCGGCTTCGGACGCGGCGATCGCGAGCAGACCGATCTCGGTGGCGGTGTCGAAGCCGAGGCCGAACAGCACGCCGACAGGGTACATATGCCAGCTTTTCGTCACGAGCCGGAACAGCGGCCGCAGCGCGCGCGATAGAAGACCGCCGGGCGCGCCTGCATCGGCACGATCGAACGCGATCACAGCGGCTTCGCCGTCGCGTTGCACATGACGATAGCGGCGCCATACATCGCGCAGAATCACGAGATTCACAGCCGCGAGCACGAGCAGAAACGTCGCCGAAACAAGCGTGCCGATCGTGCCGCCCACGGCCTTGAAGGTCTCGAAGCGGCCGTGCAGCGAATGCGCGGTCCACGCTATGCCGAGCGTCGCCAGAATCACGATGGTCGAATGTCCCAGCGAAAACGCGAGACCCACGCCAAGCGGGCGCTTGCCGGTCTGCATCAGCTTGCGTGTGACGGCGTCGATGGCGGCGATGTGGTCCGCGTCGACCGCATGGCGCAGACCGAATCCATACGCGAGCAAGGCCGTGCCGATGAGCAGCGGATAGTGGCGGAACGCGATCAACGCCCACGCCCAGGCGGCGAGATTGGCGGCGATCAGAACGGCGTACAGCGTGAGAAGGCGAGGGCGCAGCGAAGCGGTCGGCGTCATGAGTCGCGTGAGAGTGGATTAGTGATCGTGCGGATGTTTGTGAATCGGATCGACCCAGTACACCGTTTCGGGCTGCTCGACGGCGTCGATGTTCAGATTGACCACGACCGCTTCGTTGTCGCTGCGCACGAGCACGCATTCGAGCGGATCGTCGGTGCTCGCATTGATCTCCTGATGCGGCACATACGGCGGCACGAAGATGAAGTCGCCGGGGCCCGCTTCGGCGGTGAACTCCAGATGCTCGCCCCAGCGCATGCGCGCCTGGCCGCGCACCACGTAGATCACGCTTTCGAGCGCGCCGTGATGATGCGCGCCGGTCTTCGCATTCGGATGAATCGTCACGGTGCCGGCCCAGATTTTCTGTGCACCGACGCGTGCCGCATTGATGGCGGCGGCGCGATTCATGCCGGGCGTCTGCGCCGTGTTGGTGTCGAGCTGATCGCCCCTGATGACCTTGACGCCATGCTCGCGCCAATCGACAGGCGCCGGCTGCGGCGCGTCTTTCTCGTCGTTGTAATGCGGATGTTCGTGATCCTGGCTCATCGCGTGTCTCCTCGTGGCTTGGGAGGCGGGGCGAACTTCGCGGCCCCGTCCGGCATTTTTACACGTTAAAAAAGCTGCGCGTCGCGTGAGTGCGCTCACGAGCTTATTCGATCGACGAAAAAAAGCCCGTCCACGAGGGACGGGCTTCGCCTGCTTTGCCTTGCAGAACCCAGGCCGTTTTCACCGGCGCACAGGCTTACTTGTGCTTCGCGTTGATGACGGCTTCCGCGACGTTGTTCGGCGTTTCGGCGTAGTGCTTGAACTCCATCGTGTAAGTCGCGCGGCCTTGCGTCGCCGAACGCAGCGATGTCGAATAGCCGAACATTTCCGCCAGCGGCACTTCCGCGCGCACGAGCTTGCCGCCGCCGCCCGCGATGTCTTCCATGCCTTGCACCATCCCGCGACGGCTCGACAGATCGCCCATCACGTTGCCCATGAAGTCTTCGGGCGTTTCGACTTCGACGGCCATCATCGGTTCGAGCAGTACGGGCTTGGCCTTGCGCATGGCTTCCTTGAACGCCATCGAGCCGGCCATGCGGAACGCGTTTTCATTCGAGTCCACGTCGTGGTACGAGCCGAAGGTCAGCGTCACCTTGACGTCGACCACCGGATAGCCCGCGAGCACGCCGGCCTTCAGCGTTTCCTGGATGCCCTTGTCGACGGCCGGAATGTATTCGCGCGGAATCACGCCGCCCTTGATGGCGTCGACGAATTCGTAGCCCTTGCCCTGCGGCGCCGGCTCGAGCGTGATGACCGCGTGGCCATACTGGCCGCGGCCGCCCGACTGCTTGACGAACTTGCCTTCGACGTCCTCGACCTTGTTGCGCACGGTCTCGCGATACGCAACCTGCGGCTTGCCGACCGTTGCCTCGACACCGAACTCGCGCTTCATCCGGTCGACGAGAATTTCCAGGTGCAGCTCGCCCATGCCGGAGATGATTGTCTGGCCGGATTCCTCGTCCGTTTGCACGCGGAACGACGGGTCTTCCTGCGCAAGACGATTGAGCGCGATGCCCATCTTTTCCTGGTCGACCTTGGTCTTCGGCTCCACGGCCTGCGAGATCACCGGCTCGGGGAAGATCATCTTTTCGAGGATGATCACGTTGTTCGGATCGCACAGCGTGTCGCCGGTCGTCGCTTCCTTCAGGCCGACTGCCGCGGCGATGTCGCCTGCGTAGACTTCCTTGATTTCCTTGCGCTCGTTTGCGTGCATCTGCAGGATCCGGCCGAGGCGCTCCTTCTTTTCCTTGATCGCGTTGTAGACGGTGTCGCCCGAATTCACGACGCCCGAGTACACGCGGAAGAAAATCAGCTGGCCGACGAACGGGTCGGTCATGATCTTGAAGGCGAGCGCGGAGAACGGATCGGTGTCGTTCGGATGACGCTCGATTTCGTTGTCGTGTTCGTCGTGACCGGTGATGGCGGGCACGTCGACCGGCGACGGCAGGTAGTCGATCACCGCGTCGAGCATGGCCTGCACGCCCTTGTTCTTGAACGCGCTGCCGCACAGCATCGGCACGATTTCATTGGCGATGCAGCGCGTGCGGATGCCGTGCTTGATTTCGTCTTCGGTCAGCGTGTCGCCGCCCAGATATTTTTCCAGCAGTTCCTCGCTCGCTTCGGCGGCGGCTTCGACCATCTTGTCGTGCCACTCCTTAGCCGTCGCCGCGAGTTCCGCGGGGATATCGCGGTACTCGAACTTGATGCCCTGATTCTCTTCGTCCCAGAAGATCGCCTTCATCTTGACGAGATCGACCACGCCCTGGAAGTGCTCTTCCGCGCCGATCGGAATCTGGATGGGCACGGCGATACCTTTCAGGCGGTCGCCGATCTGACGCTGCACGCGGAAAAAGTCCGCGCCGACGCGGTCCATCTTGTTGACGAACGCGATGCGCGGCACCTTGTACTTGTTCGCCTGACGCCAGACGGTTTCCGATTGCGGCTGCACGCCGCCGACCGAGTCGTAGACCATGCAGGCGCCGTCGAGCACGCGCATGGAGCGCTCGACTTCGATCGTGAAGTCGACGTGCCCCGGCGTGTCGATGATGTTGATCCGATGCTCGGGATAGTTGCCGGCCATGCCCTTCCAGAAGGCGGTGGTGGCCGCCGACGTGATCGTGATGCCGCGCTCCTGCTCCTGTTCCATCCAGTCCATCGTCGCCGCACCGTCGTGAACCTCGCCGATCTTGTGGGTCACGCCGGTGTAGAACAGGATGCGTTCAGTGGTGGTGGTTTTGCCGGCATCGATGTGAGCGCTGATGCCGATATTCCGGTAGCGCTCGATGGGAGTCTTGCGGGGCACGTGAACCTCCTTGGAATAGCGCGCCTGAAACGCTTGCCGGGCGGCAGTCTGTGCCGCCCGAACCGCGGGATTGCTGCGTTGCTAAGACTACTAGGATAGCGCGTCGGCCCGTCTTTTGCAGGAATCTTGCCAGGTGTGGCTGTGGCGTGGCTGGCGGTGTGGCTGGCGGCGCGCGGAGCGTAAAAACGACAAAAGCCGATGCCTTATGAACAGGCACCGGCTTTGCGGTGAGCGAGGCGACGTTGGGGGCGGTTTTACTGCGCCGCCGGAAGCCCCTGAATCTTCATGCCAGGCTTGATCCCTTTCGACGTGAACCAGCCCTTGCTCATCTCGAGCGCGTACACGCCGTTGTTCTTCGGGCAGTGGTTATTCGTCGTCTCGGCCTGCATTTCGTCGATGTCGGTCACGGTGCCGTCCGCGCGAATGAACGCGATCGACAACGGAATCAGCGTGTTTTTCATCCAGAAGCAATGCACGGCGTTTTCATTGAAGACGAACAGCATGCCTTCGTTGGGCGCGAGGCTGGTGCGGTACATCAGGCCCTGCTCGCGGTCGGCGTCGTTGGCGGCGACGGCCGCGTCGATCACGAACATGCCCGCGGTCAGCTTCGCGCGCGGAAATTCGCCCGGCTGTTTTGCGCCAGAGGGCATTTGCTGCGCGTGAGCAGGCAGCGCACTCAGAGCCGAAAACGATATGGCCGCGAACGGCAGGATTGCGGCAACGGCGAGACGTGCCATGAAAGGTGTCATGAAGCGCGCCATCAACGAGCGCAGGGGAAATCGCACGGCGTGACTCCTTGCTGAGATTAACCGGGGAATGTTACGCGAGCGCGTCAAAAACAAAAAGGCAGATCGCCTTGCGGTGATCTGCCTTTCAACGCCGTAAGAACGGCAATGAAGCGAGTTCTTGACTGCGTTTTTACGACAAACTTACTCCGAAGCTGCCGAAGCGGCTGCTGCAGCAGCTGCCTTCTTGTGCGACTTCTTGTGAGCGTGCTTCGTGGTCTTCTTTGCCGACGAAGCTGCTGCTGCCGGAGCTGCCGAAGCTGCTGCCGGTGCCGAAGCTTGTGCGAATGCTGCCGTTGCGAAAAGGCCAGCGACCAGAGCGGCGATCAGTTTGTTCATTTTGAAAATCCTCAGCTTGAGTTAATTAACCAAATGACCCGGTTATGTTTGAGTCATGTCGGTAAACGTGCCATCCACCTTTCGGTTGACAGCGCATCGAACAAATTTTCGACGCGTCTGCCGAGCGCTCAGACTGCCCGCACGGACCGCACAAGCGGCTTGTACAAAGGCTCTTAAGGCTGAATGCCGGACAGCTTCGGGCGGCATCTGCGTCGAATAACGCGTGAGCTTGCGCACCGGTTGACGTCAATTTTGCGGAAAATTTCAGCACGCGACATTGAGTTGAACCAGGCTTCGAGCCGTGCATGCGCGAGCCGCTGTTTCACGGCTTTTTTATTAACTGGTTTCACGCGCGATTTTGTTCGCGCATACAACGAGTTAGCGAATCAGGCGACGCCTTGCCAAGGCGCGTTGTGCGGCAACTCGACGCTCTCGCCCGGTTGCAGGCCGAGCGAAAAAATATCCAGCGCGCCGATGCCGACGCGCACGAGACGCAGCGTCGGAAAGCCGACCGCGGCCGTCATGCGGCGCACCTGGCGGTTCTTGCCTTCGGTGATGGACAACTCGATCCATGTCGTCGGAATCGCGGCGCGATAGCGAATGGGCGGCATGCGCGTCCATAGCGTGTCGCCTGGCTCGACGTACTCGGCGCGACACGGCTTCGTCACGTAGTCGCCGAGATCGACGCCGCGCGCGAGCTTCTTCAGCGCGGCCGAATCCACCCCGCCTTCCACTTGCGCCCAATAGCGCTTGACGAGCTTGTGACGCGGCTCGGCGATGCGCGCTTGCAGCGCGCCGTCGTCGGTGAGAAGCAGCAGGCCCTCGCTGTCCGAATCGAGACGGCCCGCCGGATACACGCCCGGCACCTTGACCCAGTCGGCGAGCGACGCGCGCGTTTCGTGCGCGGAAAACTGGCAGATGGTGCCGAACGGCTTGTTCAGAGCGATGAGGCGCATAGGAAGGTGATGATGTCGTGCGGCGCCCGCCGCAGCAGCATGAGGCGCGACGCGGGGCCGCCGGAGCGATGCCTGTGGCGAATGGCGGGATAATAATGCATAGGGCGCGGCGGGGCGGCTGCGCTCATCGACGAGATGGAGAAGACAACAGACGGACGCCGTGCTTTATTCCAGTCTGCATGTTGGAAAACCCCGAGCCGCGGCGGCCTCGATGCCGCGGCCGTGTGGGCTAGAATAACGGCCAGGCCGCGTGCGCGCGTCCGGCATTGCGCGTAGCGAGGAGCATCGTCTTGGCAGTCTCCCATCAGCTTGCAGCACAGCCTTCACTGGAGTCCGATCATGCCGTATCAGCACATCAAGGTTCCGACCGGTGGTGACAAGATCACCGTCAATGCGGATTTCTCGCTCAACGTTTCGGATCAGCCGATCATTCCGTATATCGAAGGCGACGGCACCGGCCTCGACATCACGCCGGTCATGATCAAGGTCGTGGACGCAGCGGTCGAGAAGGCTTACGCGGGCAAGAAGAAAATCCACTGGATGGAGATCTACGCGGGCGAGAAATCGACGCGAGTGTACGGGCCGGACGTGTGGCTGCCTGAAGAAACGCTGCAGGTGCTGAAGGAATATGTGGTGTCGATCAAGGGACCGCTCACCACGCCCGTCGGCGGCGGCATCCGTTCGCTGAACGTCGCGCTGCGTCAGGAACTCGATTTGTACGTATGCCTGCGTCCGGTGCAGTATTTCAAGGGCGTGCCTTCGCCGGTGCGTGAGCCGGAAAAGACCAACATGGTGATCTTCCGCGAGAACTCCGAAGATATCTACGCGGGCATCGAATGGCCGGCCGAATCCGAGCAGGCAAAGAAGGTCATCAAGTTCCTGCAGGAAGAGATGGGCGTGAAGAAAATCCGCTTCCCGGATACGTCGGGCATCGGCATCAAGCCGGTCTCGCGCGAGGGCACGGAGCGTCTCGTGCGCAAGGCGATTCAGTATGCGATCGACAACGACCGCCGCTCGGTCACGCTCGTGCACAAGGGCAACATCATGAAGTACACGGAAGGCGCGTTCCGTGATTATGGTTATGCGCTCGCGCAGAAGGAGTTCAACGCGGAGCTGATCGACGGCGGCCCGTGGATGAAGGTCAAGAATCCGAAGACGGGCGGCGACATCGTCGTCAAGGATGTGATCGCCGACGCTTTCCTGCAGCAGATTCTGTTGCGCCCCGCCGAATACGACGTCATCGCCACGCTCAATCTGAACGGCGACTACGTGTCTGACGCGCTGGCCGCGCAAGTGGGCGGCATCGGCATCGCGCCGGGCGCGAACATGTCGGATTCGGTCGCGATGTTCGAGGCCACTCACGGTACGGCGCCCAAGTACGCGGGCAAAGACTACGTGAATCCGGGCTCGGAAATTCTCTCGGCGGAAATGATGCTGCGCCATCTCGGCTGGCTCGAGGCGGCGGATCTGATTATCAAGTCGATGGAAACGTCGATTCTGCAAAAGCGCGTCACGTACGACTTCGCGCGTTTGATGGAAGGCGCGACGCAGGTGTCATGTTCGGGGTTCGGGCAGGTGATGATCGAGAATATGTAGTCCGGCTTTGGGGACGCGCGGCAACGTCCCGTCAGGTCGATAAAAACCCAGCTAATGCGAACGATTAGCTGGGTTTTTTTATTTCATGTTCATTTGCATGGCGCGCCAACACGGATTATTAGTGCGGCTCGAATTGTCTTGTTCTTCGCGACGGCTTTATCGGCGGCATTGACGCGGGCACAGTGCGAGGCTCGGGCTGCGCACAGTGCGCGGCCGTCAACCACAGGAATATCACACGTGCCAAAAGGTTATTTGATCGCACACGTCAACATCACCGACGCAAACGCTTACGCCATCTATTCAAAAGCCGCAGGCGAAGCGATAGCGAGCTTCGCCGCGAAACACGTCGCGCCAAAGGTCATCGCAGTTTCCGGCCGACACGAACATGTGGAGGGCGAGACGCACACGAAGCACATGGTTATCGAATTCGATTCGTTCGCTGACGCGAAGGCGTTCTATGAGAGCCCGGAATATCAGGCGGCGAAAGTTTTGCGCGCAGGGGCGGCGAGCGGGAATTTTGTTTTGGTGGAGGGAACGGCTTAGGTAGTGTGTTGAGCAGCGCTTTAACCAACAACGGAAAGGCGAGGTCGATTGAAAAATAAACTCCGGAAAGTGAATTAACACTTCTTAAGCTCTCGCACATCCCGACTCGTTCGTTTTGTCGCTTGCCGATGATAAAGTTCAGACGAAACAGAACTGAGAGAGGGCCACTTGGGACGCAGCATTATTTGCGAAGGTGACACAACGTCGCACGGCGGCAGAGTGCTTGAAGGAAACCCGACAGCAACGGTGGAAGGCAAGCCCATTTCGGGCGTCGGCCATATGGTTGCGTGTCCGCAATGCAAGGGCACATTTCCGATCTTGCCCGACGTGCTCGGCCGTCGTTATCCGCACGCAATCGACGGTCGAAATACGGCTGTCGAAGGTATGCGCACTGCATGCGGCGCGACGCTGATCGCGTCGCAGTCGAGTTCCGCTCTTAGCGACGACGGGCAAGGGCAGGCGCATACCGGCGCAGCGCTCGCGGCGGCTACTGCGTTGCCGCTGTCTCCGAGTCCGACGCTCTGCCTCGAATGCCTGAAAGCCGCGGCAGAAAGTGGCGCAACGATGGTGATGCGGGGGTAAGCCGTGCCGTCGACGATCGACACTTATTTCGCACAGCGCCAGGCGCAGGCGACGTTGCCGCTGCGGCTGTATGCGCTCATCGACGCGCTGCTTTATGCGGCCACGGCAGCGGATGCGGATGGCGAGTCAGTAGAGCGGCCCGCATCCGCTATTGCGTTATTCGACGGCACACCCGACGCATCGTTGGCCGGCGCCGGACCTTGGTTGATCGATGTCGAGCAGGCAACCGGCGACGTTCGACAGTCACTCTTCGCGATGGGCGCAGGCGCTCAGGGCGTTTCATGGCTCGTCAGCGCCTATCCCTTTGCTTCGCTTGCCGACGAGTTGCGAGCGCGTTTAGACGCGCGCATGCCCGACGGTCGCACCGCGCTGCTGCGCTTTTACGATGCTCGCTTGATGAGCGAGATCGCAGACCTGCTGTCGTTCACGCAGCGCATCGAATTTTTTGTGCCGACGCTCGACTGGCTGGTCGAGGTCAACGGCGAACTGACGAGAGTGCACCCGCATGCTTGAGCTGACGACGGAACAGGTTGCGGCGCTCGCCGAAATTGATGCGAAGGGCTTTGTCGATGGCGTGCGGGCGGATTTGTGCAAAGACGATCCGAAGCTCGCGGACGACGCGACGCTTTCGTCGCGGCTGTGGCGCGCGTTCAAGGCGGCGCGCGAACCTGGCATCGAGCGTGACGAGAATCTCGTTGCGGTTCTTCGCATCGAGGCGTATGCGCCGGGCTTTTACGAACAGCCCGCCATACGCGCGTGGTTGACGCGTCCGGGCCGCTCGGCGGACGAACGGTTTCACGACTATTTGCGCGTTGTGCGCTGGAAGATCGAACATCCTGAATTTCAGGGAGGACTAAGCAATGGCGGGTCTGGCAATACCGTTAATCGAGGGAGCAGCGACGGCGCTCGGTCCGGTCTTGGCGCGCGTTGGCGCAGCTTTATTGGGCGGGGCGGCGGTAGCGGGAACGGCTAGCCTGTCCGGCGATACGACGAAGGAAGACAGCAAGGCTGCGCCGGCTGCGCGGACGCTGCCGCGGACTGAGGAGAGTTGCAAGAAGTGTCCGCCGGAGGGGGGATCGAGGGTTCGCCGCAACCACGGGGTCAACTGGAATTCCTACCAGTATCAAGCGCGAATCACGGGCTTTGCGTTTGACGTCGAGGAATGCCGATGGAGCGACGAGTGGCAATGGCTCGGCATTGACTTCGACGGGTTTCAGGCGGGAGCGTGCATGCTTCAAGAAGCAAAGGGCAAGTACGATCAGTTTCTTGATGGGTCAATCCCGAAGGCCGAAAAGTGGTTCGAAGGTTTCAGGACGATGGAAGACCAGATCGTTGAGCAGGGCACCGTGGTGCGCATGAATCCGCCTGCACGCATGACGTGGTACTTTCAAACGCCGCTCACGTACAAAAAGATGGCCCCGCTGCTCACGCGCGTGGGCGTTCCAGCTGTCTACCAACCGTGATCCGACAATGGAAATAAATGCACTCTTTCGGGACGCTTCACTGCCGTCCCATGATTTCCGGGAAATGTTGACTCGTGAATCGCGGCTCGTCGCTGCGCTGTTCGCGAAACAGCCGCTGATGGCACATGCCAACTGGCGACTGACAGCCGACTCGCTGGAGGAGGCTCGCCTCTATCCAGCCTTTGACGAAAACGGAGAGCCTTCTACCTCAGCACTCGCCGTCCTGACGACGCGAGCCGGCGGTAAAAAGCGTGGCGTATCGCATGCCGCGATCTGGAATGACGCATGCGATGACGACAGCGCCGTGATTTCATGTCAAGTATCGGATGCAAAGGTGCTGCCCGATCGGGCGACGCTTGATATCGATACGGCGCTGGCCCCAGAATCGGCGGACGACATGGCTCGTGTAGTTCAGGCGATCGTCGCCACATTCGAACCGCTTGTCGTGGAAGTAACGCCGAAAGATTATTTCGAAAAACGCGTATTCGACGACAAACCCGGCGTCGGCTGGATGCTGTACCTGCCAAAAGTCATCACGGTGCAGCAAGTGCCGGAAGCTCGCGCGTTGATTCCCGTGCCCGCGGCCGGCCGCGAGCAAACCGGCACGATCATCGTCAGCGTCACCGACGCGGTATTCTCTGCGGACAACCCTGAGCACGTGGAAGTCGCAAACCGCATCGAAATCCGTTTAGTCGATCTGGATTTATTACCCGCCTACGCGGACATCTAAGCGCGCGGTGCCAGACCCGCACGCACCGGCACCACACGCAGTTCGCACCCTCTAGAAAACCCGGCCACACCCAATCAGCCGGGTTTTCCCACGCCTAACGATCGTTGATTGCACCCACACCGCCACAGCCCCAACTTTATCGAGACGCACAACGCGCCGCCTCGGTTAAGTTACGGCGCGGCGGACGACAGCCGCCTCCCGCATGCAATCAGATAACGATCAGAACATGAACCCAGCTCACATCGCCGCAAACGTCTACGTCGCCACGCCGAGCTACGGCGCCGTCGTTACCACGGGCTACGCACTCGGACTGCTCGACCTCTACGACATGTCGTCGACACACGGTTTCGGCATTCGCGTGAACTTCAACAGTTTCGACAGCCTCATCACACGCGCGCGCAATACGATGGTCGCCGAATTCCTCGCGGACGACCGCTTTACTCACCTGATGTGGATCGATAGCGACATCGGTTTCAGGGGCGAAGATGTCGTGCGTCTCTTGCGCGTCGATCGACCCGTCGCGGCAGGCGTATATCCGTTGAAGAACGACGGCTGGCCGGCAACCGGACTCACGCATGCGATGCCGGCCGGTTCGACCAAAGCGGACTTCCGCGCGCTTTACGCGACCTATCCGGCCGTCGCGCGCACCGACTCGCTCGAGCCGGACGCCGACGGTTTCCTCGACGCGCGCTACGCGCCGACCGGTTTCATGCTGATCCGCCGCGAGGTGTTTGTCGCGCTGATCGCGCGTTATCCGGAATTGCGGTGCCGCTCGCCGTTCGTCGGCCGCCCGGAACTCGACGAGGGCAAGACCGCCGACTTTCTTTATGCGTTTTTCGACACCGGAATCGATCCAGAGACGCGGGTATACCTGTCGGAGGACTACTGGTTTTGTCACCTGGTCGAGAGCATCGGCATCACGCCCGTCATCGATACGCGCTCGAACCTCAGCCACCAGGGCATTGCGACGTACGAAGGCGACCTTTCTCGAAGCCTCGAACTTCAGCGCTCGATGACACGCGAAGCCACACAATAAATAGCCAGCGCGACAATTTGCCCGTTATTTGGGACATCGACGATTCGCCGCGGACGGTAAATCGCCGCACCGAAAACGCACGCAAAAAAGAAGCGAAAAAATACTCGCCCAAAAAGAAACCCGGCGCGAAGCCGGGTTTCAAAAGGACGGGTATCGAACAAGTATCAGGCGGGTGCCTGGATGTTCGATGCCTGCTTGCCCTTCGGGCCTTGCACGACCTCGAAGGTCACCTTTTGGCCTTCCTTGAGGGTCTTGAACCCATTCATCTGGATGGCCGAGAAGTGTGCAAACAGATCCTCGCCGCCTTCATCCGGCGTGATGAATCCGAAACCTTTTGCGTCATTGAACCATTTGACCGTACCAGTTGCCATTCCAACTTCCCCTGTAACTCATGTCACTACCACGAGCCCTCGAAAAGCTCGACGACCGCGTGATGCAGCCGCTCCCTCCTCACAAGCTCACCATCGGCATTTTTTCGAAATTTGGCGCAGTGAAAAAAGTGCCAGCTTGATTGTTGAGGCTCTTTATTCGAGTGTCAAGAAAATTTTGAGATGCCCTGACACACGTTGCAAACAGGCGGTTTCCAGGGTTTTTCCCGCTTTCGTTATGTGCGGTTGCGCAAGCGGGCTGTCTTGAAAAGTCGCATAATCGTCTCACATGGTGTTCTGCGGGTCGCTCGCCGCCGGTTGCGCGAGTGGGCGGCGGTCAGCCAGCTCCGGCAGGTTGTGCGATACTCGATCCGACTGCGGCGCAGCACGGCCGCAACGCATGATCTGGACTGGAGCCGGCCCCGCAATCGGCTCGTCGAATGGCGCACGCAGGCGGTAATTTTCGCCGTGCGGTAGCGAACGGGCTCACTGGCCGGCTGGCCGGGTTTTGACAGGATTGCGGGCCTGTCCTAGTTGTTTAGAATGGGTGTATGGCGATTATCCCGGACAAGCAGGACGGCACCGTACTGGAGCGGCAGGAGAAAAAGCTCAAGCCGCCATCCATGTACAAGGTGGTGCTGCTGAATGACGACTTCACGCCAATGGAATTTGTCGTGATGATCGTGCAGGAATATTTCAATAAAGATCGTGAAACCGCAACGCAGGTGATGTTGAAGGTGCATCGCGAGGGCAGGGGAGTTTGTGGGGTCTATACGCGGGACATCGCGTCGACCAAAGTCGAGCAAGTCGTTACCCACGCACGGCAGGCCGGGCATCCGCTGCAGTGTGTGATGGAGGAAGCATGATTGCCCAGGAACTGGAAGTCAGCCTGCACATGGCGTTCATGGAAGCACGCCAGGCGCGGCACGAGTTCATAACGGTCGAACATCTCTTACTGGCGCTGTTGGACAATCCGACAGCGGCAGAGGTGTTGCGTGCATGCGCGGCCAATATCGAGGATCTGCGCCAGAACCTGCGCAACTTCATTCATGACAACACGCCGACCGTGCCTGGCACGGACGACGTCGACACGCAGCCCACGCTGGGTTTCCAGCGTGTGATCCAGCGCGCGATCATGCATGTGCAGTCCACCTCGAATGGCAAGAAGGAAGTGACCGGCGCGAACGTGCTGGTCGCGATCTTCGGCGAGAAGGACTCGCACGCGGTGTATTACCTGCAACAGCAGGGCGTGACGCGTCTGGACGTGGTCAATTTCATCTCGCACGGCATCGCCAAGACGAGCAGTTCGGACGCCGCGAAAGCGAGCGACGCGAATGCCGAGTCCGACGAAGCCGCCGCGCAGAAAGAAACGCCGCTCGCCCAGTTCACGCAGAACCTGAACCAGATGGCGAAAGACGGCCGCATCGATCCGCTGATCGGGCGCGAGTCGGAAGTCGAGCGCGTGGTGCAGGTGCTGTGCCGTCGCCGCAAGAATAATCCGCTGCTGGTGGGCGAGGCGGGCGTCGGCAAGACGGCGATCGCCGAAGGGCTCGCGTGGCGCATCACGCGCGGCGAAGTGCCGGATATTCTGGCCGACGCGCAGGTGTATTCGCTCGACATGGGCGCGCTGCTCGCGGGCACCAAGTATCGCGGCGACTTCGAACAGCGTCTCAAGACGGTCCTGAAGGAACTGAAGGAACGTCCGCACGCGATTCTGTTCATCGACGAGATTCATACGCTGATCGGCGCGGGCGCCGCGTCGGGCGGCACGCTGGACGCGTCGAATCTGCTGAAGCCGGCGCTCTCGTCGGGCACGCTCAAGTGCATCGGCGCGACGACGTTCACGGAGTATCGCGGCATCTTCGAAAAAGACGCGGCATTGTCGCGCCGTTTCCAGAAGGTGGACGTGACGGAACCGTCGGTCGAACAAACCGTGGCGATTTTGCGCGGGCTGAAGTCGCGTTTCGAAGAGCATCACGGCGTGAAGTATTCGTCGGGTGCGTTGTCGGCGGCGGCTGAGTTGTCGGCACGCTTCATCACAGATCGTCACTTGCCGGACAAGGCCATCGACGTGATCGACGAAGCGGGCGCGGCGCAACGCATCCTGCCGAAGTCGAAGCAGAAGAAGACCATCGGCAAGAACGAGATCGAGGAAATCATCTCGAAGATCGCGCGTGTCCCGCCGCAAAGCGTGTCGCAAGACGATCGCAGCAAGCTGCAAACGCTGGATCGCGATCTGAAGAGCGTGGTGTTCGGGCAAGACCCGGCTATCGACGCGCTGTCGGCCGCGATCAAGATGGCGCGCGCGGGCCTCGGCAAGCTGGACAAGCCGATCGGCGCGTTCCTGTTCTCCGGTCCCACGGGCGTCGGCAAGACCGAAGTGGCGAAGCAGCTCGCGTTCACGCTCGGCATCGAGCTGATCCGCTTCGACATGTCGGAGTACATGGAGCGTCACGCGGTGAGCCGGTTGATCGGCGCGCCTCCGGGCTATGTCGGTTTCGACCAGGGCGGCCTCTTGACCGAGGCTGTCACCAAGAAGCCGCACTGCGTGCTTCTGCTCGACGAAATCGAGAAGGCGCATCCGGACATCTACAACGTGCTGCTGCAGGTGATGGACCACGGCACGCTGACGGATAACAACGGCCGCAAGGCGGATTTCCGCAACGTCATCATCATCATGACGACGAACGCGGGCGCCGAGGCAATGGGCAAGTCGGTGATCGGCTTCACGAACCGCCGCGAAACCGGCGACGAGATGGTCGACATCAAGCGCATGTTCACGCCGGAGTTCCGTAACCGTCTGGACGCGACCATCAGCTTCCGTGCGCTGGATGAAGAGATCATCATGCGTGTGGTCGACAAGTTCCTGATGCAACTGGAAGATCAGTTGCACGAGAAGAAGGTCGACGCGCTCTTCACCGACGCGCTGCGCAAGCATCTCGCCAAGCACGGTTTCGATCCGTTGATGGGCGCGCGGCCAATGCAGCGTCTGATCCAGGACACGATCCGTCGCGCGCTGGCCGACGAGCTGCTGTTCGGCAAGCTGATGAACGGCGGCCGCGTGTCGGTCGACGTCGATGCGGAAGACAAGGTGCAGTTGACCTTCGACGAGCATCCGGCGCCGCGCAATCCGAATCCGGAAGCGGTGGAAGTCGAGTAAGCGTTAGCGAGTAAGCGTACTGCCTACTCGCCAAACAAAAAACGGCGTGGACCTCAGGGTCCACGCCGTTTTTCTTTGTGCTCAGCAAATCTGGATCAATGCTTGCCGGTGCTGCCGAATCCACCCGCACCGCGCTCGCTTTGCTCGAACTCGTCGACGATATTGAACTGCGCCTGCACGACCGGCACGATCACGAGTTGCGCGAGACGCTCCATCGGATTCAGCACGAAGGTCGTCTCGCCGCGGTTCCACGTCGAGATCATCAGTTCGCCTTGATAATCCGAATCGATCAGGCCGACCAGATTGCCGAGCACGATGCCGTGCTTATGACCGAGACCCGAGCGCGGCAGAATCAGCGCCGCGTAGCCGGGATCGCCGACGTGAATCGCGAGCCCCGTCGGCACTAATGCGGTTTGACCCGGTTCGAGCGTCAACGGCTCTTTGAGGCACGCGCGCAAATCGAGGCCCGCGCTGCCGGTGGTCGCGTACGCGGGAAGCTGATCGCGCATGCGCGCATCGAGAATCTTCAAGTCGAGTTTCATGCAGGTTTTTCGAGAGTTTAAGGAGTTGAAGCCGGGCGCCCGAGTTCGAACGCGTCGGCAAGAAGTTCATAGGAACGCAGACGCGCGCGATAGCTGCCTGCGACGGTGAGCACGATAAGTTCGTCGGCCTGGAATTGTTCCTGCAACGCATGGAGCCGCTCGGTCACGACTTCGGGCGTGCCGACGATGCTGCGCGGTCTTTCGCGATCGATCACCAGTTGCTCGCGCTCGCCGTACTCTTGCGCAATGCCTTGTTCGACGGTCGGAATCGGCTCGTTCAGGCCATAAGCCATTTGCACGCGACGCAGATCGACGGCCTTTTCCAGATCCGCTGCTTCCTGTTTCGTATCCGCGCAAATCACGAAGACGGCGGCGGCCAGATACGGTTGCTGCGTTTCCTGACTCGCCTCAAAGCGCTCGCGATACGCGCGCGCAACCTGATGTCCGAAATGCGCGTTGATGAAATGCGCGAACGCGAAGCGGATGCCCAACTGTGCGGCGAGCAGGCCGCCGAATTCGCTCGAGCCGAGCATCCATAGTTGCGGACGCGTCGGCACTTGCGGTTGCAACAGCACGCCTTGCGCGATGTGGTCGGCGGGCAGCGTGCCGTGCATCAGTCCCACCAGATCGGCCACTTGCTGCGAGAAGAACTCGCCGCGGTTGTAGTCGCCGGCAGCGACCGCCTGCGCGGTGCGCATGTCGCCGCCGGGCGCGCGTCCCACGCCGAGATCGATGCGGTTCGGGAACAGCGCCTCGAGCATCATGAATTGCTCGGCGACCTTGAACGGGCTGTAGTACGGCAGCATGATGCCGCCGGAGCCGAGCCGGATGCGTCGCGTGACGCTGCCAAGACGCGCCAGCATCACTTCGGGACATGGGTTCGACACGCCGCGCAAGCCGTGATGTTCGGCGCACCAGTAGCGCGTATAGCCGAGGTCGTCGGCAAGTTGCGCGAGTTCGACAGTGGCGGCGATAGCGTCCGCCACCGAGTGCCCTGAGATGACGGGCGTTTGATCGAGCACGGAAAGTAGCGTCATGTCGGTGTGCTCCAGATGCTTCGGTTCGCTTCGCTTTGTGGTGTCTCGGCGGCGCGCGGCAAGTTCAGCGAATCAGGCTTGTGTCGGGCAGACGCTTCGCGATTTCCGCGATCAACGCGCGCGCGAGCGTCTGCTTGTCGGCGCGCGGCAGCCGGGTTGCACCGCCGGCTTCGAACAGGATCACTTCGTTGTCGTCCATGCCGAACGTGAGCGGCCCGAGATTGCCGATTAGCAGCGGCACATTCTTGCGCACACGTTTCTCTTCGCCATGCACTTCGAGATCGCCGCTTTCCGCAGCGAAGCCGACGGCGAACGGCGGATGCGGCAGCTTGGCCACCGAGGCCAGAATGTCCGGATTTTCGACGAACGAAAACGTGGGCAGCGCGCGGTCGGCGGCTTTCTTGATCTTGTGTTCGCTCGCGTGAGCGACGCGCCAGTCGGCGACCGCGGCCACGCCGATGAAGATGTCCGCGTCCGCTACCGAACGCATCACCGCATCGTGCATCTGCTGGGCGGTCTGCACGTCCTCGCGGAACACGCCCCACGGTGTGTCGAGCGCGACGGGACCCGCGACGAGATGCACGTCGGCGCCGGCCTGCTGCGCGGCGCGCGCGAGCGCAAAACCCATCTTGCCGCTCGAGCGATTCGTGATGCCGCGAACCGGATCGAGCGGTTCGAACGTCGGGCCGGCTGTCAGCAGCACGCGTCGACCGGACAGAATCTTCGGCGAGAAAAACGATGCGATCGCTTCGTAAGTTGCCGCGGCTTCGAGCATGCGGCCGTCGCCGATTTCGCCGCACGCCTGCGGTCCCGAATCGGGGCCGAGCACTTCGACGCCGTCCGTGCGCAGTTGCGCGACATTGCGCTGCGTCGCCGGGTTCTGCCACATCTGCCGGTTCATCGCGGGCACGACGAGCAACGGACAATCGCGCGCGACGCACAACGTGGCGAGCAGATCGTCGGCCATGCCGTGCGCGAGTTTCGCGAGGAAGTCAGTGGACGCGGGCGCGATCACGATCGCGTCGGCTTCGCGCGACAGATCGATATGCGCCATGTTGTTCGCGATGCGCGCGTCCCACTGGCTCGTGTAGACGGGGCGGCCTGAGAGCGCCTGCATCGTGACGGGCGTGATGAACTGCGCGGCCGCTTCGGTCATCACGACCTGGACGGTCGCGCCGGCCTTGGTCAGAAGACGCGTGAGTTCGGCGATCTTGTAGCAGGCAATGCCGCCCGTCATGCCGAGGACGAGGTGTTTTCCTGCGAGTTCTGCGGTTGCCAACGAAAGCCTCCGACAAAGCGTGGTGACCGAGCGCGGCGCGCTTGCACCGTTGCCGGCCTTCAAAGCGGATTTCTAACGCGCGGCCGTCGAAGCGCGAAAAACCACTTCCGGCGGCCCCGCGCCTCGCAACGATCCGCCCGTTAGCGCGACCCGCGTACGCGCCGCAATTCGTCGATGACGAGCAGCACCGCACCGACCGTGATCGCGCTGTCGGCGAGGTTGAACGCCGGCCAGTGCCACGCGCGCACGTGGAAGTCCAGGAAGTCGATCACGTGGCCGTACGCGAGCCGGTCGATCACGTTGCCGAGCGCGCCGCCGAGAATCAGCGCGAGCGCCGTGCAGAACATTTTTTGCCCGCCGTGGCGCTTGAGCAGGTAGCAGATCACCAGCGCGGCGATCACGCCGAGCGCGGTGAAAGCCCAACGCTGCCAGCCGCCCGCCATCGCGAGAAAGCTGAAGGCGGCGCCGCGGTTGTACACGAGGATCAGGTTGAAGAACGACGTGACCTCATGCGCGACGCCGTAGGCAAACACCTTCTGCACCGCGATTTTCGTCAGCTGATCGAACAGGATCACGATCAGCGCGACGCCGAGCCAGGGCGCCAGCGAACTATTGCCGGCGGACGCTTTCGATGTGGATTTCGCCATGGTTCTCGCCATTATGCCGCGCTCCTCGCCTCGCCGGTGCCGAACAGATTGCTGATGCAGCGGCCGCACAGCGTGGGATGTTCGGCGTTCGCGCCGACGTCCGCGCGGTAGTGCCAGCAGCGCTCGCACTTCAGATACTTCGACGTGATCACTTCGACGCCTTCTTCCGCTTCGCTCGCGACCTTCACGACCGTTGCCGCCGATGTGATCAGCACGAACTTGAGGTCGTCGCCGAGGCTCGTCAGCGCGTCGTAACGCGCGCCGCTCGCGCGGATTTCCACTTCCGCCTGCAACGACGAGCCGATCAGGTTAGCGACGCGCGCTTCTTCCAGCGCCTTGGTCACGTCGCCGCGCGCGGCGCGCAGCAGCGTCCATTTGTCGAGCAGCGCGCCCGCGTCCGGCACGGCCGGGAACGCGTGATACGTCTCGGTGAAGATGGTTTCGCTGTTCGGCTGGAACACCTTCCACGCTTCTTCGGCGGTGAAGGAGAGGAACGGCGCCATCAGACGCAGCAAACCTTGCGCGATGTGATACAGCGCGGTTTGAGCCGAGCGGCGCGCGACGGAGTCAGCAGCCGTCGTGTACAGGCGATCCTTCAGCACGTCCAGATAGAAACCGCCGAGATCTTCCGAGCAGAACGTCTGCAGCTTGGCGACCACCGGGTGGAACTCGTACTTGTCGTAGTGCGAGAGGATATCGTTTTGCAGATTCGCCGACAGCGCCACCGCGTAACGGTCGATCTCCAGCCAGTCTTCCACCGGGCGCGCGTTCTTCTCGTAGTCGAAGTCCGACAGATTCGCGAGCAGAAAGCGCAGCGTGTTGCGGATACGGCGATAGCCTTCCGTCACGCGCTTGAGGATTTCCTCGGAGATCGCGAGCTCGCCGGAGTAATCGGTCGACGCGATCCACAAGCGGATGATTTCCGCGCCGAGGCGGTTCGCCACCTCATGCGGATCGATGCCGTTGCCAAGCGACTTGCTCATCTTGCGGCCTTCGCCGTCGACGGTAAAGCCGTGCGTCAGCAGCGCGTTATACGGCGGGCGGCCGTCGAGCATGGAAGCCGTCAACAGCGACGAATGGAACCAGCCGCGATGCTGGTCCGAGCCTTCCAGATACAGGTCGGCCGGGAATTGCAGTTCGTCCTTGTGCGAGCCGCGCAGCACGTGCCAATGCGTCGTGCCGGAATCGAACCACACGTCGAGCGTGTCGCGGTTCTTTTCGTACAGATTCGCGTCGTCGCCGAGCAGTTCGCGCGGATCGAGCGTTTGCCAAGCCTCGATGCCGGCCTGCTCGACGCGCTTCGCGACTTCCTCGAGCAACTCGAGCGTGCGCGGATGCAGCTCGCCCGTTTCCTTGTGGACGAAGAACGCCATCGGCACGCCCCATTGGCGCTGACGCGACAGCGTCCAGTCGGGACGATTCGCGATCATGCTGAAGAGCCGCTGCTTGCCCCACGACGGATAAAACGCCGTGTTTTCGATGCCTTCGAGCGCGGTTTCGCGCAGCGTCTTGTCGCTGTCGTTCGGCTTCACGTCCATGCCGGCGAACCATTGCGACGTCGCGCGATAGATGATCGGCGTCTTGTGGCGCCAGCAGTGCATGTAGCTGTGCGTGTACTTTTCGGTGCGCAAAAGAGAACCGGCGCTTTGCAGCGCTTCGACGATCTGCGGATTCGCCGCCCAGATCGACAGGCCGCCGAAGAGCGCGAGCGATTCGATGTAACGGCCGTCGCCCATCACCGGATTGATGATGTCGGAGTCGGCCATGCCGTGCGCCTTGCACGACACGAAGTCTTCCACGCCATACGCCGGCGACGAGTGCACGACGCCCGTGCCGGTTTCCGTCGTCACGTAGTCGCCGAGATAAACCGGCGACGTGCGCTTGTAGCTCGGATGTGCGGACGCGAGCGGATGGTTAAAGCGCAAGTTGACAAGCTTGGCGCCCGGCGTAGTCGCGATCACCGAGCCTTCCAGGCCGTACGCCTTCAGGCACGCTTCGACGCGTTCCTCGGCGAGAATCAACAGGCCGCGCGGCGTATCGACGAGCGCGTAGACGATTTCCGGATGCAGGTTCAACGCCTGGTTCGCGGGAATGGTCCACGGCGTCGTGGTCCAGATCACGATGCCGCCTTCGTTGCGCGGCAGCGCGTTCAGGCCGAACGCCTGCGCGGTCTTCTCCGGCTCGGCGAAGCCGAACAGCACGTCGATGGTCGGATCGGTCTTGTCCTTGTACTCGACTTCCGCCTCAGCGAGCGCCGAGCCGCAGTCGAAGCACCAGTTGACCGGCTTCAGGCCGCGGAACACGTAGCCTTTTTCCAGGATCTTCGCGAGCGCACGGATTTCGCCGGCTTCATTCGTGAAGTTCATGGTCTTGTAGGGGTTGTCCCACTCACCGAGCACGCCCAGACGCCGGAAGCCGAGCTTCTGCTTCTCGATCTGCTCGGTCGCATACGCGCGCGCTTTCTGCATGACTTCCGCGGCGGGCAGCGACTTGCCGAACTGCTTTTCGATCTGGATTTCGATCGGCATGCCGTGGCAGTCCCAGCCCGGCACGTAGACCGCGTCGAAGCCCGCCATGTTGCGCGCCTTGACGATCATGTCCTTGAGGATCTTGTTCACCGCGTGGCCGAGGTGGATGTCGCCGTTCGCGTACGGCGGGCCGTCGTGCAGGATGAACTTCTTGCGACCCTTGCTGGCGGCGCGGATCTTCTCGTAGACCTTGCGCTCCTGCCATTCCTTGACCCATTGCGGCTCGCGCTTGGGCAAGTCGCCGCGCATCGGGAACGGCGTGTCGAGCAGGTTCACGGGGTAGCGTGATTGCGGTTTCGAATCGGCTTTCTTGTTGCTCATGATGTGGTCGCGGTGAATTCTTTATAAGCGCAGCGGGGCGCGGGTTGCGCACGGTGCGCGAGAGGGTTGGCGCGGCGGCAGGCATGTCGCGCAATGCGCGGATGTCCTTCGATACGCGCAGCGGCGGTCCATGCGGCAGGTGAACGCGCGCAGGGACCGCGGCGGCTATCTAATTCGGTCGGTGGCCGACGTGGCGAAACCGGTTGAGCGGCTGCCCGGCGTGCCCGCGCCGACGGCCGCGAACCACGCGCGCGCGTTGGCGACGTCGCGTGCAATCGCGGCGGTGAGCGTTTCGAGGTCGACGTACTTTTCCTCGTCGCGCAGCTTCTTCAGGAATTCGACGCGCACGAGCTTGCCGTAAGCGTCGCCGTGCCAGTCGAGCAGGTGCACTTCGAGCAGTACGCGGCCGGAATCGTCGACGGTGGGACGCAGGCCCAGACTCGCGACGCCAGGCAGCGGTTCGTCGGTCACGCCATGCACGCGCACGACGAAAATGCCCGCGAGCGCCGGACGCTTGTGCGCGATCGGCAGATTGAGCGTGGGAAAGCCGAGATCGCGGCCGAGCTTCATGCCGTGCACGACGTGGCCGCTGATCAGATAGTCGCGGCCGAGCGCGGCGCGCGCCGCGTCGAGATCGCCCGCCACCAATGCCGCGCGCACGCCCGAGCTGGAGATGCGCGCACCGGACGGATCGGCGACCGTGGCCATTTGCTCGACTTCGAAACCGTAGTGCTGCCCTGCCGCCTTCAGCGACGTGAAGTCGCCCGCGCGCTTGGCGCCATAGCGGAAGTCGTCGCCGATCATCACCCAGCGCGCGTGCAACCCATTCACGATGATCCGTTCGACGAACGCATCCGGCGACTGGCTCGCGAACGTGTGATTGAAGTGCTCGACGACCACGCGGTCCACGCCATTGGTGCGCAGCGCTTCGAGCTTGTCGCGCAGCATCGCGATGCGCGGCGGCGCGCCGGCCGGGTTGAAGAATTCGCGCGGGTGCGGCTCGAAGGTCATCACGCAGACGGGCAGGCCGCGCGCGTCGGCCGCTGCGCGCACGTGCGCGAGCAAAGCCTGATGGCCGCGGTGGACACCGTCGAAGTTGCCGATGGTCAGTGCGCACGGCGCACGGCTTTCAGCGTTGGGAAGACCGCGGAAGACTCTCACGATAGCGCGTCGGGGTAGGGCGGGCGGGGTGCCGCAAAACAAACGATTATAAACGCTCGGCGCAATGGACGGCGGCGCCTCGCGGTTTGGGTGTCCCCGAATGATAAAATCCGCGCATGAAAAAACTCGTCATCCTGATTTCAGGGCGGGGAAGCAACATGGAAGCCATTGTCCGCGCGTGTGCGGACGAAGGGTGGGCCGCGCAGGTGGCCGCTGTGATTGCCAACCGTCCTGACGCCGCGGGCCTTGCGTTCGCGGCGTCGCAAGGCATTGCGACGGCGGTGGTCGATCACCGCCAGTTTCCCGACCGCGAGCGCTTCGATGCGGCGCTGGCCGAACAAATCGATAGTTTCTCGCCGGATCTCGTCGCGCTCGCCGGCTTTATGCGCGTGCTGACGGACGGTTTCGTCGACCGTTATGCGGGGCGCATGCTGAACGTGCACCCGTCGCTGCTGCCGAGCTTTCCTGGACTCAAGACACATCAGCAGGCGCTCGACGCCGGCGTGCGACTGCACGGCGCGTCGGTGCATTTCGTGACGTCGCAGCTCGATCACGGGCCGATCGTCGTGCAGTCGGCGGTGCCCGTCGTGGCCGGCGACACGCCCGCGACGCTCGCCGAACGCGTGCTCGCGACCGAACACATCATTTATCCACGCGCGGTGCGCTGGTTCGTCGAAGGGCGCCTTGCTCTTGACGGCCTGCGTGTCACGCTTACGCCGCCGGAGCCGCAATGGCTCTTTGCCGGTCACACCGCCGGAGAGGGCGCATGAGATTGCATGGTTTTTTGATTGGACAAACTGAGACTTTGCTGGCTGAAGTCCTAAGACTGAACGGTCCCGCCGACGCCACCACGAGCCGCTTTTTCCGCGCGCATCCGAAGCTCGGACACGGTGAGCGCGGCGTGATCGCCGAGGCGGTTTTCGCGGTGCTGCGCCGGCGCATGGAATTCGCGCATCTGGCCGAAAGCGGCGCCGGCAGCCCGGCGCGCCGCATGGCTCTGCTCGGTCTGATGCAGACGGCGGGCCGCTCGGCGCTCAAGCCGTTCGTGTCGGACTCGGAGTCCAGGTGGCTCGAACACGTCGCGATGATCGACCCGGAAAGCCTGCCGCTGCGGATTCGCCTGAATCTGCCGGACTGGATCTATCAGGCGCTGACCAAGCGGTTCGAAGCCGCGGAACTCGCGCAACTGGCCGCCGCGCTGAACTACCCGGCGCCTCTGGATCTGCGCGCGAACCCGATCAAGGCGAGCCGCGACGACGTGCTGAACGCGCTGTCGAAGGCCGGCATTGAAGCCGGCGCCACGCCGTTCGCGCCGTTCGGCGTGCGGGTGGTCGGCAAGCCGCCGCTCACCAAGCTCGACGCGTTCCAGCAAGGCTGGCTCGAAGTCCAGGACGAGGGCAGCCAGTTGCTGTGCTCGCTCGTCGCGCCCAAGCGCGGCGAAATGATCGTCGACTTCTGCGCGGGCGCGGGCGGCAAGACGCTCGCGCTCGGCGCGGCGATGCGCTCGACTGGGCGTCTCTACGCATTCGACATCTCCGAGCGGCGTCTCGCCAAGCTCAAGCCGCGGCTTGCGCGCAGCGGCTTGTCGAACGTGAATCCGGTGCTGATCGACAGTGAACACGACGCCAAGATCAAGCGGCTTGCCGGCAAGATCGACCGCGTGCTGGTCGACGCGCCGTGCAGCGGCTTGGGCACACTGCGCCGCAATCCCGATCTGAAGTGGCGTCAGTCGCCGGAATCGGTCGCGGAACTTGCGCCCAAGCAGGCGTCGATTCTCGCGAGCGCGGCGCGGCTCGTGAAGAAGGGCGGGCGTCTCGTGTACGCGACGTGCTCGATCCTCGAAGCGGAAAACGAAGCGGTCGTGCAGCAGTTCCTCGCGGATCACCCGGACTTCGCGCTCGTCCCGGCGCGTGAAGTGCTGGCCGAGCAGCGCATCGACCTCGAAATGGGCGATTACCTGTCGCTCTGGCCGCATCGTCACGCGACCGACGGCTTCTTCGCCGCCGTGCTCGAACGCCAGAGCTGAGGCCCGACGGGCTGTCCGCCGGCTCGCCGATCGATTCTTCGATCCCGGCGAGCCGGCGATTCCCGCAACATCATGCAAAACAGACTCTTTTCGCACCTTTTCGGCGATCTCACGCGCGACTTCGGCCAGCCGGTCATGCTGTGGCAAATCGGCTTGCTTCTCACGACGCTCGCGCTCGCGTGGCTGCTCGCGCGCGTGCTGCGCCGGGCGCTCGATTTGCGCCGGCAGACGCGCTACCAGACGCTGCGCTTCGGCGCCGAAAGCCTGAACCGTGCGTTTTTCCCGCTGATCGGCGCGGTGCTGGTGTGGCTCGCGCGCGCGATCGCGGGTCAGTTCATCCACACTGCGCTGCTCGATCTCGCGTTGGTGCCGCTCTTCGGCATCGGCTTGATTTACATCGTGTTCTTCTTCGCGCGACGCGTCTTTAGCCACGACGGCGAGACGCATCCGTGGCTTTTCGTCGTCGAAAAAATCGTCTCGCTGGTCGTCTGGGTCGCCATGGTGCTGACCGTGATGGGCATTCAGGACGACGTGATCGAGTGGATGGCGAGCGTTCACTTTCGCATCGCCAATGCGCATATGACGCTGCTTTCGCTCGTCACCGGCCTGCTGTGGGTGGGCGTGACGATGATCGTCGCGATGTGGCTCGGCTCGGCGTTCGAAGACCGGCTGATGCGCGCCACGACGCTCGACGCCAATCTGAAAGTGGTGGTGGCGCGCGTCGGCCGTGCGGCTTTCGTGCTGGCGGCCGTGCTGATCAGCCTGTCGCTCGTGGGCATCGACATCACCGTGCTCGGCGTGTTCGGCGGCGCGCTCGGCGTGGGGCTCGGTTTCGGGCTGCAGAAGATCGCGAGCAACTATGTGTCGGGCTTCATCATCCTGATCGACCGGTCGTTGCGGATCGGCGACACGATCAACGTGAGCGGCCTGCAAGGCATGGTCACGCAGATCCGCACGCGTTACACGGTCGTGCGTGGCCTCGACGGCATCGAGACGCTGATTCCAAACGAGAAGCTGATCACCGACGTCGTGCAGAACCAGTCGTCGTATCTGACGCGCGGCTATGCGAAGGCGGCGGTGCAGATCGCCTACACGGCCGACGTCGAACAGGCGATGGCGCTGCTCGCGCAAGCCGCCGCCGGCGTGCCGCGCGTCCTCGCGGACCCGGCGCCCACGCCTTACCTGACGAGTTTCGGCGCTGACGGCATCAACCTCGAACTGGGTTTCTGGATCGCCGACGCCGCAACCGGGACCTCGGCCGTGCGCTCGGCGGTCAATCGCAACATCTGGCAGCTTTTCTCCGCGCACGGCATTTCGATTCCTTTCGCGCAACGCGAAGTGCGGATCGTCGGCAACGTCGGACACATTGCAAATGTCTCCGGTGTCGCACCGCAGCCGGTAACTATGACCGCGCCTGCCGCCAATCAGGCAGACAACGCGCTCTGACGGGCACTTCTGGGTCTGCGGTGAGTCAAAATGGGCTCATTGCAGACTATCGCTCGTTGATGCCGCACAAAAAATCCCTATTTGTTACAAACACTTGGAACGCTTCCAGTAGAATGTCGTCCAATCCCGCTGTATGCTTTCACTTTCTTGACACGCGCAGTCCGCGGGTGTCTCGTGTCTCTCGTTCCACAGGTAAATTGCCTTGTTGAATTCCTTGCTCGATTTCCTTGCCCACGGCCTGCTGCGCTTCTCCTGGTGGCAACTTGTGCTGTACACCCTCGCGGTCACGCACGTCACGATCATCGGCGTGACGGTTTATCTGCACCGCTGCCAGGCGCACCGCGCGCTCGAATTGCACCCTGTCGTCAGTCATTTTTTCCGGTTCTGGCTGTGGATGACCACGGGCATGCTGACCGGTCAATGGGCGGCTATCCACCGTAAACACCACGCGAAGTGCGAGACCGAAGAAGATCCGCACAGCCCGCAAACGCGCGGCATCTGGAAGGTGCTGCTCGAAGGCGCGGAACTGTATCGCACCGAAGCGAAAAACGAAGAAACGATGCGCAAGTTCAGTCACGGCACGCCGAACGACTGGATGGAGCGCAACGTCTACACCAAGTACCCGATTCTCGGCGTGAGCCTGATGATGGTGCTGAACGTCGCGCTGTTCGGCGTCGTCGGCCTGACCATCTGGGCTGTGCAAATGGTGTGGATCCCGTTCTGGGCGGCCGGCGTCGTCAACGGTCTCGCGCACTTCTGGGGCTACCGCAACTTCAATTCGTCGGACGCCAGCACGAACATTTTCCCGTGGGGCATCATCATCGGCGGTGAGGAACTGCATAACAACCACCACACGTATGCGACGTCGGCCAAGCTGTCGAACAAGTGGTACGAGTTCGACATCGGCTGGATGTATATCCGCATCATGTCAGCCTTCCGTCTTGCGAAGGTGAAGAAGATCGCGCCCACGCCGCGTCTGACCACCGGCAAGCTGGTGCTCGACCAGGACACGTTGCAGGCCGTGCTGGCAAACCGTTACGAAGTGATGGCGCGTTACGGCAAGGCGCTTAAGCGTGCGTATCGTCAGGAGCTCGCGCATCTGAAGGAAGTCGGCGCACGCGAGAAGTATCAGCTCATGCGCGGCGCGCGCAACTGGTTCCATAAGGAAGAAGCGGGGCTCGACGAGCCGCAGAAACGTCTGCTGCCGCAAATCTTCGCGAACAGCCAGAAACTGAAGACCTACATCGACATGCGCAACGAACTCGCGGCAATGTGGGAGCGCTCGAACGCGTCGCGCGACCAGTTGCTGGTTCAGTTGCAGGACTGGTGTCATCGTGCTGAGGCGAGCGGCATCAAAGCGCTGCAGGATTTTGCAATGCGACTGCGCCGTTATGCTTGATCGCGAAATCCATTAAAATTTCGTTACGTCACAAAACCCCGCGTTGGCGGGGTTTTGCTTTTTGGACCGCGGAAAATGCAGCATGACGCAGTGCGCAGGCCGCGGCGGCAGAGCGAAGGCAGAGGAGATCATGGATCAGCAGGCGATCAGGACCGTCGAATACGACCGGCCGCAGGCGCAGGGCACGTCCTGCGGGATCGGACAGGCGTGGGCGAAGGTGCCCGACATGCCGTCGGCAGAACAGAAAGTGGCGCTGAAGGAGCGCATCCGCACATTGCTCAAGCGCGAGAAGGCAGTGCTCGTGGCCCACTACTATGTCGATGCCGAATTGCAGGAGCTCGCCGACGAAACCGGCGGCTGCGTCGCCGATTCGCTGGAAATGGCGCGCTTCGGGCGTGACCACGACGCACGAACTTTGGTCGTTGCCGGCGTGCGTTTCATGGGCGAGACCGCGAAGATTCTGAGCCCCGACAAGCGCATTCTGATGCCGGACCTCGACGCTACCTGCTCGCTCGATCTCGGCTGCCCGGTGGACGAATTCTCGGCTTTCTGTGACGCCCATCCGGATCGCACGGTCGTGGTCTATGCGAACACCAGTGCCGCGGTGAAGGCTCGCGCCGACTGGATGGTGACTTCATCGATCGGACTGGAGATTGTTGCCGACTTGCACGCGCGCGGCGAAAAAATCATCTGGGCGCCGGACCGGCACCTGGGCGGTTATATCCAGAACAAGACCGGCGCGGACATGCTCATGTGGCAGGGCTCGTGTCTCGTGCACGACGAATTCAAGGGCATCGAACTCGATTTGCTGCGCGCCGAATATCCCGGCGCGAAAGTGCTCGTGCATCCCGAGTCGCCGGCCAACGTCGTGGCGCTCGCCGATGTCGTCGGCTCTACCACGCAGTTGATCGACGCCGCGCAGAAGCTCGATGCGACGCATTTCATCGTCGCGACGGACCTCGGCATCCTGCACAAGATGCAACTCGCTGCGCCCGGCAAGACGCTGATTGCCGCGCCCACGGCCGGCAACAGCGCGACCTGCAAGAGCTGCGCGCACTGTCCGTGGATGGCGATGAACGGCCTCGCGAATCTGGCCGACGTGCTCGAGCGCGGCCACAACGAGATTTTCGTCGACCGTGCTATCGGCGAACGGGCTCGTCTGCCGATCGATCGCATGCTGGACTTTGCCGCGCGTCACAAGAAGCGCGTGCAGGCGAGCGGCGATCTGGCGCGCGACGCGCAGTTGTATTCGAACGTAGGAGCCGCCTGATGAACGCGGTAGCGCAAGATTCAGCAGAGGCCGGTTCCGCCGCCTATAGCCAGGCGGAAGCCGTGTCGCCGCTCTTCGCCGAGATCCGCGCGCAGTACGGCGCCGCGTTCGACGCCGCGCTGGCACGCAACGTCGCGGACGCGCTCGCGGAAGACATCGGCACCGGCGACCAGACCGGCCGCCTCGTTCCCGCCGACGAAGTGCGCGACGCGCGCGTCATCGTCCGCGAGGATGCGGTGTTGTGCGGCGTGCGCTGGTTCAACGCCGTCTTGCGCCAGGTCGATCCGCGGATCGAGGCGCAGTGGCGTTATCGCGAAGGCGACCGCATGACGGCGGACACGCCGGTGTGCGAACTGCGCGGGCCGGTGCGCGCGCTGCTTACCGCCGAACGCAACGCGCTCAACTTTCTGCAGTTGCTGTCCGGCGTGGCGAGCGCGACGCGCCGGTACGTCGACGCAATCGCGCATACGCGCACGCGCATTCTCGACACGCGCAAGACTTTGCCAGGCTTACGGCTCGCGCAAAAGTACGCGGTGCGTGTGGGCGGCGGCGCGAATCAACGGCTCGCGTTGTACGACGGCATTCTGATCAAGGAAAACCACATTGCCGCCGCCGGCGGAGTGGGCGCGGCCATGAACGCCGCGCTTGCGCTCAACGCGGGCGTCCCGATTCAGATCGAGGTCGAAACGCTCGAGCAGTTGGAAACGGCATTGGCGCATCGCGCGCAGTCCATTCTGCTCGACAACTTTTCCTTCGATGCAATGCGCGACGCGGTGCGCATCACTGCTGGACGCGCGGTGCTGGAAGTGTCGGGCGGCGTCAACTTCGAGACCGTGCGGACGATTGCGGAGACAGGCGTCGACCGCGTGTCGATCGGCGCCCTGACGAAAGACGTGCGAGCGACCGATTACTCGCTGCGAATCGTCTGACGCGGTTTCCAGAAATTAGGCTTCGTGAGACATGAAACGCCATCGCCGGCATGAAAGCCGGCGATGGCGTTTCCGTTTGCATCACACGTTGCGGTTGCGCACGTATTCCGGCGAGAGCACGGTCGGCAGCGCTTTGGGCAAGGTCGCCGGCCAGTCGCGGCTGAAATGCAGGCCGCGGCTTTCGCGCCGCGAGCGCGCGCCGTCGACGATTAGCGAAGCCACGTCCACCAGATTGCGCAACTCCAGCAGGTCGCGGCTCACCTTGAAATTCGCGTAATACTCGTGAATCTCGTCGCGCAAGAGGGCGAGCCGGTGGCGCGCTCGCGCAAGCCGTTTGTCCGTGCGCACAATGCCCACGTAGTTCCACATGAGCCGGCGAAGCTCGTCCCAATTGTGGGCGACCACCACTTCTTCGTCCGGATCGGACACGCGGCTTTCGTCCCAGTCCGGCAACGGCGCATGAACCGCGCCGCTAAAGCCTTCTTCTTCGATGGCGCGCGCAGCCGAGCGGCCGATCACCAGACACTCGAGCAGCGAATTGCTGGCCAGGCGGTTCGCGCCGTGCAGCCCCGTGCAAGAGGTCTCGCCGACTGCATAGAGGCCCGCGAGATCGGTGCGGCCCGCCAGATCGGTGACGACGCCGCCGCACGTGTAGTGCGCCGCCGGCACGACCGGAATGGGTTGCTTCGTGATGTCGATGCCGAATTCCAGGCAGCGCGCGAGAATCGTCGGAAAATGCTCGCGCAGGAAATCGGCCGGCTGATGGCTGATGTCCAGATACACACAATCGATGCCACGCTTCTTAATCTCGAAGTCGATCGCGCGCGCGACGATGTCGCGCGGCGCGAGTTCGGCGCGCTCGTCGTGGTTCGGCATGAAACGCGTGCCGTCCGGCAGCTTCAGCACGCCGCCTTCGCCGCGCACGGCTTCCGAAATCAGAAACGACTTGGCGTACGGATGGAACAGGCAGGTCGGATGGAACTGAATGAACTCCATGTTCGAGACGCGGCAGCCCGCGCGCCATGCCATCGCGATGCCGTCGCCCGTCGCCGTGTCCGGATTCGTGGTGTACAGGTAGACCTTGCCCGCGCCGCCGGTGGCGAGCACTGTGTGCGGCGCTTCGATGGTGACGGTGCGGCCGGTTTGCACATCGAGCGCATAGAGGCCATGACAACGGCGTCCCGGCAATCCCAGCCGGTCGGAGGTGATCAGGTCGATCGCGCAGTGATCTTCGAGCAGCGTGATGTTCGGATGCCGCCGCACACGCTCGCTGAGCGTGGTGACAACCGCGTGGCCCGTGGCGTCGGCCGCATGAATAATCCGCCGGTGGCTATGGCCGCCCTCGCGCGTGAGGTGGAAGCCGAGCTCCGCCGCGTCGTCTTTCGTGAACGGCACGCCCTGGTCGATCAGCCATTCAATCGCGGCACGCCCGTGTTCGACGATGAACCGAGTCGCCGCTTCGTCGCACAGGCCGCCGCCGGCAATCAGCGTGTCGCGCACGTGATTGTCGATGCTGTCCGCGGAATCGAGCACGGCGGCGATGCCGCCTTGCGCCCAATCGCTCGCGCCTTCAGTCATCGACCGCTTGGCGATCACCGCGACCCGCCGCGTTTCTGCGAGATTGAGCGCGACGCTCAGCCCCGCGAGACCGCTACCGACAATCGCCACATCGAATTCCATTGCTTGCATCTCCGTCTTTTCGTTTTGCTGTGCACGCGCGTCAATCACGCGCTGCTAAAACGAGAAAGGATACGCGCCGCGACGGTCGAGGGAAAGCTAGCCGGACGTCATAAGACTTCACGACCGCGCACATCAAGGGCAAACGACGGTTTTGACGACCCAGAAACAAAAAAGCCCCGCACGAATGCGAGGCTTTTTGCACATGTCTTTGCCTTCGCCAAAAGGCAGGAGCCAAGACTTACTTGATCTTGGTTTCCTTGTAGTCAACGTGCTTACGGACGACCGGATCAAACTTCTTGATCAGCATCTTTTCCGGCATGTTGCGTTTGTTCTTCGTAGTCGTGTAGAAGTGACCCGTGCCTGCGGTCGATTCCAGCTTGATCTTGTCGCGTGCGCCTTTCGCCATGATTTACTCCTTAGGCTTCACCGCGTGCGCGCAGATCTGCGAGCACAACGTCGATACCGTTCTTGTCGATCAGGCGCAGGCCGGCGTTCGAAATACGCAGACGCACCCAACGGTTTTCGCTTTCCACCCAAATACGGCGGCTTTGCAGGTTCGGCAGGAACCGGCGCTTGGTTTTGTTGTTCGCGTGGGAAACGTTGTTGCCGCTCATCGGCGCTTTCCCAGTTACTTGGCATACGCGTGCCATGAGAGCACTCCTAATACGCTAATTCTGAGTTCGAACGCCGTGAAAGTTTCCCGAAAAGAGTCGCGCTGAAATCAGGCACGTATCCTTTCCGGAACGCCTTGGTGGCTTCGGAACAGGGGGTTGGAAATAGGCAAACCGGAATTCTAGCAGGAAAAAAGCCGCAAAATCAAACCTTATTTGCGGTGAAGAGACATGGCGCGGCGCCCTTTCGCGTCCCGTCCACGCTTTTTTCATGTCGCCTAAAGAGCGCCGAAAGACCCGTCAAGCTACCGATCTCGCCGCGTCACGGCCACCCGGCGCGGGCGAACGAGTATACGCTGTCCGCGCCAATCACGAGATGATCGACCAGCTGTACGTCGATCAGCGCCAGCGCTTCGCGCAGTGTGCGCGTGAGACTACAGTCGCTCGCGCTTGGCTGCACTGCGCCCGACGGATGATTGTGCGCGACGATCAGGCTCGCCGCATTGAGCGCCAGCGCCCGCCGCACGATCTCGCGCGGATACACCGCCATGCGCGTAAGCGTGCCGCGCGCGCTTTCCTCGCTGCGAATCAGCCGATGCCGCGCGTCCAGGAACAGCGACACGAACACTTCCTGCGGACGGCCGCCGATCAGAAGCCGCAGGTAATCTTCCACGGCCTCGGGCGAATTCATCAGCGAGCGCCGGCGCATCTTGTCGACCAGCGAACGGCGCGCCATTTCCATGATCGCGAGCAATTGCGCTTTTTTCGCGGGCCCGATGCCGCGCAGGCCGTCGAAATCCGCGTAAGTCGCATCGAGCATGGCCCGCAGCGAGCCGAAGCGGTCGAGCAGCTCGCGCGCCACGCTGAACACGTCGTGGCCGGGCAGGCCGGAGCCGAGCACGAGCACGATCATCTCCGTGTCCGACAGCACGGCGGGGCCCTGATCGATGAGCCGTTCGCGCGGCATATCGTGTTTGGGCCATTTGCGCCGGCGGCGCGGATTGGGCGCATCGGCAGGGCGGGCGACGGGCGGCGAACGAGCGAAATCCAACATTGGATCGCCGATTGTGGACGCATAATCAGACATATAGAGACAATTCCTCCGCTTAGGGTTGAAGCTTCGTGCGTGCGATGGACGCAAGCCGAGGCCAGCCATGTGGCTTACAATAGACGCTTTGCGCACGGCACGCCGACGGTGTGCCGCACGCGTCAGCTGCGCCCGCGGCGCACGCGTGAGAGCGCGCTTCGACTGAGCGAGCACTGCATGAGCATCATCGACATTTCCGAAGTGAAGCCCGGTTCACACGTGACGCTTCACTACCGGCTTTCCCTTGCCGATGGCGCCGAAGTCATCAATACCTTCAACGACAAGCCCGCCACGCTGCTGCTCGGCGCCGGTCAGCTCGCGCCGCCGCTGGAAGACATTTTGCTGGGTTTGAAGGTCGGGCACCATTCGACCTTTCGGCTAGATCCCGGCGTCGCCTTCGGTCCGCGCAATCCCGAGTTGATCCAGCGCGTGTCGCTGGCCACGCTGCGCGAAAACAGCATGATCGGTGAGGATTTTTCTCCGGGCGACCTGGTCGAATTCAACGCGCCGGGTGGCGGCCGCTACGCCGGCGTTCTGAAAGAAGTCAGCGAAACGTCGGCCCTGTTCGATTTCAACCACCCGCTTGCCGGCCAGGCGCTGGCGTTCGAAGTGAAAATCATCGGGATTTTGTAAACATGACCATCGCGGATACGACCCTTGCCGAAACCGAGATCCTGCTGGCGCAGCCGCGCGGGTTCTGTGCCGGCGTCGATCGGGCTATCGAGATCGTCGAACGCGCGATCAAGCTGCACGGCTCGCCGATTTACGTGCGTCACGAAATCGTCCATAACGCCTACGTCGTCGAAGATCTGCGCAAGAAGGGCGCGATTTTCATTGAGCGGCTCGAAGAAGTGCCGCCCGGCAACACGGTCATCTTCAGCGCGCACGGCGTGTCGAAAGCGGTGCGCAGCGAAGCCGAATCGCGCGGGCTGCGCGTGTACGACGCGACCTGTCCGCTCGTGACCAAGGTGCACATCGAGGTCGCGAAGATGCGCCAGGACGGCTTCGACATCGTGATGATCGGCCACAAGGGCCATCCGGAAGTGGAAGGCACGATGGGCCAGGCGGGCGAGGGCATGCATCTCGTTGAAGACATCGAGGACGTGCAGGCGCTGCAACTAGCCGACCCCGAGCGCATCGCGTTCGTTACGCAAACCACGCTGTCGGTCGACGACGCCGCCGAAATCATCGGCGCGCTGAAGGCGAAATACCCGTCCATCCGCGAGCCGAAGAAGCAGGACATCTGCTACGCGACGCAGAACCGCCAGGACGCCGTCAAGTTCATGGCGCCGCAGTGCGACGTGGTGATCGTGGTCGGCAGCCCGAACAGTTCGAACTCGAACCGGCTGCGCGAACTGGCTGAGAAGCTCGGCGTGCCGGCCTATATGGTCGATTCGCCGGATCAGATCGATCCGACATGGGTCGAGGGCAAGCGCCGCATCGGCGTGACTGCCGGCGCTTCGGCGCCGGAAGTGCTGGCGCAGGCGGTCATCGCCCGTTTGCGGGAGTTGGGTGTGCGCAATGTTCGCGCGCTCGACGGCATCGAGGAAAACATCGCGTTTCCGCTGCCGCGTGGCTTGGGTCTGCCGGCCTGACGGTTCGCAGCCACCATAGACCATAAGAAAGCGCGCCTTCGGGCGCGTTTTTTTCATCCTGACGCCGCGAAGGCCATTCAAGAAACGGTGCCACATCACTGCGAAATGCGGTTTCCCACACCGACGCAGGCAATCTTTTTTGAAATTCGATCTGGCGTTAAATCGGTTTTTCGATGATGCGTCCCCGATTATTTGCGACCTATCCGCCCTGTTGCAATTTTGGCGCACTAAAATGGTGCTCGTCAAAGGCGGCTCAACAAAACCCACCATTTGACGTAAACCACGCTGTAGCAGGCCGCAGCGCCGTTCGGCCGCAACACTTGATGCCATGCGTTCCCAAGCCGGTGCAACTGATGCACGAAAAACAGTCGCAACCGGGTTGCGCCTTTTGCGCGAAAGCGGTCTCAAAATACGGTTGCAATGCAGGAAAACCCTGCCGGTTCAACAATATTGCCCGTCGCAAAATTGGAGTTACAATGCGCGCGTTCTCAAGGCCTTAGCGCCTTCAGACGATGGAATTTGCAAGGGCGGGAGACCTACTTAATGCGAGTCAAGTTTGCTTACGCCGTGTCCATCGCGGCCGCGGTTGCGATGTTGACCGCGTGCGGCAAAAAACAGGATGGCGAGGCGGGAGCAGGTGCGTCGGCGGCAGCGGCATCCGCGGCGCCGGCAAGCGAAGCAATCGTCGTGAAAATCGGCCATGCGGCTCCGTTGACGGGCGGCATTGCACATCTTGGTAAAGACAACGAAAACGGCGCGCGTCTCGCGGTCGAGGAAATCAACGCGCAGGGCCTGACGATCGACGGCCACAAGATCGACTTGCAACTCGACGCGCAGGACGACGCCGCCGATCCCAAAACGGGAACGGCCGTCGCGCAAAAGCTGGTGGACGATCACGTGGTGGCCGTCGTCGGGCATCTGAATTCGGGCGTGTCGATTCCGGCTTCCAAGGTCTATAGCGACGCGAGCATCGTGCAGATCTCGCCGTCGTCGACGAACCCGGCTTACACGCAGCAGGGTTTCAAGACGACCTACCGCGTCGTCGCCACCGACGCGCAGCAGGGTCCCGCGCTTGCCAATTACGCGACGAAGGCGCTGGGCGCGAAACGCATCGCCGTTGTGGACGATGCGACCGCCTACGGCAAGGGACTCGCGGACGAATTCGCGAAGACCGCCGAGGCGAACGGAGCGAAAGTCGTCACGCGCGAAGCGACGAACGACCGGGCCACGGACTTCCGGGCCATCCTCACGAAGATCAAGAGTGTTCATCCGGACGCCATCATGTTCGGCGGCATGGACGCAACGGGCGGGCCGTTTGCCAAACAGGCGGCGGCGCTCGGTATCAGGGCAAAAATCCTTGGCGGCGACGGCGTGTGTACCGACAAGGTAGGTGAGCTGGCGGGAACCGCCGTGCAAAACCTGGTCTGTTCGGAAGCGGGACTCGCGCTTTCGAAAATGGACAGGGGAGCGGACTTCGAGAAGAAGTACGTCGACCGCTTCCACACGCCGGTGCAGATTTACGCACCGTTCACGTACGACGCTGTGTACGTGATTGTCGATGCAATGAAGCGCGCTAATTCGATCGAGGCGCCCAAGGTGCTGGCTGCGATGCCGTCCACCGATTACCACGGGGTAATCGGCCGCATCGCGTTCGACGACAAGGGTGATTTGAAAGAGGGCGCCATTACGCTTTACGACTTCAAGGACGGCAAGAAAGCGGTTCTCGACGTCGTGAAGATGTAATGACGGGACGTTCAGCCTGACGGCACCGAACCACCCGACGGTGCCGTTTTTGCATCCGCTGAAGGCTAGCCTGCGACTGTGACCCAGTCGTGAAGGTGAATCGGCGGCGGATAAACCCTTACCGGTCTTTTACATCAGTACCCGCAGTGCCGTTGAGATTGCGTGACGCATCACCGCCCACCGGCTGATGAAGAGCGCGAATCCAGCCGCACGGGCTAAGGAGCATTAAATGGATATCTTCATCCAGCAGGTCCTCAACGGGCTGGTGCTTGGCAGCGTTTACGCCATCATCGCACTGGGCTATACGATGGTTTACGGCATTCTCGGCATCATCAACTTCGCCCACGGCGATGTGTTGATGGTCGGCGCGATGGTTGCGCTGTCAGCCATAGGCGTGCTGCAGAACCACTTCCCCGGCTTGGGCAATGTGCCGACGTTATGCATCGCGCTGGCGATCGCCGCCGTGGTCTGCGCGGTCGTCGGCTACACAATCGAGCGCGTGGCATACCGGCCGCTGCGCAAGGCGCCGCGTCTCGCGCCGCTGATCACCGCGATCGGCGTGTCGATCCTGCTGCAGACGCTCGCCATGATGATCTGGTCGCGCAATCCGCTGCCGTTCCCGCAGCTTCTGCCGACCGATCCGCTGAACGTGATCAAGGCCACCGATACGACGCCCGGCGCCGTGATCTCGATGACTGAAATCGTGATCATCGTCGTCGCGTTCCTCGTGATGGCGGGCCTGCTGCTCCTCGTGCACAAGACCAAGCTCGGCCGCGCAATGCGCGCAATTGCCGAGAACCCCGGCGTCGCCTCGCTGATGGGCGTGAACCCGAACTTCGTGATCTCGGCCACTTTCATGATCGGCTCGGCGCTCGCCGCGCTCGCCGGTGTGATGATCGCCTCCGAATATGGCAACGCGCACTTCTACATGGGCTTCATCCCAGGCCTGAAGGCGTTCACCGCGGCGGTGCTCGGCGGCATCGGCAATCTCGGCGGCGCGATGGTCGGCGGCGTGATTCTGGGGCTCATCGAACAGTTGGGCGCGGGTTATATCGGCAACCTGACAGGTGGTGTGTTCGGCAGTAACTATCAGGACGTGTTTGCGTTCATCGTGCTGATCATCGTGCTGGTGTTCCGTCCGTCGGGTCTGCTCGGCGAACGCGTTGCGGATCGCGCTTGATCCAGGCCAAGGAGTAAATCAAATGACCTCAATTCAACCGATCGAGCCGTCCACGACGCTCATTCCCGAGAAGAACCTGGCGAAGACGCTGACCGTCGGCATCATCACGGCGGTGCTCGTGATCGCCGCGCCGATGATCATCGGCACCGCGGGCGGCAACTACTGGGTGCGCGTGCTCGACTTCGCGATGCTGTACGTGATGCTCGCGCTCGGCCTCAATGTCGTGGTCGGCTTCGCCGGCCTGCTCGACCTGGGCTACATCGCGTTCTACGCGGTCGGCGCGTACACGGCGGCGCTGCTGTCCTCGCCGCACCTGTCGTCGCAATTCGAATGGATCGCGCATCTCGCGCCGAACGGGCTGCACGTGCCGTTCCTCATCATCGTGCCGTGCGCGATGGGCGTGGCCGCGCTGTTCGGCGTCTTGCTCGGCGCACCGACGCTGCGTCTGCGCGGCGACTACCTCGCCATCGTGACGTTGGGCTTCGGGGAAATCGTGCGGATTTTCCTGAACAACCTCGACCGTCCGGTGAACATCACCAACGGACCGAAGGGCATCACGGCGATTGCGCCGGTGCACCTGGGCGACTTCAGCCTGTCGCAGTCGCACTCGCTGTTCGGCTTCCAGTTCCCGTCGGTGTACTCGTACTACTACCTGTTCGTGCTTGCCGCGCTGCTCGTGATCTGGGTGTGTACGCGTTTGCAGCACTCGCGCATCGGCCGTGCATGGGCCGCGATCCGCGAAGACGAAATCGCGGCGAAGGCGATGGGCATCAACACGCGCAACGTGAAGCTGCTCGCGTTCGCGATGGGCGCGTCGTTCGGCGGTCTGTCAGGCGCGATGTTCGGCGCGTTCCAGGGCTTCGTGTCGCCGGAATCGTTCACGCTGCCCGAGTCGATCGTGGTGCTCGCGTGCGTGGTGCTCGGCGGCATGGGTCACATTCCCGGCGTGATTCTCGGCGCGGTGCTGCTCGCGGTGCTGCCCGAATTCCTGCGCTCGACGATGGGTCCGCTGCAGCACATGATCTTCGGCCATGAAATCGTCGATACGGAAGTGATCCGTCAGCTCGTCTACGCGTTGGCGATGGTGCTGATCATGCTGTACCGCTCGGAAGGCCTGTGGCCGTCGCCGAAGCACGAAGACAAGATTGCGAAGCTGTCGAAGCGTGCCGGCAAGAAGCCGGTGCGCGCGTAACGGACGCGGATAGGAGAAATCACATGAGCGATAAAAAAATCCGTCTGTCCGTGCAGGGCGTGAACAAGCGCTTCGGCGGTTTGCAGGCGCTATCGGACGTCGGCCTTCAGATCGAGGAAGGCACTATTTACGGTCTGATCGGCCCGAACGGCGCCGGCAAGACCACGTTCTTCAACGTGATCACGGGCCTCTACACGCCTGACTCGGGTGACTTCAAGCTCGACGGCCAGAACTACACGCCGACGGCCGTCTATCAGGTCGCGAAGGCCGGCATTGCGCGTACGTTCCAGAACATTCGTCTGTTCGGCGGCATGACCGCGCTGGAAAACGTGATGGTCGGCCGCCACGTGCGCACGAAGCACGGCCTGATCGGTGCGGTGTTCCAGACGCCGGCCGAGCGCAAGGAAGAGCGCGAGATCAAGGAGCGCGCGATCGAACTGCTGGAGTACGTCGGCATCGCGCAGTACGCGGACTACACGTCGCGCAATCTGTCGTACGGTCACCAGCGCCGGCTTGAAATCGCGCGCGCGCTCGCGACCGATCCGAAGCTGCTCGCACTCGACGAACCCGCTGCCGGCATGAACGCAACGGAAAAAGTTGAACTGACCAGGCTGCTCGACAAGATTCGCGCGGACGGCAAGACGATTCTGCTGATCGAGCACGACGTGAAACTCGTGATGGGTCTGTGCAACCAGATGACGGTGCTCGACTACGGCAAGGTGATTGCGCAAGGTCTGCCGCAAGACGTGCAGAAGGATCCGAAGGTGATCGAAGCTTATCTGGGTGCAGGAGTCCACTGATGTCCACGACGCAAACCATGTTGAAAATCAAGGGCCTTCAGGTCAACTACGGCGGCATCCAGGCAGTCAAGGGCATCGATCTCGAAGTCGCGCAGGGCGAGCTGGTCACGCTGATCGGCGCAAACGGCGCGGGCAAGACCACGACGATGAAGGCGATCACGGGTCTGAAGCCGTATGCTGCGGGCGACATCGAGTATATGGGCCAGTCGATCAAGGGCGTGCCGCCGCACGAGCTTTTGAAGCGCGGCCTCGCGATGGTGCCGGAAGGCCGCGGCATCTTCGCGCGCATGTCGATTGTCGAGAACATGCAGATGGGCGCTTATCTGCGCACCGACACCGACGGCATCAAGGCCGACGTCGATCGCATGTTCGGCTTTTTCCCGCGTCTGAAGGAGCGCGCCACGCAATACGCGGGCACGCTGTCGGGCGGCGAACAGCAGATGCTGGCGATGGCGCGCGCGATCATCTCGCGTCCCAAGCTGCTGCTGCTCGACGAGCCGTCGATGGGTCTGTCGCCGATCATGGTCGAGAAGATCTTCGAAGTGGTGCGCGCGATTTCGGGTGAAGGCATGACCGTGCTGCTGGTCGAGCAGAACGCCCGTCTCGCGTTGCAGGCGGCGAACCGCGGCTATGTGATGGACTCGGGTCTCGTCACGATGTCGGGGGATGCGAAGCAGATGCTGGACGATCCGAAGGTGCGGGCGGCTTATCTGGGTGAATGAGCTGGGTGAATGAGCTGGGTGAATGAGTTGGGCGAATAAGCCTCGCAAACTAAAGCCTCAATAACAAAGGCCGCATGCGTAACCAACGCATGCGGCCTTTGTCTTTGCGCGGCGCAGCACACCGCACCACGAAGCACTCAACCCCGCGAAGAATCCGCCAGCTCGCCAAGACGTTTGCCGAAACTCACGACTTCATCCGCGCGATAACCGAGCGCCTCGTAAAACGCGCGCACGTCGTTCTTCGCGGACAGCACTTGCAGGTTCAGCTTCGGGCAGCCGAGCGCGGTCAACGCCGCTTCGACGTGCGCGACCAGACGCGAGCCGATGCCATGCCGCCGCAACGACTCGTCGACGGCGAGCGAGTAGAGCCAGCCGCGATGGCCGTCGTAGCCGCCCATTACCGTGCCGACCACGCGTTCACCCAGCACGGCCACGAAGAACAATTCGGGCTGCGTCGCGAGCTTGTTTGCGATCGACAGACGCGGGTTGCGTTGCGGCTTCGTCGCGTCCCGGTACTCGGGAAACGCCTGTTGCCACAACGCGATCACGGCGTCGGTGTCGCGTGCGTCGAACCGGCGGATCGAAAGCGCGGCAGTCGTGCTCATCATGCGTGGCCCGCTTCGATTACAGCGTGTCGAGGATCGAACGCAGCATCGCCATCATCTGGTCGATCTCTTCGTTCGTGACGTTCAGCGCCGGCATGAAGCGCAGCAGGTTCGGACGCGCCGCGTTCAGCAGCAGGCCATCGGGCTGCATGTCGCGCGCCTTTTCGACGATCTGGTTGCCGATGTCCTTGCCGAGCAGCAGCGCGCGCAGCAGACCTTCGCCGCGCTCGCCCTTGAAGCCGCGCTCTTCCGACAACTCCAGCAGCTTCGCGCGCAGATAGTCGCCGCGCGCGCGCACGCCTTCGAGGAAACCCGGCGCGGTCAGTTGCGAGATCACCGAATAACCGACGGCCGTCATCAACGGATTGCCGTTGTAGGTGCCGCCCTGATCGCCCGCTTCGAAGATCGCAACTTCGGCTTTCGAAAGCAGCGCAGCCAGCGGCACGCCGCCGCCGATACCCTTGCCGAGCGTCATGATGTCCGGCTCGATGCCCGACAGCTCATACGCGAACAGCGTGCCGGCGCGACCGCAGCCGCTTTGCACTTCGTCGACGATCAGCAGCAGGTTGTGCTTGCGGGTCAGCTCGCGCAGTTGCTGCATGAATTCGCGCGTGGCGGGAATCACGCCGCCTTCGCCCTGAATGGGTTCGAGCATCACCGCGACCGTCTTCGCGTTGATCAGTTTTTCCACTGACGCGATGTCGTTCAGATCCGCTTTCGGGAAGCCCGGCACTTGCGGCGCGTAGATCGTGTCCCAGCCCGGCTTGCCGCTCGCCGACATGGTGGCGAGCGTGCGGCCGTGGAAGCTGTGATCGAACGTGATGATTTCGAACGCGCCGTCCTTGTTCTTTTTGCCCCACTTGCGCGCGAGCTTGATCGCGCCTTCGTTCGCTTCCGCGCCGCTGTTCGCGAAGAACACCTTGTCGAAGCAGCTATGTTGCGTGAGCAGGCCGGCGAGCTTCGCCATCGGCTCGTTGTAGAAAGCCGGCGACGGATTGATGAGCAGTTGCGCCTGCTTGTTCAACGCTTCGATCATGCCTTCGTTGCAGTGCCCGAGCGAGTTCACGGCCCAGCCCTGAATGAAGTCGAGATAGCGCTTGCCGTTGTTGTCGTAGATCCACGAGCCCTTGCCGTGCGTGAAAACGATGTCGGGCCGGTTCGTGATGTACATCAGCGACTCGATCGGATACTCATTGAAGTTCATGACGGCAGGCTCCAGGCAGCGGGTAACAAGTGGGTGAGGGAAAAACAAAAAAGCCACGGCATGCCGTGGCTTTCATGATTCGAACAGCTTGCGCTCTGTTGTAGCGCGAATCCGTGACGAAGCCGGCGGCGTCCCTAGGGAAGCGGCGAGCGGCGACGTCGAAGTTCGGACTGGATGCGGTTCATGCGCGAAAGAATACGACAAGGCAAGCGCCGGTGTAAACCATGAATTTGCACACAGCGCGTTGCGTCGGCGTTTTGCTTAGACCGCGTTGGCGAGATCCGCCGCGCTCGTGAACGAATCCGCGTAGAACTCGTCTTCGGGCAGGCGATGATGTTGCGTGAAATCGCGCTGCGCCGATTCGACCATGACCGGCGCGCCGCACGCATACACCTGATACGCGGACAGATCCGGCAGATCCTCGATCACCGCGCGATGCACGAAGCCGACACGGCCGGTCCACGCATCGCTCGCGTCCGGCTCGGACAGCACCGGCACGAACTTGAAGTTCGGAATCTCGCGCGCCCATTGCTCGGCAAGCTCGAGCAGATACAGGTCTTTCTTGCGACGCGCGCCCCAGTACAGCGTCATCGGGCGATCCAGGTTCTTGAACACCGCATGTTCGACGATGGCCTTCAGCGGCGCGAAGCCCGTGCCCGACGCGAGCAGCACGATCGGCTTGTCCGATTCTTCGCGCAGGAAGAACGTGCCGAGCGGCGCTTCGAAGCGCAGAATGTCGCGCTCTTTCATCGTGTTGAATACGTGGTCGGTAAAGGCGCCGCCGGGCATGTGGCGGATATGCAGCTCGATCGGGCCTTCGGCGTGCGGCGCGTTCGCCATCGAATAGCTGCGGCGCTTGCCGTCCTTCAGAATGAACTCGAGGTACTGGCCAGCCAGATACTGAAGGCGTTCGTTCGCGGGAAGTTGCAGCTTGAGCACGACGACGTCGTCGGCCTTGCGCTCGATCGCGTTCACGCGGCACGGCAGCTTTTTGACCTGCACGTCGCCCACGCCGGCCACTTCGCGGATGTCGATTTCCAGATCCGAGCACGCCGTCGCGCAGCAGAAGAGCGCCATGCCGCGAGTCTTTTCATCGTTCGACAACGCCGACGACGAGTGCGCGCGCTGCTCGACCTGGCCGTTCACCACGGCGCCCTTGCACGAACCGCATGCGCCGTTCTTGCAGCCGTACGGCAGACCGATGCCCTGACGCAAGGCCGCGGTCAACACCGGTTCGTCCTGTTCTACCTGAAACTGCCGGCCGCTTTGCCGGAGCGTGACGTTGAATGCCATATGTGTTCGGAAATGGAAAGTCGGTAATCGTTAATAAGTCACGGCGAGGCTACGGCGAAGCTACAGCGAGGAGCAGCAAGGGCTGCGCCCACTGCCGCCCGATGCGCGCGGCGCGTGGCGGCTACAATGCCTGCACCATGAAAGCGACACGAAACTTCCGCCGTCCGCGCGTGTTGATCGTAGGTTGCGGCGATGTCGGCATGCGCTGCGTGCCTCTGCTGCTGCCGCACGCTCACGTCTTCGCGCTCACCAGCCACGCCGGGCGCTGCGCCGAATTGCGCGCCGCGGGCGTCTCGCCGCTGGTCGGCGATCTCGACGAGCGCCGCAGCCTGAAACGGCTCGCGGGTCTCGCGCCGACCGTGCTGCATCTCGCACCCCCGCAGAAATCCGGCGACGACGACCGCCGCACCCGCGCGTTGCTCGCCACCTTGAGCATGCGCCGCGACTTTGCTTTGGCACGCGCAACACGCTATGCAACGTCCGCGCCGATCGGGCGCATGCGCCGCGCTCGCGCCTCGTGGGCAACAGCAGGCACAGCGGCAGAACCAGCCAATATTGTACCCGACGGCCTTCGCCGGACCGCGGCTTCGCGCGCGCCCGTGCGCTTCGTCTATGCGAGCACGACGGGCGTCTATGGCGATTGCGGCGGCGCGTGGCTCGACGAAACGCGCAGCGTCGATCCGGCCAATGCGCGCGCGAAGCGCCGCGTGTCCGCCGAGCGCCAGTTGCGGCGCGCAACCGCACGCGGCTCGATTGCCGCGAGCATCGCGCGCATTCCCGGCATCTATGCGGGCAATCGCCTGCCGCTTGCGCGGCTCGAAAAACGCACGCCCGCGCTCGTCGCTACTGACGACGTCTACACGAACCACATTCACGCCGACGACCTCGCCGCGATCCTCGTGCGTCTCGCGACACACGGCCGGCCGTCGCGCGTGATCCATGCGTCCGACGACTCGTCGCTGAAAATGGGCGAGTACTTCGATCTCGTTGCGGATGCATTCGGTTTGGCTCGCCCGCCGCGCATCACGCGGGAGCAAGCCGAAGCGCAGATCGAGCCGACCTTGCTGTCGTTCATGCGCGAGTCGAGGCGGCTCGTGAATCGCCGTCTGAAAGAGGAACTGGGCGTGCGTTTGCGCTATCCGAGCGTCGAGGATTTTTTGCGCGAAGCGGGGCGTGGCGAGCAGCGCTCGAAGTGATGAACGACGCCAAACTGTGAAGCGCGATAGCCACGTCGCGTGGCCGCGGACAACAGAGAACCCGGCGCGACCGCTGCGCGCCGTGCGCCGCTCGCTTCGCCGTTCAGGTCAGCGCGGGCAGCGCCTCCAGCAGCAAAAAGCACAGCATTGCGCCGACCAACGCGCCGATCAGATTGGGATCGTACTTGTGCCGCCGCCGCATCACGATCAGCAATCCGCCGATCAGCAGCACCCCGAGACACACAAACGCCACCATCACATATGAGTTCATGATTCCGTTATGGACGATCATGGCGCCTCCTTGAACTCTTTGTAGTCTTTGTTTAGACGAGTATAGGGCGAGCCATGAGCAACCGCATGCTGCGGCGCAGCGTTCAACGCATGCAGGGCGCGAGCGAATGTGCGTCCGCGCGCATCGAATGTCCTGTGTCGTCAGACAGTTGCGTGCGCTATAGCGGCGCTGTTGTCGCGCTGTTGTCGTTTACCCAGTCCGTGAAGATCCCAACAGCTTGAGTTCGGTTTCGTCGAGCCATTGCCACGCGCCGGGCGCAAGCGTCGCGGGCAACGCAAGGCCGCCAACGCGCTCGCGATGCAGCGCTTCGCAACGGTTGCCCGCCGCGGCGATCATCCGCTTGACCTGGTGATACTTGCCTTCCATCACGGTAAGCGCGAGCGAGCGCTCGCCGCGCGCGTGAGCGTCGATCGCGGCCACCGCTTTCGACTCGCCGTGCAACAGCACGCCATCGCGCAACGCACTCAACTGCTGGTCGTCGATAGCATGGCGCGTGGTCGCGACGTACACCTTCGGCACCTTGCGTTTCGGCGACGTGAACATGTGCACGAACTTGCCGTCGTCGGAGAGGAGCAGCAAGCCGGTCGTGTCCTGATCGAGCCGGCCCACGCATTGCACGCCGCGCTCGGCGAATTGCGGCGGCAGCAGACTGAACACGCTCAAATGATGCTGCGGATCGCGCGAGCATTCATAGCCCGCCGGCTTGTTGAGCAGCAGATACGCATGCTCGCGATACGGCCACGGCACACCGTCGACGCTGAAGCTGAACGACGCGTCGTCGGTTGCGCAGTCCGCATCCGGGTCCGTGCATACGATGCCGCCAATCGCGACGCGAGCGTCCGCAATCAGCGCGCGGCATTGACGGCGGGAGCCGAAGCCCTGGGAGAAAAGAATGCTTTCGAGATTCATGGCGAGCGAAGAATAACACCGCAAGAAGCGGGGCGTGCCGCGCGGCGATCGCGGCCACGATGGTCACTTCCTAATCCGTTGCAGGAGCCATCGATGCACGCCACGCCGTCCTCATCCCGTGCCGCTTTGCCGGCCGCTTTTCAGCGGCTTGCATGGTCGAATCTGGTGGCGCAATCGGCCGAGCAGATCAGTCTTGCCGCCGCGCCGCTCGTCGCAGTGTTCGCGCTCGGCGCCGACGCGCGCGGCACCGGCCTGTTGCAGACAGCGCAGACGTTGCCGTTCCTGTTGCTGTCGATTCCGCTCGGCGTCTGGGCCGACCGCCGCTCGCGCCGCACGTTGATGGCGCTCGCCGAAAGCCTGCGTGTCGTCGCGATGCTATGCGTTCTCATGCTTCTGCTGACTCATGCGCTCAATCTTCCCTTGCTCGGCGTGCTCGGTTTCATCGCCGCGACGGGCACGGTCGCATACAACGTTGCCGCGCCGTCACTGGTGCCGTCGATCGTCTCGCGCGAAGCGTATGCGAGCGCCAATGGACGCCTCGAACTGGCGCGCAGCGTTGCCTATTCGGCGGGACCGGCGCTCGGCGGGTTGCTCGTCGGCTGGATCGGCGCGGGCTGGGCATACGGCTGCGCGGCCGGCTTGTCGGCGTTGGCGGTGGCTTTGCTCGCGGGATTGCGCGAACCGCCTCGCGCGCCAGTGCCCGCGCGTCACTTCATGCACGAACTGCGCGACGGCATGCGTTTTGTTTGGCACGATGCCTTACTGCTTCCGATGCTCGCGACCGCGGTCTTTTTCAACCTCGGCTTCTTCGTGCTGCAAGCGGTGTACGTGGCGTATGCGGTGCATCGGCTCGGGCTCAGTGCGTCGGCGGTTGGCATCACGCTTGGCGCGTATGGCGTCGGCATGGTGTGCGGCGCGCTGGCCGCGCCCGCCACCGCGCGACGCCTCGCGTTCGGGCGCGTGCTGATGATCGGGCCGTCGTGCGGACTGCTGGCTTCGCTCGTGATGGTGGCGACGCTCGTCGCGCCGTCGTTCTGGCTCGCGCTGCTGAGCTTCTTCCTGCTCGGCGTTGGGCCGATCCTCTGGGTGGTCGGCTCGACCACGCTGCGTCAGGCCATCACGCCGCAACGGATGATGGGCCGCGTCTCGGCGCTCAACAGCACGGCCACCTACGGCGCGCGGCCTGCGGGCGCACTGCTCGGCGCGTTGATCAGCGCGCATTGGAGCGTGGACGCGTGCCTCGTCGTAGCGGCAGCGGCGTTTCTCGTGCAGGCGTCGATCATTGCGATGTCGCCTGCCGCGCGGCTCGCCCGCATTCCCGAACAGCAACATGCCGCCGCTTGCTGAAGATCAATTCCATTGCGTGCAGAACGCCAGGGCAAACCCGTAAAAATGAAAATGAATTTTTTTCTAGGCCAATTCCATGTAAATATACTTTCATGCATTCCGCTTACACCACTAAAAACTCGCTGTTGCAAAGACACTACCGCGCTGCATCGCCCGCATGATTCATCAACCGTCCGTTGCATCCAGCCACGCCGAGCAGGCTATCGCCGCGCGCATCGCGGCAGCCATGCCCACGCTCACGCCGATTCATCGGCGCATGGGCGAGTACGTGCTGGCCAATCTGTTTCGCGCGGCCACCATGCGGATCGACGAGCTTGCGAGCGTGGTCGGCGCGTCGGTTGCAACGGCGAATCGCTTTGCGCGCGCGCTCGGCTTCGACGGCTATCCGCAGTTTCGTGAGGCGCTCGTGCGCGGATTCGAGGCGACGCTCGCGCCGGTCGAGCGGCTACGCAGCGCGCAAGAGTCGCTCGCCGCGGGCGACGATGTCGTCGACGCTTCGCTCGAACAGGCGGCCAGCAATCTGCATTTGACGCGCACCGCGATCGACAGCGCCGCCGCCGAAGCCGTCGTCGAAGCCATTCTCGCGGCGCGCCGCGTGTTCGTGCTCGGCGCGGGCACGAGCGCGTTTCTCGCCGGGCTGATGGAGCACAACCTGATGGCCTATCACGACAACGTGCAGTCGCTCGCGTTCATCGGCGGACCGTCGCATGCCGCGCGGCGTCTGTTCAATTGCGATAAAGGCGACCTCGTGATCGGCATCGCCTTCCCGCGTTATGTCGACGACACCATCGAACTCGCGCGCCGTGCGGCGACGCGCGGGGCACGCGTGCTTGCGCTCACCGACGGTCCGCGCTCGCCGCTCGCGCAATTCGCCGACCTGTCGTTGTATGTGCGCTCCGAACGCCGGCTTGCGGCGAACGCGGACGCGGCCGTTCTCGCGGTGATCGAAGCGCTGTGCGACGCGGTTGCGTATCGCGCGAAACGCTCGGTGAAGGCGGCCGCCGAAGTCACCGAATTTGTCCTGCCGTGGCTTACCGATCCGCTCTCCGCGTCGGCGTCGGCGAGTACGGTCGCGCAAGCGGCCGGCGCTGCTGTCGCAAAACCTCGCACTGCAAAAGCCCAACCCAAACTCAAACGATGAACACCAACGCAGTCATTGCCATTCATGGCGGAGCGGGCACGATCCTGCGGGCGTCGCTCGCGGCGAGCGCCGAAGCCGAATATCACGCGGCGTTGCACGCGGTGCTGAGCGCCGGTCAACGCGTGCTCGCGGACGGCGGCAGCGCGCTCAACGCGGTGAGCGAAGCGGTGCGGCTGCTCGAAGACTGTCCGCTGTTCAACGCGGGCCGTGGCGCTGTGTACACCGCCGCGGGCACGCACGAACTCGACGCGGCGATCATGGACGGCAGCACGCTCGAAGCCGGCGCGGTCTGCTGCGTGAAGCGCGTGCGCAATCCGGTTCTGGCGGCGCGCAGTGTGCTCGAGCGCAGCGAACATGTGCTTTTCACCGGCGAAGGCGCCGAAAGTTTCGCGGCCGCGCAGGGACTTGAATTCGTCGAGCCTGCGTACTTCGATACCGAGGCGCGTCATCGTCAATGGCTGCTTGCGCGCGATCAGCAACGTGCGATGCTCGACCACGACGGCGCGAGCCTCGCTGCATCGTCATCGTCAACGTCAACGGCTGCTCAGGATCCCACGCCGCACGAACCGATCGATCCGAACCGCAAGTTCGGTACTGTCGGCGCGGTCGCGCTCGACCGGCACGGCCACGTGGCCGCGGCGACATCGACGGGCGGCGTCACCAATAAACAGGTAGGACGCGTAGGCGATACGCCGCTGATCGGCGCGGGCTGTTATGCGGACGACGCGACCTGCGCGGTCTCGACAACCGGCTCGGGGGAAATGTTCATGCGCATGGTCGCCGCCTACGACGTCGCCGCGCAAATGGCCTATCGCAACGTGTCGTTGCACGACGCCGCGCACGACGTTGTGATGAACCGCCTGCCGAAGATCGACGGCCGCGGCGGCCTGATCGCCGTCGACGCGCGCGGCAACATCGCGCTGCCGTTCAATACCGAGGGCATGTACCGCGGTTTCGCGCGCGTCGGCGAAATGCCGGTGACGGCGATCTACCGTTAGTTCGTCATCCAGAACAATATTGCAGAACCGCCCGCGCGTTCGAATTTAAAGGAACCACCGTGCCGACTTCATCGCACACCGCCAGCCCGCTTATTGAACCCTTGCCGCCACAGCGCGTGCTGTCGGTCGACAACCTGTCGGTTGCGTTTCGCAGCGGCGAGACCACGTTTAACGCGGTGCGCGATCTGTCGTTCACGGTCGAGCGCGGCGAGACGCTCGCGATCGTCGGCGAATCGGGGTCCGGCAAATCGGTGACATCGCTCGCGTTGATGCGGCTGATCGAGCACGGCGGTGGGCGCCTTGCCGGCGGCAGCATCATGTTCCGGCGCCGCGACGGCAACGTGCTCGACCTCGCGAAAGCGTCGTCGGGCACGATGCGTTCAATTCGCGGCGCCGACATCGCGATGATCTTCCAGGAGCCGATGACGTCGCTCAATCCGGTCTTCACGGTGGGCGACCAGATCAGCGAGGCGATTTCGCTGCATCAGGGCAAGAGCCGTTCGGCGGCGTTCGCCGAGACGTTGCGTCTGCTCGAACTCGTGCGCATTCCCGAGGCACGGCGCGTGGCCGCGCGCTTTCCGCATCAACTGTCGGGCGGCATGCGCCAGCGCGTGATGATCGCGATGGCGCTGTCGTGCAAGCCCGCATTGCTGATCGCCGACGAACCCACCACCGCGCTCGACGTGACCATTCAGGCGCAGATTCTGCAACTCATCCGTGGCTTGCAGGACGAGATGAACATGGGCGTGATCTTCATCACGCACGACATGGGCGTGGTCGCCGAAGTCGCGGACCGCGTGCTCGTGATGTATCGCGGAGAAAAAGTGGAAGAGGGCGCGTCGGATACGATTTTTGCCGCGCCGTCGCATGCTTATACGAAGGCGCTGCTCGCAGCCGTGCCGCGTCTCGGCGCGATGCAAGGCACCGATCAGCCCGCGAAGTTTCCGATTCTGACCGTCGAGCAGGCGAGCTTGAGCGGCGCCGATGAACCCGTGCGGCCCGCGGCCGCCGTCGCGAAAGAAGAACAGCCGCGCGTCGACGAAAGCACGCCGCCTATTCTGCGTGTGCGCGATCTCGTCACGCGCTTTCCGGTGCGAAGCGGTCTCTTTGGCCGCCTGACCGGCCGCGTGCATGCCGTCGAAAAAGTCAGCTTCGATTTGCGGCCGGGCGAGACGCTCGCGCTCGTCGGCGAGTCGGGCTGCGGCAAGTCGACCACGGGCCGATCGCTATTGCGGCTCGTGCAAAGCCAGAGCGGTTCGATCGAATTCGACGGCCGCGAAATCAGTTCGCTCACCGGCGCGTCACTACAGGCATTACGGCGCGACATCCAGTTCATTTTTCAGGACCCGTTCGCGTCGCTCAATCCGCGGCTCACGGTCGGCTTTTCGATCATGGAGCCGCTGCTCGTGCACGGCGTCGCGCAAGGTGCCGAGGCGCAAGCGCGAGTCGCGTGGCTGCTCGAAAAAGTCGGCTTGCCGCCCGAAGCCGCGCGCCGCTATCCGCATGAATTCTCCGGCGGTCAGCGGCAACGCATCGCGATTGCGCGCGCGCTCGCATTGAATCCGAAGGTGGTGATCGCCGACGAATCCGTTTCCGCGCTCGATGTCTCCGTGCAGGCGCAGATCGTCAATCTGATGCTCGATTTGCAGCGCGAACTGGGCGTCGCGTATCTATTCATTTCGCACGACATGGCGGTGGTCGAGCGCGTCAGTCATCGCGTGGCCGTGATGTATCTCGGACAGATCGTCGAGATCGGGCCGCGTCGCGCGGTGTTCGAGGCGCCGCAGCATCCGTACACGAGAAAGCTGATGGGCGCCGTGCCGGTTGCCGATCCGGCGCGCCGTCACGCGAAACGCATGCTCGCCGCCGACGAAATCCCGAGCCCGATCCGCGCATTGAGCGATGAGCCCGTGGTAGCGCCGCTTATCGCGGTCGGGCCCGATCACTTCGTCGCGCAGCATCGCGTGGGCGGTGCGTATTGAACGAGTCATCAAAGCCGAACGATTAAAGCAGCAAAGCAAAAAGCAAAGCAAAAAAGCCTCGGCGCAACACGCCGAAGCAAGTCGTCAAACACAACCTAAACCGTTTCAACTCGCAGCCTGGAGCCAACTCATGAACCTGCTGGTCCCGTCTTCTCCGTTTCGTTTGCGCGCGCTGCTCGGCGGCGGCGCAGTAGTGTTCGCCATGCTCGCGGGCAACGCCGCGCACGCCGAAACGACTGCAGTGATGGCCGTCGCCACGAACTTCACGACGCTTGATCCCTACGATGCCAACGACACGCTCTCGCAAGCCGTCGCGAAGTCGTTCTATCAGGGCCTGTTCGGCTTCGACAAGGACATGAAGCTCGTCAACGTGCTCGCCGACAGCTATGAAGCGAGCCCCGATGCGCGCGTCTACACGTTCAAGCTGCGTCATGGCGTCAAGTTCCAGGACGGCACGGACTTCAACGCAAACGCTGTCAAGGCGAACTTCGACCGCGTGACCGATCCGGCGAACAAGCTCAAGCGCTACAACATGTTCAACCGTATCGAGAAGACCGAAGTGGTCGATCCGTACACGGTGAAGATCACGCTGAAGGCGCCGTTCTCGGCATTCGTGAACGTGCTCGCGCATCCGTCGGCGGTGATGATTTCGCCTGACGCACTGAAGAAATACGGCAAGGACATCGCGTTCCATCCGGTCGGCACAGGTCCGTTCGAATTCGTGAAGTGGGACCCGGCAGGCGACCTGACGGTGAAGAAGTTTGCCGGCTACTGGAAGAAGGGCTACCCGAAGATCGACGCGATCGACTGGAAGCCGGTGGTCGACAACAACACGCGCGCCGCGTTGATGCGCACCGGCGAAGCGGACTTCGCGTTTCAGGTGCCGTTCGAGCAGGCCGCGCAATTGCAGTCGAGCCCGAAGGTCGATCTGATCGCATCGCCTTCGATCATTCAGCGCTATATCAGCCTGAACCTGAATCAGAAGCCGTTCGATAACCCGAAGGTGCGCGAGGCGCTCAACTACGCGGTCAACAAGGAAGCGCTGACGAAGGTCGTGTTCGCCGGTTACGCAACGCCGGCTGACGGCGTGGTGCCGCAGGGCGTCGACTATGCGGTGAAGCTCGGGCCGTGGCCGTACGATCCGGCGAAGGCGCGCGCGTTGCTGAAGGAAGCCGGCTATCCGAACGGCTTCGAAACCACGCTGTGGTCCGCGTATAACTACTCGACGGCGCAGAAGGTCATTCAGTTCGTGCAGCAGCAACTCGCGCAGGTCGGCATCAAGGCGCAGGTCGAAGCGCTTGAGGCCGGTCAGCGCGTCGCCCGAGTCGAAAGCGCGCAGGACGCCGCCACTGCGCCGGTGCGCATGTATTACGCGGGCTGGTCGTCGTCGACGGGCGAAGCCGACTGGGCGATCACGCCGCTGCTCGCAACGGTCTCGTTCCCGCCGAAGATGATGAACACGGCGTACTACAAGAACGATACCGTCGACAACGATCTGAAGCAGGCGCTCGAAACCACCGACCGCGCGCAGAAAGCCGCGCTCTACACGGACGCGCAAAAGCGCATCTGGGCCGACGCGCCGTGGATTTTCCTCGTCAAGGAAAAGGTCGTGTATGCGCGCAGCAAGCGTCTGTCGGGTGCGTATGTCGCGCCGGACGGTTCGTTTAACTTCGACGAAATCGCCATCAAGTGACGAGCCGGGCGCGCGGCGCTGCACGTCGATCAGGACGCTTCAGGACGCGCGGCGCCGCGCGCTCGCATGAGCAGTACATGGTATTTCGTTGCCCGAATCATTGCCGGATTGAGCTTCAATGCTGAATTTCATCGTCAAACGTCTCTTTGGTCTGCTGCCGACGCTCGCGATCGTCGCGGTGCTGGTCTTTCTGTTCGTGCATCTGCTGCCGGGCGATCCGGCGCGGCTCGCGGCCGGTCCCGATGCCGACGAAGCGACCGTCGCTCTCGTGCGCGCCGACCTCGGGCTCGACAAGCCGATGCCGCAGCAATTCGCGCGCTTCTTCGTGAAGATCGCGCACGGCGACTTCGGCATTTCCACACGCAGCAAGCGGCCCGTGAGCGAGGAGATCGCCGAGCGCTTCATGCCGACGCTGCTGCTCACGCTCGCGAGCATGGTGTGGGCGGTGGTGCTGGGCATGGGCATCGGCATCGTGTCGGCGGTGTGGCGTAACCGTTGGCCGGACCGGCTCGGCATGACGCTTGCCGTGTCGGGCATTTCGTTTCCCGCCTTCGCGCTCGGCATGCTGCTGATGGAAATCTTCTCGGTGAAGCTCGGCTGGCTGCCTATCGTCGGCGATGGTTCGTGGCAGAGCTACATCCTCCCTTCGCTGACGCTCGGCGCGGCCGTCGCGGCAGTGATGGCGCGCTTCACGCGCGCGTCGTTCGTCGAAGTGATGAACGAAGACTTCGTGCGCACCGCGCGCGCGAAGGGCGTGCCCGAGCGGCTCGTGATCGTCAAGCACTGCCTGCGCAACGCGATGATTCCCGTCGTCACGATGATGGGCCTTCAGTTCGGCTTTCTGCTCGGCGGCTCGATTGTCGTCGAGGTCGTATTCAACTGGCCGGGCCTCGGGCGCCTGCTGGTGGATGCGGTGTCGATGCGCGACTATCCGGTGATTCAGGCGGAGGTGCTGTTGTTCTCGCTCGAATTCATCATCATCAACCTGGTCGTGGACGTGCTGTACGCCGTGATCAATCCGACTATCCGTTTCAAGTGAGGCCCGCATGAGCACGACAGCCACCGAGCCGAATGCGGCCAAAACCAAGAACGCCGAGCGCACGATCCGCACGCCGTGGAGCGAATTCTGGCGCAAGTTTCGCAAGCAGCATGTGGCGCTCGCCGCCGGCATTTTCGTGCTGCTGCTGGTCGTGGTCGCGATTGCCGCGCCGCATATCGTGCCCTACGACCCGGAGAATTTCTTCGATTACGACGCGTTGAACGCGGGGCCTTCCGCTGCGCACTGGTTCGGCGTCGATTCACTGGGCCGCGATATTTTCAGCCGCATTCTCGCGGGCTCGCGCATCTCGCTCGAAGCAGGCTTTCTTTCCGTCGCGATAGGCGCGGTGATCGGCACGTTCTTCGGGCTGCTCGCCGGTTACTACGAAGGCTGGTGGGATCGCATCACGATGCGCGTGGCCGATGTGCTGTTCGCTTTCCCCGGCATTCTGCTCGCGATCGGCGTGGTCGCGATTCTCGGCAACGGCATGGTCAACGTGATCTGCGCGGTGGCGATCTTCAGCATTCCGGCGTTCGCGCGGCTCGTGCGCGGCAATACGCTGATGCTCAAGCAGCTCACGTATATCGAAGCGGCGCGCAGTATCGGCGCGTCGGACTGGACCATCATCGTGCGTCATATCTTGCCGGGCACGATCTCGTCGGTCGTCGTGTACTTCACGATGCGTATCGGCACGTCGATCATCACGGCCGCGAGCCTGTCGTTTCTCGGACTCGGCGCGCAGCCGCCGACGCCCGAGTGGGGCGCGATGCTCAACGAAGCGCGCGCCGATATGGTGACCGCACCGCATATCGCGCTGTTCCCGAGTCTCGCGATTTTCCTGACCGTGCTGGCGTTCAACCTGCTCGGCGACGGTTTGCGCGATGCGCTCGATCCGAAACTCGACCGCGCATGAGTTCGATGCAATCGCAACCTTGGCAGGCTGATAACAACGCGCCGCATATCGGCACATTGCCGAGCGGTGCGCTGGGCACGATCGCCGATGTAGAGGGCGTCACCGTCGGACATTGCACGCTCGCTGAAGGCGCGCTGCAAACCGGCGTGACCGTCATTCGTCCGCATGCGGACGATCCGTTTGTCGACAAGGTGCCTGCGGCTGTGTCGGTGATCAACGGCTTCGGCAAGAGCGTTGGTCTCGTGCAGATCGACGAACTCGGCACGCTCGAAACGCCGATTGCGTTGACCAATACGTTCGGCGTGGCCGCGGTGGCGCAGGCGCAGATTCGCGCGGCGATTAACGCGAACCCAGGCATTGGGCGCGAGTGGCCGACCGTCAATCCGCTGGTGTTCGAATGCAACGACGGATACCTCAACGATATTCAGGCGCTTGCCGTCGGCGAACAGCATTTCAACGATGCGTACGCGGCAGCCGGAACTAAGGTGGCAAGCGGCTCGGTGGGCGCGGGCCGCGGCATGTCGTGCTTCGATCTGAAGGGCGGCATCGGCACTGCATCGCGCGTGGTGAGCGTTGCGGGGCGAGAGTACGTCGTCGGTGCGCTCGCGCTCGCTAACTTTGGACGTTTGCCGATGCTGGTTGTCGACGGCCATCCTGTCGGGCGCATGCTGGCTCAACGCGCAGCGAAAGCCGATGCCGAAGCCGATGCAACAAAGCCCGAGCAAGGCTCGATCATCATGATCGTCGCCACCGATGCACCGCTCGACGCGCGTCAACTCAAGCGCCTTTCATTGCGCGCGGCAGCGGGCCTCGCGCGGACGGGTTCGGTGTATGGCCACGGCAGCGGCGACATCGCGCTCGCCTTTTCGACGGCCTACACGGTGCCGCATCTCGCGCAATACATTGCGCTGCCGCCGCTCGTCGCCGATCAATGCATGGACCCGCTTTTTCGCGCCTGCGCCGACAGCGTCGAGCAGGCGATTCTCGACGCGTTGTGGAGCGCGCAATCCGTCACCGGCCGCGATGGCCATCGACGTCTATCGCTGCGCGAGAGCGTCCCCGACCTCGCTCATTTACTCAAGCAAAGTCCCTGATGAAAGTCCTTATTTCCGCCGACATCGAAGGCATAGCCGGCGTATTTCACCCCGAGCAAACGCGTGCGGGCAACGGCGAATATGAGGCCGCGCGCCGCTGGATGACGCTCGAGGCGAACGCCGCAATCGAAGGCGCCTTTGCGGGCGGCGCGACGCAAGTGTGGGTCAACGACTCGCACGGCGGCTTTCGCAATCTGCTACCCGATCTGCTCGACGCACGCGCTCAGGTGGTGCTCGGCAAACCGCGCACGCTCGGCATGATGGCGGGCCTCGAATACGGTGCGTCGCTCGTTTTCATGATCGGCTATCACGCGATGTCGCAAACGCGCGGCATCCTTGCGCACACCATCAACAGCTTTGCGTTTGCACGCGTTTCGCTGAACGGCGTGGAGGTGGGCGAGGCCGGGTTGTACGGTGCGCTCGCTGAAGAATATGGCGCACAGGTAGCGCTTTTATCGGGCGACGATGTATTCGCCGAGGAAACCGCGCCGCGTTTTCCAGGCGCGCGTTTTGTCGTGACGAAGAGCGCGACAGGGAACGCGAGCGGCGTTACGCAATCGCCGGCGAACGCTCGCGCGGCGATAGAGAGCGCGGCGCGCGAGGTCGTGCAGCAGCATCTCGCCGAAGGACGCGCACCGCAAGCAACGCGCGCCGCGGCCGCAAAACCCGTCGAGTGCGAACTGCGGGTGCAGACCAGTGCGCTCGCCGATCTCTTCTGTCAGTGGCCGACCATTACGCGCGTCGATGCAGTGACGCTGCGCTTTAGCGCGGCGTCGGCGGAACATGTGGTGCGCATGCTCAACTGCCTGTCGGCGATGTCGTTCATGCTGCGGTAGCGAGTGTGTTGCGGGCCTACGCCTACTGCTGCCGGCTCAGTTCGCGCGCGGCGCGGTCGATCACGTCCGCAATCGCGCCCGCATGCGACACCGGCGCGAGATGGCTCGACGCAATCGGCACGATCTTCGCGCCCATCCGCTCGGCCATGAATCGCTCGATGTCCGGCGACACGGCGCGGTCTTTCGTCGTCAGCACGTACCACGAAGGCTTCTCTTTCCACGCGACCTGACTGACCGTTTCGCCGAAAGCCGTCGCGGCGATCGGCACCTGCGCCGCGGACAGCACGCGCGTCACGTTCTCGGGGACGTCGGCGGCAAAATCCGCGTGATACTTGCTGCGATCGAGCCACAGAAAGCCGCTTGCATCCTTCGTGATGCCTGCGCCCGCCGGCATCGGCGCGGCGCGCTTCAGCAGGTCCGTCGTCGACTCGTGCAGGTCCGGCGCAACGGCTGCCACGTAGACGAGTCCCGCGACGTTCGGCGCATTCGCGCCCGCTTCGGTAATCACGACGCCGCCCCACGAGTGACCGACGAGTATCGTCGGCCCTTGCTGGCGAGCCAGCACGCGGCGTGTCGCGGCGACGTCGTCGGCGAGCGAGGTCAGCGGGTTCTGCACCGAACTCACGCGATAGCCCTTTTGCTGCAGCTTCGCGACCACGCCGTTCCAGCTCGAACCGTCGACGAATGCGCCGTGGACCAGCACGACGTTGCGCACGGGACCGGTCATGGGCGCGCCGGCGGGCGGCGCGGCGGCGGCTTTGGCGGGTGGTGCGGACGGTGTGCTCGGCGCGCCTGAAGCGGGAGCGGGCGCGGCGGCGGCGCTGGCTTCGGCGGCAGGCGCCTGGCCGGGCATCTGGTCCCGTACAGCGGGCGCGGCGGGTTCGGCAGCCGGCCTCGGCGTGGGTACAACGCCTGGCGCGGCAGACGTTGCAGGTTCGGGCGCCGGAGCCGGCGTGTAAGTCTGCGCGAACGCGCCGCGGCTCGCAAAACAAAGACACAAGACGGCGGCGCAAACGAGGCGTTTTTTGGGCGACATGCTGAATCTCCGGAGACGGCCAACCCGACTACGGCAACATACCGAACCGGCGCCGCAGTGACAATCACATTCGGCGGGGGCAAGTGCGGCGCGGCACGAAGCGCGGGTTGACACCAGTATTTGGGCAATATCGGCCGGGGTAAAATTTTCGGTTCTGCCGGGGCGGGCCACAAGTCTGCTGTCGGGCGATCGAAATCCATACACTGGGGCGCAATTTGAACAATGCACTACAGCAAGAGGGCCTGAAGCGCGGGCTCAAGAATCGCCATATTCAACTCATTGCGCTCGGCGGCGCGATCGGCACGGGCCTTTTTCTCGGCTCGGCGAGCGTGTTGCAGGCCGCCGGCCCGTCGATGATTCTCGGCTACGCCATCGGCGGAATCATCGCGTTCATGATCATGCGGCAGTTGGGCGAGATGGTCGCGCAGGAACCGGTGGCGGGCTCGTTCAGCCACTTCGCGTACAAGTATTGGGGCGACTTTCCCGGCTTCCTGTCGGGCTGGAATTACTGGGTGTTGTACGTGCTCGTCAGCATGGCCGAACTGACGGCGGTCGGCACGTATGTCCACTACTGGTGGCCGGGTGTGCCGACGTGGGTATCGGCGCTCGTCTGCTTTGCCGGCATCAACGCGATCAATCTCGCGAACGTGAAGGCGTACGGCGAGACCGAGTTCTGGTTTGCGATCGTCAAGGTCGTGGCCGTGATCGGCATGATCCTGTTCGGCGGCTACCTGCTTATTTCCGGCCACGGCGGACCGCAGGCGTCGATCACGAATCTCTGGAGCCACGGCGGATTTTTCCCGCATGGCTTTCATGGCCTCTTCACGATGCTCGCGGTCATCATGTTTTCGTTCGGCGGACTGGAGTTGATCGGCATTACCGCAGCGGAGGCCGACGAGCCGCAAAAGAGCATTCCGAAGGCCGTGAATCAGGTCATCTACCGGATTCTGATTTTCTACATCTGCTCGCTTGCCGTGCTGCTTTCGCTGTATCCGTGGAACGAGGTCGCGGCCGGCGGCAGCCCGTTCGTGATGATCTTTTCGCAGATCGGTTCGACGTTGACCGCCAACGTGCTCAACGTCGTGGTGCTGACGGCGGCGCTGTCCGTGTACAACAGCGGCGTGTATGCGAATAGCCGCATGCTGTACGGTCTCGCGGAACAGGGCAATGCGCCGCGCGCGCTGATGAAGGTCGACCGGCGCGGCGTGCCGTATATGGCGATCGGCCTGTCGGCGCTCGCCACGTTCACGTGCGTGATCGTCAACTATCTGATTCCCGCGGAAGCGCTCGGCCTCTTGATGGCGCTCGTGGTTGCCGCGCTGGTGCTGAACTGGGCGCTGATCAGCCTGACGCATCTGAAGTCGCGCCGGGCGATGGTTGCCGCGGGCGAGACGCTCGTCTTCAAGTCGTTCTGGTTTCCGGTGAGCAACTGGATCTGCCTCGCGTTCATGGCGCTGATCCTCGTGATTCTCGCGATGACGCCCGGTTTGTCCGTGTCCGTGTGGCTCGTGCCGGTGTGGCTCGTGGTGATGTGGGCGGGTTATGAGTTCAAGCGCAGGCGCGCGGCGGCGCATGGGAGTGCTGCGCGGGTGGTTGGGCGGCAGAGTTGACGATCAGGTGGCGCGGCGGGTTGCTGTCGCGCTGCTCAAACCGCGCGACAAGATTGCGAAACCAAAAACGAAAAACCCGCGAAGCGTTCGGCTGGCGCGGGTTTTCTTTGTGTTGCTTGGGTATTGCTTGGAAACTTGTTGGTGCCCAGGGCCGGAATCGAACCGGCACGCCTTGCGGCGGGGGATTTTGAGTCCCCTGCGTCTACCAATTTCACCACCTGGGCAGATCTTGCGGCACACGCGTTAAAAACTCTCGCGCGGCGAAGACGCAGATTATGGCCGAAAATCCGCCGACGGGCAAGCCGCCCCCAGCCGCCATTCGCCAGTCGTTCAGACAGTGCGCGAAAACCGTTCGAGCGTCTGCTGGCCGAGATAGCGGTCGAACACCATCGCGATGTTGCGCACGAGCATGCGTCCGGCCGTCCGCACTTCGAGCTTGCCGTCCGTGACCGACACGAGGCCGTCCTGCTCGAAGCCGCGCAAGCGTTCGAGTTCCGGCTCGAACGTATCGGCGAAGCGGATACCGTACATCGCTTCGAATTCGTCGAAGCGCAGTTCCAGATTGCACATCAACTGCGTGATGATGTCGCGCCGCAAACGGTCGTCGGCGGTGAGGCGCACGCCGCGCGTGATCGCGAGTCGGCCCGCGTCGATCGCGGCGCCATACGCCGGCAGGTCTTTTGCGTTTTGCGCGTAGACGTCGCCGACCTTGCCGATCGACGACGCGCCGAAGCCGATCAGATCGCATTCGGCGCGCGTGCTGTAGCCCTGGAAATTGCGGTGCAAGGTCCGCTGTGCCTGGGCGCGCGCGAGTTCGTCGGTGGGCAGCGCGAAATGATCCATGCCGATGTACACGTAGCCGGCCGCGGTCAGACGCTCCACCACGCGTTGCAGGATAGCGAGACGCTCGGCAGGCGAGGGCAGCGCCGCGGCGTCCATCTGACGCTGCATCTTGAAGAGCTTCGGCATGTGCGCGTACGCGAACACCGACAGGCGATCGGGCGCGAGCTCGATCATCGTGTCGAGCGTGCGGCTGAAGCTCGACACCGTTTGATGCGGCAGTCCGTAGATCAGATCGACGCCGATCGAATGAAAGCCCACGTGCCGCGCAGCCTGCATGACCGACGCGGTCATATCGAGCGGCTGGATGCGGTTGATCGCCTGCTGCACGAGCGGATCGAAATCCTGCACGCCGAGACTCAGCCGATTAAAGCCGAGCTTGCGCAGATGCGCGATCGTATCGGGCGAGGCCTCGCGCGGATCGACTTCGATCGAATATTCGGCTTCGTCGTCGGGCAGCAAGGTAAAGTGGTCGCGCGCCGCGCTCATCAATTCGGCGAGTTCGTCGTTCGACATGAAGGTCGGCGTGCCGCCGCCCAGATGCAATTGCGACACCGGCCGGCGCGTGTCGAAACACGCTGCCTGCAAGGCCATTTCGCGCTTCAACTGGTCCAGATACGGGCGCGCGCGCCCGCGGTTTTTCGTTGCGATCTTGTTGCAGCCGCAATAGAAACAGACGGTGTCGCAGAACGGAATATGGAAGTACAGCGAGAGGTCCGCAGCGGACGCGCCGGGATCGGCTGCCGCGCGCAGATAGTCGGCGGAGTCGAAGTCGTCGCGGAACTGAAGGGCCGTTGGATAGGACGTATAGCGTGGGCCGTTCGCGCTGTATTTGGCGAGCAGGTCGGGGCGAAAGAGCGAATTGGCGTTGGTCATGAGTGGCTCGTGTTCGACGGCCGCGATAAGAGGCGCGAGTCGCGCCGGTTGCGCATGGTTTTTTGCGGACCGCGTGGGAACTGCGTGCGACGTACTCGGGCGCCTCGTGAGCGTGGCCTTTATTTAGATCCTTAAGATCGTTCAGATCCTCAGATCGAGAGCCAGTGTAGGGGAGCCGCCTCGCGCGCGATTGTGTAAAAAGGTCGCACGCGACACGGTGGCACAATGCGGGACTGGCGCTGCGGCGCCGTTGCTCGAATCCAGGAATTTTCGTCGTGAACGATGTGTATGGGCGCGTTGCAAAACGCGAGTCTCTGACCGATCATGCGTGCCGGCCCGATTGCGGCGCGTGCTGCATCGCGCCGTCGATTTCGAGTCCGATTCCGGGCATGCCGAACGGCAAACCGGCAGGCGTGCGTTGCGTGCAGCTTGGCGACGATTTGCGTTGCGCTATTTTCGGACAGCCCGAGCGTCCCGCGTGCTGTTCGGGACTGCAGCCGCAAGCGGAGATGTGCGGCGACGATCGAGGGCAAGCGCTTTTGTGGCTCACGCAACTCGAGGCGCAAACTCAGCCCGCGCATTGAATCGAACAAGTGCGATGAAACAAGTGCTTTGACCGAGGGCTAAGCCCTCAACTGTGGTCGATTGGAGAAACCGTATGGCTCGATTGGTTGCGCCGGCCCGGCGCCGTTTTTTATTCGCCGCGCTGGCAGGCGCGAGCGCGCTTGGCGCCGTCTCGCTCGCGGCGTGCGCGACGTCGACTTTTCCGTTCATTCCGTCGCATTACACGTTCTCGCAGCAGCAGGTGCAAGACGCCGTGCAGCGGAAATTTCCGTATCAGCGCACGGTTTCCCAGGTGTTCGACGTCGCGTTGAGCCATCCGGTAGTCGGCTTGCTGCCGGACGCAAACCGCGTGTCGGTGAAGCTCGACGCGCACCTCGCGAGCCCCTTCATGCCGCAGCCGGTCGACGGCGTTTTCACACTGTCGAGCGAACTCGCGTACGATGCCGCGAGCCGGTCCGTCGTGCTTAAATCGCCGAACGTCGACAACGTCAGCGTGAGCGGCCAGGCGCAGGCGTACACGCAACAGATCAATGCTGCCGCCGCCGTCCTCGCGACGCAGTTGCTGAGCAATTATCCGATCTACACGTTCAAGCCGGAACAGTTGCAATTTGCCGGAGTGAACTACGAACCCGGTACAATCACGATCCTTACAAACGGTATACGCGTGCAAATCGTCGAGAAATGACGCTGTGCGCGGCCGGCAGGGCCGCGCGTCGCCGTGCTGCTCCTGCCAGTTCCGGCAATCGACAATCAATAGCGATGAGGGGCACGGATGGACTGGTTATTGGCTTGCAAGGCGTTGATTCTGGGCATCGTCGAAGGTCTGACGGAGTTTTTGCCGGTGTCGAGCACCGGGCATCTGATCGTCGCGGGCAGTCTGCTCAACTTCACCGACGAACACGCGAAGACCTTCGACGTCGTGATTCAACTCGGCGCGATTCTCGCGGTGTGCTGGGAGTTTCGCCGGCGCATCGCCAGCGTCGTGACCGGCTTGCCGAGCCGTCCTGAGGCGCGGCGCTTCACGCTCAATGTAATCATCGCCACTATCCCGGCGATCGTGCTCGGACTGCTGCTCGAAAAGTCGATCAAGGCGGCGCTCTTTTCGCCGGTGCCGGTCGCGTTTGCGCTTGTCGTCGGCGGCGTCGTCATCTTGTGGGCCGAGGCTCGGCAGCGCGGGCAAGGCGGCGAAGGCAAGGCCGCCCGCGTGCACGACGTGGACGACATGACGCCAATGGACGCGCTGAAAGTTGGCCTGGCGCAATGCTTCGCGCTCATCCCCGGCACGTCGCGCTCGGGGTCGACGATCATCGGCGGGATGCTGTTTGGTCTCGACCGCCGCGTGGCGACCGAGTTTTCGTTTTTCCTCGCGATCCCGATCATGTTCGGCGCGACGGCCTACGAGTTGTACAAGGACTGGCATCTGTTGTCCGTCGACGCGCTCGGCATCTTCGCGCTCGGCTTCGTGGCCGCGTTTGTCAGCGCGTTTTTGTGCGTGCGCTGGCTGCTTCGCTATATTGCCGGGCACGATTTCACGGCGTTCGCGTGGTATCGCATCGGCTTCGGATTGCTGATTCTGCTGGTCGGCTATAGCGGCGCATTGAGCTGGACGGATTGACGCCGGCGCGCTCTTTTGCGCGAGACAAAAAAGAAGGTCCGCCAATTATGTTGGCGGACCTTCTTTATTGGCCGAGGCCGATGTCCAGGCCGTGAGCGCTTTCGCCTTTACGCGATCTCGCGCTTGCGGAACACGAGATCCCACACGCCGTGGCCGAGCCGCAGACCGCGCCGCTCGAACTTCGTCACCGGACGATAGTCAGGCCGCGGCGCATAGCCGTCGACGGTATTCTGCAACGACGGCTCGGCGCTCAGCACTTCAAGCATCTGTTCGGCGTAGTTTTGCCAGTCGGTCGCGCAATGCAGATAGGCGCCGGGCTTCAGCCGCGAGGCGAGCAACGCGACGAACTTCGGCTGAATCAGGCGGCGCTTGTGATGGCGCGCCTTGTGCCACGGGTCGGGAAAGAAAATGTGCACGCCGTCGAGGCTAGCGGGCGCGATCATCTGTTCGAGCACCTCGACGGCGTCGTGCTGAACGATGCGGATGTTGGTGAGCGACTGCTCGCCCATCAGCTTCAGCAACGCGCCGACGCCCGGCTCATGCACTTCGACGCCGAGAAAATCGTCGCCCGGACGGTGTGCGGCGATCTCCGCTGTCGTCGCGCCCATGCCGAAGCCGATCTCGAGCACGCGCGGCGCTTCACGACCGAACACGCTGTTCCAGTCGGGCTGCTGCGGCGCGAACGGCACGACGAAGCGCGGACCGAGTTCGTCCATCGCGCGGCGCTGGCCGGTCGACACGCGGCCCGCGCGCGTGACGAAGCTGCGGATGCGTCGGCGGTGCAGGGTTTCGTCTTGCGGAGCGTTGGCGTCGGCGTTGGCGTCGGTGTCGGTGTCGGTCTGGTGCGCGTCGGTTTCGCTGGAGGGTGTCGGGAGTTCGTCGGGCAAACCGGCGTCGTGGGTATCGTGGATCATGGTCGATGCTGCTACAAGGTGAAGGTCGCGGTTGGCGTGGGCATGGGGCATCGGGCGCTTGGGCGCTTTGTGACGCCGCCGCCGCGCGCGGCGCGTAGGCCGCGTCGGCGGCATATTGTGCGCGCCGATTGCCGCGTCGGCTGCCATGCGATCGCGCCGGGTTGCCGCGCCGGCCAGCCGTCGCTATAAAAAAGCCGCCTTCGTCGAGGCGGCTCGTGCTTGATTTCCGCCGAAGGCTCGGCAGTCAGGTGGAGCGGGCGTTGCAAGTGCGCGTAAGGTAGCACAACGCAAAAGGGCGCGTCCAGACAGGGCTCACTTCGCGGCAACGGCGAACCGGGCGACATTACGTTTCGATAACGGAAGTCACCGGTTATGTGATTTAATCGTTCTGTAAGCCATTTCTTCTTTCCAACGATTAATTCACGCGAATATCCGTTATGAGTCAGCACGCACACAATCACCGCGAAGCAAAATCCGCGAAATCCGGCTGGATCGCAATTGAGCCGAACCGTGTTCCGGCTACTTCACGCAATGCGCTTCGTAAAGCGATGCAGATTGAACGCGTGCCGCTGACGCAATACAACGACCTGCTGTGGCTGATGGCGCAGGAGTCGGGCGGCGCGGTCAATCTGCGCAATTCGAAATCGGGCGCGCGTGGGCTTTTTCAATTGCTGCCGTCGCAATATGAATTGAATCCGGACGGCATCGAATCATTCGGCGATGCCGTGGAAGAATGCCGCGGCGGTATTCGATATATTCTCGGCCGCTATCACCATGCGGCGTCCGCACGGTTGGTGTGGCAAGCGAATCAGTGGATTTGAAGTTTTGGGGAATGCAGATACTTTCCACGGAACAGCGGCAACTATTGGGCAACTGCCGGAAAGTATCTGGAGCGGGCGATGGGAATCGAACCCACGGCTCTAGCTTGGGAAGCTAGGGTATTACCATTATACGACGCCCGCAGAGCGCGCTATTTTACTCGCGAAAGGGCAGCAAGCGCAAATTGCGCCGCTGCCTTGTTTAGCTCATGGGCCGCGCGAGCGCGCCTCAGATCACGAAGTAAGTGAGCTGAACCGCAGCACGCGTGACCACCATCAACAGAACCTGCACGATCACGAACAGCAGAATCGGCGAGAGGTCGATGCCGCCCAGTTGCGGAATCACGCGCCGCAGCGGGTTCAAAAACGGCGCGGTCAACTGGTACAGAATCGGCATGGCCGGCGAACGCGGATTGAGCCAGGACAGGAGCGCCATCAGAATCGTCAGCCAGATGATCAGGTTCAGCGCCCACTTGATCAGCGTCAGCACCGCGACGATCAGCAGCGTGGGCAGCAGCGTGAGGGGATCGGCGCCGGTCAGCACCACCATCAACACCACGTAGATGATTGCCGCGATCAGCGCTGCGACGAGACTCGCCCAGTCGACGTTGCGCGTGGTCGGCAGAATCCGCCGCAACGGCAGAACGATCCAGTTGGTGGCTTGCAGCACGGCGTTCGTGACCGGGTTGTACGGCGGCATGCGCACGACCTGCAGCCACGCGCGCAGCAGCAGCGCCGCGCCGAACAACGTGAAGAGGGTATTGAGCAGAAAACGGGCGATATCGCCAAACATCTCGTGTCCTTATGCTTCTGATGGCAGCCGTTCAACGGCCTGGGCGCCGGCGCTTCGGTGGGGCGCACGGCGGTTTGTCATGTCGCAGGCGCCGCCGATGCGGCCGCATGCGTTGTGCAACGTTGCTAAGACAGCTACGCGGAACACAGTTGCCTCGACGCAAGCGCAACGACTGGCCGCACGAATCGGCCGCCAGCAGTGCCGCTCCGGCTCCGCGTCACGCGTCCGCGTCACTACACCGAAACCTTGATCTCGCTGATGAAAATCGCGCCGTTGCCGCCGTCGGTGTAATTCGGAATGTCGGCAAGAAGCCGCTCCGACGCCGGCTTGAAGACCTTGTAGAAATCCTCGGTGCTGTCGAACAGGAAATGGCCCGCGGCCACATACGGCGGCGGCGTGCCCGGCGGCCCGGCGTTGATGCCCACGTCGACGGACCAGCCCTTCAGCGACGGGCCGAACAGCTCCGCCGCAAGCGGCATGTGCGTGGCGCAGTAATACTCCACGTCGAAGTGGCCGTTTTCCCGGTACGGATAGAGGATGCTGACCTTGATCATTGTGCGTTCTCGTCTGTTGGTCCCGAAGCGAGGCGCCGGCGGATTGCGCGCGGCGCCGGACGTCACATTATCACGGCTTACTTGACGCTTGCACCTGCTGCCGCCTGATTGAGTGACCGTCCCAACGATTCTTCGACGGCGTCCGAGATGGCGTCGATCGCGGCGGGCGGCGTGGCGCGGCGTTGCGCCAGCGCGACCGCGCGCCGCGACAGCAAGCCGTACAGCGCGGCATGGTCGCCGCCGAGGCTCTCGAACAGCGCCAACTGTTTCTGCACGACCCCGGTGTCGCCGCGCGATATGGGTCCGGCGAGCGCGTTCGACAGCCCCTTGTCGCGTGCGGTTTCGATGGTGCCCGCGAGCATCGGCAAGAGCGCACGCAACGCGTCGTCTTCGGCAAAACCGAGCGTGCGCCACAGCGCGACGCATTCGGCGAGGCTGCACAGCGCGAAGCTCGCCGCGTAGTGCGCGGCGCCGTGGTACAGCATGCGGCTGCCTGGCGGAATCGACAGCGGATGGCAGCGCAGCGCGAGGGCCAACGCGGTGAGCGTGTCCTTCAAGGCGCCGTCGGCCTCGATTGTTATCGAACAGCCGGCGATACGGTCGACGTCGCTCGCCTCGCCGCCAAAAAGGTACAGCGGATGAAACCCGCCGATCGACGCCCCCTGGTCGCGCGCGGGCGCCAGCAGCTCGACCGGCGATGCGCCGCTGCAATGCACGAGCGCCTTGCCGCCGGCTTTGTCTCGGTCCTGGTCCGGCTCAAAACGCAGTATGTGCGCTGACGTACCGATGCTGTCGTCCGGAACGGCTAAAAAGACGACGTCGGCGTTGTCGACGACCTGCTGAGGGTCGTCGAGCGCCAAGCAGCCAGGAATCTGGCTGGCGAGCCGGGCGGCGGATGCCGCGGTACGGCTTGCCACCGCCGTCACGGGATAGCCCGCGCGGGAAAAGCCGAGCGCGAGGCAACGCGCGAGCCGGCCCGCGCCGATAAAACCGAGGCGGGGCAGAGGACGGGACTGGGACATGTCGGCGGGCTCCAGACGGGGCTTGGACGGGAAAGCAGCAGTATCGCGCATCGGCCGGCAGGTGGAGCAAGCAGGTGGAGCAACTCGCGACGACTGTCGTCAGATGAGTTTGCCGGCGATATGACGCGCACAGCCGGTCATGGCGGCGCGCCGGCCCTGCGGGCTTGAAAACTGCTCACAATTTCCGCATGGCCGATGTGGCCGTGGCTGTTTCATGGGTACGCGCTTAGCAATGTTGCAATCGAACTCGGGGAGGTCACGATGAGCATTTTTTCTTACCGGAAGCATCTGCGGTTTCTGACGCATGCGCAGCGGCGTCGCTGGTGGGACCAGAAAAAACGTCTGAGTCCGCGCGTGCGGATCAGCGTCGCGTACGTTCCGCCGAATGTGTCCCGCGAATTTGCCTACGTGAAAGTCGGCTGACGCCGCACCCAACCTCGGACGAGACAATGCCCGGCCTGCGCGCCGGGCTTTTTATTGCCTGTTGCGCGCCGCCCTCGGTATTAAAGCTAATTTGTAATTAAAGATTACCGGGGTGACGTCCGTTGAACCGGCATGCGCCTGTGGAAACCGTTCGCCGCGTGCGCGACACGCGCAATCGCTTGATTCTGCACGGCCTTCCCGCATATCCAACTGCGCCGCCGACGCGCCGGCAATGCAATTTCTTTTCGCCTATTGCAATTTGCAACAAATGCGAACAGCGTCGCGCAGCCTTTTTAGTTAAATTGATTTCGTAGCATGCAAGGCATGCGCAGTCGGCGACCTTGAGTGGGCCGCGCCAGGAGAACAAAGTGAAAAAGATCGTCCCGTTTGTTGTTGCTGCCGCACTCGGCGTGGGGCTTGCCTCCGTTGCGCAAGCGCACGTCTCTGTCGGTATCGGTATCGGGGTACCGGTCGCGCCGGCGTACCCGGTCTACGCGGCGCCTCCGCCGGTGTACTACCCGCCGCCGCCGCCCGTCGTCTATGCACCGCCCGTGGTCTATGCGCCGCCGGTGGTGGTCGGCGGATACGGTGGATACTATGGTTATGGCCGACCGTATTATCGCCACGGCTACTACCGCGGTGGATATGGCTACGGACACGGCTACTATCGGCGCTGAGCGAATCGGCTGGCAGGCTGAAGCCCGATGAACGGCGTAACGCCGGCTTGATTGCCGGGTTACGCCGTTCTGTTTTTTGACTAGCTTTCGACGTGTTTTTTCATTGCCTCGCGCGAATGTTCGCCGGCGTTCCAAAGCGGCGGCGAAGCTGGGAGAATGGCCGTCTCGCCACCGCTCAGGAATCTCCGCCGATGCAGCCGAAGCAGCCACTCCCCGCTCCCACATTCGACGACGTACTCGACGCCGCCGCACGCCTCGAAGGCGTCGCGCACCGCACGCCGGTCTTGACCTCGAGCACCTTCAACGAGCGCACCGGCGCGTCGGTGTTTTTCAAGTGTGAGAACTTTCAGCGGATGGGCGCGTTCAAGTTTCGCGGCGCCTATAACGCGATCTCCCATTTCGACGCCGAGCAGCGCAAGGCCGGCGTGCTGACCTACTCGTCCGGCAATCATGCGCAGGCCATCGCGTTGTCGGCGCGCCTCGCGGGCATCCGCGCGACGATCATCATGCCGCACGACGCGCCCGCCGCCAAAGTTGCCGCGACCAAGGGCTACGGCGGCGAAGTCATCTCCTACGACCGCTACAAGGAAAACCGCGAGGAGATCGGCCGACGGCTTGCCGAGGAGCGCGGCATGACGCTGATTCCGCCGTACGATCATCCGCATGTGATCGCGGGGCAGGGCACGGCGGCCAAGGAACTGATCGACGAAACCGGCCCGCTCGACCTGTTGTTCGTCTGCCTGGGCGGCGGCGGGCTGATTGGCGGCAGCGCGTTGTCGGCGGCGGCGCTGAGCCCGGAATGCGCGGTGATCGGCATCGAGCCGCAAGCGGGCAATGACGGCCAGCAATCGCTCGCGCGCGGCGAGGTCGTGCATATCGACACGCCGCGAACCATCGCCGATGGCGCCGCGTCCACTCATCTCGGCGACTACACGTTCGCGATTATCCGCAAGCTGGTCGCGCGCATCGAAACGGTCACCGACGAGCAATTGATCGAGACGATGCGCTTTTTCGCTCAGCGCATGAAAATCGTGGTCGAGCCGACCGGCTGCCTCGCGGCGGCGGCGGTGCTCAACGGCGTCGTGCCCGTGAAGGGCAAGCGCGTGGGCGTGATCGTGAGCGGTGGCAACGTTGACCTTGAGAAGCTCGCGCAGTATCTGGCGTGATCGCTTGATCGCCCGGCGGCGCTCGCCCGCCGTTGATGTTTGCGAAAACGGCGTCGCCTCGTTGCCGGCGTGCGCCGTTTTTTATCAGCTCGCTGCTTGCGCAACGGGCGAGTGCTGCGCCGTTTGCAATATCAGATCGCGATAGCCGTTCACGATCACGCTATATGAGAAGTACGCGAACAGCAGCGCGGACAGCACATGGCAGGCGCGCAGCAAACCGGTGCCGGCGCGTTTGCGGCCATGACTGCCCAAGCCGCAAATAAACACGGTCCAGCACAAGCCGCCCAGAAAGAAGCCGCCCAGGAACACTGGCGCGGTGGCCGCACTGGTCGCGCCGGCTTTGGCAATCAACGCGCCGCCGACTGCGGCGAACCACAGAATCGCCGACGGCGACGATACCGCCAGCAACACGCCGCGCAAGAAGCCGCGCCACGCCGAAAGATGCGGCGCGTTGACATCGGCCTCGCCGGCGACCGGCGGCGCCGACGCCGGGAACATCGCTTCGCGCGCCATCTTCCATGTGAGAAACAGCAGGATGGCCGCGCCGCCTATCCACACGACCCACCGCACCGACTCGAACTGCAGCAGCGCTGCCATGCCGGCGAGCGCGAGCGCCGCGTAAATCAGATCACCGACACACGACCCGAGGCCGAGCCAGAAGCCGGGTTTGAAACCGTGCGACAGCGCCAGAGAAATCATCGCGACGTTCACGAGGCCGATGTCGAGACACAGCGACAACGACAGGAAAAACCCGTCGGACATCATCGAAAAGGCATGCATCCGCAGTAACTGCTCCATCGATCTCGTTAGTAGGTTGTTCGGTTATGCGGGGCGGCGCTCAGAGGCCCAGCTCGTTCCACAAACTGTCGATGCGCCGCTTGACCGCTGCGTCCATCTCGATCGGGCGGCCCCATTCGCGATCCGTTTCGCCCGGCCATTTGTTGGTCGCGTCGAGTCCCATCTTCGAGCCGAGTCCCGCCACCGGAGACGCGAAATCCAGATAGTCGATCGGCGTGCGATCGACAAGCACGGTGTCGCGCGTCGGGTCCACGCGCGTCGTGATCGCCCAGATCACCTCTTTCCAGTCGCGGATGTTGACGTCCTCGTCGACGACAACGATGAACTTCGTGTACATGAACTGCCGCAGGAAGCTCCAGACGCCGAACATCACGCGCTTGGCGTGGCCCGCGTAGCTCTTCTTCATCTGCACGATGGCCATGCGGTAGCTGCAGCCTTCGGGCGGCAGGTAGAAGTCGGTGATCTCGGCGAACTGCTTTTGCAGCAGCGGCACGAACACCTCGTTGAGCGCGACGCCGAGCACGGCCGGTTCGTCGGGCGGTTTGCCGGTGTACGTGGAGTGGTAGATCGCGTCGCGGCGCATCGTGATGCGCTCGACGGTGAACACGGGGAACCACTCCTGTTCGTTGTAGTAGCCGGTGTGGTCGCCATAGGGGCCTTCCAGCGCGTGCTCGTAAGCGGCCGACGCGCCCTTCACTGGCCGCGGCGGCGCGCCAGCAGGAGCAGGCGAGGGCGCGCCTTCCTGCGGGTAGATGAAGCCTTCCAGCACGATCTCCGCGCGCGCGGGGACCTGCAAGCCATCAACGCCGGGCGTGAGGCATTTGGCGAGCTCGGTTCGTCCGCCGCGCAGCAGGCCGGCGAACTGGTATTCGGAGAGCGTGTCCGGCACTGGCGTGACTGCGCCGAGGATGGTGGCGGGGTCCGCGCCGAGCACGACGGCGACCGGATACGGCTTGCCCGGGTTCTTCAGCGCGAACTCGCGAAAATCGAGGGCGCCGCCGCGATGCGCGAGCCAGCGCATGATCAGCTTGTTGCGCCCGATCAGTTGCTGGCGATAGATGCCGAGGTTTTGTCGGCTCTTGTGCGGGCCCCTGGTGACGGTCAGGCCCCAGGTGATCAGCGGGCCGGCGTCGCCTGGCCAGCAGGTCTGAATCGGGAGTTTTCCGAGGTCGACGTCATTGCCTTCCCACACGATTTCCTGGCAGGGCGGCGCGCTCACGGTTTTCGGCGCCATGTCCCAGACCGCCTTCGCCAGCGAGAACAGCTTGCCCGCGTCCTTCAGCCCTTTTGGCGGCTCCGGTTCCTTAAGCGCCGACAGCAAGCGGCCGACGTCGCGCAGCGATTCGAGCGCCGCGCCATCGCCTTCGCCGGCCTGCGCGTCGACGCCCATGCCAAGCGCCACGCGCCGCGGCGTGCCGAACAGGTTGCCGAGCACCGGGAACGCATGCGCCTCCTTGTTCTCAAACAACAAGGCTGGGCCGCCGGCTCTCAGAACGCGGTCGCATACCTCGGTCATTTCCAGGACCGGCGATACCTTTTGCGGAATGCGGCGCAGTTCGCCGATCGTCTCGAGACGGCCGATGAAGTCGCGCAAGTCTTTGTATTTCATGTTGGCGGTTCAATGCCGCGAACGGCGAAAAAAGGGAACGGCGTGGAACGGCGTGACGCTATTGGCGGCGCCGAGGCGATTGTCGATTTTACCTGCGTTGGCTAGCGCACGTAGATCGGCCGAACGTCATAAGACTCGCGGACGCGGCAAAATCGCCCGAAAAGCGCTTCGCGCGGTGGTTCGCGGGCTCCGAAGGGCCGTCGTTATTACAATTAGTTATACATTTGCCTGTTTGTAGTGTTGACGATCTATAAAACCGTGCCCTAGAATCCGTCCACATTGGTTGCAGGGCGTGGAGTTTTTTACCACCGCCCCCGGTCCCATCTGACGCAACGCGTCACCGCTTACCGAAGCCCTGCACGGTATTCGTCGGTCTTATTGATGTCCTCGCCAGCGCCATCTGACGCTGGTTTTTCGCGTGGGAGCCACCGCCCGCATGCTTCGCAGCCTGCCGCGGACCGCTTTCAAGATGGCTCCCCACAACGGTATTTGCCGTTTTCCCGACGTCGCTGCTGCCCTAACCAGACAGAGCGCGCGATGTCTTGACTCTGCGAATGTGTGTTGCCGCCTGTTTGTTCAGCGGAATTCGCGGATCATGCAACATGGGAGATCTGAATGAACGCCTGGTTATCGTGGCGTCCTGATGAACGTATCGCGCAGATCGTGCGCGGTGCCGTGCGTCGTGGGACGCAATTGAGTCATCACCTGTTCAGCATTGTCGGCGGCATGGCCGTCGTGCTGGCAATCGCGCTGTGGCTGATGCCGACGTGGCGCGGCACGCTCGCGGCCAAACTGATGCCGGTCCTCTCGGCCGCTGTCCAGGCCGGACCCGCGCGCCTCCTGCAGGGCAATCCGCTGCCGGCTTTCGGGCCGCCGGGGCGCACGTCGTCAGACGAGACACTGTCTTCGAATACGAACACGAACGCGGCCGATGCGGCCAACGGCAACGGCGCCAACAACGCCGGCGTGGCCGTGAGCAACACCAGCTACGACGGCGCGTTCGACGGCACCGGCTCGGCCGGCGGCATGGGCATCGCGGCGCTCAACGGCCTCGATCCGCGCACGATGCAAAGCGTCACCGCGCTCGCCCGGCTGATTCCGGCGCAACGTGTCTCCGCCGACGCCCGTGACGACCGCGTGCTCGTCTCGTCGCGTGAACAGGCGCTCGTCGCGTCGTACCTTGCCCGGCGCTACCGTGTCGCTCAGGAGCCCGTCAGCGAGCTCGTGAAGGCCGCCTTCGACACCGGCCGCGAAGTCGGTCTCGACCCGCTGCTGCTGCTGTCGGTGATGGCGATCGAATCCGGCTTTAATCCTTACGCCGAGAGCGGCGTGGGCGCGCAGGGCCTGATGCAGGTCATGTCCAAGGTTCATTCGGACAAGTTCCAGTATTTCGGCGGCGAGAGCGCGGCGCTCGAACCGGTCGCGAACATCAAGGTCGGCGCGCTGGTCCTGAAGGACTGCATCGCGCGCGGTGGCTCGTTGCCGGGCGGCCTGCGTCTCTATGTCGGCTCGACCTCGCCGGACGACGGCGGCTACGGCGCCAAGGTGATGGCCGAGCGCGGGCGTCTGCGCGATGTCGCGCGTGGCCGCAAGGTGCCGATCAATGCGCCGCAGGCTCCGGTAATAACGGCGTCGAACAATGCGTCGGCTTCTTCGGCGCCGGCTGCTGCGAATAGCAACAATGGCAAGCGCGTGCAGGTGACGCTCGAAGGAAGCCATCCTTTGAGCGCTGCTACGCCGCCGGGCAAGACGCCGGGTTCGTCGGAGCAGGACGATGCCAGCGTGAACGCGCCTAAGCATGTGGCTTCGAACGCGGAGTTGGGTGCGTGAGGAGTTGACGGCTTAAATGGCCCTAGGCGAAAGCTGAGGGCAGAAAAAAGGACACTTGCGAGTGTCCTTTTTTGCGTTTGGGGGGCTGGTTGCGGGGGGTGGCGGTTAGATGGCTGCTGCCACTGGCCTCGCAACTACGCGACCGACGCGCCAGCATCAGCCGCCACACCTCGCTACTTCCGCCCAAAAAGCCCCGCAAGGCGCTCGACCGCTTCCTCGAGCTTCGGATACGCGGTGGCATACGACAGCCGGATATATTGCTTCGGCGCATGCGTGCCGAAGTCCATGCCCGGCACCAGCACGACGCCCGCGTCGTGCAGCATCGCCTTGGTGAGCGCCGAACTGTCGCCGGCGGCAGGGTGATTGACGGTCCCGCAGTCGGCGTACACGTAGAACGCGCCGTCGGGCATGACCGGCACCGTGAAGCCGAGCGATTGCAAGGCCGGCGCGATGAAATCGCGGCGTCGCTTGAACTCGAGACGGCGCGCTTCGTAAGTCGCGATGGTTTGCGGTTCGAAGCACGCGAGCGCCGCGTGCTGCGCCAACGCCGACGCGCAGATGAAGAGGTTCTGCGCCAACTTCTCGAACGCGCTCACCATGCCCGGCGGGACCACGAGCCAGCCGAGGCGTCAGCCGGTCATGTTGAAGTACTTCGAGAAGCTGTTGACGGTGATCACATCCTCGCCGTATGACAGCGCGGAGATGGGCTTCGCGTCGTAGCTCAAGCCCTGGTAGATTTCGTCGACGATCGTGAAGCCGCCGCGCGAGCGCACCGCCTTGACAATGCGCTCGAGTTCGGCCGGTTCGATCGAAGTGCCGGTCGGATTGGACGGCGACGCGAGCAGCACGCCGCGCGTGCGCTCGTTCCACAGCCGTTCGACGTCGGCGGCGGTCAACTGGAAGCGTTCGGCAGGGCCGCTTGGCACCATCACCGGCTTGCCTTCGGCGGCGATCACGAAATGGCGGTTGCACGGGTAGCAGGGGTCGGGCATCAGCACTTCGTCGTCGCGGTCGACCAGGGCCGCGCACGCCAGCAGCAACGCCGCCGACGCGCCCGCGGTCACCACGATTCGCGCAGGATCGACGTTGACGCCGTAGACCTCCGCGTAGTGCGCCGAAATCGCTTCACGCAGTGTGTGCAGGCCGAGCGCGCTGGTGTATTGCGTGACGCCGCGGCGCAGCGCGTTCGCGGCTGCCTCGATGACCGGTTCCGGCGCGGTGAAGTCCGGTTCGCCGATCCCCATGTGAATGATGTCGCGCCCCTCGCGCTCGAGAAGCGCGGCCTCTTTGGCCAGCTCCATCACGTAGAAAGGCTGAATGGAGTCGACGCGTGCGGCGAGCCGCATAAGAGGTTCGGTCACGGAGTTCATTCGATTAAATCCAGTTCAAAAGCAGAAACCGGACGGCGCCTCGCGCGTTGACACATGCGCACGGCGGTGTCCTTACAGCGATTCGTTCCAATCCGGCCGATGCGCGGCTGCGGCAGCGGCGTTGCGCACCTAAGCCCGCCGCATTCCGACGCCTAGCGCTTGCGAGCCGCTTCGATCTCCGCCGCGCGCAGCTTGGCAGCCAGCTTGTCCAGCACGCCGTTCACGTACTTGTAGCCGTCCACGCCGCCAAACGTCTTGGCGAGCTCGACGGCTTCATTGATCACCACGCGATAAGGAATGTCGACGTGATTCTTCAGCTCGAATGCGGCGACCAGCAGCACCGCGCGTTCGACCGGCGACAACTGCTCGATCGGACGGTCGAGACACGGAGCGATGTCGGCCGACAGCGCCTCCGAATCGCGGATCACGCCGTGCAGAATCGCGTCCAGATGCTCATGATCCGCTTTGTCGAAGCCCTGCGCGCCGCGCAGTTGCGCGTCGATCTCACCGCCGGGCGAACCCGACAGCAGCCACTGATAAAGCCCCTGCGTGGCCAGTTCGCGGGAGCGTCGGCGTGCGCTCTTCATGCCTCTTCCTCTTCTTCGTCTTCTTCTTCGTCGTCGCCGCCCAACTGTTCGAGCGCGACCGCCAGATTCGCCATTTCGACGGCGACGCGCGCCGCGTCACGGCCCTTTTCGGTCATGCGGGCGACCGCTTGCTCGTCGTTTTCCGTGGTCAGCACGGCATTGGCCACGGGGATGCCGAAGTCGAGGCCGATGCGCGTGATGCCCGCGCCGCTTTCGTTCGACACCAGTTCGAAGTGATACGTCTCGCCGCGAATGACCGCGCCGAGCGCGATCAGCGCGTCGAATTGCGCGCTTTCGGCGAGCTTCTGAAGCGCGAGCGGGATTTCGAGCGCGCCAGGCACCGTGACGAGCAGCACGTCTTCGCCCGTCACGCCGAGGCGTTCCAGTTCCTCGATGCACGAGTCCGCGAGGCCGTTGCAGACCGGTTCGTTAAAACGCGCCTGGACGATGCCGATGCGCAGTCCGTCGCCGTCGAGGTTCGGTTGGTATTGTCCGATTTCCATGTGAATTCCGTAGTGTTTGAGTGGGCGCGAGGCGCGTGAATGGCCGGATCAGCCTTGTTGCGGAGTCTCTGCGATACCGCCGGGCATGGGTACGAAACCGGTGACTTCGAGACCGTACCCCGACATGCTGCCCAGCTTGCGCGGGTTCGACAGCACCTGCATCTTGCCGACGCCGAGCTCGCGCAAAATCTGCGCGCCGATGCCGTATGTCTTGAAGTCGACTGGCCGCCGCTTGAGCGCGTCTGCTTTTTCCTTCGAATCGAACGCCTTGAACACGTCAATCAAATGCTCTTTCGAGTCGCCGCAATTGAGCAGCACGATCACGCCGAGTTCGCGCGAGGCGATCTCTTTCATGGCTGCGTCGAGCGTCCAGGAATGCGTGGATTCGCCGACTTCGAGCAGATCGAGCACCGAAAGCGGCTCATGCACTCGCACAGGCGTGTTCTGCTCGGGCGTCGGCGTGCCGCGCACGAGCGCGATGTGCGGCTGGCCGCTCGGCTGGTCCAGATACATGACCGCGCGAAACGCGCCGTGCGCCGTCTGCATGGTGCGCTCGCAAATGCGTTCGACGATCGACTCCGTGCGACTGCGATAGTGAATCAGATCCGCGATCGTGCCGACTTTCAGGTTGTGCTGTTTTGCGAACTCCATCAGGTCGGGCAGGCGCGCCATCGTGCCGTCGTCGTTAATGACTTCGCAGATCACCGCGGCCGGCGTGAGACCGGCCAGCGCGGTCAGGTCGCAGCCAGCTTCCGTGTGGCCGGCGCGCACGAGCACGCCGCCCGGCTGGGCCATGATCGGGAACACGTGGCCCGGCTGCACGATGTGCTCGGCCTTCGCGTCCGGCGCGACGGCGGCGGCGATGGTGCGGGCGCGGTCGGCGGCCGAAATGCCCGTCGTGACGCCTTCCGCCGCCTCGATGCTCACGGTGAACGCGGTGCCGTACTGCGTGCCGTTGCGATACGTCATGAGCGGCAGATTGAGCGACTTGCAGCGTTCCTGCGTGAGCGTCAGACAGATCAGGCCGCGGCCGTAGCGGGCCATGAAATTGATCGCTTCCGGCGTGACGAATTCAGCGGCGAGCACGAGGTCGCCCTCGTTTTCGCGGTCTTCTTCGTCGACGAGGATCACCATACGGCCGGCTTTGAGTTCGGCGATGATCTCTGGAGTGGAGGCGAGCGTCATGGTGGCGAGTTTTTCGGGAAAGCGCGTATTTTACGCCACGCGCGGTCCCAAGTCGCCTCCGCCGGATGGCATAGGCCGTTTGGCCGACTGGCGATGCGGCGTCGACAGTTGTTATGCTCGGCGAAACGATGGAAGACCGTCCTGGGGACCCTCTTTAGCGAGGCATACGTAGGTGCCAACGCTGAAAGGTTCACCATCCGCCAAATAATCGGTCTAGCGCCGACATGATTTCGTCTTGCCGATGTACGAGCGAGCTAACTGGCTTGGTCAGCGCGCTCCGTGGGACTGCAGCGAGTGTCGGCGTATCGAGCATGCACTCAATACCCTCGATGATGAACACGGGGATCAGATCCGGCGGAAGCGGTACCGGGGCAATCCGGTCCAAGCGGCGTAGCGGGACGACCACGCGGGTCGCCAATCCAGACAGATGATTTCCCTGGACCTCGACGACATATGGCGTACCCAAGTGTCCACTCGGGTTTGAGAAGACGTCGAAGCGGGCCATCAGAACGTCCGGTACTGCGCAAGCGGGAGGCCGTCGCGCTCGACCATGTCGTTATAAGCCTGAATAAAGTCCGCAAATTTGATCGCCCACTGGCGGTCCTTTTCGGCCTGTACCGCCTGCCGGATGGCTCGCTCGCATGTCTGCGAAAAGTTGATGCCCAGTTCCTTGGCGTCCTTGTAGACGTCCTCGGGGAGGCTGATGTTGGTGGCTCGGCGCGGGCTGGTGTCCGTTGTCATGTGTCGCATGTCGGTCCCTCTCATGTGGGAGTTTATGCGCATTGTAGCCCACACGAACGTGTTGTGCTCCCGGTGCTCATGCCGACTTGGCCAAGGTCCGCCGCGTAGCAACCAGCAGCCCTTCTTTCATCGCGACTTTGCACTGCACCAAAGTTAGTGGCCGAGCGGGTGAACAAAGGCTGGCGACGAACTTTTGAGCCTCGTGGGGCTAGAAAGCCGTATGGCTGCGCGAAGCCAACGTCGTGCTCGCCGGCCGTGCTCATCGTGATCCATGACGCCACTGCCACTTACTTCGGCGCGTTCAACATCCGCTCCACATACCGCGCAATCAGATCGATTTCCAGATTCACCGGCGTACCTTCACGCAGATGCTTGAGCGCGGTGACTTCCACCGTGTGGGGAATGAGATTGATCGAGAACTCGCAGCCATCGTCGCGATCTTTAACCGAGTTGACGGTCAGGCTCACGCCGTTGACAGTGATAGAACCCTTGTACGCCAGATAGCGGCCGATCTCGCGCGGCGCCAGCACGCGCAGTTCGTGAGATTCGCCGACCGGCGCGAAGTGGGTGACCGTGCCCAGGCCGTCCACGTGACCGGAGACGATGTGGCCGCCCAGCCGGTCATGCGCGCGCAGCGCCTTTTCCAGGTTCACTTCGCCGACTTCGCCGAGACCCGCCGTGCAGTTCAGGCTTTCGCGCGACACGTCCACTTCGAACGAATGGTCGGTTTTCGCGACCACCGTCATGCACGCGCCCTGAATGGTGATGCTGTCGCCGAGCTGCACGTCGGCGAGGTCCAGGCCGCCGGCTTCCACGCTCAGACGCACGCCCGCGTCGCCGTTCGTGCCGAGCGGCTTGACTGACTCGATGCGGCCCACTGCCGCGACGATTCCTGTGAACATCGTACTAATCCTCGATCAAAACGAAACGGGTGGGGACGCGGCGTCGGTGTCGCTTGCCGTGGCGCCGGCGGGCACGAGGCGCGCGAGAATCCGCAGGTCCTCGCCGATCCGCTCGACGTTGTGAAACGCCAGCTTGACGCGGCCTTCCAGGGTTTCGGGCGCGCCCAGATTGAACATGCTCATGGAGTCGATGCCGAGCAGGCTCGGCGCGAGATACACGAGCAGTTCGTCGACGCAGCCTTCGCGCAGCAGCGAGCCGTTCAGCTTGTAGCCTGCCTCGACGTGCAGTTCGTTCACCTGGCGCTCGCCAAGCACTTTCAGCATGCCGGGCAGATCGACCTTGCCGGCTGCGTTGGCCATCTGGACGATCTCCGCGCCGCGCTCGCGCAGCGCCTCTGCGCGTTCGCGATGCCGTTCATCCAGGTTGCCGCAGAAAATCAGCGTCGGCGCGCCGGCGAGAATCTGCGCGTGCGGCGACACCTCCAGCTGACTGTCGATCAGCACGCGTTGCGGCTGGCGGGGCGTGTCGACGGCGCGCACCGTCATGCGCGGATCGTCTTCCCTGACCGTGCCGATGCCCGTCAGAATCGCCGACGCACGCGCACGCCACGCATGGCCGTCGGCACGCGCTGCTTCGCCGGTGATCCACTGGCTGACGCCGGAAGGCAAGCCGGTGCGGCCGTCGAGCGAGGCCGCCACTTTCATGCGCACCCACGGCCGGCCGCGCGTCATGCGCGACACGAAGCCGATGTTCAACTCATGCGCTTCGTTGGCGAGCAGGCCGCAGCGCACCTCGATGCCCGCATCGCGCAAAATCGCGAGGCCGCGTCCCGACACCTGCGGATTCGGGTCTTCCATCGCGGCGACCACGCGCGCGACCTGCGCTTCGATTAGCGCGTTCGCGCAAGGCGGCGTGCGGCCAAAATGGCTGCACGGCTCGAGCGTGACGTAAGCGGTCGCGCCGCGCAGATCGTGACCGCGCGAACGCGCGTCTTTCATCGCGCGGATTTCAGCGTGGTCCTGGCCGGCCGGCTGCGTGAATCCTTCGCCGATGACTTCGCCGTTCTTGACGATCACGCAACCCACGCGCGGATTCGGGTCGGTCGTGTACATGCCGCGCCTGGCCAGCGCGAGCGCACGTTCCATGTGGACGAAGTCGGTTTGCGAGAACATCGGTGCCTGGTTGAGTGCGGGTGACGGGGCGGTGGCGTGTGCGGTCAGTACGTTCAGCTCAGGCAGTCAGCGACGCAAATGCGCCACGCGCTGCTTCGATCGTGGCGTCGACGATAGCGTCGTCGTGAGCAATCGAAACGAAGCCCGCCTCATATGCGGACGGCGCGAAGTAGACGCCCGCGTCGAGCATCTTGTGGAAGAACGCGTTAAAGCGCGGCACGTCGCTCTTCGTGACTTCGGCGAAGCTCGTCGGAATGGACTCGGTGAAGTAAAGCCCGAACATGCCGCCGAGCGAATCCGCCGCGAACGGCACATTGGCTTCGCGCGCGACTTTCGTCAGACCTTGCGCGAGACGGGCAGTGCGCGCGGCGAGCGTGTCGTAGAAGCCCGGCGCCTGGATCAGTTGCAGCGTTTTCAGGCCCGCGGCCACCGCGATCGGATTGCCCGACAAGGTGCCCGCCTGATAGACGCCGCCGAGCGGCGCGAGGTGAGCCATGATGTCGCGCCGTCCGCCGAAGGCCGCCGCCGGCATGCCGCCGCCGATCACTTTGCCGAGGCACGTCAGGTCCGGCGTGATGCCGTAGACCTGTTGCGCACCGCCGAGCGCGACACGAAAGCCGCACATCACTTCGTCGAAAATCAGCACCGAGCCGTACTCTGTGCACAGGCGCCGCAATGCTTGCAGGAACTCGGGCGTCGCGCGCACGAGGTTCATGTTGCCCGCGACCGGCTCGACGATCACCGAGGCAATCTCGTTGCCGAACGCCTTGAACGCTTCTTCGAGCGCCGCGACGTTGTTGTATTCGAGAACCGTGGTGTGCTTCGCGATGTCCACCGGCACGCCCGCCGACGTCGGATTGCCGAACGTCAAAAGGCCCGAGCCGGCTTTCACGAGCAGGCTGTCCGCGTGGCCGTGATAGCAGCCTTCGAATTTGACGATGCGGCTGCGATTCGTGAAGCCGCGCGCGAGACGCAGTGCGCTCATGGTTGCCTCGGTGCCGCTCGACACCATGCGCACCTGTTCGATCGACGGCACGAGCTTGCAGATTTCCTCGGCGATTTCGATTTCCGATTCGGTGGGCGCGCCGAACGAGAAGCCATTGGCCAGCACGCGCTGCACGGCTTCGAGCACTTCCGGGTGAACATGACCCAGGATCATCGGGCCCCAGGAGCCGATGTAGTCGATATAACGCTGGCCGTCGGCGTCCCAGAAGTAAGGCCCTTGCGCGCGTTCGATGAAGCGCGGCGTGCCGCCGACGGAGCGGAATGCCCGGACCGGCGAATTCACGCCGCCGGGAATGGTGCGTTGCGCGCGCTCGAAAAGGGTTTGATTTTTGGACATGGCGATGACTGGATTGGGTTGCGCGGCGGCGCGGTTTGCTTGCGGGCGAGTCGCGCGGCGCCGGAGTAGGTGAGGAAATTGTACCGGAGTCGGTGTCTGAAGGCTTTGGGCGGCTGTGCGGACTTTGCGCGGCTTTTGCGCGCGGGCGCGGCGTTCAGGCGCACTCTCAGCGCTGCGACGGGCGCTTACGGGCCGGCGCCCTGGCAGGCTCGCTGGCAGGCGGCGCGTTGGCGCCGGCTAGCTTCGCGTGCGCAGCATGCGCCGTTACCTTGCTCGAACGCACTGGACCGGATGGCGCGTCGACTGCAGGCGGCTTGCGCTTTCCCGTGAGTTCGGCCCAACGCTTCTCGAGCGCGCCTTCGGCAATCGGTTTGATCACTGTGCCGGAACTTTGCGCGTCCCACGTCTGCACTGAGAATGGATGTACGCGCAACATGTCGCGAGGAATCACCACGTTCTGATGCGCATCCACAAGCCAGTCATACACGAAGTCGATGCATAAACGATAGCCGCGCTTCGTCGCGGAATCGGGGACCTCGTAGGGCGCGCGCGTCACGTAGCCCGAGCCGAAAATGCCCTTCGGTTCCATCGCGACGCGATGCAGAAACACGCGATCGCCAGGCAGGATGCCGCGGGCAAATCCGCAGCCCCAGACGTCGGCGACCGCGATGCCCGCGGCGACGCGTTTCGCCACGTCGGGCAACTCCGGCCACGGCCATTTTTTTGGGGCTCCAGATCAACAGAAAGGCAGTCATTTCAGCGTTGCAGATCAGTCACGTTTTGAAGGCGTCGAGGGAATTTCGTACGACGCTCAAGGGTTCACGCGGCAGCTTAACCGATCGGCGGCACGCTTGCCGCGAGGCTTCGTCGAGTGCGAGTTGCTGCTCGCGTCGCGTGCCAGGCGCGGCACACGCGGTAAGCGTCGCGTACAATTCATCCGGTCAATGCCGGTCTTTCGTATCACCGCGCCGCCTCGTTAAGGACGCGCGCTTCACCTGGATTCCCATGTCTCATGTCACCGGACGCCGGCCAGATGGCCGGCTGATTCTGTTGCTCGGCGCGCTTGCCGCCTGCGGACCGATTTCGATCGACATGTATCTGCCGAGCTTGCCCACCATCGCGCAGGCATTTGCGATCGGCACGAGCGCGGCGCAGACCACGCTCACCAGTTTCATGTTCGGCTTTTCGATCGGCATGCTGCTTTATGGGCCGCTCTCGGATACCTATGGCCGCCGGCCCGTGCTGCTCGGCGGCATCATCATGTATGCGCTCGCGAGCATTGCGTGCACGCTGTCGTTCTCGATCGGCGCGCTGGTCATCTTTCGCTTCGTGCAGGCGCTGGGGGCAGGCGCGGCCTCCGTGCTCGCTCGCGCCATTGCGCGCGATGCGTACGGTCCGACCGACGCGGCTCGCGTGTTGTCGATGCTTGCCATCGTCACGTCGATCGGTCCGTTGCTCGCGCCGCTGATTGGCGGGCAATTGCTGCTGCTTGGCGGCTGGCGCGTCGTGTTTGTCGCGTTGACGCTGTTCGGCACCGTCTGCGCGATAACCGCGTTCCTCAAGGTGCCGGAAACCTGGCCGCGCGAGAAGCGCGCGCACTCGGTGCTCTTCAAGTCGTTTGCCGCGTACGGTCGATTGTTGCGCGATCCCGTCGCGTGGGGGCACATGTTGTGCGGGGGCATGGCGTTCGCGTCGATGTTCGCGTACATCACGGCGACGCCGTTTGTGTACATCGAATATTTTCACGTGTCGGCGCAGCACTATGGCTTTTTGTTTGCGCTGAACATCGTCGGCATCATGTTCGGCAACTTCATGAATACGCGGCTCGTCGGCCAACTCGGGTCATTGCCGATCATTTCGTTTGCCGCGACCGTGAGTTGCATCGCGTCGCTGTTCGTCTGCCTCGTCTCGTTGACGGGCTGGGGCGGGTTGTGGTCGATCGTAGCGGGGCTCTTCTTCGTGGTCGGCGTGGTGGGTTTGCTGTCGGCCAATTGCACGACCGATCTGATGCATCGCTATCCGGCCAACGCGGGCGCGGCGGCCGCGGTGTTCGGCGCGATGCAACTGGCGCTCGGCGCGCTGTCGAGTCTCGCGGTCGGCCTCTGGACCGATGTCTCGCCGAAGGGCATGGGCATTGTGGTCGGCGTGGCGGGGACGCTGTGTTATGTCGGCCGCATTCTGGTCGTCAGATGGCATGGAACGAAGGCGCCCGTGGCTGTCGTTTGAATGCAGCGTCATGGTGACGGCGTGTTATTGACTTTGGCTGTGTGTCGGCGGGGCCGGCGTGCAGCGTGCATCTAGCGGAAAACACCAGGTGTTGCGCGCACGCGACCTTGCGTTTGAATTTGCATTGCTATGATGAGGTCACTGTTCCTCGGAGCGGCAATCATGGCGATCAGAGATTTGATGAACGGCGAGCGGCAACATGCGGCATTCGCCGAAGCGCAGAAGCTGGCCGACAGCGGCGCCTATCACGATTACACGGACATCGAATACGTATTGCGCTTTGATTATGGCTTGACCGATGTATCGACGCTGCTCGACAGTCAGTTGATGCATCGCGATCTCAACCGGCGTTGTGCGGACGCGCGGGAGAGGGTCGAGGCGGTGAGTGTTTGATGGGGGCTGCTCGTGGGCGAGCGATCATCGCTTGAGCGAAACGGACTCGCACAAGACAGCTAGTTCTGCACCGCATGATGGTTCAAGAACGAACAGCGCCCGTCGGCCGGCTCGGAAATCGCTGATGTACTCTTCGCCTTTGTCTTCAGATATGGCGGGGGCCTTCGAGTCATCGCGACTGTTGATCCACTGAACCCACGTGCGAACCTCAGCCGACGTAAAGGCATATCTCGGCGAAATGAGAAGCCGTGACGCAACGTTCTGTCCGGCGAAATCAACCATGCGTTGGCCTATCACGCCCGAAAACCTGAGCACCTCCACTTCTCCGCCAACCCGTCGAAAGCGAAGCTCGAGCGAGCGCGTCTCAGGATCGTGCTCGATGCCGAACAGCTCGGCATCGTGAAAGCTCGGGAAGTCTGTAACGATTCGAAGCTCGGTGTATCTACCTGTATTCATACACGCTCCTTTAAAGCTCAGGGTAACAAACCGTCCACCCTTATCCGGCGATAGGTTCGACCGTCAGCGAATCGAACTCAATGAGCAACTCTGCGCCAAGCGTCGCGGTGATCGATGCAATGTTTTTCCTGGGCTTGTTTTGCCCCCACGGATACGATTTATCCAACGCATCCAACGCTCGCTTGTATTCCTCGGTTTCGAAATCCGTTAATACAGCCATCGAGTAAATGATGTTCTGTATTAGAAAGTCGTTTACGAGGCACCGCGACGCCCCGCTGAGAATCACACGGGCGTGATCCTTCTTGTTGTCGAACATCAAACGTAGCTCTATCTCGGCGGTGTCCCGATCGGCGGACATTCCGAGCAAATACCAGTCATGGAACGACTCATACTTTTTGATTGCTTCCATTGCATACGTCCTTTACGGATTCCAGGGGCTGAACGGCACTACGTTGTCACCACCGTCTCTAGCACTGCCAGTCCAGTTGTGGGCATGAGGTCGTAGACCATTGTGGACATGGTCGAAATCGAGGTCGACGACGGGATTGCCATCGTTGCCAAACAGTCGCATTTGTCGGCTGCCTGGATTGGTGTACCACGTCCCGGGCTCGCCGTCGTTTGGGGTCTTTGCCAGATCAAATACATCACCGTCCGGCATATCGGGCTGATAATCGAACGGCTGCGCATCGCCAAGCGGCGTAGCGGTTCCCGTGAGATCGCTCGCGGCGTGGGCCAGTGACGAAGGGGCCGCATTCGCATAGCGGGCTGCAACCGCATTAGCCCGGTCCACCATGTCGTTATAGCGGTCAATGTAAGCCGTCGCGGCATCGTAGGACATTCCGCAATCGTTCATTAACGAGCTGCGGAAGCTTGGGAGCCACTGGGGCTTCGGTGGCGGATTGCCGCCCGCGCCGCCTGTGCGCGATTGCTCGGCAATCAGAACAACACTCTCGCCGCGAATCATGGACTGCAATGTCTCTATGACCTCGAGGTCAGCGCCATTCTTTGCCAGCCGCTCGTGCCAATGGAAATTCGTCCCGAGAAAAGCACGGACTCTTCGAACGAGCGCGGTGTCCTTTGCCCATATATCGGCGTATGCGCGTTGGGAGAACTTCTTGCCTTCTTCAACCGCCTGTTTCTGCTCGGTGGAAAGAAAGATGCGCCCGCTCGCGTAGGCGTCTTTGCTGTACATCACCCAGCGTTGAAACGAATTTGTCTTTAGTTCGGTTCCACCCATCGCCAGCCCCGTCGCTTATGACGGCGTAACGCTAGCAGATTGCCGGAGACCTATGTTTTTGGGATATTCGCCGCTTTTTTTGCGGAGGGATCGGTCTGTCGGCACGCGCGCATCGGCGACAAACCCGACCGTCGTGGATCGGCCTTCGCGCTTGCGATATGGCAACTTCGATTGTCGCAATGGGTTCTAGCGAAGGGCTATGGACGCTCGCAGATCAAACCGACGGGTTATTGCAGAGCTGATCGCGAAGCGCTGCCCAAGGACGGGCAAAATGATGGACCAGTAAAAGCGGACCCCAACTAGCCACTTCAAGTTGTACGGGGCTTATCAGAATCCTGGCGGAGGCGGTGAGATTCGAACTCACGGAAGGATCACTCCTTCGCCGGTTTTCAAGACCGGTGCCTTAAACCACTCGGCCACACCTCCAAGCCGCAAATTGTAACCTGAAAAAACCTCGCTGCGGCGCTCGAGCCATCCGCATTCACTGCGGATCTTTCAGAAACAACGCCTGTAGATCGTTCAGAAACGCTTGCCCAAGCGGCGTCGGCGCAATCTTCTCGTGATCGCGCGTGATCAGCTTGCGGCGCTCCGCTTCCTGCAAAGCCGGCTCGATCGACGTCATCGGCAAACCCGTGCGTTCGATAAACCGATGCACCGGAAAACCTTCCACCAGCCGCAGCGCATTCAGCATGAATTCGAACGGCAGATCGCGCGGTCCGACTTCATGTTCTTCCTGCACCGCCGCGCCGGCTTTGGCCTGCTCGATAAACGTAGCCGGATGCTTATAACGCGCCTGGCGCAGCACGCGATTCGGAAACGACAGCTTCGTATGCGCGCCGGCGCCAATGCCCAGATAGTCGCCGAAACGCCAGTAGTTCAGATTGTGCTTGCTCTGCCGATGCGGCTTCGCATACGCGGACACTTCGTAGCGCTCATATCCCGCAGCCGACGTGCGTTCCTGAATCCAGTCCTGCATATCGGCGGATGCATCGTCGTCGGGCAGGGCGGGCGGAAACTTTGCGAACAGCGTGTTCGGTTCGAGCGTCAAGTGATAAAGCGAAAGATGCGGCGGCGCGAACGACAACGCGGTATCGATATCGGCCTGGCACTCGGCAAGCGTCTGCTGCGGAAGCGCGAACATCAGATCGAGATTGAAGTTATCGAACGTGGACGCGGCCACCTCGACGGCACGACGCGCTTGCGTCGAATCGTGAATGCGGCCGAGCGCTTTCAGATGGGCCTCATTGAAACTCTGTATCCCCACCGACAGCCGGTTCACACCGCTCGCGCGAAACTGAGCGAACTTCGCGGCCTCGAAGGTGCCGGGATTGGCTTCGAGCGTGATCTCGGCATCGGCGTCGAGCGGCAGCAGCGCGCGAATGTCCGACAGCATCCGGTCGAGTCCCGCCGCCGACAGCAAGCTCGGCGTACCTCCGCCGATAAACACCGTATGCACCTGCCGCCCCCACACAAGCGGCAGCGCCATCTCGAGATCGGCGCGCAACGCATCGAGATAATCGTTCTCGGGGAACGTGTCGCCCTTCCATTCGTGCGAGTTGAAATCGCAATACGGACACTTGCGCACGCACCACGGAAAGTGCACGTACAACGAAAGCGGCGGCAGCGACGTCAGCCGTATGCTGCCTGGCGACGTGAATGCCTTGATGACGCCATTGCCGACATCGGCGGGCGTCGGCTTGATCGGAATCACGCTTCCTCCGTCAGACGCGCGAGCAGTTGGCGCAACGCAATCGCGCGATGGCTGCTGGCGTTCTTCGCCGATGGCTCGAGCTCGGCGGCACTCGCGTTCAGCGACGGCAGGAAGAAGTACGGGTCGTAGCCGAAGCCATTCGAGCCGCGCGGCGCATCGAGAATCTCGCCGTGCCAGCGGCCTTCGGCGATCAGCGGCTCGGGGTCGTCCGCGTGACGCACGAGCGCGAGAACGCAGTAGTAATACGCGCGTCGATCGCTCTCGCCTTGCAATGCCGAAACCAGCCGCGCGTTATTCGCCGCGTCGCTTTTCTCGCCGCCGGCTAGCTGTGCGTAACGTGCCGAATAAACGCCCGGCGCACCGCGCAGCGCGCGCACGCAAAGACCGGAATCGTCGGCGAGGGCGGGCAGGCCGGTGAGCTTCGCGGCATGCCGCGCCTTGGTCAAAGCGTTTTCTACAAACGTGGGATGCGGCTCTTCCGCTTCCGGCACGCCCAACGCGCCTTGAGCAATCAACTCGATGCCGGCCGCGTCGAGCAGCGCTGCGAACTCGCGCAGCTTGCCCGCGTTATTCGACGCGAGCACGACCTTGTTCAACGACGAACTGGAACTAGCCGCGCCGTTGGCTTCACGAACTTCATTCACCTCGATACTCCAATGCTTCTTTCTGCTTCGCGATCAACGTGGCAATGCCGTCGCTCGCTAGATCGAGCAGCGCGTTCATTTCATCGCGCGAAAAAGGTACGCCTTCCGCGGTTCCCTGAATTTCCACGAAGCCGCCCGCGCCGGTCATGACGACGTTCATGTCGGTGTCGCATTGCGAGTCTTCGTCATAATCGAGATCGAGAACCGGCAGACCGTCGTACACTCCGACCGAAATGGCCGCGACGTAATCGCTGATCGGCGAGCTTTCGATGCGGCCCGCGGCCAGCAGTTTGCTCACCGCGTCGTGTGCGGCGACGAAAGCGCCGGTGATGCTCGCCGTGCGCGTGCCGCCGTCGGCCTGGATCACGTCGCAGTCGATATGCAGCGTGCGTGCGCCGAGTTTTTCCAGATCGAACACCGAGCGCAGCGCGCGGCCGATCAGACGCTGGATTTCCTGCGTGCGCCCGGTCTGTTTGCCGCGCGCGGCCTCGCGGTCGCTGCGCGTATGCGTGGCGCGCGGCAGCATGCCGTATTCGGCGGTGAGCCAGCCCTGGCCGCGATCGCGCAGAAACGAAGGCACGGTCTCGGCGATGCTCGCCGTGCAGATCACCTTGGTGTCGCCGAATTCGACCAGCACCGAGCCCTCCGCGTGCTTCGTGTAGTGGCGCGTGATGCGCACGTCGCGCAACTGATGGGCGAGGCGTCCGCTGGGGCGTTGAGTGGTGTCGGTCATGTGGATTGGGTCAGGAAGAAAGCGGGAGGGGAAAGCAGGATTTTACAGCCGATCGGGGCGCGCATGCGTCCGGCGGCTGGGCGCGTCGGCCGGGGCTCTACAAGGGGTCTCATCGACAAAAATGGGATAATGCCTGTTCACCGCCTCGCGTCTCGTACACGCCGGGCGATTCGACTCTTCGGCCATGCTTTTACGCAAGGCCACCATCGCGAGAAATACGATGATCTACAGCATGACTGGCTATGCGAGCGCGACACGCGAACTCGTCGCGGCTTCGGGCACGGGCGGCGTGAGCGTGTCGGTCGAACTGCGCACGGTGAATTCGCGCTTTCTCGACCTCAACTTCCGTATGCCGGAAGACGTGCGTGTGTGCGAACCCACGCTGCGCGAAATGCTGATGAACAAGCTGTCGCGCGGCAAGGTGGATATTCGCATCAATCTGCAGCGCAGCGAACAGACGGCGAACGCAGGCTCGATCAATCATGACGCACTGACGCAACTGGCGCTGCTCGAGCGCACCGTGCTCGCGACGTTTCCGGAAGCGGGCCGTCTGCGCAGCGGCGAAATTCTGCGCTGGCCGGGCGTGCTCGCCGAGACGGGCGTGGCACCGGACGTGTTGCGCGACGCCGTGCTCGCGTGCGGCAAGCAGGCGATTACCGATCTGATCGACGTGCGGGCCCGCGAAGGCGCGCAACTCGCGACGATGCTGCTCGCCAACGTCACGGAAATGGAAGCGATCGTCACGAAGATCACGCCGCTCGTGCCGGAGTTGATTACGAAGCATCAGCAGAAGATCGTCGAGCGCTTGCAGGAAGCGCTCGGCATTGCGGCGCCGGATACGGCCGCGACGATCGTGTCGCGCGAAGAGATCAACGAGCGGATTCGCCAGGAAGTGACGATGTACGGCATCCGTATCGACATCGCCGAAGAACTGTCGCGCCTCACGGCTCACCTGAACGAAACGCGTCACGTGATCCAGAAGGGCGGCAAGGTCGGCAAGCGGCTCGACTTCATGATGCAGGAGCTGAATCGCGAAGCGAACACGCTCGGCTCGAAGGCGGCGGCGAAAGAACTGGCGGATTCGTCGATGACGCTCAAGCTGCTCATCGAACAGATGCGCGAGCAGGTACAGAATCTGGAATAAGGCGGGAGCATCACAACATGACCGATCATCACACACGCGACAGCGGCGCGCCGCGCAACCCGTATGCCGGCGCATATCCCGGCAACCTGTTCATGGTCGTCGCGCCTTCGGGCGCCGGCAAGTCGACGCTCGTGAATGCGCTGCTCGCCCGCGACGAAGCGATCCGTCTGTCGATCTCGTACACGACGCGCCCGCCGCGTCCGAAGGAGCAGGACGGCGAGCACTATCACTTCACCACCGTCGACGATTTCATGCAGCGTCATGATGCCGGCGAGTTTCTCGAAAGCGCAGAAGTGCACGGCAACTACTACGGCACGTCGCGCGTGTGGATCGAGGAGCAGATGAAAAGCGGCCATGACGTGCTGCTCGAAATCGACTGGCAGGGCGCGCAGCAGGTGAAGAAGCAGTTTCATAACGCGGTCGAGATTTTCATCTTGCCGCCGTCGCTCGAAGCGCTCGAAGAGCGCCTGAAAAAGCGCGGCCAGGATGAGCCGAACGTCATCACGCGACGTCTGCTTGCGGCGGGCAGCGAGATGGCGCATGCGGCCGAAGCGGAGTACGTGGTGATCAACGAGAACTTCGATCGCGCGCTCAGCGAACTGCAGTGTCTCGTGGCCGCGACGCGTTCACGCTTCGCCTCGCAATACGCGCGTCATACGCAGCTTTTTGTGCAACTCGGCATTCACCTTCCGCACCCCTGAGCGCGGCGGCGATTCGAGCACATAAGGTAGAATAAGCAACATACTGAGAAGGAACCCAACATGGCCCGCATTACCGTCGAAGACTGTCTCAAACAGATCCCGAACCGTTTCGAACTCGCGCTTGCCGCGACCTATCGCGCGCGTCAGCTCGCTCAAGGTCACACGCCGAAGATCGAAAGCCGCGACAAGCCCACGGTCGTCGCGCTGCGCGAGATCGCTGCCGGCCAGGTCGGTGTCGAAATGCTGAAGAAGGTGCCGGTTTAAGGCGCGCTTTCCCCGCTTCTGATTATTGATTCGCCACATGTTTCTGGCGCGTTTTCCAGTCACACCTGCTTTACCTGATTGCATCAACGTGCAGACCGGCGTCCACTCCTAACCGCTACGGAGGCGAACATGAGCACCACCCCGCCCACCGCCACGGAAGCGGAGCACGACGCCGATTCACCTTCGTCCGCACGCAAGTACATCGACGCGGTCCTCGAACAGTCGTTTCGCCATCTGTTCGGCCCGACCGCCACGCCGGAGCAACCGCGCCGGCATGACGTCGTTTCCATTGCCAAGCTGACGTCCGCTTTGTCCGGCTATCTGCAGCCGGAGGAAATCAAGGACGTCAAGGCGGCCTTCCATTTCAGCGACGAAGCTCACCTCGGCCAGTATCGCCAGAGCGGCGAGCCTTACATCACGCATCCGGTTGCCGTCGCGGAAATCTGCGCCGGCTGGAATCTGGACGGCCAGGCCATCATGGCCGCGCTGCTGCATGACGTGATGGAAGACCAGGGCGTGACCAAGGCCGAGCTCGCCGAGCGTTTCGGCGCGAAGGTCGCTGAACTGGTCGACGGTTTGTCGAAACTCGACAAGATGGAGTTTCGCAATCGCGAGGAAGCGCAGGCGGAAAACTTCCGCAAGATGCTGCTCGCAATGGCGCGCGACGTCCGCGTGATTCTGGTCAAGCTCGCCGACCGGCTGCACAACATGCGCACGCTCGGCGCGGTGCCGCCGGAAAAGCGCCGCCGCGTGGCGCGCGAAACGCTCGATATTTACGCGCCGATTGCACACCGGCTCGGTCTGAACAATACGTATCGCGAGCTGCAAGACCTGAGCTTTGCGAACTTCAATCCGCATCGGTACGCCACGCTCGAAAAAGCCGTCAAGGCCGCGCGCGGCAACCGGCGCGAAGTGGTCGGGAAGATTCTGGAATCGGTGCAGCGCGCCATCGCCGACGCGAAGATCGACGCGGAAGTCACCGGCCGCGAGAAAACCATCTTCAGCATCTATAAGAAGATGCGCGACAAGCAGTTGTCGTTCTCGCAGGTGCTGGATGTGTACGGCTTTCGCGTGGTGGTCGACAGCGCGCTCGAGTGCTACACCTGCATCGGCGCGCTGCATGCGTTGTACAAGCCCGTGCCGGGCAAGTTCAAGGACTACATCGCCATTCCGAAGGTGAACGGCTATCAGTCGCTGCACACCACGCTCGTCGGCCCGTTCGGCGCGCCGATCGAGTTTCAGGTGCGCACGCGCAAGATGCACGAAATCGCCGAAGCCGGCGTGGCCGCGCACTGGCTGTACAAGAACGGCAGCGCCGATCTCAACGACGTGCAAAAGCGCGCGCACCAGTGGCTGAAGTCGCTGCTCGACATTCAGAGCGAAGCCGGCGATTCGAGCGAATTCCTCGAACACGTCAAGATCGATCTGTTTCCGGATGCGGTCTACGTGTTCACGCCGAAGTCGAAAATCATGGCGCTGCCGCGCGGCGCCACCGCGCTCGACTTCGCGTATTCGATCCACAGCGACCTGGGCAACCAGTGCGTCGCGGTCAAGATCAACAACGAATTGCTGCCGCTGCGCACGGAGTTGAAGAGCGGCGACATCGTCGAAGTCATTACGGCGCCGTATTCGAAGCCGAATCCCGCGTGGCTCGGTTTCGTGCGCACCGGCAAGGCGCGCTCGGCGATTCGCCATTATCTGAAGACGATGCGCCTGAACGAATCGGTGCAGCTTGGCGAGCGCCTCGTCGATCAGGCGCTGAAGGGCTACGGTCTCGCGCTGTCGGACGTGACGCCCGAGGCATGGGAAAAGCTCGTTCAGTGGACCGGCAACAAGAACGGCCAGGAAATCTTCGCGGACATCGGTCTCGGCCGGCGCGTGGCGGCGGTCATGGCCAAGCGAATCGAAGTGCTGATGAGCGGCCGCGACGCCGACGACGACTCGCGCTCCGATTCGGGCTCGGCGCCTCATGCGCCGCCAGTCGTGATCACCGGCACCGAGGGCATGTCGGTGCAACTGTCCGCGTGCTGCCGTCCGATTCCCGGCGACGACATCATGGGCTACATCGGCATCGGCCTCGGCATGGCGATCCACACCACCGACTGCCGGGTTGCCCAGCGCATTCACCGGCGCGATCCGGCGCGCTGGATCGACGTGGCCTGGGCGCCGCAGCCGGGGCGTCTGTTCGACGTCGCGGTGAAGGTGCTGGTCAAGAACACCAAGGGCGTGTTCGCCCGCGTGGCCGCGGACATTACGTCGGCGGACGCCAACATCGTGCACATCGCGATGGACGAAGATCTGTCGCAGGAATCCACGGTTCTGCGCTTCGTGATCCAGGTCAGCGACCGCGTCCATCTTGCCAACGTCATGCGCCGCGTGCGCACGAATCCCGACGTGATGCGCATTGCGCGCGAACGGCCGAGCGACGACGGGCATCATCGGCATGACGGCGGCAGCGGCATGCGGATCGAGCGCGAGCGGGCCGATTACTGATCCGGCGCGTGCTGGTGAAGCAAATGTCGTTTCTTCTGCAGGAACGCACCGGCGATAGGCGAGTCTGACCTGAAAACTCAGGGAGAACGCTGATGAAAGTAGCTGACCTAGAGGGCCTCGCACTCGACTATTGGGTGGCCCGCAGCCTGCACGACTTCGTGCGCGAAATCCAGTTCACCGACAGCGGCGAAACCGTCTCGATTCGCGGCAACGACCGCGGTCGTCCGTGGGACGGCCGCTTCACGCCGAGCAAGTCGTGGGATGCCGCGGCAGTGGTGCTGGAGCGCGCGCGTCGGATCGAAATGCGCGAACGCAGCGAAGAGGGGCCGGCACAGTGCGTCGCGGAATTCGAAGGCGGTCGCGGACCGGTGGAAGGGCGCGCGGACTCGGTGCGCGTGGCACTGCTGCGGGCGTTTGTCGAAAGCCGGTTTGGCGATAGCGTCGGCGACGTGCTGCATGAACCGCAGTTGCTGATGGGCGTTAGCGCGCGGCGCATTGCCGAGGCGACGGCGGGCGATACGTTCGAAGACGTTCCGAGCCCGGACGGGCATATCGGCGATATTCAGTCGCCGCCGCGGCCGTAAATAAGTGGGCTGCGGTGAATCGCGCCGCGGCCACGAGTGGCTGGTCGAATCGAATAATCGGAGTAAAACGGCGGCGTCGAAAAACGTCGTCGAAAAAACAAAGGGCCTTCCGATTGGAAGGCCCTTGAAAAGTGGTGCGGCTGGCAGGATTCGAACCCACGACCCCTTGGTTCGTAGCCAAGTACTCTATCCAACTGAGCTACAGCCGCACGCGAAACTGGGTGCAACAAAATTGGGTAAAACGTAAGGGCCTTCCCGGAGGAAGGCCCTCGAATAAGTGGTGCGGCTGGCAGGATTCGAACCCACGACCCCTTGGTTCGTAGCCAAGTACTCTATCCAACTGAGCTACAGCCGCACGCAGAAACGAGATTATAGCAAAGGTTTCAAAAAAGGGAAGCGTGTAACTGCGATTTGTCTCATTGCCATGATCGTGTACCCTAGTGAGGCAGTCGTTTGCTGCAGCTTATGGATCATCATGAACAAGGCCTTTGTCAAAGAGTCGAGCGAAGATAACGACGACGATCTCGACGTCGCCCAGCCGGACATCCCAGCGGGTACCAAGAACTACATCACGCCGGCGGGCTACCGCCGCATGCGCGACGAACTGCTGCATCTTATCGACGTCGAGCGGCCGGAAGTGGTCAAGCTCGTGTCGTGGGCGGCGTCGAATGGCGACCGCTCGGAGAACGGCGATTACATTTATGGCAAGCGCCGCCTGCGTGAGATTGATCGGCGCATTCGTTTTCTGACCAAGCGTCTCGACCTCGCGGAGATCGTGGACAGCAGCAAGCAGGAGAATGTCGATCAGGTCTTTTTCGGCGCCACGGTCGAATATGCGACGCAAGACGGCGACGAGCATACGGTGACGATCGTCGGTATCGACGAAGTCGATCTGGACATCGGGCACGTGAGCTGGATTTCGCCGATCGCGCGAGCGCTGCTGAAGGCGAAGGTCGGCGATACGGTGACTTTGTATACGCCTGCCGGACCGCAGCCGATCGACATACTCGACGTCAAATATCCGCCGCCCGATAACGGCGGCTAGTGTTCCATCCGGGCTGATTCCGCCGCGTCCGTCGCGTCGGTGGCCTTCGCGGCGTTCCAGGCAGGGCAGGCAATAAAAAAGGCGCCGCAAGCGGCGCCTTCCCTGTCGCGAGTCCTGTCTGCCGCTTTAGAAGCGGTGACGCAGGCCTGCCGTGACAGCGATCTGCTTGTTGTTGCTCGAAGCAGCCAGACCGTTGATGTCCGCATTAACAACCGCGTTCTCGTTGACTTGCTGGTATTCACCCTGCAGGTAGACGTCCGTGCGCTTGGACAGTGCGTATGCCGTTTGCAGGTTGAACTGGTTCCAGTGCGGACGGGTGCCGGCGAGGCTGGCGCGCGTGTACGTGTACGAACCGGCGATGCTGACAGCCGGCGTCAGAGCGTAGCGAGCGTTAGCTTCGAAGTTCTGGAAGTGCGCGCTGTCACCACCGAAGGCGACGCCGCCCGTCTGGCCCGACGCGCCTGCGCCGATGCCGGCGAGGCCCGACAGGTTCGTCTGCGAGTACACGAGGCCGACGGTCGCCGGACCGAACGCGTAGCTCGCGCCCGCGCCCCACGTCTGCTGACGGCTAGCGAAGAAGGTGTTGTCGCTCGACACTGCGCCGCCGGCGTTGAACGCCGCAGCCGCGCCCGTCGCGCCGTTGTTATTCAGTTGCAGGTACGCTGCGCCGACATTCAGGCCGCCCCAGTTGTACGATGCGCCGGCGCTGTAAGCGCGGTTGTTGGCGAAGCCGTCAGCCTGGTTCGAGAAGCCGTACAGGCCGCCGAACTTGAAGCCGCCGTAGTTCGCGCTCGTGTACTTGACCGAGTTGTTGATGCGGAACGAGTTGTTCAGGTTGTCGTTGTCGAACGGATGGGCGAACTGCGTGCCGCCGTACTGCGTGCCGGTCAATGCGAGCGGGCCGACGAAATCGACCATGCTGTCATATTGACGGCCGAGGGTCACGGCGCCGAACTGGTTGCTCGACAGACCGACGAATGCCTGACGGCCGAATTCGCGGCCGCCTTGCTTCAGCGAACCGTCATTGATGCCGAAGCCGTTTTCCAACGTGAAGATTGCCTTCAGGCCGCCGCCGAGGTCTTCAGCGCCGCGCAAGCCCCAACGGCTGCCGTTCACCGAGCCGCTGGTTTGCTGCCAGTTGCTGTGACCGTGCTGGTTGTTGGTGTACGTGATGCCGGCGTCGATCAAGCCGTACAGAGTGACGCTGCTTTGGGCGTGCGCCGCGGTGGCAAAAACGCCCGTCAGGGCTGCGACCATGAGAGTCTTTTTCATCTTGTTACTCCGAAAGCAAGAATTGGCGGTGAATGCTGCTTCGGAAAACCTTCACGCGGACGCTGCGAGAGGCGTATCCGCGAGAAGAGCGTCTGAATGCGGCGCTGTTTTCCGGTTACGCAAAGTGTAGAGAGACCGTCTAATCAATGGGCGTTTCTGTTTTCGCAATAGAGTATTACGCCGTTCGAAACGATATGTGGACGCGTTGAAAGCCCCGCCGGTTAAGGCTTTCGAGAGTACCAAGGGCTCATGCAAGGGGTGCGGAGGAATTGGCGTTGCTTATATACGACGCTTATCCGATGCGAAAAAACAACAAGAGCGGCTATGCGAAGTTATTGTTGTTGTTAATGCAATAGACGATTGTTATTTGTGTGAATAATCGGACTCGGAAATAAGCGCTATACTGAATTACCGCTTTCCGAAGCGGACTTTTTCGTTGTCGAAAAAGATCTCCAAACCTTTGTCAGCGCGACTTCCCAGTCGCGCTTTTTTTTGCGCGCTCAGAACTGCGAAGCCCGATTTGGCGCGTGACTTCCGCTCAATGCGCCGGTGCGGCGTAGTCGGTGTTCCACCGTTCGGTCGGCGTCGAGGAACTCCAGTCCTCCATGACGTAGCGCCGGGCGTCCATCGGCGACGACAGCAGGTTTTGCCAATGATCGCCGTGCCATACCGGGTCGAATTCGAGGGCCGACGAGTTCTGCCGGTCTGCTTCGGCACTGGAAGTGCGAGATGCTTGCGACGGTGATTGAGCGAAATGAGGAATGAGCCGGGCAAGAATGAGGCGGATGGTATGGAACTGCATGGCAATCTCCTGATGCGCATTACTGCAAATACATAGCTTCATGATGCGGTTCGTTCGGCGAGGCGAACAAGTCGGAGAAACACTTACCAAAGTCACAAATCGTTACAAACGTCGCGTGCATTTCGGGAAGTCTTTCTCTTTTCCTGTGCTCGCGTTAAAGGAGGAGTAAATTTGACGCGAGCGCGAGCACCCAAACGCCGGTTATTTCCGCCATTCGGCTAACTTTTCGCTTATCCAATGTCGTACTTAAGGACTATTAAAAATTCACTTGACGGTGATTCACCGCGCCCCGTATAACGGCAAAGCTGAATTCAGTAGCCGCTCCGAGTGCGCAATGCCTCCGGGATATTCCTTATGGATAAGATGGCAATGGATTGAGGCGTTGAGGGCATTGCCCGATTTGATAATTCGTTGAGGGAAACTGGAAAATGGAAACAGGTATCGTCAAATGGTTTAACGATGCTAAAGGTTTTGGCTTCATTACGTCCGATTCGGGTGGCGAAGATCTCTTTGCGCATTTCTCGGAAATTCGCAGCGAAGGCTTTAAATCGCTGAAGGAAAACCAGCGTGTATCTTTCGACGTCAAGGCCGGCCCCAAGGGCAAGCAGGCGGCGAATATCCAGCCGCTGTAAGCGGTAGTGCCGCTGCCCCGTAGCGTGCGGGGCGGGGTCCGCTGCTAAAGGCCCTCGCGATTCATCGCGGGGGCTTTTCTTTTTATTCGCTTCGGTCGGGCGTGTGGTCCCGCTGGCGCGATCTACGCACGGTCGGCGGCCGCCAACTAGTGCATACTTGGCGCAAAGTCACGCGTCCAAGCATTCTCTCCATGTCCGAACAGTTTTTGGCCGAACCGGCCTTCGCAGAGCCCATCGTCTTTGTCGATCTTGAAACCACCGGCGGCTCGACCAGCGAGCACCGCATTACCGAGGTCGGCGTCGTCGAAGTCGGGCCGGCCGGCGTCACGCGCTGGAGCAGCCTCGTCGATCCGCAGCAACCGATTCCGTCCTTCATTCAGCAGCTGACCGGCATCACGAATGCGATGGTGCGCGGCGCGCCGACATTCGACGCCATCGCGCCCGAACTCTTTGCCCGCCTGAACGGCAAACTGTTCGTCGCGCATAACGCGAGCTTCGACCGGGGTTTCTTGCGCGGCGAATTCCGGCGCGCCGGTATTTCATTCGACCCGGACGTGCTGTGCACCGTGCGCCTGTCGCGCGCGCTATTTCCGTCCGAAAAGCGTCACGGACTCGATGCGCTGGTCGAGCGTCATTCGCTCGTGCCGTCGGATCGCCACCGCGCGCTCGCCGACGCCGATCTGATCTGGCAGTTCTGGCAGCGCCTGCATGGCCTCGTGCCGCTCGACGTTTTACGGGCGCACATCGAGCGCACGACCCGGCGCTACCGGCTGGCCGGCAACATCACCGAAGATCTGCTCGACACGGCGCCTGCGGGCTGCGGCGTCTACGCGTTCTATGGAGACGACGACTTGCCGCTGTATGTCGGACGAAGCGTTCGCGTCCGTCAGCGGCTTCGCGCGCATCTGACAGGGGAGCGCCGTTCGTCGAAGGATATACGGCTTGCGCAGCAGGTTCGGCGTGTCGAATGGCGCGCGACGGGCGGCGAGCTGGGCGCAATGCTGACAGAGGCACAGTGGATTGCGGCGCTGCGGCCGGGGCACAATCGCGCGCCGCGCGTCGCCAAGAGCGATCCCATCGACGCGCCGTGGCCGTTTGTCGGGCCTGTCGTTTTCGAGGAGCGGGAACAAGCGTCAGAGGCGTGCGCTTTTCATGTTGTCGACCGCTGGTGTTATATCGGCCATGCGCCGTCGCTGGAGCAGGCGACCGAGTTGCACACGTCGCGTCTGGATAGCAGCGGCTTTGAGCTTTCGACGTATCGGATTTTGCAAAGCCATCTCGCACGCGGTTTGCGGATGACGCCGCTGACGGTCGTGAACGCGGAGCCTGTCGTGGGCGTTGCCTGACCGCTTCGCCTGCACATTCACCCGCTCGTTCCGCCCGATCGTGCAAGCCCCGCAGCGCGATCAGTCCACGCCTTCCTCCTGGCGTCCGCCGTCAGCCCGTCGCGCCGACGCCGCCGCTTTCGCACACGTGTCCAAGCGCATGAGTTAGCGCATTCGACCGGGTCGAGTCATAGCGGGTCAGCGACTTCCAGTTAGCGAGCGCTTGCGCGACGCGCGACGGACAGTCCGGCGCCGCGCGCAGCGGTTGCACGCGGGCGAGGCCGGCGACGAGCGCCTGCGTCAAGCGGTCCAACTGAGGGCGCGTGCTCGTCGCGAGGTCCGGCGCCGGTTCTTGTGGCGGCTGAGTCGCGCGCCAGTTCGCGAACAGCGCGTTTTGCACCTCTTTGCTGGCGTCTATCTGATCCTGGAAGAAAGCGCGCGCGAACGCCGGATCCACGTTGGCCGCCGCGGCTCGCTTTTCCACATCGGCGAGCAGCGCCTGTTCGCGCGGCGTGTCGGTGATCGCTTGATGGTTGGCCCACTTCCAGCGCGCCACCGGCTCGGCGAGCGCAAGGCGTTGCCACGCAAGCGCGATCACGTTGGTTAGCGCGGTATCGTCGCCATCGGCAAAGGCGGGGGCTGGCGCGAACGCGGCACAGGCGAAGAGCGCCAGCGCGCACGGCGCAGCGAAGCGAAACAATCGATTCATGGGATCAACGGTCGGCCGGGTGGCCCAGAAGGAAAAACCAGAAGAATAGACGATCTACGATCGCACAGGCGCGCTCCCGGGCGGAGCCGCTGCTGGAAGCAGAGCACAACCGATGCTCGCGCAGCGGAAGCGCGCAAGCGCAACGACAGGCGCCGGCACTACGCGGCGGCAGTCCGTCTATTGGTAGCGTCCAAACGAAAGCGATCGGGGAGCGCGCGAGCCACCAGACCTCATGCACGAGACACGAAGACCGCTGCTGCGTTGCGCCACTGCACAGTTACTTTGCGTCGCACGACTTACGTTGTTCGTCGAAAAAGGCGCGCACGTGCTCCGGCAGTTCCGCACCCAAAAATTCGACGCCGACAGGTTCCGGATCCGGGCTGAAAACTTTGTCCGGGGTCGGAATCTTCGGTGGTTTGGCATCCATGATCTTTCTCCTTTACAAACTCATTATTCCCTCGGGCCCCGATTAGCACCAGTGCCCGATTAACATCACGCGTTCTTTGTTGCTTTAACGGCACAGCGCACCATTTCAGCAGAGTCTTCTGATTAAATTTATAGGTTCGCAGCTTGTGTTGTTCTGTGGGCTTGCGTACGTTCAGCGCATCAATTCATCGGTAGATTCCCTGGCGCCTTGTCAGGCGGGCCGCCCAAGCACTGCCGCCTCTCGGTCTCGCGAGTCCGCTCCTGTTCATTCCGGGTATTCCCCGATTCAAAGCTTCTTGTGCGCCGCCGCATCGGAATCGTTTTCCGCACTAAAAGGCGAACGTTCGTTTATTACCGAGCCGGACCTTATATCGCGAGAAAGCTTTACCTCTTTGTAAACGAGCGACGTGTCGCGCCGTTGACGATCTACGGCCTCTTTTTTCAAACGCGACTTAAGACTTTTTAGGAGTTTCACTGAATGGTTCAAGCATTCGGCCGGCGTTGCATTCCAGCTCGCGCATTTCGCGACAAAACATCATCGCTCGATGACAACGCCGGCAGCCGCGATCCTGGCTTCTATGATGTGAAGACGTATCGTCAACCGAGAGTGCGTTGGGCAACGGACGCGCGTCTGCCGATGCGGAAGATGGTCGTCTTCGCCTTCAGAGAGTGGGTCATGGAAAACGCTGTGTACTGGAAGGGACGTCAGGTTGGCATCGAATGCGACGGCCGCATCTCGTGGTTTCCGTCGGCGCCGCAGGAAGCGGTCGCTGCGTATTGCGGCGACGAACGCAGCAACGTCGAGCAGGGCGTCGCGACAAACGATTCCGTCGTCGCGCGCAACCTCGTCACGATCGCGCGCTTGCACGGCGACTGAGCGGACTTTTGCGGATAGCCAAAGCCAACTAGTAACCGCAGACGCGTGTTGTCCCAACCTCGATAAACGCATCGCCAAAACAAAAAGCCCAGTCGCGAGGACTGGGCTTTTTGCTTGAATCTTGATGGTGCCGGAAAGAGGAATCGAACCCCCGACCTTCGCATTACGAATGCGCTGCTCTACCGTCTGAGCTATTCCGGCATCAGGAGAAGCGAGATTATAGGGACTTCTTTATTGGCTTGGCAAGCCCCTCGGTCAATTTTTTGTTTCGAGATGGTAGCGGGTCACGCGGTCCACTTCGTTCTTCGAGCCGAGGAACACCGCGACGCGCTCATGCAGGCTCTTCGGCTGAATATCGAGAATGCGTTTCTCGCCATTGGTCGCGGCGCCGCCTGCCTGTTCGACGATAAACGCCATCGGGTTCGCTTCGTACATCAGACGCAGCTTGCCCGGCTTGTCCGGCGTGCGCTTGTCGGCCGGGTACATGAAGATGCCGCCGCGGTTCAGGATACGATGCACGTCCGCGACCATCGACGCGATCCAGCGCATATTGAAGTCGCTTTGACGCGGACCTTCCTTGCCTTGCTTCAATTCGCCGATGTACTGCTCGACGGGCGGATACCAGTGCCGCTCGTTCGACGCGTTAATCGCATATTCGCGCGTCTCGACCGGAATGCGCATGTCGCTTTGCGTAAGCACCCATGAACCGAGCTCGCGGTCGAGCGTGAAGCAGTTCACACCGTTGCCGGTGGTCAGTACCAGCACCGTTTGCGGCCCATACACCGCGTAACCCGCGGCGACCTGCTGCGTGCCCGGCTGCAGGAACGACTGCTCGGTAGGCTGCTGGCCGTCCGGGCAGCGCAGCACTGAAAAGATGGTGCCGATCGACACGTTCACGTCGATGTTCGACGAGCCGTCGAGCGGATCGAACACGAGGAGATATTCGCCCTTCGGATAGTTCGCGGGAATAGGGAAGAACTGCTCCATTTCCTCCGATGCCATGCCTGCCAGGTTGCCGCCCCATTCATTCGCTTCGAGCAGGATCTCGTTTGACAGAATATCGAGCTTCTTCTGTACTTCGCCCTGCACGTTCTCGCTGCCCGCGGTGCCGAGCGCATCGCCCAACGCGCCCTTGCTGACGTGATAGCTGATCGCCTTGCATGCCCGCGCGACAACTTCGATCAAAAGGCGCAGATCGGCCGGCAGGTTATTGGTTTCCCGCTGCTGCTCGATCAGGTACTTCGTGAGAGTGGTACGACGTTGCAAGGACATTGCTGTACTCCAGGAGGCTTGAGGAATATCCGGATTTTAACCGCTCGGTGTGTCTGCCCCGTGCTTTTGCTGTGGGCGGAGAGATGAAAAACGCGCGCGACGCGGCCAGTGAGCAGCAACGAGCATAACCGGCGGCCAAAGCACAACCCAAACCACAACCGGCGGTCAGCCTTTGCGCCGGACCTTGCCCGCCGTGGCGCTGCCGCTCACGCTCGCTGCGAGCGCCGCGGCGCGCGCATGTTCCGCGGAAACCTTGGGGAGCTTCGGGCGATCGGCCTTCGGCATGGGTTCGATCTCGCGTTCGATCTGCGCGCCCGCCGCAGCCGTGGCGACGCGCAGGTCGTAGGCGATTTGCAGATTGAGCCAGAACTGCGCGCTCGCGCCGAAGTAGCGCTCGAGCCGCAGCGCGGTGTCAGCCGAGATCGCGCGCTTGCCACGCACCACGTCGTTGATGCGCGGTGCCGGTACGCGCAACGCAAGCGCGAGCGCATTGACGGACATGCCGAGCGGTTCGAGGAATTCGCTGCGCAAAATCTCCCCCGGATGGATTTCCTCGATGCTGTCTCCGGTGTCGATGCCGGAGAAATCGGTACTGTCCAGATCGGAGCGTTTGATGACCATGTCGGTCTCCCAATAATCAGTGATAGTCGACAATCTCAACATTCAGCGCCTCGCCCTCGATAAAGTGAAAACAGATGCGCCATTGCGCATTGATCCGGATGCTCCACTGCCCGCTGCGCTGCCCCTGCAATGCTTCGAGCCGGTTGCCGGGCGGCGCATGCAAACTATGGACGGTGTCCGCGGCGTCGATCATCAGGAGCTTGCGATACGCGAGCGCCTGGATATGACGCGGCAGCGCATGCACGAACCTGCCCTGAAAAATTCTTGCCGTAGCCTTGTCGCCAAATGTTGTGATCATGGGAATGATATAACGCATCGCGTTAAACGTAAACCGTTAATTGAATGCGTTTACTTTCCCTCAATGCGGCGCTTAAGAACAGTCGGCCAAATGGCTAACGTCGACGTGAACCTGCCACCGGGTCGTCGCAACCCAAGGGCGAAAAAAAGCCGGCAACGCGTGCCGGCTTTCGGGGTTGAGAACCGCTCAAACGCGCATCATGCGAGCGCCTTCTCGACGATTTCGCGCACGTCGCGCGACTTCACTTGCGACGCCACTTTCTCCAGCGCCGCACGCATGCCTTCGCGCAGCGTCGGCGTGAAGCGGCGCCACAATTCGAGCGAGCGTGCGAGGCGGGCGGCCACTTGCGGATTGATTGCGTCGAGCGCGATCACCTGGTCGGCCCAGAACGCGTAGCCCGAGCCGTCTTGCGCATGGAACTGCGCGGGGTTGGCCGCGCAGAAGCTGAAGATCAGCGAGCGCGCGCGGTTCGGGTTTTTCAGATTGAAGGCGGGATGCGTCATCAGCTTGCGCACGATTTCGATCACGGGCCGCTGCGCACTGCCGCGCTGCGTGGCCTGCAACGCAAACCACTTGTCGATCACGAGCGGCTCTTTCTCGAAACGCCGGTAGAAGTCGTCGAGCGCATGTTGAGCCTCGGCGCTGCCGCCATTGGCCGCTGCGGCGTTGAGCAGCGCGGACAAGGCCGCGGCGCGGTCGGTCATGTTGTTCGCGGCCTCGTATTGCGCCGACGCGAGCCGCACGGCTTCCGCCGGATCGTCGAGCTCGGTCAGATACGAGAGCGCGAGATTCTTCAGAGCGCGATGTCCGGCCGCGGCCGGCGTGGCTTCGTACGGACCCGCCGTGCGATGCTTCTCGTAAATGCTCAGCCATTCGCCCTTGAGCGCATTCGCGAGACGCTTGCGCACGAACTGCCGCGCCGCATGCACGGCCGCCGGATTCGACTCCGTCATCTGCTCGGCCAGATAGGCCTCCGACGGCAGCATCAGCGCGAGTTCGCGGAACGCCGGCGACAGCGATTCGTCCGTGAGCACGCGTGCGAACGCGGCGACCACCGAGTCGTCGAGTTGCAGTTGCGCGCCGTTCGCCGCCTGTCCGGCGAGCGTCAGCAACTCGCGCGTGGCAAGGCGTTGGCCGGCTTCCCAGCGGTTGAACGGATCGCTGTCGTGCGCGAGCAGGAACGCGAGCTGTTCGGCCGGATAATCGTATTCGACGATCACCGGCGCCGAGAAATTACGCAGCAGCGACGGCAACGGCTCGTCTTCGACATTGACGAACGTGAACGTCTGCTCGGTCTGCGTCAATTCGAGCACGCGCGTGGTCGAGTCGGAAGCGCGCGCTTCGCCTTCGAGTTGCAGCGGCAGATCGTTGCCGTCCTTGCCGATCAGGCCGATGGCGAACGGAATCAGCAGTGGTCCCTTCTGCGTTTCGCGCGCGGCCGGCGCGGCGTCGCCATAACCCTGCGTGAGCGTCACGCTGTAGCGCCGCGCCGCCGCGTCGTAACGGGTGCGCACCGACACGCGCGGCGTGCCCGCCTGGCTGTACCAGCGCTCGAACTGCGCGAGGTCGCGGCCGTTAGCGTCGGCGAGCGCATGACGGAAATCGTCGCACGTCACGGCCTGGCCGTCGTGACGCTTGAAGTACAGGTCCATGCCCTTGCGAAAACCGTCGCGGCCGAACAGCGTCTGATACATCCGCACGACTTCCGAGCCTTTTTCGTAGACGGTCATCGTGTAGAAGTTGTTGATCTCGACGTAGCTTTCCGGGCGCACCGGGTGAGCCATCGGGCCGGCGTCTTCGGCGAACTGCATCTGGCGCAGCACGCGCACGTCTTCAATGCGCTTGGTGGCGCGCGCCGCTTCGTCGCCGCTGCTAGTCAGTCCGGCGGCCATGTCGGCGGAGAATTCCTGATCGCGGAACACGGTCAGCCCTTCCTTCAGGCTCAACTGGAACCAGTCGCGGCAGGTTACGCGGTTGCCGGTCCAGTTATGGAAATACTCGTGGCCGACCACCGCCTCGATGTTCGCGAAGTCCGTGTCGGTCGCCGTTTCGGGGTTCGCCAGCACGTACTTCGTGTTGAAAATGTTGAGCCCCTTGTTTTCCATCGCGCCCATGTTGAAGTCGCTCACCGCGACGATCATGAAGCGGTCGAGATCGAGTTCGAGGCCGAAGCGCTGTTCGTCCCAGCGGATCGAATTGATCAGCGAATCCATCGCGTGACGGGTCTTGTCGAGATCGTGCGGCTCGACCCACACCTGCAGCAGCTTTTCCTTGCCCGAGCCGGTTTTCACACGCTCTTCGAGCGCAACGAGCTTGCCGGCGACAAGCGCGAACAGATAGCTCGGCTTCCTGAACGGATCTTCCCAGCGCGCGAAATGACGGCCGTCCGGCAGATCGCCTTCCTCGAGCAGATTGCCGTTCGACAGCAGCACCGGATAATCGGCCTTGCTGGCTCGCAGCGTGACCGTGTAGGTCGACATCACGTCCGGCCGGTCGAGGAAATAGGTGATGCGCCGAAAGCCCTCGGCCTCGCACTGCGTAAAGAAGTTTCCGCTCGACACATACAGGCCCGAGAGCGTCGTATTCGCCGCCGGATTGCAGATGCTGGTGAGCGTGAGCTCGAAGCTGTCGGGCACGTTGTCGAGCACCAGCCCGTGCTCGTGCGGATGCGCGTTGGCGAACGGCTGACCGTCGAGCGTCGCGCCGACGAACTCCAGTTGTTCGCCCATCAGTTCGAGATGCGGCGCGCGCGCGGCGTCCGGGTTGCGGCGCACGCGCATCGTGTTCTTCACGACCGTGCGTTCGGGCAGCAGATCGAACTCGAGCGCGACGGTGTCGATCAGAAAAGCGGGCGGCGCATAATCGGCGCGGCGGATCACATTGGGCGTTGCGGTATCGGCCATGGCGTTCTGTAGTGATGGGACTCGAGCGGCCGGCGCACGAAGACACGCGAGCCGGGCTTGTCGAGCCATTGTACAAAGCCTCGGGCAATCGTGCGGCGCGCGCTTTTCAGATAGCCGTTCGGCCGATGCGCGCTCGGACGCGCGCACCGCTCTTGCTCACGCTCAAGCTCCTACGGCGTGGGAGCGGAACGGCGCGGCGCGATCGACGGTCATACGTACAATGAAAGACGAACGAACAGAAACGCTTCACGAGGTAGACCATGACAACGAATATCTGGACGCGCCGCGCCATGTTGCTGCTCGCGGCACTGAGCGTGCTGCTGTCCGGCTGCACGACCTACGTGACCACGCAGGTCACCGCGTTCTCCGACTGGAGCGGCAGCGACGCGGCCCGCACCTACGCGTTCACACGCGAGCCCGACCAGCGGAACAATCTCGAGCTGACCACGTATGAGCGCATCGTCGCCAACGAACTCGCCACGCATGCGTTCCGCCAGGTTGACGGCAACGACGCGCGCTATCTCGTCGGGCTCTCGTATGGAATCCGCTCGGACATGGTGACGGTGGCCGAGCCGGTCTACTACAACCCGTGGCCGGCGCCTTACTGGGGCTGGGGCCGTCCGTACGATCCGTGGGGGCCGTGGGGTCCGTTTCCCGCAGGCTACGTGAACCAGAGCTATCCGATCTTCACGCATCTGCTCGGCGTGCGGATCACCGAGCGCGCGACGGGCAAGGAGGTCTACAACGTGACCGCGCGCAACTCGGGCGGCGAGTCGTCGCTGGTGAGAGCCATGCCGTATCTGGCGCGCAGTGCGCTTGCCGACTTCCCGCTTGGCAACGGCGTCGTGCGCACGGTCAAGATTCCGCTCGGCAACAGCGCGGGTGCTTCCAACGAAACGCCGGTGCCGGCTGCAGCGTCGCCGGCTGCCGCGTCGGGCGCGAAAGCCGTGCAATGACCGCGACGCGACCGCAAGCGCGATAAAAGCGTGACAAGAGCGCGATGCCGGCAAATGCCGGCATCGCGCACCTTCGTCAGAGCCCGCCGCCGAACAGCGCCATCGTTCCGAGAACCACGAACAGCACGGCGGCGATGCCGTGCACGATGCCGGTCGGCAGACGGTGCGCGAAGCGGTCGCCGAGCAGGATCGCCGGGACGTTGGCGATCATCATGCCGAGCGTGGTGCCCGCCACCACGCCGAAGAAGTCGTGAAAGCGCGCGGCGAGCGCAACCGTCGCGATCTGCGTCTTGTCGCCCATTTCCGCGAGGAAGAAGGCCACGACAGTCGCGCCGAACACGCCAAGATGCGTGCGGTTCGTGTTGGCTTCTTCGTCGTCGAGCTTGTCGGGCACGAGAATCCACAAACCCATGCCGATGAATGAAATGGCCAGCGCCCAGCGCATGATGGCCGGCGTGAGCAGCGAGCCGAGCCACGCGCCGAGCGCGCCCGCGCCCGCGTGATTGACGAGCGTCGCGACCAGCACGCCGAGGATGATCGGCATCGGCTTGCGATAACGCGCGGCGAGCACGAGCGACAGCAACTGCGTCTTGTCGCCGATTTCGGCGAGCGCGACCGCTCCGGTGGAAATGAGGAAAGCGTGGAACACGTGGGTTGGAATCCGCGGGCCGGGAAATGAACGAGCGACGACCCACGACACGCCGGGCCCAATTGCGGCGGGGTGTGGGTCATCGGTCTCGCCAGGCCAGAGGCTGCGGCTGCCATGGCCATGACGGCCAAGTCTGTTGACAGGCGCCCCCGCGAGCGCACGTTGTTGCGAGCCCGGCTAGATGCCGGGCGAACGTGGCGCGGGGCGGCTACTCCCCAATGAGGGACGGATTATAGCAGGCGTCGCCGCGCGGCCGTTCTGCCGGGAGCAGAATTCGCGTGAAATCGGATCGCATGTATTCGACTGCAACAGTCGTCGCAGAAAGTTAATTGAAAGCATTCGCGGGATTCTCTTTGCGAACGCGACCGTCTGACAGTCGAATTCCCAAAAACCTACAGATGTAGGGATATTCCCAGGCCCAGATGGGAAATTTCTGCAAATCGCCATAGCACTCAAATTAGCGTCGTAAACGCGAGACGGATACAGATGGATACGTCTTTTGTGGCTGATTTAATTCAGAATATTCAGTATGATTCCGGCGACTAAGGAAGCCTGAGCCAAACTACACGGCCAATCGTCAATGGCCTAAATAATCGGGCCAAAGTGCCGTTAATTCGCTGAACCCTACAAAAGAAGTCTGGATTGTCCCCCGGCTGGAAATTGCCGGTCCGCGCGGCGCGCATACGCTGTGACGGCTGCGTATTCCGTCAGGCGCTTCAGCCTCTCCTTGCTTCAACGCGCGAACACCGATATGCCCGATCCGCACTGGACCATTCCGGTCGCTCGCTGGTCTAGCTGGCCTGCTGCCACCACCGCCGCACCCGACATCGGTTTTATCGAACCGATCGTGCGGCGGCGTCTCAGCACGCTCTCGAAAGCCGCGCTGAAGGTGGCGCACGATTGCGTCGGGGCCGACGAGGCGCGCGTCGTCTTCGCGTCGCGGCACGGCGAACTGCGCCGCACCACGGAGATTCTGCGCGCCATCAGTTCCGGCGAGCCGGTGTCGCCGACGGCCTTTAGCCTCTCGGTGCTCAATGCGATGACGGGCGTGTTCGGCATCGCGCGCGGCGACCGCTCGGCGGCGAGCGCCATTTCGGCGGGCCCGGAAACGCTCGGTTATGCGCTGCTCGAGGCGTATGCGCAACACGCAACGCAATTGGCGTCACCGGTCCTGCTGGTCTACGCCGACGAACCGGCCGACTCCGCCTACGGAACGATCGACGATGAAGTGCAGGGCGGGGCAGTCGCGCTGCTCTTGAGTAACGAAACGGCGCTCGGCCATCTGGTCTGTACACGGTCCGCGTCGCCGCGCCTGTACGACCAGGAGGAGCCCGCAGCAACCCGCTTCGCCACGCAAAGCCAGGCGCTGCTGCATTGTCTTGAAACCGGCGAGCCCGCGGCCTGGCAGGGCGCCGGCGTCCTTTGGCAGTGGGAGTGGCATGACCGCGCGGCTTGACTACACGTGGCGATTCTTCGCCACGGGCATGGCTTTCGTCGTGTTCGGCATCTGCGGCGTGCTGTTTTCGGTGCTGGTGTTTCCGCTCGCGTGGCTGTGGCCGCATCGCGCGTCGCGGCAGTTCGCGGTGACGAGCATCATCCACTGGTTTTTCCGCGCGCTCGTCGGCGCGTTGCAACTGATCGGCGTGATGAAGCTCGAAGTGTCGGGCGGCGAGGCGCTGCGTGCGCGCGGTCCGTCGATCGTGGTGGCCAACCACCCGACCTACCTCGACGTGATGGTGCTGCTTTCGCTCACGCCGCACGCATGCTGCGTCGTGAAAAACGCGCATTGGAGCAACCCGTGTTTCTGGGGCATCGTGCGTTCGGCGGAATACGTGAGCAACGCCGATCCGGCGGAGCTCGTCGAAGCAGGCGCAAGGCAGCTCGCGGCAGGCTATACGATGATCATTTTTCCCGAAGGCACGCGCAGTCCCGCGCGCAACCGGCTGCATGCGTTTTCGCGCGGCTTCGCGCACATGGCGCTGAAGGTGGACGCGCCGATCGTGCCGGTGCTGATGGATTGCGATCCGCCCGCGTTCACGAAACAGATGCGCTGGTACGACGTGCCGGCGCGAGCGTTCCGCATGCGCGTGAACGTGCTGGAGCCGCTCGGCGTCGAGCGGCTCGCGGCAGACGACACAACACCGGCTCTCGCTGCGCGCAGCGTGACGAGCGCCGTCGAAGCACACATTACCCGGCACCTGTTCGATTATGGATTCTTTAAAACTGGAAATTAAGCAGCTTCTGATCGAGGCACTCGATCTGGAAGACCTGAGCCCCGCCGATATCGACGACGATGCACCGTTGTTCGATACCGACGGTATCGGTCTCGATTCGATCGACGCACTGGAAATCGGCATCGTGCTGCGCAAACAATATCAATTGACCATTGCGGCAAACGACGACCGCACGCGCGAGCACTTTCGCTCCATCAGCACGCTGGCCGCGCTGGTGGCAAGTCAGCGCGAAGCGGCGCACGCCGCGAACGAAACCAACAGCAAAGGGGAATGACCGTGTCCGAGGCAGAGATTCTTGAACGCATCCGCGCCATCTTTAAAGAGAACTTCGCAATCGAGCCCGAGCGCGTGACGCCCGACGCGCATCTGTTCGAAGACCTCGATCTGGACAGCATCGACGCGGTCGATCTCGCGATCAAGCTCCAGGAAATGACCGGGCGCCGCATCAAGCCGGAAGAGTTCAAATCGGTGCGCACGGTCGGCGACGTGATCGGCGCGGTCGAATCGCTGCTGGCGGCTCAAGGCTGATGCCGGCAGTGCGTTCGCGCACACGGGCGGCCGATCAGCCCGCCGCAAGCGCTTCGTCCGCGGCTGAACGCCATTGGCTGAAGGCGGTCGTGCAAGTGCTGGTGAAGCTCGCGTATCCCGCGTTGATTCTGTGCGCGTGGCGTTGGGACACGCCGCGTTACGTCGGCTGCATGCTGTTTGCGATTCTGTGGCTGCAGCGCTGGGCAGGCAGCGGTCCGGTCGCGACTTCGCTGCGGCGTCTTTCCGCCATCGACTGGACCGTGGTCGGCTTGCTGAGCTGCGCGTCGGCGGCCATCGTGCTCACCAACAGCGAGCTGCTGTTGCGCCTCTATCCGTCGCTCGTCAATCTCGGGCTCCTAATCGCGTTCGGCGCGACGCTCGTGCGCGGTCCGTCGATGATCGAAAAATTCGCGCGCCTCGGCAAACCGGATTTGCCGCCGGGCGCAGTGCGCCACACGCGGCGCGTCACTCAGGTGTGGTGTGTGTTCTTTCTACTGAACGGTGCTTTTTCCGCGTATACCGCGCTCTACTGGAGCCGCGCAAGCTGGTCGCTGTATAACGGCGCGATTGCTTATCTGCTGATCGGTGTGCTGCTGATCGCCGAGGTCGTGTGGCGCTATCTCGTCGTGCTGCCGCGAGCCGCGCGTTCGGAGGCGGCGTGATGATCGCGTTGCACGACCTGTTGTCCGTTCCGCTCGATGCCGCCGCTTCACGCGTTGCCGTTTGCCGCGATCGCACGGCGCTACTCGATCGCGCCGCGTTTCGCGCGCGCGTCGCGGCGCTCGTTGCGCTGATGCAATCGCAAGCGGCGCAACGCTATGCACTGTGTATCGACGATCCGTTCGATTTCGCGTGCGCGTTGTTCGCGCTCTTCGCGTGCGGCAAGGAGCCGGTGATTCCGGCGAACGCGACGCCCGGCTATCTTGCCGATCTCGCCGACGCGTACGACGTCGTGCTGACCGACGCGACGCTGCAGTTGCATGTGCAAGCCGATGCGCAAGCCGAGGCAGCCGCGTCCGCGCTCGACAAAAACATCGACCCCCAAGCGCCGCTCACGCTCTACACCTCGGGCAGCAGCGGCCGTCCGAAGCCGATCCGCAAAACGCTCGCGCAGTTCAACGCCGAAGTGCACACGCTCGAGAAGCAGTGGGGCGCGCTCGTCGGCGACGCAACCATGCTCGCGAGCGTGCCGCATCACCATATCTACGGTCTGCTGTTTCGCGTGATGTGGCCGCTTGCCGCCGGCCGCGCATTCGATCGCGAGATCAGCATCGAACCGCTGCATCTGCAAACGCAGATCGCGCAATGCGGCGCAGCCGTGATCGTATCGACGCCCGCGCAGTTGTCGCGCTGGCCCGCGCTGCCAGGCTTCGCCGCATTGACGCCCGCGCCGCGCGCGGTTTTTTCGTCGGGCGGTCCGCTCGCGCTCGAAGCCGCGCAGCAATATGCGGCGGCTTACGGCGCCGCGCCGCTCGAAATCTACGGCAGCACGGAAACGGGCGGCATTGCATGGCGTCGTCAGGACCAGACCGATGCATGGCAAGCGACGACCGGCATCGAAGTGCGTTGCGACGAAGACGGTGCGCTCAACGTGCGCTCGCCGCATCTCGACCATGGCGGCTGGCATCGCACCGACGACAAGATCGCGTTCGACGCGCAAGGCCGTTTCCGTTTGCAGGGCCGTCTCGATCGCGTGCTGAAGCTCGACGGCAAGCGTGTGTCGCTGCCGGAACTCGAAGCGCGTCTCACGCTGCATCCGTATGTGATGCAAGCGGCAATCGCGCCGCTCGAAGGCGGCGCGCGTGAGCGCGTCGGCGCGGTCGTCGCGTTAACCGAAGCGGGCAACGACGCTTTGCGCGACGAAGGCCGCGTGGTCCTCGCACAAAACCTGCGTCGCCATCTCGCCGATTACTTCGACGCGGTCGTGTTGCCGCGCCATTGGCGCTTTCGTCTCGCGTTGCCGTTCGACGCGCGCGGCAAGCTGCCGGTGTCCGCGGTTGCGGCGGCGTTCGAGCCGCGCGCCGAAGGTTTCGAGCTGCTCGCCGAAGCGCGCGCAGGCGACACGCTGCACTACGAACTGCGCGTGCCGCCCACGCTGTTTCATTTCGCCGGCCATTTTCCCGGGCTGCCGATTCTGCCGGGCGTCGTGCAAGTCGATTGGGCGGTGCGTCTGGCCGCCGAACAACTGCCGTGCGCGCACAGCGTCGCATCGGTCGACCGGTTGAAGTTCATGGCGCCGGTGTCGCCCGGCGCGGTGTTGAAGCTCACGCTCGCGCACGATAGCGCGCGTCAGCGCGTGCAGTTTGCGTACCGCGTGAACGAGCGCGATTGCGCATCGGGCGTGATCGTTTATCGGGAGAGCGCGTGATGAATTTCGCTCCCTGCATCGTGATCCCGATCTACAACCACAAGGACGCGATCGGCGCGACCGTCGCGCATCTCGCGGTGCACGGCTTGCCGATTTTCATCGTCGACGACGGCAGCGACGAAGCCACCCAACAGGTGCTCGCCGAGCTTGCACAGCAATACGTGCAGCAAGTCTCGCTGCTGCGTCTGCCGGTCAACGGCGGCAAAGGCGCGGCGGTGATGGCGGGCCTGCGCGCCGCGCGCAACGCGAAGTACACGCACGCATTGCAGATCGACGCGGACGGCCAGCACGACGCCAATGACGTGCCGCGTTTCGTCGAAGCCGCGCGCGCCGAACCCGGCGCGGTCATTCTGGGCCGTCCGGTGTATGACGAGAGCGTGCCGAAAGCGCGACTCTACGGCCGTTATCTGACGCACGTGTGGGTGTGGATCGAAACGCTGTCGCTCACCATCCGCGATTCGATGTGCGGCTTTCGCCTCTATCCGCTTGGGCTCGCGTGCGAGCTAATCGACAGCGTGCAGTTACCCACACGCATGGACTTCGACATCGAGATTCTGGTGCGCCTGTATTGGCGGCGCGCCGCGTTTCGCGCGATTCCCACGCGCGTCACGTATGCGAGCGACGGCGTCTCGCATTTCGACGTGCTGTGGGACAACGTGCGCATCAGCCGCAGTCATACGCGGCTCGTGTGCGGCATGCTGCTGCGTCTGCCGATGCTCGTCGCGCACAAGTTCATGCCGCGCCGCGCCGCGCTCGCGGACGTGCAAAGCGAGGCGAACGCGCAGGACTGGTGGCGTATCGCGGAGCGCGGCAGTCACCTCGGCATGTCGTTGCTCGCGCTTAGTTGCAAACTGTTCGGCCGACGTTTCACCGCGCTATGGCTGCATCCGATCGTCGCGTATTTTCTGCTGACGGGACGTGCCGCGCGCGAGGCCTCGGCCAATTACTTCACGCGTTTGCGCGAGGCCGCGCCGCATGGCGAGACGCCGCGACCCGGCTGGCTGTCCGCGTATCGACACATGCTGGCGTTCGCGCAATCGGGCTTCGACAAGCTCGCCGCGTGGTCCGGCCGCGTCAACAATGCCGACGTCAAGTTCGAAGATCCTTCGGCGTTCGAAGCATTGGTCGCGAGCGGCAAGGGCGCGCTGGTGATCGGCGCGCATCTCGGCAATCTGGAGATGACGCGTGCGCTCGCCGCGCAGGGCGCCTACGCGAAAGTCACGGCTGTCGTCTATACGGAACATGCGCGGCGCTTCAATAGCGTGCTCGCGTCGGCGAACAGCGAGTTCGCGCGGCATCTGCTCGAAGTCGCGGACTTCGGGCCTGAAACGGCGATGCTGATGCAGCAGCGTGTCGACGCCGGCGAACTGCTCGTGATTGTCGGCGACCGCGTGCCCGCGCACGAAGCGGGCCGCACCACCCAGGCGCGCTTTCTCGGCGCCGACGCGCCTTTCGCGCAGGGACCATACGTGCTCGCGCATGCGCTCGGCTGTCCGGTGTATTTGTTCTTCTGCCTGAAAGAGCAGGGCGGTTATCGTCTTTACTTCGAGCCGTTCGCGGAGCGCATCGAGTTGCCGCGGCGCGAACGCACGCAGCATCTCGCGGCGTGGGCGCAGCGTTATGCCGCGCGTCTCGAACACTATTGCCGCAAGGCACCTTATCAATGGTTCAACTTCTTCGATTTCTGGGCCAGCCCCAAGCGAGGCGCGAATGGCCGAACATGATCTGATCGACGCGCCGGATGCCGGCGTGCAAGCGGTTTCAAATCGCGGCGGCAACGCGGCTCCGGTGGTGATCGGCGCACGCAAGCTGACTATTGAGGACGTCGTCGCGATCGCGCAGCATCGCGCGCCGGTCGCATTGAATACGGACCCCGAGTGGCGCGCGCGCATTCAACGCGGCGCGGATTTCCTGCGCCGCCATCTCGCGGCGGGCGCGACGGTCTACGGCGTCAACACCGGTTACGGCGACGCCTGCGTGGTCGACGTGCCGATGGAACTCGTCGAAGCCTTGCCGCTGCAACTCACGCGTTACCACGGTTGCGGCATGGGCCGCTATCTGGACGACGGCGAGACGCTTGCCGTCATCGCCGCGCGTCTGAACTCGCTCGCGTATGGTTTTTCGGGCGTGCGCCCCGTGCTGCTCGAACGTCTCGCGGACCTCGTCAATCATCGCGTGTTGCCGCGCATTCCGGCCGAAGGCTCGGTCGGCGCGAGCGGCGATCTCACGCCGCTTTCGTATGTCGCCGCCGCACTCGCGGGCGAACGCGAAGTCATGTTCGAAGGACGCCTGCGCGACGTGCGCGAAGTGTGGAGCGAACTCGGACACACGCCGCTCACGCTCGCGCCCAAGGAAGGCCTCGCGCTGATGAACGGCACGGCAGTCATGACCGGACTCGCGTGTCTCGCGTTCGCGCGCGCGGATCATCTGACGCGGCTCGCCGCGCGCCTGACCGCGCTGTGCACCGTCGCGCTCGACGGCCGCGCCGCGCATTTCGACGCGACGCTCTTCGAAGTGAAACCGCATGCGGGCCAGGCCGAAGCCGCCGCCTGGATTCGCGCCGATCTCGAAGGACGCGACGATACGCCGGGTCATCGCTTGCAGGACCGCTATTCGATTCGCTGCGCGCCGCACGTGATCGGCGTCGCGCGCGATGCGCTGAGCTGGGTGCGCCGCGACATCGAAAACGAATTGAACAGCGCGAACGACAACCCGCTGATCGACCCCGACAACGAACGTGTTTTGCATGGCGGAAACTTTTACGGCGGCCATATTGCGTTCGCGATGGACTCGCTGAAAGTGGCGGTCGCCAATCTCGCCGATCTGATGGACCGGCAACTGGCGCTGCTCGTCGATGTGAACTTCAACAACGGTTTGCCGCGCAACCTGAGCGGCGCCGCGCCCGCGCGTGCGGCCATCAATCACGGCTTCAAGGCCGTGCAGATTTCGTCGTCCGCGTGGACGGCGGAGGCGCTGAAGAACACGATGCCCGCCAGCGTGTTTTCGCGTTCGACCGAAGCTCACAATCAGGACAAGGTCAGCATGGGCACGATCGCCGCGCGCGACTGCCTGCGTGTGCTCGAATTGACCGAGCAGGTCGCGGCCGCGCATACGCTTGCCACCGTGCAGGCGGCGCGTTTGCGCCTGCGAATCGACAGTGCGACGCCGGTGCCCGCGCCGTTGCAAACGTTCGTGGAAAACGTCGGCGCACAATCGCCTTTCGTCGACGATGACCGCGCGCTCGAATCCGATCTGCGCGCACTGACCGCGCGCATCGCCGCATGCGAGTTGCTGCACGACTATCGCGGAGGCTCAGAAGCATGAGCGCCGCCCGCAAGGTATTGAGCGCGAGCGCGACGGTCGAAGTGCCGTTTCACGACGTCGATGCAATGAACGTGTGCTGGCACGGCCATTATCTGAAGTACTTCGAGATCGGCCGCGCGGCGCTGTTGCGCGCGTTCGACTACGACTACCGCGAAATGCAGGCGTCGGGTTATCTGTGGCCGATTGTCGAAGCGCACTTGAAGTACGTGCGTCCGGCAACCTACGGCCAGAAACTCGACGTGCGCACGCAACTGCTCGAACACGAAAACCGCCTGAAAATAGGCTATGAAATCGTCGATTGCGCGTCGGGCACGCGGCTCACGAAGGGCTACACGATTCAGGTGGCTGTCGATGCCGCGACGCAGGAATTGCAATTCGTGTCGCCGCCCGTCGTGTTCGAGAAACTGGAGCGCGTATGGGCAGCATGAATTGCTACGGGCGACTAAGCAAAGCGCTATGCAACGCGCTATGCGCTCTCGCGCTTTCGGGCGCGTTGAGCGTGGCCGCATCGCCGGCTTCGGCGGCATCCACTGACGGCAACCCCGCACTCGTCTCGCAGATCGCATCGCACCTTGCCGCGGCCAAGGGCGTGCGCGCGCAGTTCACGCAGACGCAGACACTCGCCGCGATGAAGCAGCCGCTCGTCAGCACCGGCTCGCTGCTGTTCGTGCGCGAGCGCGGCGTGATCTGGCAAATCGCGACGCCGTACAAAGCCACGTATGTGATTACCGATGCAGGCGTCGCCGAAGTCAACGCCAACGGTCAGCGTGTCACGGCGCACAGCGCGCACGGCACGCGCGGCGTCGCGCAAGTCTCGAAGATGATGCGCGCGATGCTCGGCGGCGATCTGTCCGCGCTGTATTCGCAATTCGACGTAGAGGCCGAAGGCAGCCCCACGCACTGGCGCATGCAGCTCACGCCGAACCAGCCGCAAATCGCGCAGTCCATCAAAGGCTTGCAGATGAGCGGCGGCGATTATCTGCAGAACCTGCGCATTGCGCTTGCCAACGGCGATACGACGCAACTGGAGTTCAGTAAAAGCGAGGCGGTGAGCGAACTCGCGCCGGCCGAACGCAGCCTGTTCGGGACGCCGTAATGGATTTGCTGCGACACAGATCCGCGAGACAGACATGGGGCGTGCGCGCCGCGTGGCTCGCGCTCGCGCTCGTCGCAGCGCTGTATTGCGGCTGGCGTTTCGCGGGACCGTCACCGTTGCAGACCAATTTGCTCGCGCTGTTGCCCGCGACCGAAGCGGACCCCGTCGCGGAAAAAGCCGTCGATATGCTCGCGAGCGCGCTCGGCGACCGCACCGTTTTTCTCGTCACGAGTCACGACGACGCGCACGCGAAAGCGGCGGCGAAACAGCTCGGCGCATCGCTGCGGACAAGCGGCGCATTCGCTTCGGTGACGGCGGAATTGCCGCCGTTCGATCTGTCGCAAATCGCGGCGTTGTACATGCCGTATCGCTTCGGCTTGCTGACGCCTGCCGATCGTGCGGCAATCGCCGGCGCGAACGCAGCGGATTCGACGCTGCGCGATGCGCTGGCTCAGCGCATCTACAGTCCGCTGCGCGGCGGCCTCACCACGTCGCTATCGGACGATCCGTTCGGCTGGCTCGAACATTGGCTCGGCAATCTGCCGCTTGCCACGTCGAATCTCGAACTCGAGGACGGGCTGCTCGTCTCGCATCGAGACAATGCGACAAGCGTGCTGATCGTCGCGACGCTGCCCGGCTCGGCCTATGAAACGAAGACGCAGCACGCGGTGCTCGGCGCGTTGGCGCAAGGCGAAAGCGCGCTGAAGCACGCGTTCCCCGACGTGTCGGTGGCGCGCACCGGCGCCGTGTTCTACGCCGAATCGGCGCGCAGCGCATCGGAGCGCGAAGTGCACGCGATCGGCATTGCGTCGCTCGTCGGCATTGCGTTGCTGATGATGTGGGTCTTCCGCTCGCCGCGCCTGCTGCTGCTCGGTTTCGTCTCGACCGCGCTCGGCATTGTCTGCGCGCTTGCGGTCACGTTGCTCGTATTCGGCAAGCTGCATCTGCTGACGCTCGTGTTCGGCGCGAGCCTGATTGGCGAAGCCGTCGATTATTCGATTCAGTATTTCGTCGTCTATCTCGGCGCGGGGCGCGACTGGGATGCGCGGCGCGGCGCACGCGCGGTGCGTCCCGCGTTGAGCGTCGCGCTGGCCACAAGCCTGCTCGGCTACGCGATCCTGACATGGGTGCCGTTTCCCGCGCTCAAGCAGATCGCGTGCTTTGCAATGGCGGGCATCGTGACGGCGTTCGCTTCGGTGATGTGGCTGTTGCCGGCGTTGCTGCCGCACGCGCCGAAGCGCAGCCCGCGGCGTCTGTTCGAGCGCGCCGCGCGCCTGCTCGGCGTGTGGCATCGCATGATCGGCGGCAAGCGCGCGTGGTTCGTCGCCGCGCTGCTGCTGATTGCCGCGATTCCTGGCTGGCTGCGCCTCACGAGCGACGACGACATCCATCTGCTGATCCAGCGCGATGCGTCGCTCGTCGCGCAGGAAGACAAGGTGCGCGAGGCGGTCGGCGTGGATAACAGCGCGCAATTTTTCGTCGTGCGCGGCGAGACGGCGGACGTCGTCTTGCAGCGGGCCGAAGCGCTCGGCGCGAAACTCGACGCGTTGAACGGCACGGCGGACAAGACGGGCGGTTATCAGTCGGTTGCGCAATTCGTGCCGTCCGCGCGTCGGCAGAATGAAGACCGTGCGTTGCTCGCGCAACATCTGTTTAACGACCCGGCCGCGTTGCGCGCGACGCTGCTGCAAGCAGGCTTCAAAGACGAAGTCGCCGATGCGTGGATCGCCGCTCAAGCGAAGCCGCAAGCGCTGTTGAGTATCGACTCATGGCTCGCCGCGCCGTGGTCGCAACCGTATCGGCATTTGTGGCTCGGCCAGGTCGACGCGGCGAGCCACGCGTATGCGGCTGTCGTGATTCCGCAAGGCGTGACGCCGCGCAACGAGTCCGCGTTGATCGCCATCGCGCAGGCGCTGCCGGGTGTCGCGTTCGTCGACAAAGCCGCGAGCGTGTCGAAGCTGTTCGGCGCGTATCGCGTGGATAGCGGCTGGTGGCTCGGCGGCGCGCTGACGCTCGTTCTGGTTCTGTTGATCGTGCGTTACGCTGCGCGGCGCGCTGTGTCACCGAATGCAGGCGGCGCAGTCTCTCTGCTTGAGCGCGTGCGCGGCGGCGTCGCGGTGACGTTGCCGGTGCTGCTCGCTGTCGGCGTCACGCTCGCCGCATTCGGTTATGCGCGGGTGCCGCTCAATCTGTTCAACTGGCTTGCGCTGATGCTCGTGCTCGGCGTGGGCGCAAACTACGCGGTGTTTCTGCGCGAAGGATGCCTGCGCGCGGACGCCGATCTCGGCGCGGTGTGGACCGGCGTGCTGTTGTCGGCGGCGACCACGCTGCTGTCGTTCGGCATGCTCGGCATGAGCGCGATGCCTGCGTTGAAGAGCTTCGGCGCGACGCTCGCGCTCGGCATCGCGGTATCGGTGCTGCTTGCACCGATCGGCATGCCATCGGAAACAAGGAGGGCCGCATGAAAGCGCCATCAGTTTATTTGCACGCGCTCGGCATGATCAACGCGCTCGGCGGCGACCTTGACAGCATCGTGCCGGCGCTCGCGGCGGGCGACGCGCGCGGCATGGCAAGCATGCACACCGGTATCGGCGACGCATTTGTCGGCAGCGTCGTGACGCCGCTCGAACTCGCGCCGTCCGCGGATCTCGCGCGCTACGACTGCCGTAATAACCGCTTGCTGCTCGCGGCGCTCGCGCAGATCGCGCCTGCCGTCGATGCAGCGCGCGAGCGCTATGGCGCGCATCGAATCGGCGTCGTGCTCGGCACGAGCACGTCCGGCATCGAAGCGGCGGAAGCCGCGTTCGTCTATCAGGCACAAGCGGGCGCGCTGCCGTCGAGCTTCAATTACCGGCAGATGGAGATCGGCACGGCCGCGCCGTTCGCGGCCGCGGCGCTCGGCGTGAAAGGACCGGCGTATACGATCTCGACCGCCTGCACGTCGAGCGCGAAGGCGTTCGCATCGGCGCGGCGCTTGTTGCAGTTGCAACTGTGCGACGCGGTCGTGGTGGGCGGCGTCGATTCGTTATGCGAGCTCACGGTGCAAGGCTTTGCGTCGCTCGAATCGACGAGCAGCGCGCGCAGCAATCCGATGAGCCGCAATCGCTGCGGCATCAATGTCGGCGAAGGCGCAGCCGTGTTCCTGATGAGCCGCGACGAAGCGGCGGTGCGTCTTGCGGGCGTCGGCGAATCGAGCGACGCGCATCACATTTCGTCGCCCGATCCGCAAGGCGTGGGCGGCGAACTCGCGTTGCGCGAGGCGCTGGCCGATGCGGGCATTGCGCCGTCGTCTATCGGCTATGTGAATCTGCACGCCACGGCGACGCGCAAGAACGACGAGATGGAAGCGAGCCTGATGTCGCGCGTCTTTCCCGAAGGTGTCGCGACGAGCGGCACAAAGCCGCTGACCGGTCATCAACTGGGCGCCGCGGGCGCGACGGAGCTTGGCTTCGTGTGGCTCACGCTCGCGCGTCAGGACGTTGCGCTGCCGCGCCATCTGTGGGACGGCGAGGCCGACCCGGCCCTGCCCGCGCTCGACCTCGTGGAAACCGAACGTTTCTTGCCGCGCGAGGCGGCCACGCAGGGAGCCACCCGATACGCGATGAGCAACTCGTTTGCATTCGGCGGCAGCAACGTCAGCCTGATTCTTGCAGGATGAGCGCGATGAACGACACGCTAACTATCGACGAACTGCTGCAGCAACCGATCGAAGCGATCATCCCGCATCGCGGCACCATGCTGCTGATCAACGGGGTCAACACGTTCAGCGAAGAGACGCTGACCGCGCGCGCGACCGTTCACGCCGACGCGTGGTACGCCGACGCGCAAGGCGCGATGCCCGCGTGGATCGGCATCGAACTGATGGCGCAGACCATTGCCGCGCATGTCGCGCTGCTGGCCATGCGAGGCGGCGGCCGTGCGCGGCCCGGCGTGCTGCTCGGTTCACGCAGCTACAAGGCGTTGCAGCCGAGCTTCGCAGGCGGCGCGCAACTGCTGGTTCACGCAACGGAACTTTTGCGCAGCGAGGAAGGCCACGGTGCGTACGAATGCACGATTCACGACGGCGACGTGTGCTGCGCCGAAGCCGTGATCAAGGTGTTTCAGCCAGCCGATTTTCAGTCATTCATTGAGGGGAGTTTCAGTTCATGAGCCGGCGTGTTCTCGTTACCGGCGCAAGCCGCGGCATTGGCCGCGCGATTGCGTACCAGTTGGCCGCGGACGGCTTCGCGGTGTCCGTGCATTGCCGGACCGGACGCACCGAAGCGGAAGCGGTCGCGACGGGCATCGCCGCGCAGGGCGGCACCGCGCGCGTGCTGCAGTTCGACGTGCGCGAGCGCGCGGTGTGCCGCGAAGTGCTCGAAGCCGATGTCGCGGCGCATGGCCCGTACTACGGCATCGTATGCAGCGCGGGCGTCACGCGCGACGCCGCGTTTCCCGCGCTCAGCGACGAAGACTGGGACATCGTGATCGAAACCGGCCTCGACTCGTTCTACAACGTCGTGCATCCGTTGACGATGCCGATGGTCCGCGCGCGCAAGGGCGGGCGCATCGTGACGATCGCGTCGGTGTCGGGCGTGATGGGCAATCGCGGCCAGGTGAACTACAGCGCGGCGAAGGCGGGTCTGATCGGCGCGACCAAGGCGCTCGCGGTCGAACTGGCGACGCGCAACATCACCGTCAATTGCGTGGCGCCCGGTCTGATCGAGACCGGCATGCTCGAAGAGATGCAGCTCGAACACGCGCTGAAGACGGTGCCGATGAACCGCGTCGGGCAGCCTGCGGAAGTGGCGTCGGTGGTCAGCTTCCTGATGTCGGATGCGGCCTCGTATGTCACGCGCCAGGTGATCGGCGTCAACGGCGGGATGATCTGATGAAGCGAGTCGTCATTACCGGCATGGGCGGCGTCACCGCGCTCGGCGATAGTTGGGACGCCATCGAAGCGCGCCTGAAAAGCGGCGTGAATGCCGTGCGGCGCATGCCCGAGTGGGATTACTTCGAATCGCTGCATACGCGGCTCGCGTGTCCGTTGCCGGGCTTCGTCGCGCCCGCGCATTATCCGCGCAAGAAAACGCGTTCGATGGGCCCTGTGTCGCTGTATTCGGTGCGCGCAAGCGAACTCGCGCTCGCCGATGCGGGCCTCGCCGACGACGCCAGCATCAAGGACGGCCGCATGGGCGTCGCCTACGGTTCGTCGTCGGGTTCGGTGCAGCCGATCCGCGCGTTCGGCACGATGCTTGAAACCGGCTCGATGAGCGACGTCACATCGAACAGCTACGTGCAGATGATGCCGCACACCACGGCCGTCAACGTGAGCCTGTTCTGGGACCTCAAGGGGCGCATCATTCCGACGTCATGCGCGTGCGCGTCGGGCAGCCAGGCGATCGGCTACGCGTATGAAGCGATTCAGACGGGCAAGCAGACGCTGATGCTCGCAGGCGGCGCCGAAGAATTGTCGGGGCCCGCCGTCGCCGTGTTCGACACCTTGTATGCGACGAGCACGCGCAACGACGAGCCGCATTTCACGCCGCGTCCTTTCGATGCCGCACGCGACGGCCTCGTGGTCGGCGAAGGCGCGGCCACGCTCGTGCTGGAGGAATACGAACACGCGGTGGCGCGCGGCGCGCGGATTCACGCCGAGATTGTCGGCTTCGGCTGCAATTCGGACGGCGCACACATGACGCAGCCGACCGCGGAAACGATGGCGCTCGCAATGCAGCTCGCGCTGAACGACGCGCAGCTTCCGCCCGACGCAATCGGGTATGTGAACGCGCACGGCACGTCGACGGATCGCGGCGATGTCGCCGAAAGCCACGCGACCCTTCAGACCTTCGGCGAGCGCATGCCGATCAGTTCGCTCAAGAGCTATGTCGGGCATACGCTCGGCGCGTGCGGCGCGCTCGAGGCGTGGTGGACCATCGAGATGATGAAGCGCAACTGGTACGCGCCCACGCTGAACCTGAACAATGTCGATCCGGCTTGCGCGCCGCTCGACTACATCGTTGGCACGGGCCGCGAGATCGACGCCGAACTCGTGATGAGCAACAACTTCGCGTTCGGCGGCATCAATACGTCGCTGATCTTCAGGCGCGTTCGATGAGCGTGAAGCTGCAACGCGTCGTGGTCACGGGCATGGGCATCGTGTCGTGCCTCGGCAATACGCTCGACGAAGTGTCGGCCGCGTTGCGTGCAGGCACGTCGCGCATCGAGCGGATCGACGCATGGCGCGAGCGTGGTTTCGGCTCGCAGGTCGCGGGCGTCGCATCGGTCGATAGCGAGCCGCCGTTCGAGCGCAAGCTCGAGCGCTTCATGGGGGATACCGCGCGTTTCGCGTGTCACGCCGCGAAGAAAGCGATTCACGATGCCGGCCTAGACGCCGCGATGTTGCGCTCGCCGCATGCGGGCACGGTGATCGGCTCGGGCGTCGGCACCATGTCGAGTTACGACGCGGCGATGGCCGTTGCGAACACGCGCGGCGTCGAAAAAGTGCCGCCGTATACGGTGCCGCATGCAATGAGCAGCACGGCGTCGGCGAATGTCGCACAGGTGTTCGGGCTCGAAGGCGTCAGCTATTCGCCGTCGTCGGCGTGCACGACGTCCGCGCTCGCGATCGGCCAGGCAATGCAACTGATCCAGACCGGCCGCCAGCAGATCGTGCTCGCGGGCGGCAGCGAGTCGTTGCACGACAACATGACGCTGATGTTCGACGCGATGGGCGCGCTGTCGCGCCGCTTCAACGATACGCCGCAGCGTGCGTCGCGTCCTTACGACAGCGAGCGCGACGGCTTCGTGATCGCGTCGGGCGGCGGCGTGCTCGTGCTGGAGGCGCTGGATCACGCGTTGGCGCGCGGCGCACGCATCTACGCGGAGCTAACGGGATTCGGCGATTGCACCGACGCCGGCATGGTCACGCCGCGCGCGGCGGGCATCGCGAGGGCGATGCGCGGCGCGCTGAACGAAGCGGGCAAGGCACCGGATTACATCAACACGCACGCGCCTTCCACGCCGCTTGGCGACGTCGAGGAACTGCGTGCGTTGACCCAGGTGTTCGGCGCGGCTTTGGAGCGAGGCATACCCGCGTTTTCATCGACGAAGGGCATGACCGGGCATCCGCTTGGCGCTTGCGGCGCACACGAGGCGATCTACACGCTGCTGATGATGCGCGACGGTTTCATCGCGGGAACACCGGGGATTGAAAGCGCGGGGATTGAAAGCGCGGAGCCGGCAATCGACGGCATGCCGCTCGTGCGCGAGACGCGCGACGCGCGCATCGATACGGCGATGTCGGTCTCGTTCGGGTTTGGCGGCAGTTGCGCGAGCTTGATGTTCGAGGCGTGGCGGGGCGGCTGAAACGGCCGCGATTTTAAAAACGAGGGGAATAAGAATGACAAAAGCAACGAAGAGAATGGTGAAAGCAGCGCTCATGCTGGGCACATTGACGATGGCAGCCGCAGCGCTGACGGGCTGCGCGACGCAAGTCAAATCGCTGCCGCTCGCGGCTGCGGGCGGCGAATCGCGCGGCGCCGTGCCGGTGTATTTCGGCGAGCAGAACCATCCCGCGGTGAAGCGCGATCTCGGCGACGTGTCGTACTCGGTGCGCATCGCGCGCAAGGTCGCCGATGCCGACGACGCATGCCGCGACGCGCTTACCGAAGCCATCGGCAAGCTGCGCGCGGCGGCACGCGAACGCAGCGCGAATGCGGTGATCGACATCAAGACGCGCTTTCACAGCAGCGAGAGCAATTCGTCGCGCGAGTTCACCTGCGGCGTAAGTCAGAGCGCCGCGGCGATTGCAGTGAGCGGCAGGCTCGTCGTGCTCGAGGCGAACTAAGGCGCGCTCGCTCGTGAGGCAATAGTAGATACGTCAATCGTAAAACTGATAACAACCAGCAAAGGAGTATCAATGAAACGCCATCTGATGTCTGTCACACTCGCCGCTTCGTTCGCCATGCTGAGCGCTGCACCGGCTTTCGCACGCGACACGGTGGAAAACTATCCGATCGAACCGGCGTTGCACAGCGAGCCGGGCAAGGTCAGCGACGACATCGCATTGTATTTCGCGGGCCAGCGGCATCCGGCCGTCGCGAAGAAGATCGGCGAGTTCGCCACCAACAAGAAGACCAACGCGTTCGGCAAGAGCGATACCGACGCGTGCCAGCATGTGTTCCTGTCGGCGGTGATCGAATTGCAGGACCGCGCGCGCAAGGAAGGCGGCAACGCGGTCATCAACATCAAGAGCAACTACAAGAACGAAGTGCGCGAGAGCGCAACCGAGTTCACCTGCGGCGCGGGCGCCGTGATTGCCGGCGTCGCGCTGAAGGGCGATGTCGTCACGCTGCGTAAATAAGCAGAGTAAGTAAGCTAAGTAAGCGGGCTGCGGAGCACCTGATTCAATCGGCCTTGACCGCCGCGACATTGACGAGCGTCTCGCGGCGATTGCCGGGTTGCGGACGGTAAAGGCCGAGCCGTTCCAGCAGACCGAAGTCTTTGGCGCGGCTCCACCAGAGGTAGGGCAGCGAGACGTTGCGTTCGGTAAAGCTGAAGCCGCCGCGACGGATCATGTCGAGATAGCCATCCGCGCTTTTTTGCACGTGCATAGGATGGCGAAACAATAGCCGGATCACCCACGATCTGATGTACGCGTCGGTGGATTCGGCGAACAGCAGTACGCCGCCGGGCTTCAGCACGCGGCGGAACTCGGCGAGCGCGCGGTCCTGCTCGACGAGATGATGGAAGGTCTGATGGCAGAACACGATGTCGGCGCTTGCATCGGGCAGCGGCAATTCGGCGCAGTTGCCGTGCAGCAGCTCGATGTCGGCGACTTTATCGCGGCAGGCTTGAGCCGCATTCGCGGCGAGCGCGAGAGACGGCTCGTGATAGTCGATGCCGACAATGCGGCGCGGCTTGAACGCATCCGCGAGCAGACGAAACGAAATGCCTTGTCCGCAGCCCACGTCGACGATGACGGGCGCCGCGGGCAACGGTGTGTCGATCAGACGCTTGAGGTCGTCGATCGCGACACGCAGCACGTGGTGTTCCCACGTATGCGTGCGCAGGAACCAGATTCCGAATGCGGTTTCCGGCACGAAGGGCACGGTGGATGGATGAGACGGCGGCACGCTGGGCTCCCCGGAAAAACGGTTCTTTCTGTTAGAGATGCAATGTAACAAGGCGTAAGGATGCAGCGTAATGCTGCGTCGAGCAAGCAAACGATTGAGGCAAACTTGAGTACACATGTCATGAAGCATACGGCGGCCGATGTCGTCATCATCGGCGCGGGGCCGGCCGGGGCAGTTGCCGCGGCGTTGCTGCGCAAGGCGGGCCGCTCGGTGCTCGTGCTGGAGCGTCAGCACTTCCCGCGCTTTTCGATTGGAGAGAGCCTGTTGCCGCAAAGCATGGCTTATCTCGAGGAAGCAGGGATGCTGCAAGCGGTGGTCGAGGCGGGATTCCAGTACAAGAACGGCGCGCAGTTCGTGTATCGCGACCGGTCGTCGTCGTTCGATTTCCGCGACAAGCATTCGGTGGGATGGGGCACGACGTATCAGGTCGAGCGCGCGGCGTTCGACGACATCCTGATTCGCTGCGCGGCCGCGCAGGGCGCCGACGTGCGCTTCGGCCACACGGTGCAGGCGGTTCATACGGACAGCGTTGCGCCGCGCGTCGACGTGACCGACGAGGCCGGTCATGCGTATCAGATCGAAGCGCGCTTCGTGTTCGACGCGAGCGGCTTCGGCCGCGTGCTGCCGCGTCTGCTGAATCTCGAAGCGCCCACGCGCATGCCGACGCGCGCGGCGCTGTTCTCGCATGTGTACGACGGTCTGCCGGCCGGCGCGCATGATCGCAACAAGATCTGCGTGGCCACGCACCCCGAGCGTCGCGACGTGTGGTTCTGGATGATTCCGCTCGCGGGCGGACGGTCGTCGGTGGGCTGCGTCGCCGAGTCGAGTTTTCTCGATGTGCCGGAAAGCGAACGCGAGGCGATGCTGCGCGCGCTGATCCAGAAGGAGCCGACGTTCAACCGGCTGATCGGCGATGCGCCGTTCCTGATGCCGGTGCGTCACATCGGCGGGTACTCGGCGAATGTCGAGCGCTTGCATGGGCCCGGCTATGCGCTGCTCGGCAACGCGGGCGAGTTTCTCGATCCGGTGTTTTCATCCGGCGTGACGATCGCGCTGCGCTCGGCGCATCTCGCGGTGCAGACCTTGAACCGTCAACTGGACGGCGAGCAGGTCGACTGGTCCGCGCAATACGGTGTGCCTTTGCGCAAGGGCATCGACACATTCCGCGCATTTGTCGAGCGCTGGTATACGGGCGAGTTGCAGGACATCATTTTCTATCCGGACCAGACGCCGTCGATTCGCCGCATGATCAGCTCGGTGCTCGCAGGCTACGCATGGGACGAATCGAACCCGTATGTCGCCGATCCGGTGCGCAGGCTCAACGCGTTGCACGAGGTGTGCACGCAGCGTTGATCGCGCTTTGGTTGTAGCGCTTCGTCAGGCCACAACCGGTGCCATGTGCGCCACGCGAGGCGCATGCTCGCGCACATCGTCGCGGCGATGCACGCGCTTGCCCGCCGCATACGTCTCGTACACCGCGCGGTCGTCGCCGAGCAGCGCGAACGCGAACAGCAACTCTTCGAGCGATTCGGTGCGCGCCGTGCGGCGCGCAAGCAGCGGCGTCGCTTGCGGATCGAGCACGACGAAGTCCGCTTCGGACTTCGGCTTCAACGTGCCGACTTTATCCGCGAGATCGAGCGCTTGTGCGGCGCCCGCGGTCGCGAGATAAAACATCCGCGTGGCCGTCAGATGATGTCCGGTCAAGCGTGCAACCTTGTGCGCTTCGTTCATCGTTTGCAGCATGGAGAACGACGTGCCGCCGCCGACGTCCGTTGCGAGCGCAACGGGCATGCCGGCTTCGTCGGCCTTGTCGAAATCGAACAGACCGCTGCCGAGAAAGAGATTCGACGTCGGGCAATGCGACGCGACCGTGCCGGTTTGCGCCATGCGTTTGCGGTCTTCCGCGTCGAAGTGAATGCAATGGCCGTACACCGCGCGGCGGCGCAGCAGACCGTAGTGATCGTAGATGTCCAGATAGCTGCGGTGGCCCGGAAAGAGGCTATTGACCCACTTCACTTCATCCAGATTTTCCGCGACGTGGCTCTGCACGAACACATCCGCATGTTCGCGCGCGAGCACGCCACACGCTTCGAGTTGCGCTTCCGTCGAAGTCGGCGCGAAACGCGGCGTGAGCGCATACATCTGACGCCCGCGGTTGTGCCAGCGGCCGATCAGTTCGGCGCTGTCGTCATAACCGGATTGCGCAGTGTCGCGCAGAAACTCCGGACAGTTGCGATCCATCAGCACCTTGCCCGCGACCATGCGCAGATTGCGAGCCTCGCTCTCGGCGAACAGCGCGTCGGCGGATTGCTTATGCACCGTGCAATACACGAGCGCGGTCGTCGTGCCGCAAGCCAGCAGTTCCTCGAGGAAGAAGGCCGCGGTGTCGCGTGCGTAGGCTTCGTCGGTGAAACGGCGCTCGGTCGGAAACGTGTACGTGTCGAGCCACGGCAACAAACCCGACGCGGGCGACGCGATCATGTCGGTCTGCGGATAGTGAATGTGCGTGTCGATGAAGCCCGGCACGATGAGTTTGTCGCGCATGTCCTGCACGGACGCGCCCGGCGCGAGTTGCGACGCGAGCGCGGCATACGCGCCCGCCGCGACGACATGGCCGTCTTCGACGATCAGCAGGCCGTCCTCATGGAAGACCGCCGCATCGGGCGAGCGCGACGGATCGCCGTTAAAGGTCAGCAATTGCGCGCGAAATGCCGATTGCGCCGGCGCCTGTGCAGAATGAGTCATGGGAAAACCGTCTCCGAAATGAAAAGCTAAGCAGCGTGTGCGGCGCTTGATTGACGCCGCGCGCGCTGCGATACATCGGCCTTTATCGGCTTTTTAGTGCCTTTAATGCGGGCCGTTTTGATTCCAGTACGCGTCGAGCTTCGCGATCAGTTCGGCGCGTTCTTCGGGCGTCACGAACGACGCCTCGAAGCCGTTGCGGATAATCGTGTAGACGTGGCTGTCGTCGAGCTTCAACGCGTCGATGGTGGCCGCGTAGTTCGCGTTCACGTAGCCGCCGAAATACGCGGGGTCGTCCGAATTCACCGTGACCGCGACGCCGCGCTCGAGCAAATCTTTCAGCGTATGTTTGGTGAGATCGTCGAACACGCAGAGCTTGAGATTCGACAGCGGACACACCGTCAACGCGACGCGCGTGTCGGCAAGACGCGCGACGAGCGCCGGGTCTTCGATGCTGCGCACGCCGTGATCGACACGGTCGACCTTGAGCACGTCGAGCGCTTCATAGACGTACGACGGCGGTCCTTCCTCGCCCGCATGCGCGACGAGCTTGAGCCCAAGTTCACGCGCCTTTGCGAACACGCGCTCGAACTTCGACGGCGGATGGCCGCGCTCCGACGAATCGAGTCCCACGCCGATCAGGCGATGCTTGTACTGCTCGAATAAAGGCCGCGCTTCCTCGAACGTGGCGAGCGCGTCTTCCTCGGACAGATGCCGCAGGAAGCACAGAATCAGCTTGCTCGTCATGCCGCGCTGTTGCGCGTCGGCGAGCGCGCGCTCGATGCCGGCCACGACCGTCGCGATCGGCACGCCGCGCTCGGTATGCGTCTGTGGATCGAAAAAGATCTCGCTGTGAATCACGTTGTCGGCGAGACAGCGCTCGACGTACGCCATCGTCATGTCGTAAAAGTCCTGCTCGTGCAGCAGCACGCTCGCGCCGGCGTAATAGATGTCGAGGAACGATTGCAGATCGGTGAACGCATACGCCGCGCGCAGCGCTTCAATCGAGTCGTACGCGAGCTTCACACCGTTGCGCTTCGCGAGCGCGAAAATCAGTTCGGGTTCGAGCGAGCCTTCAATGTGGATATGCAACTCGGCCTTCGGCGCGAGCAGGGTTTTTTCAACGAGAGTGGCAGGGCTTGTTCTATTCATGGTCGGTCAGAATGTGTGTGTGTTGTTGCTCGCCGTCGGTCGAAACAGTCAAACCGTTTGCGCCGTGCGATGCAGGCTCGCGTTGGCTTCGACGGCTTGAAGCAACTGCGCGGCCGCGGAAATCGCAATGATTTCCGGCGATTTGTCGACGATGCCGTCCACCCCGAGCGGGCACTTCATCCGCGCAATCCATGCGGGATCGATGCCGCGCGCGGCGAGCCGGTGCTCGAACTGCTTGCGCTTGCTATGCGAGCCGATCATGCCGAAGAACGCGAAGTCGCGGCGCCGCAGAATGCGCTCGGCCAGTTCGAGATCGCGCGTATGGTTGTGCGTCATCACGATGAAGTACGTATTCGGCGCGGCCTCGTCGACGGCTTCGTCGGGCGCGTCGTTCGCGTCGATCTTCACGTTGTGCGCGTGCAGCGATTCGACGGGCGGAAACTGCGCGTCGCGTTCGTCGACCCAGCGCACCGTGCAAGGCAGCGTGGCGAGCACGCGAACCAAAGCGGCGCCCACGTGGCCCGCGCCGAACAGCACGACCGGGAAGTCGCCCGGCGCGATGGTTTCGGTGAGCAGCGCGCCGCTGTCGTCGAAACCGGCGCCGTCCCACAGCAGGCAGTCGGCGGCATCCACGCCCGGCTCGGGGTCGGACAGCATCACCGCATCCGGCGCGGGGCCGAATGATACGCTACGCACGGTCGATTGACCGGCTGCGAGGCGCTTCGCAATCGACGTGATCCAGCCGAGGTCGCCCACGTCGAGCCGCTCGAATGCGAGCACCACCGCGCCGCCGCAGCATTGCCCGAGGCTCGGGCCGAGCGCGAAACGCTCGAGCCGGCGCATATGCGGCGAGCGCATGCCGTCGCGCAACACCTGGCGCGCGGTCTCGATCGCTTTCCATTCGAGGTGGCCGCCGCCGATCGTGTGCTTCGCAGAATCGCGCGTGACGATCATCTTCGTGCCGGCTTCGCGCGGCGCCGAACCTTCGACGCGCGCGACCGTCACCAGCACGGCCGCGTCGCCGTGTGCGAGCAGATGTTGCAGGTCAGGTAGCCAGGCTTGCATCCGGCGATTCTCCGTGGAGTGCCGCGCGCGGTGTCCGCGCGGCCGGTTGAGCGTGGCGCGATGCGTTGGGGTCGCGTCGGGCTGTGGCGTTGTTCGTTGCGTTACTCATTGTTTTGTTCAGTGCTTTGTTGAGTGCGGTTCGGCTCAAGCCGTGGTGTCCGTGATCGTCGCATGATTCGCAGTGCGTTGCGCCGATGCGGGCTCGTTCGCTTCGTCGGCACTCGATGCACTCAACGCATCCAGCGCATCGAGAATCGCTTCGGGCGTGGCCGGCGCACGCAATGACGGCGCGCATCGCGCGTTCGGCACAGAGGCCGCAATCGCATCGCGGATCGCAAGAAACACCGAGAACGGCAGCAACAACGGCGGTTCGCCGACCGCCTTCGAGCGGAACACCGTCGGCTCCGCGTTCTGATTGTCGTAGAGCCGCACGTTGAATGCGGCGGGCGTGTCGCTCACCGCAGGAATCTTGTAGGTGGACGGCGCGTGCGTCATCAGGCGGCCGTCGCGATTCCACCAGAGTTCCTCGGTGGTGAGCCAGCCCATGCCCTGAATGAAGCCGCCTTCGATCTGGCCGAGATCGATCGCCGGATTGATCGACTGACCGGCGTCGTGCAGCACGTCGGCGCGCAGCAGTTTCCATTCGCCGGTCAATGTATCGATCGCGACTTCGGACACGGCCGCGCCGTACGCGAAGTAATAAAACGGATGACCGGTGAGCGTCTTCGCATCCCAATGCACTTTCGGCGTCGCGTAGAAACCGTCCGACCACAACTGCACGCGCGCGAGATATGCGGCGCCGACCAGTTGCTCGAAGGGCATCGCGCCGCCGTTGACCGACACCTCGCCGCTCGCGAACCGCACGTCGTCGGCATGACCGCCTAACTGCTTCGCCGCGAGTTCCGCGAGCCTCGCGCGGATCGTGCGCGCCGCGGCTTCGGCGGCTTTGCCGTTCAGATCGCTGCCGGTGGAAGCCGCGGTCGCCGATGTGTTCGCGATCTTCGACGTATCCGTTGCGCTCACACGCACGCGCGAGAGCGGCAAGCCGAATTCGCCGGCGACGACTTGCGCGACCTTCGTGTTGAGCCCTTGGCCCATCTCGGTGCCGCCATGATTGACGAGCACCGAGCCGTCCTTGTAGACATGCACGAGCGCGCCTGCCTGATTCAGAAACGGTACGTTGAACGATATGCCGAACTTCACTGGCGAAAACGCGAGGCCGCGCTTGAGCACCGGACTCGTCGCGTTGAACGCGGCGATTGCTTCGCGGCGCGCGCGATAGTCGCTCGAGTCGAGTAGCTCGTCGGTCAAGGGCGCGAGGATGTTGTCCTCGACGCGCTGTCCGTAGGGCGTCGTATCGCGTTCGCCGATGCCGTAGTAGTTGGCCGCGCGCACGTCGAGCGGATCGCGGTTCAATTGACGCGCGATGCTGTCGAGCATCACCTCCATCACTAGCGCGCCTTGCGGTCCGCCAAAGCCGCGAAACGCGGTGTTCGACTGCGTGTTGGTCTTGCAGCAGAGCGCGACGATGTCGACATCGGACAGGTAGTACGCGTTGTCGAAGTGACAGACGGCGCGCGTCGCGACGGCGCCTGACAGGTCCGCGGAATAGCCCGCGCGCAACGCGATTTCCACGCGTGCGCCGAGGATGCGGCCGCTGTCGTCGAAGCCGGCCTCGTATTCGTAGATCGCGTCGTGACGCTTGCCGGTAATCATGAAGTCGTCGTCGCGATCGGCGCGCAACTTCACCGGACGGCGCAGCAGCTTCGCCGCGAGCGCGGCCACGCACGCGAACAGCGCCGACTGCGATTCCTTGCCGCCGAAGCCGCCGCCCATGCGCCGGCATTCGCACACCACGTTGTGCGCGGGCCAGCCGAGCATATGCGCGACGACCTGCTGCATTTCGCTCGGATGCTGCGTCGAACTGTAGACGAGCATGCCGTCCATCTCTTTCGGCACCGCATACGCGACCTGGCCTTCCAGATAAAACTGTTCCTGGCCGCCGACTTCGAACGTGCCGCTGATCCTGTGCGGCGCGGCCGCGATCTTTGCATCGGGATCGCCGCGCTTCAGATGCAGCGGCGGCAGCACGAACTGCTTCGCGGCCTTCGCGTCAGCCGGCGTGAGGATCGCTTCCAGCGGTTCATAGCGGATCACGTCGTCGCTTTTCGCAAGCGCGGCCGCGCGGCGCGCAAGCTCGTTGCTTTCCGCGATCACGGCGAACACGGGCTGGCCGAGGTACAGCACTTCATTCACGGCGAGGATCGGATCGTCGTGCAGCACCGGGCCGCAATTGTTTTCACCGGGGATGTCGTCGGCGCTCAGCACGGCGATCACGCCGGGCGCTTTTCTGACCGCGTCGAGATCCATCGACACGATGCGCGCGTGCGCGTGGCGCGAGAGGCCGAGCGCCGCGTGCAAGGTGCCGTGCAGTTCGACGATGTCGTCGGTATACGTCGCTTCGCCGCTCACGTGCAGCGCGGCCGATTCGTGCGGCAGCGCGACGCCGATCGCGGCTTCGCTTTCGCGCGCGGCGGCCGGACGTTCTGCCGGATGCGCTCCGGCGTCCGCGGCGCGTTCGACAAAAGCATCGGTGCGGTTCATCACGACGGCTCCTTCGCAATCGCGTCCGGCGTGCCGGCTTCGAACGCGAACACATTGACGTCGAAGAGCGCGAGCGGCGCGTCGTCGCGCGTTTCCAGATAGCAGCGCCACAGCAGGTTGCGCGCGACCTTCAGCCGATACGCGCTCGACGCGCGCATGTCGGTGAGCGGCTGGTAGTCGGCGGCGAGCACGTTCATGGCCTGCCGCGCCGTCGCTTCGTCCCATGTCGCGCCGGTTAGCGCGGCCTCGGTTTGCACGGCGCGCTTAGGCGTCGCCGCCATGCCGCCGAATGCGACGCGCGCCTCGCGGATCGTGCCGCTATCGTCGATATGCAGCGCGAATGCCGCGCACACCGCGGAGATGTCCTGATCGTAGCGCTTCGACACTTTGTACGTGCGAAAGCGCAGCGTGCCGCCAGGCCGCGGCACGCGCAGCGCGGCGACGAATTCGCCCGCGGCGAGCGCCGTCTTCTGATAGCCGAGATAGAACGCGTCGAGTGGCAGCGTGCGGGTTTTCGCGCCGTGACGCAGCACGACTTCGGCGCCGAGCGCGAGCAGCGCGGGCATCGAATCGCCGATGGGCGAGCCGTTCGCGACGTTGCCGCCGAGCGTGCCGGCGTTGCGGATCGGCAGCGACGCGAAGCGCGTCCAGAGTTCGGCGAGTTCGGGGTAGTCGGCGGCGAGGGCCGCGTACGCGTCTTCGAGCGTGACGGCGGCGCCGATGGTCAGCGTTTGCGCGTCGTGCTCGATCGTCTTCAGCTCGCGCACGTTGCCGATATACAGGATGTCGCCGAGATCGCGGAATTGCTTCGTGACCCACAGGCCGACATCGGTGCTGCCCGCGACGAGCCGCGCTTCCGGATGCTCGGCGCGAAGCTGCGCGAACGCGTCGAGTGCGACGGGCCCGTAAAACGCCGGCGAGCCGAACGCAGCGCCACGTGCATCGGCGGCGCGGTATTCGAAGGTGTCGTTGCGTTGCAGTTCGCGCAGTGCTGTTTCAATTGCCTCGCGGTCGAGCGTCGTGCGCGGGTATTGCGCGTAGTCGAACATTTTCTGCGCGGCGTCGACGATCGGCCGGTAGCCCGTGCAGCGGCACAGGTTGCCGGACAGCGCAGTGTTGATTTCGTCGCGCGTCGGCAGGCCGGCCGCGGCCGGCTGGTTTTCGTACAGCGCCCACATCGACATGACGAAGCCGGGCGTGCAGAAGCCGCACTGCGAACCGTGGCAGTCGACCATCGCCTGTTGTACGGGATGCAGCGTGCCATCGGCGGCGCGCAGGTCTTCGACGGTGAAGAGCGCCTTGCCGTCGAGCGTTGGCAGAAACTGGATGCAGGCGTTGACCGCTTTCAGCGCGAGCGCGCCGCGCGCGTCGAGTTCGCCGATGACCACGGTGCAGGCGCCGCAGTCACCTTCAGCGCAGCCTTCCTTGGTGCCGGTGCAATGCAGGTCTTCGCGCAGATGCTGGAGCACGGTGCGCGAGGCGGGCACGCCCGCGACCTCTTGGACGGACCCCTGGCGATAAAAGCGGATGGTTTGCGTTGTCATGGCGAATCCAGAAGACAGTGCGGACCGGGCGCGCGTTACGCATGGGGTCGCGCCAAAGCCGGCCTCGCGCACGTAGATCGCCATCCAGAACCGAAGATAGCACTCCCGCGCCCCAAAAATATTTCCGATGCCGCATGAAGCTTATGCGGAACAAGCAATGAGATAAGTCCGATTTGTGTCGGATTCGTGAGGGGCGGGGAAGTTGCGTTGGGGGGCGGGGGGCGGTGTTGCCTGCCAGGCGGTGGGCGGCGCTGCGGTGGCTGTGGCGCTCGCGGTGCGGTGCCGCACGGTGCGCGGCTTCGAAAGCTCCGGTGTTTTCGCAATTGCTGACGGCGGCGCCGCGGTTCTGGGGTGGGCGGCGCGCGACGAGGCGGAGAGCGGCGGTGGGCCGTGCCGGACGGCGCGCTATGGCGGAGGCGCTGCTCGGTAGGGCAGTGTGCGGTGCGGTAGCACTAGCGGGCTGCCCGCGCGAGGCCGGAGCCCAGCGGCAGCTCCAACCCCGCCCCAACCAGCGAATCCCGCTTACGCGATCCGTCGACGATTGCGTACCAGACTCAGCGCCAGCGGCACAAAAGCCAGCACGAAGCCGACGAGCGCCCACATCGGCAGCGTGAGCCCCAAGATCGGCGGATAGGCGGTTTCGCACAGCCCCGCGACCTTAAACACGCCCGGCAGCCAGTGCGCGGGCGGCAGGCTGTCGACGATCGGCTGCAGCGCGTCGAAGCCGCAGCTAAAGCCCGGATTCGCCTGCACATACACGTGGCGGACGGCGGTCACGATGCCGGCCAGCGCCGACAGCGCAGCCATGACTTCCAGCAGACGCACGCCGCGCCAACTGTTAAAACGCGCGCCGAGGAACGCGAAGATCGCGATCAGCAGGAAGAAATAGCGCTGGATGATGCACAGCGGGCACGGGTCCTCGTGCTTGAAGTACTGCAGATACAAGGCGCCGGCCACGAGGCCGACGCAGATCAGGCCTAGCAGGACCAGCAGGGAGCGCTCGCGGCGCAGCATCGCGTTGTCGTTGTTCATGGATCGTGTGGCTGTGTGCGTGTGTTGTGCGGCTGTTGTGGGCTGTCAGGCGGTCGTTATGGCCGTCTGTCAGCGAAAAGGGCAGGTGCCCGCGATTCTAGCGCGAACCCCCGCCCCCACGGCGCCACGCACTCAGGCGCGCTTCGATGCCGCAGGCGCGCGTCAGCGAATCGCGTTGAGCACTGCCTCGGCGCCGCGGCCGATAGCGAGCAGCGCGTCGTCGGCGTGCGGCGCGCCAGCCAGCATCAGGCCGACCGGCGCGTCGCCGCGCAGGTGGCACGGCAGCGACAATGCACACGCGTCGAGAAAATTAAACACGCCGGGGTTACGCAGGATCAGCGCGTTGGTGCGGCCGAACAGATCGTCGTCGGAAACCAGTTCGGCGACGCGCGGCGGCACCACCGGCACCGTCGGCGCGACCACCGCGTCGAAGCGCTGCCACAGCGTGCGGGCGGCTTCGGCGAGCATTGCGTCGCGCTCGGCGAGCAGGTCGAGATAGTCGGCGGCGCTCGCGGGCTGGCCCTTCAGAATGCGCACCAGCACGCGCGGATCGTATTGTTCGCGATGCTTTTCCAGCAACGGACGATGCCACGCATATGCCTCGATCGGCGAAAAGCCAAAGCGGTTGATCTCCGGCAGACGGTCGAGCGGCGCAAAGCGCACTTCGCTGACAATCGCGCCGGCCGCTTCGAGATGCTTGAGCGCCGTGTCGATGGCGGCGGCGACCACGGGCTCGACGCCGTCGGTGACGTAGTTCGTCAGCACGCCGAGGCGCACGCCTTCGAGCGGGCGCGCGGCCGGCACGCGCGGCTCGAGGCCGGCCAGCATGCGGTCCACCAGCGCGCAACACGCCACGGAAACGCCGATCGGCCCGAACGAATCGAGCGTCGACGAAAGCGGCACGCCGCCTTGCTTCGGAATGCGCGTCGACGTCGGCTTGAAGCCGGTCAGGCCGCACAGCGCGGACGGAATGCGGATCGAGCCGCCGGTGTCGGTGCCGAGCGCGACGGCCGCCATGCCGTCCGCGACCGATGCCGCCGCGCCCGACGACGAGCCGCCCGAGATGCGCTCGTCGCCTTTCACGTCGCGGCGGTACGGCGACAGCGGATTGCCGTAATGCGGATTGAGGCCGAGCCCGGAGAACGCGAACTCGCTCATATTGGTGCGTCCGACGATCACCGCGCCCGCCCGTTTGAGGCGCGCGACGGCCACCGCGTCCTGCTTCGCGGCGGGCGCGTCGGCCAGCACCGTCGAGCCGGCGCGGGTCCGCTGGCCTTCGATGTCGAACAGATCCTTCACCGAAACCGGAATGCCCGCGAGCGGCGACAGAACGGTGCCGGCGGCGCGCAGACGGTCGTGCGCGTCGGCGGCCTGGCGTGCGCCGCCGGCGTCGACGTGCATGAAGGCGACCGCGCCCTGGCCGGCCGGATCGGCGATCCGTTCGAGCGCGGTTTCGACGAGCGCGCGGCTCGTGGTCCGTCCCGCGGCGAGATCGGCGGCGAGTTGGGCAAGCGGCGGGAAGGGCGTGAATTCGGTGGCCATGATGTGGTTCGATCCGGTTGGACTGTATGAAGCCGCTTCGCTAGCGTGACTTGCAAGCGGCTGGGTCAAATGCGTGTCGATCAGATGCGGTTGAACAGCGTCGCGCGGAATGCCTCGATATGTTTTTGCACCGAGCGGCGCGCGCCTTCGGCGTCGCGCTCGCGCAGCAGGCGGAACAGTTCGAGATGTTCGTCATGCACGTCTTCGAGATGATGCGGCTCGGACAGCGAAATGAACCAGAAGCGCAGCGAGCGCTCGTGCAGTCCGCGCAGAATGTCGGCGAGCACGGCATTGCGCGAGGCGGCCGAAATGGCCAGATGGAATTCGCGGTCGATGTCCATCATGCCTTCGATGTCGTGCGCGGCGACGCACACGGCCGAGCGTTCGAGCAGCGCCTGCATCGCGTCGTAGTCGTGCTGCTGCGCATGGCGCGCGGCCAGCTCGACACAATAGCTTTCGTTGACGAGGCGCACGTCGATGATCGACAGCACGTCGTCGAGCGAAACCGGACGAACCATGATGCCCTTGCGCGGCATGATGGTCAGCATCCCTTCGTGCACGAGCCGGTGCAGCGCCTGGTGCACCGGCGTTCTGCCGATCCCGGTCAGCGCCATCAGCTCCGCCTCGTTGAGCACCTCGCTCGGCCGCAAACGCATCGTGATGATCTCGCGCTTGACGAACGCATACGCCTGTTCGGCGAGGCTCGCGTTGGCGGTCGCTCGGGTGGGTCGCGGAGGGCGGGCGGTCTGCAAAAGCGTCATGTGAAAGAGTGCGGACTAGGTCGTCCGGGCATTGTAGAGCAAGGTTTTGTGCGCACGTGCGGGTGGCCCGTGCGCTATCAGGCGCGTCCCGGCACCGCCGCTGCGGCGTGCTCGACTTTCACGCGCGGCATCATCAGCGTGACGAGGCCGCCTACGATCAGCGCGCCCGCGATCAGCACGAGCCCGAACGTCACGCTATGCGTCGCGTCCTTCACGATGCCGAGCACATACGGGCTCACATAGCCGGCGAGGTTCGCGATCGAGTTGATCACCGCAATGCCCGCGACGGCAGCCGTGCCTTGCAGGAAGCTTGTCGACATGGACCAGAAAATGCCGAAGCCCGCCAGAATGCCGATATACGCAATCGACAAACCCGTGACCGCAAGCGGAATCGAATTCGTGACCGACGCGCTGCCGAGCAGCCCCGCCGCGCCGATGAAGCAGCACACCGCGTAATGCCAGCGGCGCTCGCCCGTCACATCCGACGAGCGGCCAATCAGAATCATGCCGATGCCCGCGGCCAGATACGGAATCGCGGTGACGAAGCCATTGCTGACGAGGTTCGTCACGCCGAGGTCCTTGACGATCTGCGGCAGCCAGAACGAGAAGCCCGCATTGCCGGTGACGAGGCAGAAGTAGATCAGCGTGAGCAGCCAGAAGCGGCCCGAGCGCAACGCGACCGCGAGGCTATGCTCGGCGCCTTGCGCGGCGGCCGCGGCGTTTTCGCGCGAGAGGCGGGCGAGGATCACGCGCTTTTCATCGTCGGTGAGCCACGCGGCTTCGGCGGGCGTGTTGCGCAAGACCGCGAGCGCCCAGAAGCCGGCGAGAATCGACGGAATGCCTTCGATCAGGAACATCCACTGCCAGCCGCGCAAGCCGTGTGCTTCGTGCAGCGCCGACATCAGGAAGCCCGACAGCGGCGCGCCGATGATGCCCGCCACCGGAATCGCGGCCATGAACACGGCGACCATCCGCGCGCGCCGGTCCGACGGAAACCAGAACGTCAGATAGAGCACCACGCCTGGCACGAGCCCGGCTTCGGCGACGCCAAGAAAAAAGCGCAGCACGTAGAACATCGTTTCGCTGCGCACGAACATCATCAGGCACGACAGCAGGCCCCACAGCATCGTGATGCGCGCGATCGTGGCGCGAGCGCCGAACTTCTTCAGCAGCAGATTGCTCGGCACTTCGAACACGAAATAGCCGAAGAAGAAAATCCCCGCGCCGAGTCCATACGCCGCGTTGGAGAGGCCGAGGTCGCCGGTGAACTGCAGCTTCGCATAACCGATGTTGACGCGATCCAGATACGACAGCACATAGACGAGAAACAGGAACGGCATGATGCGCCACGTGATCTTGCGGATGGCGGCGGCTTCGAGCGAGGCGTCGGTGGACGGGTCGGCGGACGGGTGCGCGGCGGACGGCGAGGGGTTACTCATGAGTGCCTCATTCGACGATGGACAACGCGCGCACGCGATAGGCGTGGCGCAGCGTGCGGTTCAGGACGGGGTCGTGCAATTCGAGTTCGAGCGCGTCGCCGTCCGCCATGCCGACGATGCCGCCTTGCACCGCGAGCGTCCCGCAGAACATGGCCGCGCCTTCGCTAAGCGGGGCGCGCTCGAGCAGATCGGCGGCGGACAGCAGCGACGCGACGCTACCTTGCTGATAGACGCGCCGCTCGCCGTTCGCGAGCGCAAAGGCGCGCAATTCGAGTTGGTCCCAATGGTCGCGGACATCGTCGAAACGCCATGCATCGCGCGCGATGGGTTTCGGGCACACCTGCTTCGAGACCGTCACGCCATAGGCTTCCACTTCGCGGTCCGTGTGGTCTGAGCCGACGGTGACGAGCAGACCTTCATCCGATTGCACCAGCACGCATTCCGCTTCGCCGCTCGACTTCGTGCCGACCACGTCGATCTGTTCGGCTTGCGTGAGCAATTCGGAGCCGAGTCGATAGAAACAGGGCGTAGTGGACGGGCGCTTCACGCCGAGTTCGGCCAACTCGGCAATGTGATGCTCGATCGCGGCCTGGTCGCGGCCGGCCCAACCGGCAATCGTCAGACGGTCGACTTTGATCGGCGCGGTGCGCGCGGCGCCCGAACGATCTACAACTTGAAAAGACACCTGCTGCATCACTTGGCTCCAAGGAAATATGCGGCAAATATTATTGTGATATTTCACAGGCGTCCAGCGTGTCAAAAAAATTTGCAACTCGGACGAGCGAGGTGTCGCGCTTTATTTGGCGCGGGTTCGACGATGAGCGCGCGTTTGTTACACTCTTCGTTGACATTACTTTTTGTAAGGAACTGGACGCATGCATGAAGGCATCGGCTTCATTCAGGATCTGGCGGTCGTGATGGCGCTCGCCGGCGTCGTCACGGTGCTGTTCCATCGCCTGAAGCAGCCGGTGGTGCTCGGCTATATCGCGGCGGGCGTGATCATCGGGCCGTACACGCCGCCGTTTCAGTTGATCCACGACGAACAGACCATCAAGACGCTCGGCGAACTCGGTGTCGTTTTCCTGATGTTTTCGCTTGGTCTCGAATTCAGTCTGCGCAAGCTGTTCAAGGTCGGCGCGACTGCGATCGTCGCGGCGCTTTCCGAAATCGTGCTGATGCTGTGGCTCGGCTATGAGATCGGCAGCGCGTTCGGCTGGAGCCCGATGGATTCGCTGTTCCTCGGCGCGATACTCGCGATTTCGTCGACGACGATCATCGTCAAGGCATTGTCCGAACTCGGCCTGAAGCGCGAGAGTTTTGCGCAACTGGTGTTCGGCATTCTGATCGTCGAGGACATTCTCGCCATCGCGATGTTGGTGCTGCTGTCCGGCATCGCGCAGACGGGGGAGTTGAGCGCGGGCGTCGCCGTCGTTACGCTCGGCAAGCTGTTGCTGTTCATGACGGTGTCGCTGGTGGTCGGCATTCTCGTCGTGCCGCGGGCGCTCAACTACGTGGCGCGCGCCCGCAGCGACGAGATGCTGCTCGTCGCCGTGCTCGGCTTCTGCTTCGGCTTCTGTCTGCTCGTCGTCAAGCTCGATTACAGCATTGCGCTGGGCGCGTTTCTGATCGGCGCGATCATGGCCGAGTCGCGGCATCTGCATCGCATCGAGCATCTGATCGCGCCGCTGCGCGATGCGTTTTCCGCGATCTTCTTCGTGACCATCGGCTTGATGCTGAATCCGGCTGTGCTCGTCGACTACGCGTGGCCGATCGCGGTGATCACGGTCGCGGTGATCGTCGGCAAGATCGTGTCGTGCGGGCTCGGCACTTTTCTCGCGGGCAAGGACGGACGCACGGCGATGCGCGTCGGCATGACCGTTTCGCAGATCGGCGAGTTCTCGTTCATCATCGCGTCGCTTGGTTTGACGCTCAAGGTGACGAGCGCGTTTCTGTATCCGATCGCGGTCGCTGTCTCGGCGCTCACCACGTTGTTCACGCCGTATCTGATTCGCGCCGCCGATCCGCTGACGCGCCGTTTGGCTCACGCTATGCCGCGCACGCTGGTCAACGTGTTCGGCATGTATAGCCAGTGGCTCGGCAGCCTGAGCACCGGAAGCGGCGAGCCGACGCTTTTCAGCATGACGCGGCGAATCATCCTGCAGATCGCGGTGAATCTCGCACTCGTCGCCGCGATCTTTCTGATGGTGTCCTACGGCGCGCCTTACATCAGCAGCTTGCTGACGCACTGGATCAGCGCCGAGCCGATGCAGCGCGTGGTGCTGTGGAGCGCCGCCTTGCTTGTGTCGATGCCGTTTCTCGTGGCGGTTTATCGCAAGACCAAGTCGCTCGCGTTGCTGCTTGCGGAAGTGAGCGTGCAGCCCGCGACGGCGGGGCGCTTCACGAGCGCGCTACGCTATGCGATCTCCGATCTGGTGCCGGTGGTTTGCATGGTCGGCGTGTTTCTGCTCGTGGCCGCGCTGTCGGGCGGGATTCTGCCGCCGACCGGTCTGCTCGCCGTCGTGCTGATCTGTGCGGCGCTGCTGCTCGCGCTTGTCTGGCGCTGGTGCGTGAAGATTCACGCGGCCATGCAAATCGCGCTGCGCGAAACTTTCGACGAACAGCCTGATCCTTAAGTTCGAGGGCAGTGGGCCGCGCGACCGGACAATGTGAGCAATTGTGTGCGCGTTTGCCCGGTCCGGCACGCTGGCGGATAATCAGGGCATATTCATTCGTTCGCGTGGAAGGCGCCCCTCCGACAGTCATGAGCGAAAACAAACCTGAAAACGCCGGTCAAGCCGGTGGAACTTCGACATCTTCGGTGACGACGGGGATGGCGGGAACACCTGGAACGCCGGGGACTTCGGCAACGTCGGGAACGCCCGCGACGTCCGCAACGCCTGGCACGACAACAACGCCTGGTCAAGCGCCCGCCGAACCGGCGGCTTCCTTGCCCCTCTCGCATGAAGATGCCATTCAGTCGCCGGTGAAAGACTCCGTGACTTCGACTGCGGTGTCATCCTCGTCGACGGCGGGGCGTGCGGCGGCTCTTTCGTCCGGGGGCGGTGCGTCGGTGTCATCGCCGGTTTCCGCGCCTCCAGGCTCGTCCGAAGCCGCGGCGAGGTCGTCGACGGACGCTCCCGAAAGCGCGTCCACCGTGACGCCCGTCGACAGGCGCACGGCCCAGCAACGCGACGCCGCCGAAGCGCGCAGTGCCGCTGCGGCGTCGGTCGCGAAGCAGGAAGCGGCCGTCCACGAACGCGATGCGCGCACGACGCGCGGCCGCGACGCCGCGTCGTCCATTCCTCCCGCGCCGCCCACGCAGTCTTCACAGCCTCGCGGCGCGGCGCCGCTCACGAGCGAACCGATCGAAGGCGAACTGATCACCTCGACCGACGAAGTCCTCGACGCCGAGGCCACCACGGCGTCCACCGCGCGTCCCGCCGGCTCGCCGCCGCCCGGCTTCGGCGCGGCGCCCGACTTCAGCGCGACCAATCCGCCGCCGCCGAATGCATTGCCGCCTTCGCCGCCGCGCTATCTGAAGCAGACGGATTCGGCGTGGTCGGTGTTCGGCCGCATCATCGCGGCGCGCGCGCGGCAGCTATTTGACCGTGCCGGCCAGCGGATCACGCAGCGCACGCTGCGCATCGGCGTATCGGCGCGCATCTTTCACCCCGAGCCCGGCGCGAAAGGGCTGCGCGGCAAGACGCTGCAATACCTCGAGGAATCGATTGCACATTGGGTGATGTCGCGCGACGTGCTGGTATTCATGATTCCGACGGTCGGGCACCAGGGCATGCTGCATCCGAGCAATATCCGTTTGCGCGATTACGCGAAGCATCTCGACGGGCTGCTGCTGCAAGGCGGCGCGGACGTGTCGCCGCAGTCGTATGCGGAAGCGGCGACCCGCCCCGAATGGCCCGGCGACCGCGTGCGCGACATGTACGAGCTGGAACTGCTGCATGAATTCATCGAGTCGGGCAAGCCGGTGCTCGGCGTGTGCCGCGGCTGCCAGCTCATCAACGTGGCGTTCGGCGGCACGCTGTATCAGGACATTGCGACCGATGTGCCGACCGCGGGCGCGCACGTCAACGAGGATTACGATCAGCACCGCCATGCGATCCATTTCCCGGACGGGTCGACGCTCGCGAACATGTTCCCGGCGCGGCGCGATGTGATCGTCAATTCGATTCACCATCAGGCGGTCAAGACGCTCGGCCGCGATCTGAATATCGAGGCGGTGTCGGCGTCCGACGGCATCATCGAAGCCGTGCGCTATCGGCGCGCGCCTTTCGTGATGGGCGTGCAGTGGCATCCGGAGTTTCATCGCGCGGGCGGGCCGGAGCTGCTGGATTGCACGCCGCTGCTCGATACTTTCTTGCGGGTGGCGCGGGAAACGCGGTTTTAGGCGAGTTTGCGCGAGCCGCATCCAGCCTGCGCGTGCCGCGCTCGTCGCCGCTTACGCGGCACGCCCGGCGCGCCGACGGATATCCTGGCCGTTGGGGCGCGCGGCTATGCGACGTGACCCGATCGGATCGCGGCCCGGCCGCTAGAAAATCTGATTCGTTTCGAGGCGCTACTGTCCAGGTGGCGCCTCGATTTTTTATGCCGTTGACGGTTATTTACACATCTTGCTTTTGGCCGCCCCGAGTCGGGCGATTAGCGCTTTTCTCACATCCGGCTCTCTTCAGATTTCGCGATAAGCGTCTTTGTCGCCTAATTCGGACACCATAGTTTCTATCTCGATTTAAAGTCCAATTTTGCGACGCTTCAATGCTTCGCTTAAGCACAAATCCGCGCGATAATTCAAGGCTGTTTTTTGGATCCGCATGGAGCATGCAGATATGAAGCACCCCTTATTGGTACGGCGCGCCCTGCTGCTCGCGGCGTCGTGTCTGCTGTTGCAGCATGGCGGGTCTGTGCTTGCCGCGCAAGGCGAAGAAGCCGCGCCCATCGTCGGCACGCGGCCGGCCCTCAATACGCTGACGCCGCAGCCTGTCGCCGACGCGCTGCGCGATGCGGCGTCGGGTTCGTCGTCGGCGGCGTCGTCGGCTTCGGTTTCGGCGTCGTCGTCGGCCGAAGTGCAAGGCAATGTCGCCGAGTTGATGCAGATGATCCAGGACACGAAGCTGAGCGAACTGCGCACCACTTACAACGGCAGCTATGGCGCGAGCCTGTTTTTCTATCCACGTGAGTTGACGTACTACGTCGCGTTGTTTCAGAACAAGCATTTCTGGCGGGTGATCAAGTCGGCCGATGCGGGGCGGGCCGAGGCGATTTACGCGGGCTTCGCGCAGCAAACCGCGCAGCTTGCCGAGGTCGAGATTCGCCGCACGCAGTTGCAGGCGCAGAAGCTGTACATTGAAGACGTTATTGCGTTGTCAGAAGACCGGGCGAAGCGCCTGCAAGCCGATCTGGAAGTCGCGCGCACACAGCAGGCGAAGGTCAACGACTATCAGCGCCAGACGCAGGACGAAGCAGCCGCGTTGCGTGAAGAGAAGGAACGCGCACAGGCGCAACTGCGGCAGGTGCAAGGGCAGGTCATGCTATTGCAACGGCAGATGGAGATGGGTCTGCCAGGCCAGAAGTAAAGGCGCGGTTGGAGTGCGAAAAAACCCGGCTTGGATAGCCGGGTTTTTTTATGGCGCGCGTTGCAGGGCTATCGAGTGAATTGGTCGGGGACTTCGGTCACGCGGCGCTGCGAGAGTCGGTTTATCCATTGCGGGCTGGTGTTCGGCGATGGATTCGCGGATGAGGGTGGTTGGGGTTGTTGCGCTTGTTGCGCCGGTTTCGCTTGTTGCGCAGGCTGCGCCGGTTTCGGCTCCTGCGCTTGCTGGATCGGTTTCGCCTGCTGCGCTTGTTGGATGCGTTGTGCGTCCTGGGCGTCTCGCGGGTGCTGAGCGTCTTGGGCCTGTTGGGCGTCCTGCGCCGGCTTCGCCTGTTGCGCAGGTTGCACTGGTTTGGCCTGCTGCGTTTGTTGCGCCGGTTTCCCCCGTTGCGCTTTTTCTATGGGTTGCGCGTCTTGAGCGTCTCGGCGGCGTTCGGCGTCTCGGGCCTGTTGGACTTCTTCCGCTACTTGCGACCATTGCGCCGACTGCGCCATTTGCGCCGCTTGCGCGCGACCGCTGCTACCGACGCCCGCGCTAATGTCCATCGACGCGTAATCGTGCGTGCCCAACCGCGCCGGCCGAAGCGGTGAGTATGCACCCGCAACGGACGGCTTGACGATCGTTCGCGGCGCGGTCGCTTGCGCTGCGATGCTCGACGCGTCGACGGCTGCATACCGCCGATGGCTCACCGCGGCGCCATCTGCAAGATGCCGTTGCATGTCCACATGACGACCGTCTTTCCTTGCAGCAAGCTGGTCGCGTGCGCGTGTGATCGACCTGTCTGCTGACATGCGCCGCTCGATAGGCTTTGCTGTTTCCGGGCGTCCAGCGGTCGCGCCGACGACAATGCCTCGGCCCGCTTCCGGCACCGACGCGGCGTGCGCAAGCTGCGTCGCGGAAGCTGCACTCGCGGGCTTCGCGCGCACGGCTTCGTGGGTCTTGTTGGAACTGTCGGCGCCGCGGCGCAACGGAGTTTGCGCAGCCATCGTGTTGGGGACGGCAACGGCTCCTTCCGCGGATTTCATGTCGTGACCGTTGCGCGGATGCGAGGCGCCGTCATGGGCGGCCATCCACGTAAGCAGTGCCGCGCCGCTCACAGCGCAGACGCCGCCCGCGAGCGCCCACCGCGGCGGGAATAGCGCGCGAGGCGCGCGCCGCGCGGCTTCTGAAGGATGTGTTGTCTCGGTTGCGCAAGCATCCGGCGAAACGGCAGCTTGTGCGAAAGGCAATGCGTCGGCGAGCACCGGCGCATCCGTCCAAGCTGGACCCACCGGCGGCACCAAATCCACCGAGCGCGCAGAAGCCACCGGAGCCA